>CASEYW010000181.1 GCA_949292215.1 uncultured bacterium
GCAATTCTTTCCGCTCTGCTTCTTCCCGCATTGAGATCCGCCAGAGAAAAAGGGCGGAGCATCCGGTGTGTCTCCAATCTGAAACAGTGCGGACTCGGCTTTCAGCAGTACAGTGCGGATTTCAATGACAACTTATGCGGAATCACGACGATCGACGGAACAAAATTCGCGTGGATCTTGCTGATGAGCGAAGAAATGGCCGCCGGACAGGAAGTCGATCGGGGCTTGGGGTATATTCCCCGCAAACTTTCCATCTGCCCGAAAGATTTGTGTACCCAGATTCCTCAAAGGGATCTTCGCGGCATTTCGTGGCGCGGCGGGTATGGAATGATCAAACCGCAGGGATGGTATATCGACCCCGAAAATCCCGGGAGCCTGTGCGTGAAAAAGGATGTTCATTTCTTCCTTTCCGAAAACACGGACATTTTCTACTATATCAGCATGGGAAAAGTCAAAACCCCTGCACGAAATGAACTTCTGGTGGATTCCGCGTTTGCAGCAAGAAGCGCAAGCGGCGCGATGCATGACGGATGCGGGAATCCCAATATCTGGAATCCGCAGAGTACCGGATCCTCTGATCTGTTTCTTGTTCATTTCAATCGGGCCAACACCCTGTTCTATGATGGACATGTCGGTGGACAAAGCTGGTACTGGTTCAATAAAGAAAGCGTCTTTGAATTCCAAAAATACCTGGATGAAAATTTGAACCTTCTTCCATAACTGCAACCGATAAGGATTCATTTCAATGAGAAAAATTGTTTTCTTCGCAGGAATTCTCTGGGCCGTAACCGTCTGTTTTGCTCAGGGGGATCGCGGCTTGTGGGGAGGAGCCACGACCGAAAAGGAGAGGCTGGTCATTCACAACAGCGGCATGATCGACATCGACGGCATTCAAACCGGTTTTCATCTGACCGTTCACGACAAGACATGGAAACAGAGCGGACAGACCGAACGGCTTATGATTCCCGAAAAAGGATTTCCCCGTCGCAAGAACGGCGGATACGAATTCATGGGAAACTTCACCCTCTGGTCAGGCATCTCCCTGGATTTCACGGAGACCGTTCTCCGCGAAGGGAAAAACAGCATCCGTACATTCCATACGCTGAAGGCCGGAAATCACGAGTTGAAACAAATTTCCCTGCGGGCTTATCTGAAGCATGAAAGATTTGTGAGAAATCCTCTGATTCTCAACGGGAAGGCCTATGGATTCGGGGACGACTACAAGGAAACGCGGAAAAGTCTGCATGCCGCCTGCGGAAACAATATCCTGGAAATCCATTTGGAAGAGGGAATCCTGAAAATCGAAGGAAATTTCGGTCTATCCCTTTCCGATGAACGACAATACAGGATGGACACCTGGGCGCTGTATCTGTTCGGAGAGAGAAGGTCGCTCAAGCCGGGAGAGGAGTGGCGTCTGCAACTGAAAATGACGTTTCTTCCATACAGGCAGTTTCCTCTGAACTTGCGCAAGGCGGCGAATCTTGGATTCCGGGATTCCACGCCGGGAGACGGCAAGGGGGGATGGACCGATCAGGGGCCGGGAAACGATCTTTCCGCCTTTCCCGTTTCTCGAAAAATATTCAACAGTGTCAAATTCGATATCCTAGATCCCGCGACCAACGGCGGCAGAAGCTGCATTGGACTTTTCGAGTCGGAACATGCCCCCTTTTATCCGCGATCGGCAACGCTGGAAACGGGGAATGTGCAGGGAGGATATCTTTATTTGCTCCACGCTCTCGGGTGGGCTCCGAAAAACAATGCCGAAACCGGAACAATCGAACTTCGATACGCCGATGGAAGCAGAAGAGCCATTTCTGTCGTCAATCACAGGGATGTGGACAATTTCCACAACCCGCGCAAGCTCGAAAATGCGCAGATCGGATGGAGCGGACGCAATCCTTCCGCTCGAATCGGACTCTATCTGACCGGATTCCCGATTCCGAATAAGCCTTTGAAGTCACTCACATTCCGAACCAGCGGGAAGGGGGGGATCTGGATGATTGCCGGAGCAACTGTAACCGATTCCAAAATCCCCTTTTTCGAGGAGGAAATCCGCCGAATGGTCCCGAATGCGGACTGGAAAGTCATGAAACACAGCAAAAAATATGTCAAAGGGTCCATTCTGGATTTTTCCGATTTTCTTGACGCCCCGGCCGGGAAATACGGCAGAGTGGTGGTGCGCAACGGTCAGTTCGAATATGCCTCACGCCCCGGAATTCCGGTCCGTTTCTGGGGAACGAACATCACGTACTGGACCAATTTCATGGATGACACCCATATCGACCAGTTGATGGATGCCTGCGCATTCATGGGATACAACCTGATCCGTTTTCATCACTTTGACCGGGATCTGATCGCTCATTCGGGAAACCGCTCAACCGCCCTGGTCCCGGAGCGCATGGACCGGATGGATTCCATAGTCGCCAAAGCCAGAAAACGGGGAATTTATCTCACCCTCGACTTTGTGACATTGCATCCGCTTGCCAAAGGGGAAGTGGCGGAATTTCCGAACGAAACGCTGAGTGTTCATGAATTCAAGACCATGATCCATTTCTCCCCCAGCGCGATGAAGATCTGGGAGACGTTTGCCTTGAATCTGATGAACCATGTCAATCCCTATACGAAAGTGGCGTGGAAAGAGGAACCGGCCATTGCCTTTGTCTCCCTTGTGAATGAAGATGCCATTCTCGGAGCGGCGGCTCTGACTCCCCGGATCCGCAGATGGATCGAACGGCGTTTTGAAGAGTACTGCCGGAAACACAATCTGACCGTCAGATATGAAAACCGGGAGAACCTGTGGAACCGCTTTATGACCGAACA
>CASEYW010000182.1 GCA_949292215.1 uncultured bacterium
ATACAATCAGAAACAGACTCCACAGCCAGCGGTGAAGTACGGGCGTGAAGTCATTCCGGATCAGAACAGAGATCAGAACAAACAGTACAACGACCGACAGCATGACCGGGAAATACCATTTGAACTCCTCCTTCTTCCATGCCTCCAGAGTGGAAAAAACCAGCAGGGTCACTACTCCGACTACACTCAGAGAGAGAATCAGAACCATCCAGATATTCAATTCGGTGAGCGACTCCGGCGACAGCGAAAACGTAATCTCTCTGATCTTCAGCAGATAGCCAATGCACAATCCCGGGAAAAAACAAACCAGATACCAGAATACATCCTGTCGGAAGATTCCTTTGAATCTGGTCAGCGTATTCAGTGTTTCCCGGCAGCAGAGAAGCGCAAATGCTTCTGCGAAGATCAGCATCTCAAGCAGAGGAACAAAATTTTTGTCTTGAGAAAGAAACGGATTTCCGCGTCCGCAGATGAAATGGGAAACAAAACAGTACCCCGCCGCCATCACGACAGACAAGAACACGGTTCGCAGCACTTCTCCTTTGAAACGAATCCGGATCAGAACAAAAAACGCCATCCATAAAAGGGATAAAATCAGTTCAAGCCACATTCCCAGCCATCCACTTTCCGTTTGTTCTTTTTTATTGCGGATTGTTCCTCAGCGCAGCAGAGTCTGGAGACGGTCAAGGAATTTCCGATGGCTTTCGAATGCCTGACGGTTCAATTCAGCAACCGAGGAGTCCCCGACATATTTTCTGATCTCCCGGTTGAATTCTTCAGACAGTTCCTTCAGTTCTTTTCGTTTCTGATCCAGCATGGCGATGGATTCCGGATTCCCAGACTTCCTCTCAAACAACGTAAGCCCGGCAAGCGCAATGATGACATCCTGATGGACTTTCAGTTCAATGGAGAGCAGTTCTTTTTCCGGGTGCGGATTCTCGCAGATCCAGAGGTGGAGTCCGAGCCGGGAATAAGTATGATCGCCGTAATCCACATTTGCGAAAGCGATTCTGAGTTCTTCCCGGTCCTCAATTGCCCACCAGTTGCTCAGATTTTTTTCCCAGACCAGCTCGATTGGAATCGTGGTGTCCCGGTAATGAAAGAGGCACACGGCAGGTTTATCCGGCATTCCGGTATAGCCGACCACAGACTGAATCAGTGCAAGTGCGTCCGGATGTTTTTGGGCTGTCGGAAAACGCACAGCCGCCGGAACGGTCTGTCCCGGATAATAACCGTAAAGTGCCAGACGATCTTCCAGATGGAAGGGGATTCCTGCACAGATCAGTTCTCCTTTCGGCAGAAAACGCATCCGTCCGATGGTGAATTTGCACGGTTCTCCGTTGACTTCAAAATCCCTTGTGGAATTTGCCTGGCTGCCGAGTGGAATTTTTTCAAAGGCGGATTCCTCAAAGAGCGGTTTTTCCCGGAAGAGAGTCTGCATTTCGTAGTCGAACGCGACTTTTTTCCCGAAGACTCCGAGATTTCCCTTGCCGGGATGCGGTTTTTCCTGATAGCGCATGGGAGAAATCAAGGTGCCCTGATCGTCGGCAAGAGCATAATTGGTCCAGTCTTCCGGGGAGTCGTGCATCTTTTCCGCAAGGCGCTGGTAGAAGGTGGAGCGATTTGCTGTTTCATATCCGTTGTTCCAGGCGGAAGCACCGAGCATCGCGATTCCTGCAATGCGCCAGGGATATAGTGCAAGCGGCAAGGAAAGCGAATCGCACGATGCCCAGTAGGTTGCCAGAACCGCGGGGGTGTTCAGTCGGACGGCTGCAGAAGTATGGGCGAGAACATTGTCGGCAGCATTGACGATTCCTGCCCCGATTGCCTGGTATCCATTTTTCTTCAGCCAGAGGGTATGCGGAAAACTGAACAGGTTTTTTTCTTTTTCATCCGGATCTAGAAACGGCGCGTAGCGTGCCGGAACTTCCGACCCGTATTTCATGTGCAGGATTCCAACCGGCACTTCCGGGGCGCGGACTGCACGCGGCGAATATTCCCAGTCGACTGCGATGCAATTTTTTTTCAGAAGAGGTTTTTCATGATGCCAGAAGAAATCCGCCCAGAAAAGAGGGGTTTTCCCATAGGAGTTCACGAGATCCATTGCCTGCTCAATGTAGTCTCCGTACAGTTGTTCCGTGCCGGATTGTCTCACTTTTTCCGCACAGGCTGGACAGTGACCCAGCAGGCGCGCCTCATCTCCTCCGATGTGTACATAGCGGCAGTCCGGGTGCATTTCCAGAATTTCGCTCAGCATTGAACGGAAGAGTTGGAATGTCCCCGGATTCAGCGGGCATCCCTGTGAAACATTTTTCTGATCTTCTCGGATTCCTGCGAATTCCTCGTGTTTCAGAATGTATTCCCAATGGCTGAAACACTGGACCAGCGGAATGAGTTCCACGTGATTTTCCCGTGCCGTTCGGACAAGTTCCGCAAGCTGCTCCCGCGTGAACGCATCAGGAACGGCGATCCGATTTGTGAAAGAATAAGGGAATTTATCCTCGTATTCCAGAAGGCACGCATTGATTTTCAGATCGGCAAACAGGGTGAAGAGGGACCGCAGATAGTCGTAGTTCCAGCTGATCCGTTTCAGGTCGATCATGACGATACGCAGTGGAACATCTGCCCAGTCGTGGATGGTGCCGATCCGGTTCGGCGGCAGTTCCTGCAGAGTTTTTTCCGCATAGAAAAAGCCGGAATCGGAGGCACTGCGCAGTTCCGTTGACTGCTCTGTCATGTTGATGACGTATTCGTCGGGACGGGTCAGAGAGGCGTCCCGGACAGTCCGGACAGCGGGATTCCGCCGTCCGCTGCTCAGTTCGATGATCTGGGGGTATGGAAAAAGCATGTTCAAATCCTTGTTTGCTATTTTTTTATAATGAGGAAATATGGCTGTTTTCCTTGTGTTTTTCAATCGTGTTTTCGAAAAAAGTCAGGAGAAAATCGGAAAACGAAGGATTTTCGCCGGGAGTTTTCTTGATCTAAGGGTTCCATGCCGCAAAGAGAGTCTCCGCGGCATTCAGTTCTTCCTGTGAGGGAAGAGGGCTGTTCGCAAGGGGATCGGCGAGTCCGAGTTCTTTCCATTTGAACGAGCCCATTTTGTGAAATGGAAGGAGTTCCACACGTCGCACGCAGCGGAACGGTTTCAAATATGCCGCCAGTTGTTCCAGGCGATCCCTGCGGAGAGTCCATCCGGGGAGAAGCACATGGCGGATCCAGACCTCCTTGCCGGTATGTTCGCAGTATTCGAGGGTCGCGAGTTCATTGGTATTGTCCTGTCCGGTGAGTTCCCGGCAGAGGTTCGGGTTCAGGGCTTTGATGTCGAGGAGAAGGAGATCCGCGGCATCGATTGTATTTTGTGATATTTCCAGCGGCAGGGAACCTGCCGTGTCCAGGGCAGTATGGAATCCCGCCTCCCGGCAGCGCCGCAGCAGATCGGTGGAGAATTCCGGCTGCATCAGCGGTTCGCCGCCGGAGAGGGTGACTCCGCCATTCCGGAGGAAATTCCGGCAGGATTCAATCTGTTTCACAAGTTCCGCGGAGGTGACGGATTTCCCGCCGTCCGACCGCCAGGTGTCGGGATTGTGACAGTATCGGCAGCGCAGCGGGCACCCCTGAAGAAAAATGACGAAGCGGATGCCGGGACCGTCGAGCGTTCCGAAACTTTCGCAGGAATGGATTCTGCCCCGGATGCTGTCCATAACGCAGTCAGAAGCGGCTGTGGAAGGTCCGGTTGACCACATCAAGCTGCTGTTCCCTCGTCAGTTTGATGAAGTTTACGGCGTAGCCGGAGACGCGGATTGTCAACTGCGGGTACTTTTCCGGATGTTCCATTGCGTCCAGAAGCATTTCACGCTGGAGCACGTTCACATTCAGGTGATGTCCGCCTTCGGTAAAATAGCCATCCAGCAGACCGATCAGATTGGATTTCTTCGCGATCTCTGTTTTTCCGAGTGAATCGGGAAGGATGGAAAAGGTGCAGGAGATGCCGTCCTCGGCGCTGTCGTAGGGGAGCTTTGCGACGGATTTCAGAGAGGCGACGGCTCCGTTTACATCGCGACCGTGCATCGGGTTTGCTCCCGGAGCGAAAGGTTCTCCGGATTTGCGGCCGTCGGGGGTGGAAGCGGTTTTTTTGCCGTACATGACGTTGGACGTGATCGTGAGAATCGAAAGAGTCGGCCTGGAGTTCCGATAAGCAAAATGCCGGGAGAGTTTTTTGTGGAACGATTTCACAATATCGACAGCGATCCGGTCGACGCGGTCGTCGTTGTTTCCGTATTTCGGGAACTCTCCCTCGGTCACGAATTCGGCGGCGAGTCCGGCATCGTTCAGAACGGGGCGCACTTTCGCATATTTGATGGCGGAGAGGCTGTCCGCCAGAACCGAGAGACCGGCGATGCCGCCGGCCATTGTCCGGACGACCTCTTCATCGTGCAGAGCCATTTCAATGCGTTCATAGCAGTACTTGTCGTGCATATAATGGATGATGTTCAGCGTGTCGATGTAGAGTTTTGCAAGCCAGTCGGTGATTTCTTCAAAATTCTGCATGACCTCGTCATAATTGAGAACCTCGGAGTGACAAAGCATGCGGATGGCCGGACCGATCTGCTCGTTGTTGCATTTGACGTCGCGTCCGCCGTTGATTGCGTACAGCAGCGCTTTTGCCAGATTGACGCGTGCTCCGAAGAATTGCATCTGTTTGCCGATTTTCATGGCGGAAACACAACAGGCAATGCCGTAGTCGTCGCCGAATTTGGCTCGCATCAGGTCGTCGTTTTCATATTGGATGGAGGACGTGGCGATCGAGATCTCCGCGCAGAACCGTTTGAAGTTTTCCGGAAGGCGCGGACTCCAGAGCACTGTCAGATTCGGTTCCGGCGCAGGACCGAGATTGACCAGCGTGTGGAGGAAGCGGTAAGACATTTTCGTAACCATGTGCCGTCCATCAATCGACATGCCGCCGAGTGATTCGGTGATCCAGGTCGGGTCTCCGGAGAAGAGCTCGTCATAAGCCGGTGTGCGCAGGAAACGGACAATCCGGAGTTTCATAATGAAGTGATCGACGAATTCCTGAATCTGTTCCTCCGTAAAGATTCCGTTTTTCAAATCGCGTTCCGCATAGCAGTCGAGGAAGGTGGAGATTCTGCCGATGGACATCGCTGCCCCGTTCTGTTCCTTGACTGCTGCCAGATATGCGAAGTAGAGCCACTGGATTGCCTCTCTGGTGTTCTCCGCAGGACGCGAGAGATCGAATCCGTACTTGGCCGCCATCTCCTTGAGTTCTTTCAGTGCCTTGATCTGTTCTGCAAGTTCTTCGCGCTGGCGGATCTTGTTGGAATCCATGATGTCGCAGACCATTTCATTTTTTGCGCGGACTTTGTCCTGGATGAGAAAGTCGACACCGTAAAGCGGGACTCTGCGGTAGTCACCGATGATGCGTCCGCGCCCATAGGAGTCCGGCAGTCCTGTGATGAGGCCGCCGTGACGGACCCGTTTCATTTCGTCGGTATAGACATCAAACACTCCGTCATTGTGTGTTTTGCGATAGCGGAAAACGTGTTCCACAGTCGGGTCCATTTTCCGTCCGTATGCTTCCAGTTCGCTGTAGATCAGACGGATTCCGCCGAACGGCATGATCGCGCGTTTGAGTGGTTCATCGGTTTGCAGGCCGACAATCTGTTCCAGATCTTTGTTGATATATCCCGCTTCATGGGAGGTGATGGTGGAAATCGTTTTTTCGTCGATGTCATAGACCCCTTTTCTCTGGCGTTCCATCGCCATTCGTTCGAGAAGGTTGTTCCAGAGTGAAACGGTTCGTGCTGTGGGAGGTTTCAGAAAATCCTTTCCGCCGTCATACGGAGTGTAATTGCGCTGGATGAAGTCTCTGACGTTGACTTCGTCCGTCCATGCACCCTCATTAAAATTCATGATACAGTATCCTTTTTCTCCAAAATCCTGGCGAAAATATCCGCCGCAATGAAAAATTTTCCGTCCGGATTATCAGGGAGAGCTTCGTTTTTCCCACGGCTGCGGGAATCGTATCCGGTAACGGCAGTGGACCATTACTATACACCTTCTCCGGCATGTTTTCAACAACGGAAGATGATGCCGGTTCTTTTCGCCTCTCCCTTTTTCAGAACCGTTCATAGATGAAATGGACCGTTCCTCTCCGGAGAGTTCCGGCGGGCGGAAGGGTTTTCCCGGAATTCCGGATACGACCATGCAAAATCGGATAAAAGATGCTTGAAAAACGGAGAAAACAGAACTATTTTACCGGTATGAGGGGATGGAAGTCAGGGAAAAATGTTACACGGATATGAAATCCTGCGACTTCCGGTTCGGTGTACCCATCCGTGAAAGTGCGAAAAAAGTTTTTTCCGGAAAAGCACTTTCAAAAGGGAACTTTTTCAACAAAGGAATGTCGAATGCAGATAGCGGCGGAAAAAGAAAATGAGATTGTCCGGGAGACCGTTCAGCTCATAGATGCTTTCAAGGCAGGTCAAAAGGACTCGTTTGACCGTCTTGTGACGCTTTACGCGTCGAAGCTCTATCGGACGGCATACGGGCTTTTGAATTCAAAGCAGGATGCGGAGGAGGTTGTGCAGGATGCCTTTATGAGAGCGTTCCGCGCACTGGACAACTTCCGCGGCGACTCCAGCTTTGAAACATGGATGCAGCGGATCGTCATCAATCTTGCTCGCAACAAGTTCCATTGGAACCGGAGGCGCGGCGACGGTGTGACGACCAGCATCTCGGAGGATGTCAACGAAAACGGCGAAAGCAAAGTAATCTTTCTGCCCGATGAACGGATGCGGCCGGATACAAAACTGGAAAACACGGAAATGGAAAAACATGTCATGAAAGGACTCCAGGCTTTGCCCGACTCGCTCAGGGAAACGATGATTCTCAGGCATGTCGATGATCTGCCGTATGAGAAAATCGCGGAACAGCTGGAATGTAAAGTGGGAACCGTGAAATCACGTCTGGCAAGAGGCCGCGAGCTTCTGAAAGCCTATCTGGTCGGACTCGACCGGACGCCGAAGCCGTGATTTCGGGGATTGCCGGAAATAACAAGACAGAAACAGAGAATGCGATGAGGAGTTGAGGTGTCTATCATGGAGTCGCCGGACAAAACAGAATCTTCCTGCCCGTCCTTTGAAATCCTTTCCGAGTATTTCGACGGAGAGTGCCGGGATGAAGCCGTGATTACCCACATTGCCGGTTGCGAACACTGTTCGCGGACGCTGGAGGAGCTGGCTTTTATTGAGAAAGCTGTGAGCCGCGCTCTGGAAAAGAATACTCCAGCGGATCTCCCGGAAAAAATTCTCGCGGGAATTCGCAGTCGGCTCAAAGAGGAAAATGAGAAAAAGAGATTCCGTCTGCATTTTCCCGCATCGTTTTATGTCCGCGCAGCCGCTCTGGTTGCCGTGCTTGGCATGGTGGGATATGTCATCTGGGACGACTACTCCTATCGCGCGGAACAGGAACGGTCGATTTCCAAAATTCAGCTCAAGCGTTCTGCGGAAGTTCCCGCGGGGCTGTCTGCTCCCGAGACTGGAGTCCGGCCTTTGCACAAATTCGGTTCCATTGATGTCCGCGAGCTGGATTCCGCCAGTTTTTCCAATGTTCCTGCTTATGATCCCAAAGCGACACGTCCCGCGGGGCTTGTCGGGGGCAGAGCTGTGATTCCCGACCATGTGAAACAGGTCTGGACCGTTTCCGCAAAGGATGCAGAGTTTCAGAAGGATCTTCTGGCTCTGGTTCAGGCGCTTGGAATCGACCGGAAATCTGTGCGCTATATAAGGGAAAATGATCAGTTTTCGCTTTCGTTCAATGCGACCCGGATGCAGTCAGTCAAATTTGTCCGGGCGTGCCGTCTGCTGGGATACTCCCTTCTTTCCCCGGTCCAGCCTCAGCCGGAGCAGAACCGGTTTGCCGGTGAAGCGGACAGCATGATTTCCTATCATGCCGATTTTGTGGTTCGATAGAAACGTTTTCCCCTCTGCTTGATTTTGTAAAAAGAATTACTATATTATTCAAAATCGTTAGAGCAACGGGAGTCTGTTTTTATGGATTTTGACGTAATCGGCATAGTGATTCTTTTTGGTTGGTTTCTTTGCGGACTTTATGCGTTGAAACAGGGTGCAAAGGTATTGAAGCCCTACAAGCAATACCTGCCATACTACAATCTTGCGGCGGTTTTTCTGGGACCTCCGGCATTGGGCGTCTGTCTCCTGGTGGAATATGGAGATAAATTCTTTGCCGGATTCGCAAAGAAAAGCGCTGCCCGGAAACGGAATGAAATTCCTCTTACGATCATTGATGAAAAAGGCAATGATATTTTCAGGACGCTTCAGGACGATCATTCCGGTGCGTTCGATCTGGTGAAGCTGATGATTTATTCCGCCTTGGAAAAGCAGCAGGTCAGCGATATTTTCATTGATCCGAAAAACGGCGATTATACGGTCCGGTTCCGCGTGGAAGGACAGATCAAGCTGTTCAATACGCTTGATGAGAGCATGGCGTCTGCTGTAATCAGCATTATCAAGGTGGCGGCGAATATGGACATCGCGGAAAGACGCCGTCCGCAGGATGGCGCCTTCAGTGCATTGATGAACGGGGTTCAGACCTCTTTCCGAGTGGCTTCCGTGGGGGTGATGGGCGGAGAGAAGATTACCATTCGCGTCATTTCCTCTGAAATCGGACAGCGTTCTCTGAAGGATATCGGTTTCTTCCCCGAGCAGTACAAGACGATTTCGAATGCAATCCGGATGCCGTCCGGAATGATTCTCATGTGCGGTCCGACCGGCAGCGGCAAAACCTCCACACTCTATGCCATGCTTTCCGCCATTGACTACAATCTGAAAAACGTGATTTCCATCGAAGACCCCGTGGAACGGATGATGCCGATGATCAGTCAGATGGAAGTCAATGTCAAGGCAGGAATTACATTTGCCTCGCTTCTGCGCAACTCCCTGCGTCAGAATCCCGACGTGATCTGTCTCGGAGAAATTCGCGACGAAGAAACCGCAGAAGTTGCCGTTCATGCCGCACAGACCGGGCATCTGATTATTGCTACTTTGCACAGCAATGACAGCATCGGGACTATCATCCGTCTGATGGATCTGGGAATTCCCCTCCGTTCCATTGCTGCAGCTCTCCATGTGATCGTTTCGCAGCGTTTGATCCGCAAACTCTGTAAACGATGCAGAAAGAAGGCTGTTCTGACTCCCGAACAGCAGGCATATTTCGACAGACAGAACCTCAATACGGCAAATCTGTATGTCCCCTGCGGCTGTCCCGATTGCGACGGTTCCGGTTATGCCGGTCGTCGTGCCCTGTTCGAGATCCTTGTGATGGATGCCGGATTGCGTGCTGCTCTGGAAGAACCAAATGCTTCCAATACCAGCATCAAGGCGTATCTTGATGCGCATCAGGGAGAGGAGACGCTTCGGCATCAGGCGTTGCGTCTCGTGGAGGAGGGGGAAACCTCCTGGGATGAATTTGAACGTATCACGGTCAATTTGTAATGGAGCACTGACGATGGGAACTGTTATCATTATGATTGTCGGAGTGCTGGCGGCTCTGAGCTTCACAAAAAAAGATTTGTATCAGCCGTGGATTTATCTGGTGAATGTCTCACTGGCGGTTTACATCAGTTTGTTTACGTCTCCTCTGATTCTGGAGCTGCTCCCGGTGCTTCCCGGTGTGGCGGAGAAGTACAAGACTGCGGGAGTGCTTCTGGTGATGGCTGTTATTCTGCTGGTGGTTTTTTATAAAATTGTCGGTATGGTTGCGGAGGACAGCCGTGTCTTTGATTCCTGTCCGCTTCCGCCGTGGATCAGCCATGCCTGTGCAGCCGTTTTCGCGTTCTGCGGGGGAGCGGTGACGGCAGCTTTCCTGCTGATGTGTTTTGCGCAGACTCCTGTTTCCGGCACGATCAAGGGCATTGACCGCGCCGCTCTCAGAACATCTTCCACAGGCGTGATGCGGAAGATGGCTCAGACCGTCAATGTCTTTTCCTTTCAGTCCATGAGTCGGCAGGCAGAGGAGACCCTGACAAAGTTCGAGACAGAGCCCCCGGCGATTCCTGAGGAAAGCCTGGAAGAAAAGCTCAAAGCAAAAAAGGCCGCTGCTGCAAAAAAAGCAAAGGCAAAAGCCAAAAGGAAGATGAGAATCCTGGAAAATGGCGTAGCAGTTCCTGTCGAAGAGGATGACTCGGAGGTGATGGAGGATGACTTCCCGGATGATTCAACAGAAAAAACGGCTCTTCCCGAAAAAAACGCTGCTGATAAAAAGACAGAGTCTTCCGCTCCTGCTGGCGGGGAACAGGCGCAGACTCCGGCTCCTGTGAATACAAACCGGAGTCGGAAGCGTCAGACGAACCGTTCTCGTTCCGAACGGTCTGCCCGGTCTTCTGAAAAAACTACGATTTACGGACGCGCTATCTCCAAAGCTGTTGATGTCCGTCAACAGGTGGAAAAGAAATCCGTTCAGGAAGCCGGTTCCAATCCGTGACCGCAGCACGTTCTTTGAGTCAGTCCTGCTGTTTCATTTTTGAATTTTCCCCTCACTGGGGATTGGCCGATGAAATTCATCCGATTGACCGGAAGGACTGCCGGGCGTATATTGTGCCTGGTTCAAAAAACTCAATTTTTCTTCTGCCGTTCCGAACATTCCCGTGAGCGAAGAACAACGGTCCTGGCTTTGTTTCTCTATCCTTTTCAGCCGGAATCGATGGGGAATAATGTACCGGACGGTTCCGGGAGTTCTGATTTCCATGTACGGCCGAAGAAAGGGAAAAGGCGGAATGGTGCTTTTCTCCCCTGCTTTTCTCAGACAAAACTGTACGTGAGTTCGATTTTTACATCGAGTTCCGGATGGTCTTTCTGGAGAAGCCCGGTGATCTTCTGAATCAGTTTGTCCTCTGCTCGACTGTATTTTCGGGGAATCAGGAGAGAGAATTCGATATGGGGCCGGTTCTCCTGTTCTGCGAGCCGGAAGTCGTAAACCTGCATATTCGGATCAAGGGCTCCGATGATGTCCTCGGTCCGGGTTCTCCACTGCTTCAGTTCGGGATTCTGACTGCTGAAGGGATCGCAGTGAAGCAGGAGACGGATCGGGAGCCGGCGTGCAATTTCGACTTCAGCCGCTTCCAGAATGTCGTGCAGATAGACGGCGTTTGTATTCGGACTGACTTCCGCGTGCGCTGTTGCAAAATAGCGGTTGGGCCCGTAATTATGCAGAATGATATCATGTACCCCCTCGATTCCTTCGCATTCCATCAGACGAGTTTTCAATTCATCCACAATCCGTCGGTCTGGGCATTCCCCCAGCAGCGGATTGATGATCTCACGGATGACTTTGATGCCGCCGGTTACAATGAACAGCGCGACCAGCAGTCCTGCACAGCCGTCGACAGGCAGATCGGTGAAACGCGAAACAATCAAGGAGAGGATCACCAGGGAGGTTGTCAGAATGTCGCTCAGACTGTCAAACGCGACAGCATGAACGGTTTCGGAATCGATGCGGCGCGCCACCTTCCGATAAAAGAAAAACATCCACAGCTTGACGGGGAGAGTCAGCAGAAGAATCAGCAGCGCGACTGCCGTGATTTCCACTTCCGCAGGGTGAATGATGCGTTCAAAAGAGGTTTTGAGAAAGTTGAGTCCCACTGCAACAATGATGATTGCCACAACAAGTCCCGCCACATATTCGATTCTTCCGTGACCGAACGGATGTTCATCATCTGCGGGTTTTGCCGCCATCTTGAATCCGATCAGCGTGATTGCCGAAGAGCCTGCATCGGAAAGATTGTTGACCGCATCCGCCGAGATGGCAATGCTGCCGCTGAAAATCCCGATGACAAGTTTTACCAGGCAGAGTACGATATTGGAGAAAATTCCGACCCACCCGGCCAGAATCCCATAGGCGGTTCGGACCGACGGCAGTGTCGTGTCTTTGTTGTTTTTCACAAACAGTTGAATCAGTAATTCATTCATAAGGATTTCATGCTCCAGAATACAGCGTAAAAAGAAACAATAGAGCAGAAACGGGAAAAATCAAGAGAAGATGCGGAGGAAAGTAAAAAAACATCGTCTTCCCCGTTCAAAGATTTGCGGCAAAGGGACTTTCTCCCTTCTTTCAGGAGCAACATGGTTGAAAGGATGGCGTTGAGGAGTTATAGTATAAGATACTATTTTTATGGGAGCGTGACATGGTTGAGAAAACGGTTGAGATTAAAAACAGGGCCGGAATACACTGCCGTCCGTCCAGCGTCATCATGGCAGAAGTCGATAAGTTCCCCGGAACGGAGTTCAAACTGATTTCCGAAAGTGGAACTGCCGGTATGCACAGTATTCTGGAGCTGCTTTCCCTGGGACTTCAGCAGGGCGATAAAGCCGTTCTTCAGACGAGCGGAGCGGATGAGGAAAACGCCTGCGCCACCATTGCCGCGCTTCTTGAAAAAGAATTTGATTTTCCGCCGAAACAATAGAAACGGGGTTTTATGAAAATCATCATCGTCGGAGCGGGGGAACTCGGGCAGCTTCTGGCGGCGACGCTGTGCGCCGAAGATCATGATGTTGTCGTTATAGACAGCTCCAATGAACATTTTGAACATCTCAAGGAGAAGCTCGATCTGATGGTCATCGAAGGCTCCTGTTCGGATGTCTCCGTTCTGAAACAGGGTGGTATTGCGAACGCGGATGCGCTTCTCGCGGTCAGCGGCGACGAAGCCGCGAACATCATTGCCTGCCGCATTGCCAGCAAGTTCGGTGTCAAGAAGACCATCTGCCGCTTTTATTCCCTTGACTGTTTTTCTCCGGCGGACGGCATCACTCCTGAGTTTTTCGGCATCTGGCGGGCATTTTCTCCGCCGGAGCAGTGCGTGCGGAAAATCTGCGATATTCTTGAAAATCCGATCTGCCTGGAAAAGATCCAGTTCACGAATCCGAATGCGCTGATGGAAGTGATTTCCATTACTCCCAGTTCCATTCTGGCGGGAACCCGACTCAAGGATATTCCTGTGGCGGATCTGCTGAGCACGGTCCGATTCGCCGCCATTGTCCGCGACCGTCATTTCCTGATTCCTCACGGGGACACGCTTCTTGTGCCCGGAGACAAGGTTTATGTCGCCGGGCACCGGGACAACGTTCAGAAATTTGTGGATCTGGTCTCTCCGCCGGAGCATCGCAAACTCGGACGCGTCATAATTTCCGGTGCAACGGAAACCGGGATGATGCTCGCGGAAAAACTCCGTTCCACAAGCATCGAGCTTCGTTTCATCGAAAAGAACCAGAAGAAAGGTGAGGGACTTCTTGATTCTCTGCCAGCGGGACTGCTCGTCATCAATGGCGATCCCACCGATGAGGAGGTCATGGAAGAGGCCGGAATCGAAAATTGCGACGCCTTCATCAGTGCGGCCGATGATGACGAACAGAACATTCTCGCCTGCATCATGGCAAAACGGCGCGGAGCGAAAAAGGTGGTCGCGATTACACACAAGCCGGAATACATCCGCATCGTTCCTGCAATGGAAGCGATCGACTGCGGCATCAGTTCGACTCTCGTTTCCGTGAATACGGTTCTTCGCATGATCGAAACAGGAACCATGCGAATTGACGCGAAACTTCAGCGATTCCATGCCCATTTGACGGAGTTCCGGATTTCCAAACGCTCTCCGCTGGCAGGAAAAGAGATTCGGGAGTGCAATCTGCCGCCATCCGCCGTTTTTGCTCTGATTTTCCGCGGATTCGATGTGCTGACCGCTTCCGGAACCACCGTTCTCGAACCGGAGGATACGGTCGTCACGATCGTGACTCCCGAGAGCAAAAAAGATCTTGAACCCCTTTTCCCTGACTGAGTTTACTCATGAATCTGCGAACCGTTGTTCATCTGGTCTCCATTCTGGTTACATTTCTGGGGTTTTCCATGTTCGTGTGTGTGCCGGTCGGCATTCTGATGAATGATTCGGACCGACCTGTCTGGCTGATGGCCCTTTGCGGTTGCGTGACGACTCTTCTGGGAATCGGCGGTGCATTTTTTTCCCGCGGCATGCACGGCAAGCGTTTGCGTTCCGGTGTGCGGGAAGGGTTTGCCACGGTTTCGTTCGGTTGGCTGGCTGCGCTGGTGTTCGGTGCGCTGCCTTTTATCATTATCAGTGATTTCCATGTGGCGGATGCCGTGTTTGAAACTGCATCGGGGTTTACTACGACAGGCGCATCGGTGATCGACTCGAAACTGCTTCTTCGCAACGGTACAACTCTGCCGAATGGAGTGGAGAGTCTGCCGTACTGTCTGCTTTTCTGGCGTAGTTTGATTGTCTGGCTGGGGGGTATGGGGATCGTGGTCTTTGCGCTGGTGATTCTGCCGTTCCTGGGTGTCGGGGGAACGAATCAGCTGTACAATGCCGAGGTGCCGGGGCTCAAGACAAATTCCGATCAGCTGACGCCCCGCATTGCCAGTTCCGCCAAAATCCTCTGGCTTGTATTTGTGGCGCTGACGGTGATTGAGACCATCCTCCTGTATGTCGGCGGAATGAACCTGTTTGATTCGGTCTGTCACTCCTTCTGTACCATCGCAACGGGTGGATTCTCTACAAAAAATGCGAGTATCGCCTATTATTCGAGTCCGTTTCTCCAATGGGTGATTGTCATATTCATGTTTCTTGCCGCATGTAACTTCGCCTTGTCGATCAAAGCGGTGATTACAAAGCGCTGGCTGATCTTTTTCCAGGATGAGGAATTTAAATTTTTTCTGATCCTGGTGCTGGCAGCCGTTGGATTTTCGACTCTGCTCCTCTGGTCGGAGCATCATGAAATCGTTTCCCTGACCGGAGCCAGTGAACCGAATACGATTTCTGTTGCGCTCCGCTACGCGGCGTTTCAGGTGGTGTCCATTGTGACTTCAACCGGTTTCACAACGGCGGATTATACCCTCTGGCCAGCCGGAATCGTGATGATTCTTTTCTTTCTGATGTTCATCGGCGGATGTGCGGGATCGACCGCAGGCGGAATCAAATGTGTCCGGGCGCTTCTGCTGGGCAAACACGCCGTGTCGGAGATTCGCCGATGTATTTTCCCGCGTTCCATTCCGGATATCCGGCTTAACGGAGAACGGCTTCCGCAGGCCACGATCAACAAGACCCTTGCTTTTGTCTTCCTGTATATGGGAATCTTTTTTGCTGTGGCGCTGATGCTGCCGTTTTTCTGTGAAATGGATTTTACGACGGCACTGAGTGCATCCATTGCCTGCATCAGCAACATCGGACCGGGCTTGAATCAGATCGGTCCGGCGGTAACGTTCGGCTGGATGAGCGATCCGGCAAAGTATCTGCTCTCTTTTGCGATGGTGATCGGACGTCTTGAACTTTATACGCTTCTTGTGGTTCTGATGCCCTCGTTCTGGAGAAGGTAAGCCCCGTTCCTCCGGGAGAAAATCGGAATCGGACAGTTGTTTTTTATTGCGGGGGCATGCCGGATTTTTTCCAGTGAAGATCGGCGGCATTGAGATAGCGCGCCCAGTCCCACGGGGTCTGATCATGGTCGCCTGTCCGGAGATGAAAATGGAGATCGCCGGAGATCCATGTGTCGGGGGAAATCATTTTTCCGCCGGGGAACGGCTGCGATCCGAAAAGTTCATAGACCGGCGAAGCATGGACGCAGGAAAGAAATTCTCCGTATGGAAGCGAGGCTGTGCCGATGCAGAGCGGACGTGGCGCGATCAGGGCAAGCAGTTCATGCTGGTCGAACGGCATTTCCTCCTCCCGCCAGATGTATTTTCGGCAGGCTTCCACGAACCAGATCGGAATGCCGAGATCCCGGTGGTAATCAAAATGCTGAGAAAGATTTTCTCCGAACTTCCGCTTGTGCAGAGCCGCGCCGCCGCAGCCGGATTCATTGGCGATGACCATCGCAAAGCGACGGTCGATTGCTCCCGCCCACAACGCTGTTTTCCCGAGACGGGAGTGCCCGTGCAGCATGACCCGTGTGTGGTCTATGGAAGGTTCCGTTTCCAGAAAATCCATTGCGCGGCTCAGACCCCATGCCCATGCGCCGATGACGGAATATCGCATTCCCACAGCATCGTATTCCGAATCTTTGAGAAAAAGACGGAAGACACTTCGGGAAATGGACCCGGCAATGTCAGGGAAGAGATCGTGATAGCAGAGAGTCGCGGAGGCATACCCCCGCCGGATGATATCGCGAAAACACCAGCAATCTGTTTGAGTTCCCCGTTTTTCCTCCGCAAGGTGTCCCGGTGTCCGAAAACCGGTCGGAATCACATCCGGTTCCTCTGTTGTGGTATGGTTGCCGTTGAAGTTCAATCCGAGAAAGGTCGGCACGGGTGCCCGGATGTCTTTCGGCAGATAAAGAAGCAGAATGATGGAATGCTTGTTCCCATTGGAAGAGACAAAGTCAAGTTGAATTTCCTTTCGGATCGCTGTCTTTTCCAGCGCATTGTCTTTTTCGGAAAGCACACGGAATGACATGCCTGCGGGACGCGGAAGAATTTCACCATATTCTTCCCGTTTGAACAGGTTGAGAAGCTCGGTCCTCCGGGAATTCATCCACTCCTGGGCAGTCCGGATTCTTGTTCCATCGCTGTTCTGCAACGGGTCCGGCAGGAGATAGGGTTTGACAAGGCGTTCATCGGTGTCGTAAGGTGCATACGGTTTCTGAATCATAACAGTTCCCCGGTAATTCCGACTCTGCGGAAAATGAAGTTCACGTTGTTGCACTCAGTGAGTTTCCATGTATGGGAGCCATTCGGAATCAGGACAAAAAAAAAATGGAGCCAGTCATCGGACTTGAACCGATGACCTGCTCATTACGAATGAGCTGCTCTACCGACTGAGCTAGACTGGCATTCCAACAGGTCTTTAATGTAATTCCTTTTCTTCAATTTTCAAGGTCATAATTGGAAAAAAATATTCAGATTTCGAAAAATATTGCAATCCGGTCATTTGAAAAAAATAAAAAAAATGCTAATGTTTCCTTCAGGTTTTCCAGATTAAACGCTAAAGAAAGGTTGAAAAGATGAAGGCGGAATTTCTGAAGTATCTAGACACAAATTGTATCCTGGTTCTTGAAGGCACTACAAAAAAGGCTGTACTTGAAGAAATCATTGCGCTGGCGACTACCAGATGCACTCTGGATGAGTCACAGCTCAGAGAGCTGATCTGGAAACGGGAAAAAATGATGACCACCGGTGTTGGACGCGGACTTGCGCTGCCTCATATCAGAGTGCCCGGTTTCCCGGTGCCTCTCGTTATCATCGGAATCTGCAAGAATCCGATTGCGGATTACAAGAGTCTTGACAGTGAGCCGATTCGTCTGATTGTCTTTATCGCCGCTGATGAGCGGGATCAGGATGCCTACATCCGGCTGCTGGGAAGTGTCTCTTCCAAACTGAAGGACCAGGCAGTTGTTGATGAGATTTTCGAAGTTATGAAAAACAAGAAGAAAGTGATTGCCGCTCTGTCGAAGGGCGAGGAATGAGCGGATTGGTTCGAAAAGTCCTCTCGATATGAGAGGACTTTTTGTTTTCAGGACGCTCTCGTAACGGCGGGAGGATTTCCGTTCGATTCCCGTACCGTGAGAAATCTCCGTTTGTATTCGTTCATATAGAGTTCAAGACTGTTGAAAAAGTCGGCTTTTCTCTTTCTGGAGATGATGCGTCTGTTGTTTGCAGTTGTTTTTTTTGTCATTTGAATCCTCCTTTTTCAGCTTCCTTCGGGATAGACACGGGAGAGAAAAATATGTTCCATCGGAGAAACAGGGAGTTATGAGCGGCAATCGTTGCGTGATGATTCCGGAGTATGGCGAGGTGCCGGTGTTTGAGCCGTACCGGATTGAGAAAAAAGAATGGCGTGATGGAATTCTGGTCCGGTCTCCGAACTGGCTCGGGGATGCTGTCATGTCGATTCCGGCCTTGTTGCAGTTGAAGTCGCTTCTGCCGGAATGCTGCGGATTGTTTGTGCTCTGCCCGAAAGGGATTGCTCCGCTGTTCCGGGCGCTTCCCTGTGTGGACCGTGTAGTCCCGGTGTCGGATCCTCACTCTTTTCTGTCGGCAGGAGAGCGTCAGACTGTGAAGCGTCTTCTGCCTGGAATCGGTGTGCTGTTCAACAACTCGTTCCGGGATGCCGTGAGCTTGAAATGGGCGCGGGTGCCGATGCTTTTCGGGGCTAAGGCGCGGAATCGTTCCTGGCTGTTGAAACGGTCGTATGCGTTTCCGAAACGGATTACGGCAGCGCTGAACAAGCCGCATCAGGCGGCGAAATATATGGCGATTGCCTGCGCGCTTGGTGCCGTCCCGTGGGACGGGCGACTGCCGGAGTTCCGGGAGCTGGTCTTCCGGGAAGAACTCTCTCCGGAATTGAATGCCCTGTTGCGGAAAAAGCGGATCCTGGCAGTCGCGGGAGGTGCCGCCTACGGTGCCGCAAAGCGATGGCCGGCACCGTCATTCGGTTCGGTTGCGGAAAAATGGATTCGGGAAAACGATGGATTTGTGGTCGCGCTCGGGTCGAAAGGCGAGCGCCCGATAGCGGAGGAAATCCTTGCGGGATTGCCGGCCGACCGTGTCCTGAATGCGGCGGGAGGGACTTCGCTGGAAGAACTGATGCTGATTTTGAGACACTCCTCCATGTGCGTTGCGAACGACAGCGGAGTGATGCATCTGGCTGCAATTCTCGGAGTGCCGGGGGTGGCGCCGTTCGGTTCGACGGATCCGGTTGCGACTTCGCCGCTCTCCCGGAAGTGGCGGATCGTGTTCGATAAGATTGAATGTGCTCCCTGTTTCCGGCGGATCTGCCCGAAAGGGACGAAGGAGTGCTTCGATTCCCTGACGCCGGAATTCGTGTGGGACGTCATGAAAGATATTCCGCTTTCCTGATTGAATTTTTCCCGCTTCCGGGCTATTGTACAGAGAAACTTCAACAGGAGATTGACAATGGAAGAACAACACACTATATCCGTTCTGGTCGCGAATAAGTTCGGTGCGCTTGCAAGAATCGCGGGACTCTTCAGCGGACGCGGCTACAACATAGAATCCCTGACGGTCAACCGGACACACAATCCGGCGCTTTCCCGCATGACGATCGTTACGACCGGGGATGATGCCGTTCTCGAACAGATCGAAAAGCAGTTGACGAAGCTGATCGATGTCGAAGCCGTTGTTGAACTCGATAACGATTGTTTCGTCGAGCGTGAACTGGTTCTTGTCAAAGTCCGCGCGACGCGGGAAAACCGTGCGGAAATTCTGAATCTGGTGGAAATTTTCGGGGCCAGAATCCCGCTGGTTCTCAAGGATGAGATTGCTCTGGAACTTTCCGGGTCTTCGCGCAAAGTCGAAAATTTTATTTCACTGATTTCCGAATACGGCATCATTGAAATGGCCCGGAGCGGCAGAACTGCGATTTCCCAGAAGCCCGGAACCATGGAAGAATCCTGCAACGCATAAGCGGCGGAGCGGAGAAGGAATCCGGCTGTGTCTTGCGTGACCATTGAATTTGACGCGGGGACCCTCCTGCTGGATTTCGCCGGAGTTCCGCCGCCGGAGGAAACGCTTCCGTTTGTGCTGTTCGATGAACGCGTGTCGCTCTGGCGTGCCCGCGCTTCCGATTACGCTCCTTTGATCCGAACCCTTTATGCGGCAAAACGGGAAGTGCGGGACAATGCCCGTGCGTATGCGGAGCTGAATCTCTCTCTGCATAACGGATTCCGTCCGATGACGCATCAGGCGAATGCTCTGAAAGCTTGGCTGAATGCTCACGGACGGGGGATGGTCGTGATGCCGACCGGTTCCGGGAAAAGTTATCTTGCCGTTCTGGCGATTCTCGCAGTCAAACGCTCAACTCTGGTGATTGCGCCGACCATTGATCTCGTTCAGCAGTGGGCATCCTCATTGCGGAAATTTCTTGGAATCGAGATCGGAATGCTCGGAGGAGGGATGAAGGAGATTCGGGAGGTGACGGTCAGCACCTATGATTCCGCTGTGATTTTCATGGAGTACATCGGGGCAAAATTCGGAATGATCGTATTTGACGAGTGTCACCATCTCCCCGGACCGGTGAACCGGCTTGCCGCTTCGATGGCGATTGCTCCCTACCGCCTCGGACTGACCGCCACACCGGAGCGTGAAGACGGCGGCGAATCGGTCCTCTTCGATTTGGTCGGGCCGAAGGTCTGCGAAATTTTCATTGACGAGCTGGAAGGATGCGTTCTTGCTCCTTATGAAACCCGTCGGGTCGCGGTGGAGCTTTCGCCGGAGGAGGAAGAGGAATACCGCGCTTCCCGCAAAATCTATACCGACTTCATACGGGCAAACGGAATCAATTTCAAGGAGCGCGACGGCTGGAGTCAGTTCATCATGCTTGCTGCGCGGCGGCCCAACGGGCGTGCGGCGATGAATGCGTATCTCAGACAACGAGCCATTGCCCGCTGCGGAAAGGGAAAACTGCGGATGATCTGGCAGATTCTGATTCGTCACCGGGGGGAACGGACGATTCTGTTTACTGCTGACAACGATGCCGCGTATGCGATCGGCAATCACTTCTGTTTTCCTGTCATCACGCACAAGACAAAAGTCGGGGAGCGCAGGGAATTCCTTGATCGTTTCCGCTCCGGCGAGTACCGGGTGCTTGTGACAAGCAAAGTTTTAAATGAGGGAGTGGATGTGCCGGAAGCCTCGGTTGGAATTGTCGTTTCCGGCAGCGGCAGTTCCCGCGAACATGTCCAGCGGCTCGGACGCATCCTGCGTGCTTCAGAGGGAAAACAGGCGGTCCTGTATGAACTTGTCAGTGAAGGAACCTCCGAGATCGGCGTGAGTGACCGCCGCCGCAGACATCGCGCATATTCCGGCAGACATGCCGAGGAGGGAATCGAATGCTGACAAAAGAGCTTCTCCGCTTTCACTCTCCCGCCGGACGGGTGAAGCCGCTGTTTATTGATCCCGCCGATCGTGCGCTCCTGGGATTTGCTGCCGGAATCAGGAAGACGTACCATGATTTTCTGGGAGCGCCGCGGTCGGAGATTCTGGAAGCTCTGGAGCCGCGAATCAATTCGCAACGCGACCTGAAACTGGCACGCGGACTCTGGAAGCTCTATGATGATCAGTGTATTTTTACCGGAGATTCCTCCTGTGACTGGGCGGCGATGCGACGGACTCTGTTTGCTCACTCGTCACGGCTGATTTCAAATGTGCAGGAGGGGAAGGACGATACCGATTTCCGAACGGAAGTGTTTGCTGCCGCGGGAGAATCGGTTGTTCCACTGAGCGACAACATTTATGCGGATCTGCCCGACTATGAACGACTCTCTGAATTGCCGGAGATAACGCCGGAACTTCTGCTGGAGAGATATAATGTGGTGCTTGTCCAGTCGCTGGTGCTTTACGCGGAGAGTCTGGAAGTGTCGATTGAGGAGCACGACAGTGCGCGGATGCGTCGCTTTTTCAAGTATCTGAAATTTTTCCGGCTGCTTGCGGATGTTTCCGGAAGTTCAAAGTGGGAAGACGGGACACCTTCCGCCGTCCGTTTGAAGATCGACGGACCCGCTTCGATTCTGGACGGTTCCGCAAAATACGGTCTCCAGCTTGCCTCGTTTCTGCCGGCGCTGTTCCAGCTTTCCCGCTGGAAGTTTTCCTGCGAGCTGAAGTTGAACGGGAAAAAATTGAAATTGTCACTGGACGATTCCTCCGGACTGAACTATCGTTTCGGCCGTTTGGGAATCTACATTCCGGAAGAGGTGCGGATGTTTGCACAACTGTTTGCAGAGCGGGTGCCGGAGTGGAGACTTTCTTCGGACAGTCCGTTCCTGAAAGCAGGGCCCCGGCAGTCATTCGTGTTTCCGGACATTACCTTTTCCAACGGGAAAACAACGGTCTGTCTGGAGTTGTTTCACAAGTGGCATTCCCGTCAGATTCCGGAGCGTCTGGAGTTTCTGGAGAAGCATCCGGATCTTCCGCTGGTTCTGGGGATCGAACGCCGTATCTTGAACTCGAATTCAGCATTGAGGGATCGAATTGAAACACATGTTCTATTTGGTTCGCGCATCTTTCTGTTCCGGGATTTTCCTCCTGTGGAAAAAATGCGGAAAATTCTGGAGGCGTTTGCATGATTCTCAGTGCAAGTCGGAGAACCGATCTTCCCGCGTTTTTTCCGGAATGGTTCATGGAGTGCATCCGGAAAGGATATGCGGAGGTCAGGAATCCCTTCCGACCGGCACAGATTTCCAGACTCATTTTGACTCCGGAGAAAATCGACTGCATCGTGTTCTGGAGCAAGAATCCGGCTCCGCTGTTTCCGTTCCTGACGGAACTCGATCATCGGGGGTTTCATTATTATTTTCAGTTCACTCTGACACCGTATGGAACGGAGATTGAGCCGGGTGTGCCGGAAAAGAAAACTGTGATATCGGATTTCATCCGTCTTTCGGAACGGATCGGCCGGGAGAAGGTGATCTGGCGATACGATCCGATTCTCTTTTCGAAGAGTTTCAGTCAGAACTATCATTCGGACCGTTTCCGCTGTCTGGCGGAACGTCTTGCTCCGCATACGGAACGGTGTATCGTCAGTTTTGCAGATTTTTATCGGAAAGCTCTTCCGGCACTTGTCCGCTGCGGATGTCGCGATCCGGAGGATTCCATAAAACTGGAAATCGCCGGGATGCTCCAGAAAACGGCGGAAAAATTGGGACTTCGTCTGTATGCCTGTGCAGAGAATCTGGATTTTCGTCCGCTGGGGATTGAGCCATCCGCCTGCATTGACGCAGAACTGATCCGGCGCATTACAGGGCGCTGCCAGACATTTCACCGGGACCGGAACCAGCGCCCGGAGTGCGGTTGTGCGGAATCCCGTGACATCGGCGAATACCATACCTGCCGGCACGGATGCCTCTATTGTTACGCGAAATAGAGAGAACCCTTTGGCACGAGTGTGTCTTCAGAGGCAGCAGACCCGATAACGCAGGACGTGTTTAACCGTTCCTTCGACATTTGCTTTCGCCAGTTCTCTGGCGAGAATCCGCTCTCCCAGCGATTCTATGTGCCTCCGTGAGGGGGTGTTGTCCGCTTCACAGGTGATCAGCGTTTCGCGGATTCCCATTTCCAGTGCTTTCTGAAGAAGCATCCGCAGAATTTGTTTTCCGTATCCTTTTCCCCGCTCGGAAAACCGGATGAAATCACCGATCTGTCCTCCATATTCCCGGAGAGCGTCATTCAGAAAATGACGGATGTTGCCGCTGCCGAGAAACCGTTTTTCTTCCACCAGCCAGAAGGTGGTTGAGGGAACGTATCCTTCGGGAAGTCCGATGCCGCGTTTCTCGTTTTCAAATTGACAGAAAATGGTATCCTTCCACTGCCCGAATATTGATGGATCGTGCAGAATGTAGGTCGAATGGACGTGTCCCCAGGTTTCCCGGCAGGCTTCCAGGTAGCTCTCCAGAAAGAGCGGTGATGGAGAAAGCAGCTTCATGGAATCACGGGCTCCTAAAACAGTGCAAAACAGCAGCCGGTCAGAATCAGGAGAAACACAATGACATAAAGGACCTGCCTCCGCCGCATGACTTTGTCACCAAGGATGTTTTCTCCGCTGATTTTCCGGAAGTTTCCTGTCCGCAGAAAGTTTGTGAGCTGTTTTCGCTCTCTTCCTTCGTTCAGATAGTCGATGGGAATGTGTGTGTGCTTTTTCCGGTTCATGGGAGTTTTTGTCAGAATGCGATTTTCCATGCAGCGAAGAAAGCCGCGGCAAGCAGGATTGCGGAAAAGAGAAGTGCCAGAATCAGAGGCAGAAGGAGGAGACATCCTTTTTTGAAGAGTTCCCCGCTTGTCAGCGCAGCAAACGGCGTTCCCGGCGCGGCAGGCTGTCCCGTGGTCCGGACAGACATCCGGGACCCTTCCATTTTTGCCGCGGCTTTGATGGCTTCCAGACGGGCATTTTCAAAAAATCTCAGTGCATCAGCCAGTTTTGATTTGAAGTCCGGATCGGCGAAATCGGGAATTTCGTGTGTTTCCAGAGAACGTTGCAGTGCATCCAGGGAGGCGACGGCAGTATCCAGTTCAGCTTTGCGGTTTTGGAGTGTTTCAGCTTCTGCCGAATAAAGGGCTTTGTGTTCTGCAACACGGGCGTTGACATCGCGTTTGAGTCGAAGCAGTTCGTCAAAGCGCGGTTTCAGGTGTTTATGAAGTTCCGCATAATCCCGTTTGATTTCCTCCGCTGGAGGAGAGGGGAGTGTCACGTTCGGATGGCCGGAAACGGATTCCGCGGTTTCCTCTCCGGGAAGCGGTGTTTTTTTTACGGTCGCTTCCGAGAGATGATCGCTGATCCTGTGAAGATTGCCTGAAACATAAGAAATTTTAGACATGCCCGCTCTCCATCGCCTGTTTCTGGTTGTCATGCGATAATATCACACACAAACCCCGAGAAATCAAGCCGACGGAGAACGGATGAGAAAATTATTTTGCCAGTTCCCGGTTGATTCTGTCTCTCATCTCCAGAAGCCATTCCGCATCGTGCGGATAGTGCGTCATTGAGATCGTATAAGGGAGTCCTTTGTGGATCAGGGCGATGACGGCTTCGCGCCCGATTTTTTCCTCCAGGCGCCGCATGGCACGCAGATCCTGGAGTCCGTCGCGGAAGACCTCGAAATGGAGGGAATCGACAGGACCCTCCTTTCCGGGATAGACCATGAAGGAGCCGCCTCCGCAGAATTTACGTCCGGCATCGGTTACCAGATAAGGGTCGATGTCGAGGTTTTTACTGTGTGCGGTATACCAGAAATTGTAACCCCAGTGCAGAAATCCGTCCAAATCATAGAGATACAGCAGTGTTCCCATGATACGGTTCCGGATGGATGGCATTCCGAACTGGCGGTTGGGCAGTCCGTTCTCCCAGAATCCGGCATAATAAACCCAGCGTTCTTTCGGAGAGGCTTTCATGAATGTCTCAATCTCCGGGGTTCCCGGAATCGGGTATTCCGTGATTCCCTGTTCCAGAAATTCAATTCGGGAAAGTGCATCGAGGATCGGAAAATGACCAACGGCGCTTTTCATGAGAGTCATCGCTTTCCGATAGGAGTCCAGGTCGTTCAGTGTTGGCTCGTCCGAGACATGGAAATAGCACTTTTTCTCGAGTCCCTGTTCTTTCAGGAAAGGGATCAGCTCCGCCATGAGAGCATGCAGAAATTCCGCATACTCCGGAGAATCCGCAGCGACATGCCAGCCGAACCGTTTTTCTTCTGTTCCATTGACCTTGACAATGATTTTCGGCGTGCATTTTGCTCCCCACTGAGTGAACGCATGGGACATTTCAAACATTTGGATTCCGCACTGCTTTGCCAGAGCAATCCATTTTGCCAGACGGGAAAAATCAAAGCGGTAGTTCCCATTTTCCAGGGTAATCTCAAGGAGCTGAACGGTGGGGCGCTCCCCTCCGACTCCCGTATCCAGCGGAACGGTCCACAGCGGCGTCAGAAGAACGTTGTTTCCATGCTCCGCCATGTTTCTGAAGTACTTTTCCAGCAGAGCCCAGTGCTCCGGACTCCAGCAGGCAACTTTGTAACGGGTCATGATGCAGTCGGCATAGAACCAGTTGATATTTTTCAATTTCTGCTCGGGGAGGCGCTCTGGAATGATTTCCAAAGGCAGAATGACCCGGCGGACTTCGCTTCGTTCCGGACGGTAGAAGTCCCTTACTTCCACGTCGATTTGCAGATTTGCACCCGTTTCTGTGGAATTCTCCGGGATTTTGATGGAGATCCAGAATGTATGCCAGTTGCAGGGGGAAAGATGAATCCAGCCGTTTTCAATCGGCAGAAGGGGATCGGGAAAAAGCCCCGGAAGCGAGGTCAGTATGAACGGGTCCTGCCGGATCGCCGGAAGCGTGCACGGGACGAACCCTGTTTCCCGGACCATGATATCAAGCTGTGTTTCCGACCTGATTCGGCACGTTGCGTCTGCATGGAAATCGGCATTTACTGCAATCTGAAAGGAAACCGTTTCACCGCGAAGCCCGGAAAGGCGCGTCACTTCTTTTGCATTCAGTTCCGGACGACAGAACACCTTTTCCAGCGGACTGAGCACTTTCACCTGAATCAACATGGCATCTCCATCTGTTGTGATTGATAACTCGGAATAATACTATTATAGCAGGAAAGACTCTTTTGTCTACAATAAAAATGTAGTTTTTATAATATTTCTGATGCGGCTTTCAAGATTCAGTGCATTGTCTTCCGCAGCGGGATCCAGAACGCTGCTGTTGAAAAAAGTGCATCCGGACAAAAAAACTCCGATGGAAGAGCAGGAGTTCCATCGGAGGGGATTCTTTGAAAATGAATTCCGTTATGCGTTCTTTGCGGCTTTTTCCGCTTCGCGTTTTGCGTTGACCCTTGCGTAGTAGGCATCCATTCGTTTTGCCACGTCGCGGTAGTTGACGTTGGTGGAATAGATCTGTTTGAAGCAGTCCATAGCTCTTTCGTCGTTGCCCATGGCCTCGCAGGTGACGCCAAGGAAGTAGGTGGCATTCATCTTGTCCTTGTCCATGACATGCATTTCGGAGATGGCCTTGTCATACTGCTCCACGGCCATGTCATACTGTTTCTTTTCTGCGAAGCAGCGTCCGAGATAGACAATTGCAAGCAGACGCTTCTGCGGGTTGCGCTGTGCCAGCTGGAACTGCTCAAGCGCTTTGTCGATCATATGAAATTCCCAGTAGATGGTTGCAAGATCGAAACGGATAAGGGTGTCGTTCGGATAGAGTCTGACACGATCTTCTGCGCGGGCGAGACGATACTTGTTGATTTCGTCCGTGATTTTGTCGATTTCTTCCTGGGGAGCGTTTGCTTCGGTGAGTTCCTTGATTTTGGCTTTTGAGATTTCGACATGGCACTCTTCGATAGCCTTGTCGATGGTCGGGTCGAGAGTCCCGATCTTTTTGACGAGCCAGTCGTAGGTATCGATGGCATCCTGGAAACGTCCGTCGCGCTGATAGAGTTCTGCGAGTCTGCGTCTGAGGTCGATGGATTCGTCGCCTTCCGCCACGGACTTTTCGTAGACGTTGATCATATTCTTGACATCCTCCTCGGCGCGAATGATTCTGTCGTCGCGGACTTCCTTGTCGTCCTTCTTCGCTGCGGCGGATTTTGCCACGGAGCTTCCTTCTTCATTCCACTTGCCCTGTTCCATGGTTGCGAGGGCTGCTGCGGCACGGAGAGCTGCCTGAGCTTCGAGGCTGTCCGGATACTTGCTGGCGATGATCTGGCGGATATGCAGAACTTTCAATCCCTGGCCATCCTCTTCGTAGAGTGCAGCGAGAGTGTTCAGATTTGCTTCATTTTTCGGGTCCTTGTCAACGAGGGCCTCATAGGCTTCGACCGCGATGAACGGGGCTTCGCAGACTTTTGCCGCATCTGCAAGCAGTTTGTATGCCGGAGTTGCGGCCACGTTGATTGCGAGGGCGTCCTCGGCACATCCGAGTGCAAGCAGCGGTTTTTTCGCCACAAATGCGCGTCCCTTCATGATGGGGCCCAGACATTGAATGGCAGAGAACACTTTGGCAATGGCACTCATGTGTGCATACTTTGTCTTTTCCGCCTTGCGCAGCATAACGCGCGCATCCAGGAATCCCGGTTCCTTTTTGACGATTCCTTTCAACAGTTCAATTCCGTAATCCAGACTGTTTTTTGCGAGTACGTCCTGCGCTTTCTGGTAAGCGGAACGCACCGCGGAAGACACCTCCGTGATGTTTTTTTTCGTTACCGGCATAAATTTGCTCCATCTCTTTTGACAAAATTAAAGTTTCATTGTAATATATACTATCGAATGGATTTAAATCAAGCCGAATTGGAAAAAATATGAGAAAGAACGATACGATTGCCGCTCTTTGTACCGCTCCGGGGGGTGCACTGGCAATCATCCGCATATCCGGACCCGACGCCCTGGCAGTTTCCGCCAGGGTTTGGACTTCAAAACATCCGCTTTCCCGGGAACTTCCCCGCAGGCTTACCTTTGGTTTTACCCGCAATGCGGATGGTTCCCGCGGGGAGTCCTGCATGGCTGTTTATATGCCGGGACCCGCAAGCTATACGGGAGAGGATGTTGTCGAGATTCAATGTCATGGAGGAGAATACGCTCCGAAACGAATGCTTGGAGAGACGATCCGTGCAGGCGCCAGGCTCGCTGAGCCAGGGGAGTTCACACGACGTGCCTTCCTCAATGGAAAAATGGACCTGACCCAGGCTGAGGCGGTTGCAGACTTGATTTCCGCACGTTCCGAGTCCGCCGGACGAATCGCAGAACGACAGCTCGCCGGTGCGCTTGGAAACAGAATCCGAGCCTGTTCCCGAAATCTGTACCATCTGCTTGCGGAGATTGAGTCCCGTCTTGATTTCCCGGAGGAAAATCTTGACTGGCAGTCTCCGGAAGAACTCATCCGGCAATTTTCGGAGGTCAGCGGGATGATTCGATCGCTGCTTTCCACACAGGTGTCGGGTGCCGTTTTCCGCGACGGAGTCAAACTGGTGATCGCCGGTGCGCCGAATGTTGGAAAATCGAGTCTCCTGAATACGCTGCTGGGATACGATCGCGCAATCGTATCCGATATCCCCGGAACAACGCGGGATACGCTGCGCGAAACCGCCTCCATCCGCGGTGTGACGGTTGATCTTACCGATACGGCGGGAATCCGTGAACATACCGCAGACATCGTCGAAGGAATGGGAATTGAACGTAGTCGCGATACTCTGGCGCGGGCAGAGATCGTGTTCTGGATTTTCGATGCCTCCGCTACAACGGAAAATGACATTCTCCGGATGCGTTCCTCTGTGCCGGAAAACGTGGAGACCGTTGCCGTCTGGAACAAAACGGATCTTCTGCCGTCCCCTTTCCGTGCCCCCGAGACCGGTGTGCCTTCTGTTGCCGTTTCTGCAAAAACAGGGGCGGGAATTGCCTCTCTGCTTGATCTCTTTGAACAAATCGTCTGGAAAAATCATGACCGGACGGAACCGGAATGTGCTGTTTCCGCACGCCATGCAAAACTCCTGGAGGATGCACTCGCATCTCTGGAGATGACGATCCGGGAGACGGAACAGGAGTTCTATGAACTCGCCGCAGCAAATCTGCGCCGTGCGATTGAGTCCGTCGCAACCATTACCGGAGAAGCTGTTTCTCCGGATGTGCTGGAAGATATCTTTTCGCGTTTCTGCATCGGAAAATAAACGGAACGGAATGGATTTTTTCCTCGTTTCCCTGGCAGAAGAACTCTTCCTGGAAAAAATGAAAAAAATGACCAGGTGATTTTCTTCATATTAAATCATCCATTCTTCATATTTTCCCTGTTGACATTCTTCATAAAAGAACTTATAATTAAGAAGAAACAGCCCGGCGGAAGTCCGTTGCGGCAGCAATCAGTCAAAAAAAAGGAAACGATTTATGGGTAAGTACGGAAACGGAAACACGGAATGGTTTGTCAAAGACAGATTCGGCATGTTCATTCACTGGGGACTCTATTCCATGCCGGCACGGCACGAATGGGTCCGGAATCGCGAAATGATCTCGAATGAGGATTACCAGAAATATTTTGATCATTTCAATCCGGATCTGTTCAATCCGAAGGAGTGGGCAAAGGCTGCGCGGGAAGCTGGAATGAAGTATTTTGTCATCACCACAAAGCACCATGAAGGATTCTGCATGTGGGACTCGAAATACACCGACTATAAGGTCACAAATACGAAATGCGGACGCGATCTGCTCCGGGAGGTGGTCGACGCCTTTCGCGCGGAAGGACTCAGGGTCGGTTTCTACTACTCTCTGATCGACTGGCACCATCCGGATTTCACGATTGACTGTCTCCATCCTCTGCGCGAAGCTCCGAATCGTGAGGAGCTTAACAAGGGCCGCGATATGAAGCGATATGCCGAATATATGCGCAATCAGGTCAAAGAGCTGCTGACCAACTATGGCAAAATAGACATTCTCTGGTTTGACTTCTCCTATCCGCGGGAAGACGGTTCCGGCAAAGATCATAATGACTGGGAATCTGAAGCGCTTGTCAAAATGATTCGTTCCATTCAGCCGGAAATCATTCTTGACAATCGCCTTGATCTTCCTGACGAGGGGGATATCCATACTCCGGAACAGTTTGTGCCGGATGCTCCCCTCAAGGACGACAACGGCAATCCGCTCGTCTGGGAAGGGTGTCAGACCTTCTCCGGTTCCTGGGGCTATCATCGCGACGAGCAGACTTGGAAATCTCCAAAACAGTGCATTGACATGCTGATCAATCATGTCAGCCGCAACGGGAACCTGCTGATGAACGTCGGTCCGACCAGCCGGGGATATCTGGACTATCGCGCGCTCAACTGCCTCAAGGCGTATGCGGAGTGGATGAAATACAACGCCCGTTCCATCTACAACTGCGGTGCCGCACCCGATGGACTCGTCGCTCCCACAGACTGCCGTTATACTTACAACAAGGCGGAAAAAACTCTGTATCTGCACATTCTCAACTGGCCGTTCAAGCACATTCATCTTGACGGACTTGCCGGAAAGATCGCGTATGCGCAGTTCCTCCAGGATGGCAGTGAAGTCAAAATGCGGGAAGCCGCAAACAGCGTTCACAACAATCTGAACAGCGACACTCCGGAAGCGGCAGTCACATTTGAGCTGCCTGTTCTCAAACCGAATACGGAAGTGCCTGTGGTTGAAATCTTCCTGAAATAATCCGACGGAGCTTACTCCGGGAAATCCCGCCTTCGCGCGGGATTTTTTTTGCTCGAAATCCTGTTCGGGAATTGAATTCCGGAAAAAAAGGAGTAATGTTTCCGTCTGCAAACTTTCGGAAACAAAGATGATTGATTTTAAAAACGTTTTTAAGAGTTACGGGGCAAGGGACATTTTCAACGATGCTTCCTTCCGGGTGGAAAAGGGGGAACATGCCGGAGTTGTCGGTCCCAACGGTTCCGGCAAAAGTACGCTTTTCGCGATGATCTGCGATGAACTTTCCGCCGATAGAGGCGATATTACGGTTCCCCAGAAGGCTCGGATCGGACTCCTTCATCAGCAGCTTGATTTTTTCCGTGCGGAAGAATCTCTGATCTCCTATGCCTCGGCGGCATCGGGAGAACTTCCGCGCATTCAGAGCCGGATGCGGGAACTCGAAACCCTGCTTGCAGAGGGATGCCCGGATCGCTCGCAAAGCGACATTCTCAATGAACTGGGGCATCTTCAGACGACGTTTGAACATCTCGGCGGATATGAAATCCGTCATCGTGCCGCCGCCGCTCTTGCCGGACTCGGCTTCCGGGAGGAAGATCTGGAACGGCCGATGGGCGATTTCAGCGGGGGATGGCAGATGCGGGCCTGCATGGCGCGGACTCTGCTCGGAGAACCTGATATCCTGCTTCTGGACGAACCATCCAACTATCTGGATATTCCGGCGGTGGAATGGCTCCAGCGCAGACTGAAGCTCTTTGAAGGTACGCTGATGCTGATTTCTCACGACCGCTACCTGCTGAACTCTTTGACGGATGTTACGCTGGAAGTCAACAATGGGAAAATCACCCGTTATCCGGGCAATTATCAGTACTACATCCGGGAGCGCGAGGAACGCCGCCGTCATGCGGAAGCTGCCGCATCCAATGTGGAACGTCGGAAAGAGCAGCTGGAACGCAATATCGACCGGTTCCGTGCCAAGGCGACGAAGGCGGCTCAGGTCCAGTCGTGGATCAAAATGCTCGACCGCATTGAGGATGTCGAGGTCCCGGATGATCTTCATTTTTCTGGAACGATCCGCATTCCGCCGCCCCCGCACTCCGGAGTGGAAACCGTGCGTCTGGAGGGGGTATCCCATGCCTATGAGCCTGGAAAGACAATCCTGCGGGAAGTCGATTTGCACATCGAACGCGGAGAGAAGGTCGGGATCATCGGTTACAACGGAGCGGGAAAGACGACTCTTTTAAAAATTCTTGCCGGCCGTCTTGCTCCCAGTGAAGGACGGCGAGTGCCCGGTCACAAGGTGGTTGTCGGGTATCAGGCGCAGGAGTTCGCGGAACTCCTGCCTCCGGAAATGTGCGTTTATGACATCGTGAAGCAGGCGGCGGCTCCTGATGTCACGGGGCAGCGGGTGCGCGAGATTGTCGGTGCATTCGGTTTTTCCGGAGATGATGCGGGAAAGATTTGCAAGGTGCTCAGCGGCGGAGAGAAGATCCGTCTCTGCTTTGCGCGAATTTTCGTCAATCCTCCGAATTTTCTGGTTCTCGACGAGCCAACCACTCATCTGGACATTGCAGCTCGGGAGGCGCTCCAGAAATCGCTTCACGATTATCAGGGAACGGTCTGCATGGTCAGTCACGATGTTGAGTTTCTGCGCGGGGCTGCCGATGTGATTCTGGAAGTGCGGGATCATCGCGTGACCCGGTATCCGGGCGGATACGACTACTATCGGGAACGCATTCAGCAGCAGAGTCAGCAGAATGCCGGGGAAAAAACGGGAGCTGCCGCTGCTGCTGGGCCGGTCGTTTCCGGAGATTCCCAGAAAGAGCGCAGAAAAGAGCGCGCGGCAAGACGAGCTGAGCTTTCCAAGGATAAAAAACGTCTGGAAAATTCGGTCTCCGCTCTGGAAAAAGAGATTGAGGAGGCGGAGGCGGAAAAATCGGAAATCATTGCTCTTCTTTCCGCACCGTCGAATGAGATCGATTTCGCTGCTCTGCAAAAAAAGCTGAATCTTCTTGACCGTCGGATTGAAGAATCCACCGTCCAATGGGAGAAAGATGCGGAATCGCTGGAAATTCTGATGAAGGAATACAACGAAATCCGGGAATCCTGAGAGAATCAGGTCCTTTTTGCCAGCAGTTTCGTGATCCAGAAGGTGAGGAGCCCGAGAAGGATCATCAGGATCACAAAAAGGGGATAGACGGTTTTGTAATTGGCTCCAAACATTGCCGTGAATTCCGACATGCCTCCGACACCGGTGAGAAACGTGGGAATCGCGATTGCTATCATGACGGCGTTCATGTTTTTCATCATAACGTTCAGATTGTTGTTGACGACCGATGCGCGGGCATCCATCATGCCGGAAAGCACCTGAGAATAGACTTCCGCCTGATCCAGAAACTGCCGGTTTTCAATGGAGATATCCTCCAGCAGTTCGATGTTTTCCTCCGTGAAACCCAGTTTGATTGCGGCGGCTCTCATGCGTTCGATGACACGGCGGTTCCCATTGAGGGCATTCACATAATAGACAAGTCCCTTTTCAAGAGTGAACATGTTCAGGAGTTCCTTGCCGTCGCGGGAATTGACAATGGCATGCTCCAGTTCGTCGCTGCACATATTGATGACGCGCAGATGACTTTCAAAATGGCGGATTGTGAGGAGCAGAGTCTTCATAATCACGTCCTGAACAGTGTGGACGTTGTTTGCAATCTTCCCGGTGAAGAGGGGAACATATTCATCAATGATGATGATGACCTTATCCTTGAACACGAAGATGCCCATGGACTTGACGCGGAAAAGAAAATTGTCGTCTGCGGAATAATTCTTCGGGTATTTGACGATGATGGCGGTATGATTGTCTTCGAATTCGATACGGGGTGTTTCGTCCGGGTCGATGGAGGAGGCGATGGTATGCTCATTCATCTCATAATCGTTGATGAGCCTGGTCCGTTCCGCTTCATCCGGCATAATATAAACTTCAATCTGAATGGAACCTTCTGTTCCCTGAACGATCCGGCCGTTCATCACGGAATATTTTTGAAGCATGTTGATATCCTCCCGAAGCTGAGGTCCTGAATCCGTGATTCAGGTGTTTTCATCCAGACAAAAACACGGTGCATGCTGGTAATATGCACCGTGTTTTTCATAAAATCAAACGGATTTCCACCGGGCTTTGACGAAATTCCCGGCGGAACATCCGGCGGACGGAATTCAGCCGTTCGCCTTTTTGAAGTCGTTCATGAAGTTGACCAGCTTTTCGACGCCTTCCATCGGGACGGCATTGTAGATGCTGGCGCGGATTCCGCCGACGGAACGGTGTCCCTTCAAACCAATCATTCCGGCTGCTTTCGCTTCCTTGACGAACTTGGCTTCAAGTTCTTCGTTCGGGAGGCGGAAAACAACGTTCATTCTGGACCGGCTGTCGGGGCGGACCGGGCAGTTGTAGTAGCCTTCGGAGGCGTCAATGGCGCTGTACAGGGCAGCTGCTTTTGCGTCGTTGATCTTTTCGATGGCATCAATTCCGCCGATCTCTCTGATCCAGTCGGTCACGAGCGCAAGCATGTAGATGCCGTAGGTCGGAGGAGTGTTGTAGAGAGAGTTGTTGGCGGTATAGGTTTCATAACGGAGCATGGTCGGAACGTTGGCAGGTGTTCTGGCAATCAGATCCTTGCGGATGATGCAGAGCGCAAGTCCGCTGGGGCCGAGATTCTTCTGGGCTCCGGCATAGACCATTGCGAATTTGTTCATGTCGAATCTGCGGGACATGATGTCGCTGGACATATCGGCGATCATCGGGGAGTTTGCGGTCGGGAAATCGCGGTACTGCGTTCCGTAGATCGTGTTGTTGCTTGTGATGTGGAGATAAGATGCCTCGGCGGTGGAGGGCTGCCAGGTATCAAAAGCGGGAATGTATTTGTATTTATCCTCTTTGCTGGAGGCGATGACTTTTACTTCCCCGAAGAGTTTGGCTTCCTTCATGGCCTTGGAGGACCATGTGCCGGTATCTGCGAATTCAGCATATCCACCGGGTTTCATGAAATTCATCGGGATCATTGCAAACTGCATGCTCGCGCCGCCCTGGATGAAGACGACATCATACGCATCGGAAACTCCGAGAATTTCACGGACGTTGCCGATCGCGCGTGCAAGGATCTCATCAAACAGAGGTCCTCTGTGAGAGTGTTCCATCACACCGCAGCCGGTTCCTTTGTAATCACAGAATTCCGCTTGAGCGCGTTCCATTACGACCGTCGGCAGCATTGCCGGCCCAGCACTGAAGTTTACTACTCTCATTGTGAGTCTCCATATTTTAATGACCAAAATAGAAACACTGAAGCTATAAGATAGC
>CASEYW010000183.1 GCA_949292215.1 uncultured bacterium
CGGCGGAATTTCTGAGCTTCTGAGCCGCGTCAGAAAAGTCATGTCGGCAAGAATCAACGGACGCTTGGCAACGCCTCTCAATGTCGGGCTGGGTATCTGGAATTTATTGATATAGAAATTTATGCAACGATGCTTATATGCAAGCGACGGATTCGGTGCTGTTGCCGGCTGGGCGACTCCTCAGGCAAGACACATGAATACCATCAATGCTCTGCATATTGCTGGCAATGTTTCCGGCTATCGGGTCGGAAACTATTTCGCTCCCTGGGCACAAACGCCGTTCAATTATCAGATCGAATCCAATAAGACCTGTCTTGACAAAGATTTTTGAATGTAATTCTCACCAGAAGGAAGGTATCGGATATGAAATTGATTTTTACTCTCTTGTTTTTGTTCATGGGAATGGTTCTTTCAGCGACGACTGCTGTCTGGAAAGCCTCCTTCGAACAGAGAATCCCGACAGAAGCCGGAAACGCCCTCGATCAAACCATGAGTTATTTCAAAGGGGAACTTCCATTCGACTGGCATGAAGATTTCACCCATTGGACAAAAGGCCGGGCAACCAGTCAGATTCTGGAAGAAAACGGCTCCAAATTCGTCCGGATCCACGTGGAAAAAAGTCCCGTTCAATTTTCATTTCGAAAGGTCGGCGGCTGTGTGGATGGGAAATTCTATCTGTTCCGTGTCAGCATGCGCTGTTCGATTCCAAACGGCTGGAGGGCGTTTCTCCGGATAGGGGCTCCGCCGTATACCGTGCTGACTCCTCAGGTGCTGTTTCCGCAAACGCTGGGGGAATGGGTGGAAGTGGCGGTTCCCGTCCGGTTCTCCCGAAAAAAGATAGTGGGATACAATCTGATTTTTTCCGCAGCAGGGACAGGAGTGATCGACATCCGGGATTTCCGCATCGAACCGTTTGAACCGGAAAAACAACTGAGGCTTCCACCGGCGAATGCACAGAATTTTCTTCGCAATTCGCGTCTTCCGTTCGGGCTTCAGACAGGCTGGGCCATCGCTACGACCAGTTTCGGAACAGCGGAGCCCTCCCCGGAAAAAGGGCCGTCCGGAGAACGGGCTCTGAAACTCAAAGCGGGGAAAGGCGCGCAGATCACGGTGGCAAGTGAACCGTTCTGCGTCCCGGACCCGAGCAGAGAATACACGGTTTCCTTCTCTTTCCGGGGAAATTCTCCGCTCCGGGCTGGAGTCCTCAGCGGACGCAGGAAGCTGGTGAAAGAAAAGAAAATCGAACCTTCCAGGGAATGGAAGCGCTGCTCTTTTGACTTCAGAGCGCCGGAGTTCAATACCGGAAGCGTTCTGAGCTTTCAAACTCGCGGAGTTGCGGAACTGGATGCGTTCCGCGTGGCGCCGAAAGGGGAAACGGAATACCGTTCGCAGGGAGAATGTGAACTGGCATTCACTCTGCCGCGGTCAGACGCATCGGAAGCGCGGGTGCAGTTTGAGGATGAACCGGCTCTTCTCCAGTGGAAAATCTCCGGAAAATCTCAAGGGGCGGAGGTCCGGTTCAAGGTGGAAAATCTTTATCGGGAGACAAAAGAACTGCCTGCATTTTCCGGAAACTCCGGCACATTGAATTACAATCTGTTTCCGAATCGTCCTTATGGACAATTCCGGATTGAAGGACAGGTGTACCGGAACGGGAAAGCGGTATCACCTGTCAATGAATTCATTGTCACCCGTATCCGCCGTCCGGTTTTCTGGGGCAAGGATGCTCCGGAGTCACCGTTCGGCACCCATCTGAGTCAGGTCGGCTGTTCCGTAGCGGCGGTCAAGGCGGGCGGGGTCAACTGGTGCCGGATTCACGATGGTTCTCTCCAGCTCACCTGCTGGTATTTTCTGGAACCGGAAAAAGGGAAATGGCGCTTCCGCGATGCGGAAATCGCTCTTTACCGGAAATGGAAACTGGGGATTTTCGGACAGCTTGGCACAACGCCTGTCTGGGCGAGCTGGAAAGGGCGCAACAAAGAGAAGCACAGCGATTATTTTGATCCCTTTTATGTTCCGGTCGACCATGCGGAATTCGCCCGCTATGTGGAGACAGTGGTCGGCAGATACCGGAACGACATCCGGGAGTGGTTCATCTGGAACGAACCCTGGGTACCCGGATTCTTCCACCGGAGCTACAATCATAAGACGAAAGCATACGACCGGATTCCGGAAGCGGGAAAACTCTTTGCGGAACTCAGCAAAACGGCTTACCGAGCCGCGAAAAAAGCGAATCCGGATGTTCTCATCTCCGGGTTCAACTGCAATGTGGGTCCGCAGTGGGGACGCGACGTTTACAAGGCGGGTGGATATGAGTTCTGCGATGAAGTCGATTACCATCATTACGGGGCTCTTTCCGGCGGTCCCGGCGATTCTGCGGACAAGTACTGGAAACGTTCGTTTCAGAGTATCATTGAAGCGCGCGGAAGTGTCGGCAAACCGGTCATCAATTCGGAAGCATCATCGAACAACGGAGCGACTCCGCTGGCAAATGTCCGCCCGGTCTCCGGACTGGCAAAACACTCCATCGTCTGGCGAAATCAGGAGGAGTTCAACACAAGCAGTGAAACGCTGGTTCGTTTTCTCACTGCTCATCTGACCGGCGGAGTCAAGCGTGTATTTCTCTACTCTGCGCATGCGGCGTACAATTTCTCCATCGGAGGATCGTTGCAGACTCTTGTAGGCAGCGATGGGTACCCCCTGCCCGAACTTGCGGCACACTCGGCTCTGGCGCTTCGGGTCGAAGGCAGAAAGTTTCTGCGCTATCTGAAGGATGGCGATCTTCTGCTCGCTCTCTTCAGCGATGGAAGACGGACAACGGCAATCAAACTCTCCGGTTCGAATCTTGACCTCGCCGGAAAGGAGATCCGGGCATTCGATCTCTATGGGAATCCGCTGACTCTGCCGCTCCGGAATCATCCGGGAATCGTTTATCTGGAAGGATATGCCGCAGAATGAGAGTGGATGCCAGGGGAGAACACCGCTTTGAAAAGCGGTTCTCCCCCCTTCCCTCCACACTTTCCCAGAACTTCTGACGCCTTTGTGATGCTCGCAACGGTTCTGGTTCTATTATGAGGGAATTTTATTTTTCGGCAGAGAACATCTGAACATCGCGATAAAAGACGGAGCCGCCGATGGTCGGGACCTCCGGGGTTCTCTGACTGGTCAAATTCAGAGTAAACTTCTGAAGATTTGCCGGCAACTCCTTCCCTTTGCACTCAAAGCGAAACTCCTGCCAGACGCCGTTTTCAGCTCTGGGAGGACGGAAAAAGACAGGAGATTCCTTTCCATCCCTCGTTACAAGCCATAAAAAGATCATCGGGGTATTTCCTTTATAGTCGGCGGAGCGCAGTATTTTTCCGGTTACGATCAGTTTTTTCGTTCCGGCAGGCACTTGGCGAAACGCGGAACCGAATCCGCTGAAGTTCTCCTGCGATGCGCAGGCCTCCAGAGTACGAGCAGGTTTTCCGCCTCGCGGATAGGCTCCTGTAATGCCTCCGCACGGAGGGATCTTCCGTTTACTCCAGTCATGGAATCCGAAGCCGGCATTGCCGCGTCCGGGTTCTCCATCAAAAGGAAAGCGGTACAGAAGTTTTTCTGAAATCACAGGTTTTGCCTTTGTCTCCGCCGGTTTCCGGGCAACGGATGCCCGACGATAATCCAGACTGGCATCCGGAGAAATCACGCTGGGAAGAGATGGTTTCGTTTCCGGCAGCGGGAACGGCGTGAAGCGGTCCGGGTCAATCCGGTCGAAGAAAATCTCAATGACCCGTTTTTTTCCCGCGGGAACCGGAATCCGCAGGCGGTGAGATTCCGCATCATACATCCATTTTATATTCTTTCCATTGATCCTTACGGCGGACGGATTTCGGGAGGAAAGCGCACCGAGCACATAGTCTCCGGGCACGGAAGCAATCCTGACAACGGCTTTCTTCGCGGAAGGACGGAATTCGAAATCCGGAAGCGGTACGGGCTGCCATTCTGTCAGGAGCAGCGGACAGCCGCCGGAAAGCAGAAGCGGAAGAATGTTCTTTTCCACCTGATTGCGAACATAGAAAATGGTCTTTGCATTCATGTTGTCATAAATTCTGCGGATTCTGGAAAGGGGTTCCCCGTCAAAGATCCGGAAAAGGAGGGTGGATTCCAGAGGAGCATCAAGATGGAAGGAATCGCTGTCCCCGTTCGGGAAATACTCTTTGCAGAGATCACGGAACCGCCGCAGATCATTCCAGACATATCTTGCATAGGGATGGAAAATATCGAACCCGTCATCGCGTCCGGCATAGGCGAAGAGAGACGCGTAGGAACCCACATACACGCCACGCTCGTTCGAAGCATGCATGTTCTGATTGCTGAAGGAGTTCGGTGTAATGAACTCCCGGAAACCGACATTGATATGATCCACGCCGATCAGTCCATGGCTCCGGCCATAATCCAGGAACGCGGGACGTGCGATCAGCGGGAGCTGGCTTTTCGCCAGATGATAGGCTCCTTTGGCAATCTCCCGTTCGTTGCCGAAGCGCCTGGCCATCCGGAAATAGGCGCTGTGACCGGCAAACGGAGCTTGCGAACAGTCGACAACAGGACCGTTGTCTCCGGAATCATTGCTGCCATCATCCATCCAGGCCCAGTCGTGGACGTTTTTGACGTAGCCGAGCATTTTGTCCACGGTCAGATATTTGCCGTTGCGGACGGCATCCGGCGTTGCCAGCGGAGCATTGTCGCGCCAGAGAGATTTCAAGAGTTCGTTGTCTCCGCTCAAAGAGTTCCAGAGTTCCAGCGAAACCAGGTGAAGTCCGACTCCATAACCGCGGTCGCCAAACACGCCGACATCTCCCGGATACTCCGCTCCGATGGAAAACGAATAATAATATTTCTTTCCCGAATACGGTTCCGTCAGCGAGCGCCAGACGCGGTTGGTCCGGTATCCGGAGGAAATTCCCGTCAGATAACGGAAGAGTCCATTCAGGTACGCCTTGTATTCCGGAGCGAAATACTGCCAGACCTTGATCGCTTCCACGCCGGGAAAATTCACGGAATGCCATGAACGAGAAAGCCGCTCGTCAAACAACCGGAACTTCGCTCCTTCCAGATTCTCCATGCCGTGGCGGACCAGACGTTCCACATCAGCGGCATTCGCCTCCGGATTACGAGCAATGCTGTATTGCGGCACATCGGGAACCGGAAGCGAATAAGATATTTCCGCGCCCTCCACGCCGTACAGTGGACCATAAATCGTCGGATACTCCAGATTCCTCAGATTCTCCGGCAGGACCGCATCAAATCCGCGGTCCGCCATCAGCGAAAGGACCGGAGGAAGAAGTGCGAATTTCCGCGGTTTCAGATTCCAGTCGTTGTCTGTAAATTCACGGAATTTGTATTTGTTCACGATGGTGACAATGTTTTTCTCCGCATCGTACCGGTAGAACTCCCGGCAGTCTACGGGCTGGGCGAGAGCGGCACACGCGGCAAAATCCGCCGCGGCCGCACAGGAAAACGGCAGATTGCCCCGCCAGTTGCCGGTAGCCTGAAGCGGAGCTCCATGCAGAGTATTCAGCCAAACGGCCCCTCCCCGATCAAAACGAATCCGGATCTCATTTCCCTTCCGGACAATACTCCGGGGATGGCGCTGAAACATCACCTGAACAGGAACCGATCCGCGATGTCCGGTCAGGTTCTGCTCCGCATTGTTTCCATTCCAGAGCACGATCCAGTTCGAAGCAAGCTCACCATCGCGCCTGCGATCATATAACACACCATCCTTCACCGGGCTTGAAAGAATCTCTTTTGTCCCGGAACGCCAGGCTATGTTCGTAAAAGCACCGGTCGGGGAATCTGAAAGCACAAACTCCCGATGTGCGCTTTCCAGGAGAAGTGAAGGGGAAAGCAGATTCATATCAACCGTGAAGGCATCCGCGCAGGTGAACTGTTTCCGTGTCCAGCTGACCGCATTCACCTTTACAGCTTCCGGCGTCGACCCGGAATAGAACTGTGTCGGATCGTATCCGAACTCCACGGCGGCATTCGGTCCCGTTACCGGAAGAGCTTTGAGGCGTCTTCCATGATCGGCATCGCGTGTTCCCTCAAAGCGGAAACGGACCTGCCAGTACAATTTCGGATTCGCAGGAGAGAACACATACTGCCGGGCAATCGCTCCGTCGGAAAGGACCTGATTGGCAAGCAGCCCGTCACCGCTGCTGTAATCGCCCAGAAAAGCGCTGGTCACCCAGCCGAAGCGCCCGAACGAGCCGCCCCTGGTCACGCCCTCGGCAAATCCGTTCATCCGCTTTCTGGCGGCATCCAGAAGGTTCTGAGCCTTTCGGGCGGCGGAATCCAGATCGGCTCCGGATGCGACCAGTTTCCTCAATTCAGCTGCACACTTGTCCAGAGCTGGAAGTTCTGCAATGGCAGGGTTGAACTGCCGGAGTTCCGTGATGGAATCCTCAAGTTCCAGACAGCGATAAGCATCGTAGACACGACCGTAGGCGCGATCAAGAAGCGGATCGTATTTCTGAATTTCCCCCGCTTCCAGATCGGCGGGAACCGAGGTCCGGAGAGCCAGCACGTCACGTTCCACATCCGGCAGGGAAATTGCATGGCGTTTCAAATTGGCAAAATCTTCCATCAGACGATCCAGATTCCAGACAAGAACATCGGAGCCGTAAGTATGTTTCCGGAGAATCTGCTGTCTGATCTCCTCGGAAGTGGGGTGTTCAAAGGCGAAATGCCATCCGGACGAACCGGTTTTGACCGTCAGTTCCAACCGGTACTCCCCTTCCTTCAACGGCAGGATCACAACATGCCCCCCCTTCCCGTTTCCCTGGCGCATGAAATCTGCAGCGACCTTGCCGTTGCAGACGAGCTTCCAGAACCAGTCGGCATTGCCTTTCAGAGCATACTCACCGGCAGCCGGAACGGAACCGGATGCGGTCAGAGTGACAACTTTTTCTCCGGGCCGTCCGGCAAAACATTTTGCGAAATCGACCTTTTCTCCCATCCGGAAACGAAGCGTTTTTCCATCTGCCGTTTTCCAGACTTCCGGTACGGGAAGCTCCTGCACAGCCTCTTTTTTCGAAGCAGAATTCAGATTATCGGCTTTGAAATATGCAAGTTTTCCCGTCATACGGTAGTTGCGGAATCCGGGATACGCCTTCCGGAAAACGGTTCGGAACTCCGAACTCCGGAGCGTTTTCCGCCAGACAATTCGATTTCCCTCCCGAACCGTTCCCACAGCGGAATCGTCCTTCAGCATCAGCTCCAGACGATACTCAATTCCCTCTTTCCACGACTCCTGTTCCGCGAGTTCAGACTTCAGCGCAATGGCAGGCTTTCCGCAGTAATCCAGATCAAAAACACGCGTTCCATCCACCTTTTTTTTCAAAGAAAGAGTCAGATATGGCTGATCTGCCGGAAACGGGGTCCTCCGCTGAAACAGACGGCTGTGAATCAGAAGCCCTGCCCGCTGTTCCGTGTTTTTCCCAGGCTGAAACACATTGAATTTATGCGGCATTGCTGTGAAACGGGCAGAGACTGCCACCGCATTTCCTGCCGGAAAGCCACGCACAAGCATTTGCGCATCCTCCGGATTGACATCCCAGTATTCGGAACTTTTCTGATTCACGCCGGTAAACAGATACGCCCCTCCGATTACTTCTCCAGCAACCCCTCGGTACATCCAGCGTTCCAGTTCAGGCGAGAAATCCGTACAGGACTGAAAATTTTCCTCAAAAACAGCCGCAGTGAGCATTGTTCCACTCAAAAAAAGCGGCAGCATAAACGGTTTCCATCTAGAATAATCCATAATACGTCCTTGCAACTTTCAATTTTTTGTCGATTCACTGCATGGTTTGAATCATCTTACCAGATGTATCCTCCGGCACAGATATGCTCCATCGACCTCCGGTCGGTCCACTTGTAAGGATACGCCTCCAGTGGATTGTAACGGCTCTCCGGCGTAACCCATCCCGCATGTCCATCCAGATACAGAGTCCCTACCTGCTGAAGATGACGGGCCGCAGGAACACCGTAATTTTTCCCGAGATTGAGCCCGAAGCGCCAGAATCCGCGATCCCGTTCGATCCCTTCCACGGAAGAATCCCCGCAGTTGTAAGTATCCACAATGAGGAACTTCGTCGACGGATTCGGAATCTTCGCAGCCTTTCCGGAGGTATAGAGATCAGAAGATTTCGTTAAATAAGCACTGTAAACAATGAGCGTGTCGTTGATGCCGTAGTGCGGATAATACTGAAAATCCGTCAGCGGCGGCATCGCGGGGCAGCGCAGTACACCAACCGTAATATAGGCGTTTGCGCTCACTTTCGTCGAAATGCCGATCAGCTTCAGCAGATTGTGATGCCAGTATGGTTCCGTAGAGGACCCGGAACTGCCGAACATCGGAGGCAGATAATCATCGCTGTCCACCAGATAGGAAGACATCCCGACACCAATCTGCTTCAAATTGGAAAGGCACTGAATCGCCTGCGCTTTCTCCCGCGCTTTGTTCAATGCCGGAAGCAGAAGAGCGGCAAGAATCGCAATAATTGCAATTACCACTAGAAGTTCTATGAGTGTAAAATGAAGTGCGGTTCGACGTTTTAGCTTGGTCCTGATTTTCTGCAGGTTCATGATTCTGAAATCCTTCCTTCCATGGTTGATTGATCCCGGACGGGGAGACCGTCCTCGCAAAATACGAAATCGACTTCGATGTCCGTCATCAGCAAAGGAGCATCGTGAGGAGATTCCATCTGTCGAATAAAATTATCCGCAAGAATTCTTGCGGGTTCCTCCATTTTCCGAGTCACCATGTATCCAGTGAATTTCATATCTGAAAAAAGCGTCAGTTCTCCACCGAACACCCGGCATTCGCGCTTCAGTTCGAAATGTTGCTTCAGGAAATCCCAGTACTGCCAGCAGACGCCAGTCAGCATTACGGCATCGAAGCTCTGCCCGCTCTCCAGAAGCGCTTCCACCTGACGCATGGAAGATTCCGGATCATCATTGACAAAGCAGCAATGCTCCAGCGGGAAATCATGCTCCAGACAGGAGCGGCAAATACCGGAACGGATTTCCGAATACAACTCTTCGGGACAGTTACTGCTGAGAATCAGCGGATGTCGACGCCCGTCATCAAAAATCCGATTCATGATCCGGTAGTGATCCTCCGTAAAATTCCAGCGTGCGGAGCTTGCATTTCCAGTTACAAAACCGATCTCGACAATCGGCAATCCGGATTCCCGGAGAGCCCGGATCGTCTCCGCGTATTTCTTCTCCGGGGAGAACCAGACCAGGCCGTCCAGATTGTAGTTCCGGATCACATCCACGGCGTTTTCCGTCCTCCCCTGCAAATAAATGTACTGGGCGGAAAAACTTCCGGAACGCCCGAGAATTTCCCGCAAAAACGGAGAAGACACATCAATATGCTGTTTTCCGAACAGCACATTGCAGCCATCACCCATGACCACTCCGATAATTTTAAGTTTTCCCCAGCAACTGAAACTGCCGGGAACCGTGATATAACCGCTGTTTCCGCAGGCAATCAGATGTCCACTCTCCGCCAGATTCCGAAGTACTTTCAGCGCAGTCGGATGCGAAACGCCGAACATCCGCGCCAGTTTCCGCGTAGAAGGAACTTTCAACGGTTCATCTCCACCGCGAATGATCAGTTCCACCACATACTGGCGTATCTTCATAAACTCCGTATTGGGTGCTTCCAGACGTATCGACTTCATTGCATTTACCACCGGTTACCACTTCTTTTTTCATTATATCACAAAAAGGCATCCATGTCAAGAGCGGATCAAAAAAAAAGCTCGAAAAACAGATTGGGGCAACCGGGAAATGGTATTATGGAAAAGAGAATTCCAAGGAAAGAAAAATAGAAAAATCAACGACAATTCTTCAAAAAATCGAATACAACATGGCACAAAGTTTATATTTATTGGCACAGATTTCTCTTGAGAAAAGGAGAATTTCAAGGTAAAATGAAAGGAAATTCACAATAACCACAAGGAAGAGGATTCATGAAACCGGATAAACATTTTTTCCCGATCGGAGCGACGTATGCGCCGCTGCCCAAAGCCACCGAAGTTGATATTACCGAATGGCCGGAAGACATTGCTAACATCAAAAGACTCGGACTGACGACGTTCCGTCTCTTTCTCTGCTGGGACCGTGTGGAAAAGGAACATGGGAAACGCGATTTTTCACGGATCGACCGTGCATTTGATCTGGCGGAAGAAAACGGACTCAAAGTCATCGGAAACGTCGGCGGTACATTCACAAATCTGCAGGCAATCTATCCACCGAGATGGCTGGTGTATGATCTTCACTGCACCCTTTTGAAAGAGAAGCCGGAAGCTTCCGAAGAACTTCACTTCAATCGATTCAAGCTCTGTTACGATGACCCGACCTATCAGGCAGAAGCAAAGAACTTCATCCAGGAAGCCATTCTGCGCTACAAGGACCGTCCAAGTCTGATTGCCTGGTCAGGCTGGAATGAACCGCGCTTGTCGGAATGTTATTGCAAACATACAACTGCAGCATTTCGCGAATGGCTCCGCGGGAAATATGGATCCCTTGACCGACTGGCAACAGCCTGGAGTACGGAATTCCCGGTATGGTTCCGTTCCTGGGAGGATGTTTTCCCGCAGCCCGCAGCAAACTTCGAAGCGGGCGGATACATTCCTTATCTAGACTGGCGCAGATTTCTGGAACAGAACCGGGCAGATAAATTTCACTTGATCCGCAACTGGATCCGGGAAATCGACCCGGAAACTCCGGTCATCTCGCACTTATGCGGACCGTATGATGCGGACATTTTCGGAGAAGAGGATATTCTTGGAACCAGTGTCTATACAATTCATGCTCAGGGAAAAGGCGGTGATTACTCACCCTATGAGTATACCCTCCATCAAAAAATCCATCTTCTGGCAGAAGGAAGACGTCCGCAGCGCGAAGATCCCGAAGGCTTCTGGGTTGTGGAAACGGAAGCGGGCCCAGTCAGCTGGGTCCACAATCTGGTTCCGCGTTCCTATTCGCCGCGCAAGATGAATGCGCGCGATCTGTTTCTGGTTGCACACGGAGCCCGCGCCGTTCTGCGCTGGCTCTATCGGAGCCGTATTTCCGATGCACAGGCGGGGGAATTCAACATGGTCGGCTGGGACGGCAGAATCACGGAACGGGCGGAAGAGTTCGGAAAACTCGCAAAATTTCTGACGGCCCATCCGGATCTTTTCCTTACACATACATCGGATAAATCAGGAGTCCTGATTCTTGACAATCAGGACTGCAGATACCTTTCGGAATGTGAAGGCTATCTGTCCCGTTACAACAATTCCGTTCATTATTTATACAATGCGTTTCTCCATCTTGGAATCCGAGCGGAATTATGCAATGCGCGCCAGATCATGAGCGGAATTCTAGATGGAATGAAAGTTCTGTACATTCCATTCCATCCCCATGTGGATTCCGGGCTGGCAGACATCCTGCGCGAATTTGTAAGAAATGGCGGCACAGTGCTTGCGGAATCGCCCTTTGCCCTCAAGAACAGCAATGGAATTCACTATGAAAAGACTCCCGGCGGACTTATAGATGTCTTTGGAGCACAGGTTTATGACCTTGAAAAACTTTATGAACCGGATTGCGGGGGAATTCCCGCCTTTGATTTTCGAGCAAAAATCGAGGTCAAAGGAGGAAAAGTTGAAGGTCGATTCGCCAATGGAGATCCAGCAATCGTCACAAATCGTTTTGGAAAAGGACAAACGGTTCTTTATGGTTCAATTCTTTCGGAAGCCTATCAGATTTCCGTTCCATTCCATGAAACGGCAAACAAGCGGGTCCTCTCGTATGAAGAGGGAAATGTTTATCGAACAGAACTTCTCAAACGGCTGAAAGCTGCGGGAGTGGCACCATCCTGGGAATTGTCGGAAATTGCTTCGGAAGACAGAAAAAACATTCAGGTAATTTTCCGGAAACTTCCGGCAGGCGACAGACTGCTGTTTGTATTGAACATGGATGAAAAAGCCAATCCGTTCACGCTCTGTTTTAAGAATGCGTCACAAGCTGTTGAAATTGGCAGTTCCGAACAAAACGGATGGAGTTGCATCGGGGCGGATAAACTGCGATTCTCTCTGCTGGACTGGGGATGGTGTGTTCTGAAAGTTCCGGGTAATTGTCCGATAACAGCAGAATGATCTGAAACTGTTCGGAGGAGAATGCGATCAGGAGTTCTGAAAACTTGTATTTTTTATTTCCCCTGCTATATTAGGAGAAGTTTTAATAACGACGTTTGATTGGGGGTGTCTTGGCTTCGACTGGACGCGCTTAACGTCGGCGGCATGTCGAGGATGATCGTTGGCCTCGTAAAAATTCGATCAACACTATAACTGCGAACGAAGAGTACGCACTCGCTGCCTAAGTTGCAGCGACGTTTCCTCCCTGACGGGTGCTAGGGGATGTGAAACGTCATCAGCGCCCTGGTTCCAGTGGTTTTTCTGTTGCTGCGGAATGAGATTTCAGACGGAATAGTCACAAGGAAGCCTGCCGGGCGACCACTCTGCGTGACGATAAGCAAAGAAGTCCGGACAAGCATGTAGAAGCAGGCGCAATGCCATCACAGGACGCGGGTTCGATCCCCGCCACCTCCACCAATTAGAAACTTTATA
>CASEYW010000184.1 GCA_949292215.1 uncultured bacterium
AATAATCTCGTCCTTCGCGTCCCATGCCGTTCTCCCATTATTACGGTTTGTGGAAGAACATACCACACTGTCTGACTCAAATCCAGATGGGGCTGGCTGGGCGCTTACATTTCCCCTTTCGAAAAAATCTCCCCTCGATCCACCATCACCATGGAGCTGGCTGGGCGCTTACCTGAAATCCACCACGCTTTCCGTTCAGGAGATTTCGCAGAAATGCGGCTATAAGAGTCAGTTTTCCTTCTCCCGGGAATTCCGGAAGAGATACGGAGTTCCACCCCGGGAGGTCCGGGAACAGGGGGATTTCGAAAAAAAGATATAAAATACCGAATTCAGGTTATAAAAGAGAAGATTTCCCCTCTTGTCGTTTTCGTCTTTTCAGAGTATAATGATCCACAGGGAAAACAAAAACGAAGGGGCTTGCCATGCGGATCTTCCGGAAATTTACTCTGATAGAGCTTCTGATTACGAGTGCGATCATTGCCATTCTTGCGGGACTTCTGCTTCCGGCGCTCGGTTCGGCGCCGTTCTCTGTCTGCAAAACAGCACTCAGAAGGTTCTAAAAGAAATATGTATCCGCTTCTGACAAATCAGGATGCGTCCGCCTGTCTGAAAAACGTTTTTGGGATAAGCAGTCCATGCGGAGCAGTAAAATCATAGAGTATTGCATCGGGCTTGTTTCTCCGGAGGACGCTTTGTCAAGCGTCCTCCGGCCGTTTCTTATTCAGACGGGGCTCAGGATTCAATCCGATATACGGTCAGTATCCGCGTACGACATCGGGATTGTAAAGATAATCGCGTTCATCCTTATCGAGGAATGGAGCATTCCATGCGCGCCCCCCCAGACCAGGCCGGTTGGAGAGGGTGCAGGGCAGCTTTACGATTCCACCGCCTCCCCGTAAATCGGTAACCCGGAAAACGATCCGGTTTTTTCCTTTCTTCAAGATTGATGTATCGAAGGAATACATCCGTGGAGCCATCCAGTATTCAGGAGTATCTTCACCAGTGGCACCGATTTTTACGCCGTTGATATACACCTCGTCCAGATCATCAATCGCGCCGACATTGAGATAGGCTCGTCTGGATTTGCGGATCAGAAACGGGACCTCCACTTCCAAACGATACCATCCGACTCCGTCATACTCTTTTCCAAGGAAGTGCTCCCAGGGAATGCCGAGTCGGACTTCACGTGCATCCGCAGTCTGACCGGTGATCCATGTTCCAGATCCATCCTTTCCCTTGTACCATTCTTCTTTCAGACCTTTCTGATCCGGATCAAGCGCGAACTCCCAAGCCCGGGGAACGAGATCGAGCGTACATGCCCGCATCTTTTCTTGAACCATATATGCGCCTCCAGCGGTCTTGATCCGGACTCCGGCGGATGTAAGAAGAGCCGACAGGAATCGGGCTGTTTTATGAGCGGCATACTCTTTTCTGAACAGTTCCGGCGTGACCGAGCAAAAAACGAATTCTCCGCATCCATGAACGTTCCGAAGCAGGACTCCCGGCTGGAACGAATCCCAGTGTGCAGGATAATCGGAGAATACCGGAATACGGTAGACCTTTTCGTAGCCGAAATCATTGTTTCCATATCCGGCGAGCCAGAGCCCATCCGCCTGGAGATTGCGAGTAACCGCGGTACGGACCGATTCCTCTCGCAGCTTCAGCGTGAATGGAAGCCAGGAAGGAGAAAACTCCTTGCCAATCTGAATATAGATCAGGCGCCCGCCCTCATATACGAAACGGTTAAGCTCAAAACGATATTTTTCCAATTCATTGAACTTGGGCTGAGCGATCAGCAGAGTCTGCACGCCGGCCAGATCGGATTCTGTGAGAGAGGAAAGTTTCCGGTATCCTGCACCGAGCGTCTTGAGCAGGTTTTCTCCACGCGCTCCGCCGAAAAACGCCGCAGCAGACTCTTCCGGGCTCTCCAGACGACAGTCCAGATAGGAAAGCATCCGGGCGAGCAGAGTTGTGGCAACCGGATCTGTTCCGAACCGCTCGGAAACCTCCAGCTGACATCCGATCCAGGAGCCCTTTGAGCCAACGCACTCTAAAAGCGGGGTCTGATAGAGATCGAATCCCGAAACCAGCAATGCACGATAGTTTCCCTGCGTCGGACGGCGGAACACGACTCCCGCCACCATGTTGCGATTTCCCCAGTCCGACCAGGACTGTCCCACGCTTTTTCCCTGATACGCCTTTTGAAGAGAGTGGCTGCCGCGCCATACCGCAAAATCACCGTCGCGGAATCCGGTGAGCACAGGATGATTGCCGACATTGATAAATGCGAAACGCTCTCTTGTCTTCATGAGCTCCAACGACGCATCCTGTTCCTGTTCCAGCAGCAGGATGCGGACATTCCGGGCGGTCAGATCGTTCCATTCGGGGATATTGCTGGCCCGGGACAATCCGGAACGCCCGATCAGCAGCAAAGCGCCATCCGGAATATTCTGCAAATCGGTCAGCCGCGTGTAGGAAAGCTTCCATGCATCAAGCTGTTTAACAGCCAGACCTTCCGGATCGAAAACCAGCAGCTTTCTCTGCAGGAGAGGAACGACCGTTTTCGGGAACGCCTGCAGTTTCATGGAACGGACGATCCGTTTTGTTTTCTTCCCGTCAGGAATGAGCTCGGCGGAAAGAATCCAGTCGGTACGAACTGCGGTTCCGGGCATTTCAAACGAGAAGGGGACGCGAACATTGGAAAACGGATCCGTCTTCACGGGCAGCGCACAGACGATTTTTCGATTTCCCGACTCATCGCGCAGAGAAATTTCCAATCTACCAGAAACAGGGAGAGAGGAATCGTTCATCACGGCAACACTTTTGGAAACCTTCTCTCCGGCATAGAAGGCATGATCCATCTCCCAGAGATCGTTTCCCGCAGCGAAGAAATCGATTGCAACGGCATTCCATGCGGCCAGGAACTCCGCAGCAGACGGAGCCGGGCGCAGATCCGGCGCACCAGTATGACTGTACGGCGGCTGATAGGCTCCACGAGCCAGGAACTCTGGAACAATCCACGGCAAAGTAAAATTGTCGGGAATCTCCTGGAGCAGATCGGCACGGGCAACACCGGCCATCAGGAATCCTCCGCCGATCACATAACCGAACGGACCAATTCCATTCACGCCCTGATAGCGCCATGCACTCATCGTAGTTCGCATGATGTGAGTGAGGATCCGGTCGTACAGCGAGGAGACAAAAGAGTAGGAACGTCCTTTTCCATTGTTCTCATAGACTTCATAAAGCATCGAGTGCATATTGCCGACCTGGACAGGATAAAAATAGGCCTGATTGCCGAAGAAACGCGCGCCGTTTTCATGAAACATCGGACGCTTCACGTCGGGCGTCATGATCGGATAGAAGAGACTCAGGG
>CASEYW010000185.1 GCA_949292215.1 uncultured bacterium
GCTGTCCCAATATTCTGACAGTTGCGCCTCCCAATAATCTCGTCCTTCGCGTCCCATGCCGTTCTCCCATTATTACGGTTTGTGGAAGAACATACCACACTGTCTGACTCAAATCCAGATGGGGCTGGCTGGGCGCTTACCAGTTTCTCCCGGAGAATTTTTCGAGAAGTGAAAATGCTCCTCCTTTTGAGACTCGAAAAATTCGCCATTTTGAGGTGGAGAGAATTTTTCTGGAAAATAAAAAAATGCTCCAGGATTATCCTGAATACGGCTACCCGGCTCCGGATTGTCCAGAACGAATTCCACAGCGGCACGTGCATGCTCCGCATCTGGGAAATACTCCGGATGTCGTCCTCTCAGGAATTCATAATCCGCATAAATCCCTTTTCCATCGAAACCATATTCCTCAAGGAATCCCGACTTATGAGGGACATTTCCATCCCTCAGTTGTCCTGGCTGGTCTGCTGTATTCGGTGCGCCTTCTCTCCGCAGAGCCGCGAAGCGGAGATCTCCGTCCTGCGAAGCAAAAGACCAGCAGGCTTAGCTGGTCTCTTTTACACTCCCTGCAAGGCATTTGTTTATTCGCTTTCGAAGAGATAATACGGCATTTTCTCCTCGCGGATACTCTGTCATTGTCATTCGTCCTCCGGGAGAATGGTGGTCCAGCATATCCATAATTTTGTCTCTATGGAGATATCTCTCCAGTAGTGAAAGAACACGGAAATCCTGCAAAGCCTCTGCAAAAACTTCATAATGAATGGAATCCAAAGGCGCACCATTTCTTCCCGGATAAACCAGGAAAGCATCTCCCGGCGGGAATGCTCCCCCAGCATCTGTTCGGCGAAAGGGATCAAGCGGAAAACGGGAAAGACCCGAATAATAAAAATTGAACCCCCAGTTCAGAAATCCGGAAATTCCGTACCGGTAAAGAAGTGCTCCGAGAATCCGGTTCCGGGAGGACGGCATGTGCAGAAAACGATTGCTGACTTTCTTTTGCGAAGTACAGGAGTAATAGGTCCAGAGCTGTTCAGGCCTCTGCAATGCAAAAGTCTTGATATGTTCTTCTGCAGGAATCGGAATGACTTCCGGGATTCGTCGGGCAACTCCGGTATCGGACATCGCATCAAACAAATGAAACTCCTTCAAAAATTTATGCAGGAACAGAAAAGCCTCCCGATAGGATTCCACTTGTTTTCGATTCGGTTCGTCGGAACAGTGGAAATAACATTGCTTCCGCAGATTTTTCCGGATCAGAAAATCCGTCAGTTGCGGGAGAAGCTGCGCAAGGAATTTCCGGTATTCCGGATCAGTTCCAGACGTCTCCCACCCGAAAATCCGTTGTTCGGTTCCATTGACATCCGCCACAACCTTCGGTGCATACCTCGCCCCCCACTGAGAAAACAGATGCGAAAACTCAAAGTAATTCATTCCGGAGTTCTGCGCCATGTTGATCCAGCGATCCAGTCTGGAAAAATCAAAAAAGTAGTCCCCTTTCTTTTTCCGGATTCCGATCAGCTGAGTCGTTGGTCGTTCCTCTCCGGGAGCGGTATCCAGCGGAGGCGTCAGCAGCGGTGTGTAGAGCATGTTGATGCCATGCCGGACTGCAGAACGGATAAACTTTTTCAGAATGCTCCAGTGGTTTTCGCTCCACATCGGAGTATCATAATAAACGGCAAGACAGTCCGCATGAACCCAGCTGGTGCAGATCAGTTTCTGCGGCGGCAGAACAAAATCAAGAACATCCAGAATCAAAACCTGTTCTCCAGCAGTGGCACCCGATTCCCGGAGACGAAGCCGGATCGGATATCTGCCGCCCTGAATCGTCTCCGGCAGTTCCACGGTAATCCACAGAGCATTCCAGGCATCCGGCAGCGGATAATAGGGATCCGGAAGTTCCTCCAGAAGATCCGGATACAAGCCGGGCTGATGGGAAATAAGATCCTCTTCCGCCCATTCCTCCGGCAGAAAGGGGGATAGGCTTGGTACCGGGACAAGCTCCACTTTCCGCACCCGGATATATTCACACAGAGCGGATTCCACCTCCACTCGGAAAGGATCCCACTGCTTTTTGGTATGAAACACAAACTGGAACGAGAATCGTTCTCCCTTCAGCGCCGAGGCGGAATGGTATGGAACTCCCTGCGGGTCCTCCTGCGGAAAAATCTTTGCCAGAGAACTGCAGAGACGGGTTTTCAAACGCATTTTTTGTTGACTCCTGACTGTAAGGATTCCGAAAAAATAGAAATGATTTCATCTGTGATCCGGCTTCCGATATTTTGATATTCCTTTCTGGTCAGGACTTTTCCTCCCGCCTTCCAGTAACTGATCTCAATCGAAGCAAAAAGAAGCGGAAGAGTCCAGAGACAGAACTCCGAAAGATTTGCAAACTCTCCCCAGGCGGAATATTTCTTGTAACCGCCTGTCCTGAGAAATGGCGTCTGCGAACAGGGGGCGATTGCTCTGTCGAGCCGCGGGAGAAGATCATGGATTTTCCATCGGAACGGATGTTTCCGCGATTCGTCGGAGACGTAAGCATAAACTCCGGTTTCATCCGCTCCAGGAGCATGAAAATCCAGAACCAGCGACTCTCCGGGAAGAATGCGTCTGCGCCATTCCCGAAGATCGGTACCGATCACTTTCGTCTCATGACGCATAAATTCAAAAGGCCCCCAGGAACGGTTCATATCCTGCGGAAAGGAATCCTTTCCGTAATCACCGTTTGCAATGCCGTCCGGATCGGCAAATGGGATGCACCAGACCGGGAAAGGTGCCTTTCGTTCCGCAAGGCGCCTCAGGAGGCCGTCCAGCACCCAGGACCCCGGTGTTTCCCCGGCGTGCTGCCGCGCAAGAAGATAGAGTCCGCGTTCCGGGCGCTCCGGATTGCCATAGCAGTTGGAGAGCCGGAGAATTCTCCGCTCTTCCCTGGTCACGCCGATCTCGTCCGCGACCCAGTATCCGCCCGTCTCCTGACACATTCGTTCCAGCTCCGGCATCCAGTACGGATAACAGAGCGCACACTCCAGAAATCCGTTCCGTTGCGGCGTCTTCACGATCCATTCCAGTTGAGTGCGGCCATCCGGCAGAACACTTCGAACGCCGCTGTGCAGACGTTCCCAGTCGGATTTGTCCGTCCGGATAACCGGCTGAAAGGAGCCGTCTTCAGCGCCGAGCACCCCTTGCAGGTTCTTCAAAATGATTCGGGTCTGCGGAGGGAGCGGCTCGGAAGATTCATTCCGGACAACCCAGTGAAACCACAATTTTGCAATTCCATCGTGCGGCGACGGGGTAAACGCAATGCGGCAGTATCCATCTTGAACGGAACTTTCTTCCGCGGCGAAGTTGCTGTCTTCGTTTTTCTGAAATGTCAGCATAGCATCATCCTTGTGCATTGACGGTTTGTTGAATCCCCCCGGAAATGGAAGTCCACATTTCCCGGGCAAGACACGGGATTACTGATACGGCGTCAGGTGGTAAGAAAATTGACTCTGCATGAAAACGGAATAAGGAATTGCTGCAACATGACCGTCGAAAAAAAGAGTATTTGCCGCTGTGTTTTCTCTATGGCGATAGGCCATGTACTGATCGGTATCTGTCAGCTGACCGTTTCCAAGCAGCCACCATTTCTCTGCCGGATCACGGCTCCAGGAGGGAATCAGACCTCCTGCGGATGTCTCGGAAAAAGCGACTTTGGCTGAGGAATTTCTGACTTTGGTCAGTTTATAATTGGTCCAGGAGGGCCCTTCCGTTCCGGAAACATTCAGTCCATAGGCATTGCAGACGGACCGGTAAAGCGGCGACAGGGATTTGTAGATTGCCGCATTGGTTCCGCAGCGGGTTGCATTGGAGCAGATGAAACTCTTGTCCCAGTATTCCAGATTCCAGCCGCTCGGTCCTCTGACTTTGACATTCAGAATATCCAGAAAGAACTCGTTGATATACCATCTTGGATTTTCATAACTCAAAGTCCAGTCGTCACAGCTTTGTGCATACTGATGATATGCCAGTCCAAGCTGTTTCATACTTTCCGTGCATTTGATTGCGATTGCGCTTTCCCGTGCCTTGTTCAGAGCAGGCAGCAGCAGTCCGGCAAGGATGGCGATCACAGCCACAACAATGAGCAGTTCCAGAAGTGTGAAAATCCGTTTCTGCATGTATCCAGTTCTCCTTTCGTGGTTTCTGTCTGTGTTCCGGAGTGTTATTTCATTCCATTTTTTCATGGATCCGTTTTCCCGATTTTTCCGCATTTTCTACGGCGAAAGAACGAGCTGCAGAGAGGAGAAGCGGATTCCATGGTTTCATTTTCCGGACTCCTTATATTTATTCAGCGACCACTTCAAAATAGACGGCCGGCCCCTGCGGGAACGCTGTGGATTTCAGGGTCAGCTCAACAGTGTTCCCGGAATGTCTCAGCGGAATTTCCGCGATGCGGGAGCCATCCATGGCAAGAGCATATCCTTTCATCTTCTTCGCATTGACATTACGGAAGGTCAGCGAGAAGGAACCGGTTTCCACCAGAACCGGAAGCGTGCCGATCCGATTCAGAACCCGCATTTCCAGATCACGGAACTGCATATCGCTGTTGAGCGCATTGGTCGCAAACACCACGACCAGACGCTTCGCCTGCTGCAAATCCTTCATTCCATCCACACTGGCAAGCGAAAGGTTGCCACGCGGACTCATCTGCCGGATTTCCAGATTGGAAAGTTTTGCTTTTGTTCCCGCTTCTCCGCAAATTCCCTGAAGGCGCGGCGTGTCAACGGACATGAAGCGTTTGTGCTGATCCAGGAACAGTTCTCCGCTTGCACTTTCATACTGAGTTTTTTCCGCCGAGGTGCGGTTGGATTCCGGCAGCTGTTTTTTCTGTTTCAGCATCCGGATGGTTGAATCAAAGTCGAAGGCGTTGACCTCACTTTCCTTTGTTTCAATGAACTTCTCCTGAACATTGAGCTGAGTCCTCCCGCTGAGCGGGAGAATCAGCTCGTTTGGACTGACGGGCAGATTTGATTCGCAGTCCACAGCGAATCCTGTAACCAGAGAGAGACGCGTCTGTCCGCTGTGAACCGCATCCATCCACTCTCCAGCCTTCATGATTTTCTTGCCGGAAACGGCGATCCGCACCATATTTTTTGCCGGGGTCACATCCCCGCGCCGATACATCAGAGCGGTCAGGAATTCCTGCGATTTTGCCACCGGATCGAATGCAAATCCTGTAAATGGACTGATCCACATCTGCTTGGGATTTTTGATTTTCTGTGCTGAACGGACCTGATTGCAGAATCCGGTGATTCCGTCATGATTCTGGAAGGCCGAATAGGCTCCCGTGACAAATCCCTGTTCATAGCGGTATTTGTTCCAGAAGACATGGCCGTATTCCGTAAGCACCAGCGGTTTCCGATAGAGCTTTGTGGCATTCAGATTCCGGATGCAGGCGGCAATCTGCGAAATCGAACTTGCCTGGCTGATTGTCGATCCCGGACTGGTATATGCAGACGGGTGGGCGTGATAGCCGTTGATGGTCACGACATCCACTTTCTGACGCTCCAGATTCCGGAACAGTTCCTGTCCCATGTTCCACTGGCTGAAGAGTCCCTTGTATCCGGCTTCCTCAAGCGATTTCCGATAAAAATCGACAAGAGCGTTTTCCTTTTCCATGATAAATTCGGTAATATCGCGTCCATACTGATCCGGTGTGGCAAAATCGGCACTCCGGTAAGGAGTGATTGAGTCGAAATCCCGGATGGCAGCCGCCCGTTTTCCCCATGCTTTCTTCAGGGTGTCGATTGAGCTGTAGCGTTTCCGGAGGAAGGCTTTCCATTCCGGCAGAAGTTCGGAGGTGTCGCGCCAGCCGCGGAGCATTCCGTCCTGCTCGTTTGCGGCGATGGTAATGGCGAGCACCGGATCTTCGGCAAGTGTTGTTCCCGTATACGGATTCTTCCGATTCAGGAATTTCCTTACTCCTTCCTTCCACATGTTCCGGACCTTCGGATCCACATAGAGATAGTAGAAATAATGTCTTTTATCCCCGACACGGTTTGCCCAGTGGTTGCCCGCCTGAAAACCGGGGGCGCTGGTCCAGACGTCCCAGTTGAGATAAATTCCATTCTCCTTGAAGGAGTGGACCATATAATCGAATCGGTCGAAGAAGACGGGATCGAATTCCAGATCCTGTCTGGCGCTTCCCATCATCGCGGTATTGAAGAAATGAAGACGGACCATGTTGTATCCGTTTCTGCGGATCTCTTCGGCAAATTCCCGGATTCTCCGTTTGATTTCCGCATCATCCGCACCGGCCAGATCGGGATTTTTTTCCCAGAGGAGGGAGAAGTCAATGGTGGCTGCCATGAAGCGGATCCGTTTATCCGGACGTTTTTCAAAGGTGAAATGTCCGTCCGGAGCGACCACGACACGTCCGTAAACTCCGACTTTCTCCAGCGGCAGAATCCGGGAGAGATCCAGCGCCGATCCTTTCCGGATTCCCTGCGTCTGCGTATCGACAGGAACCGCCTTCCAGACCCGGTCCGCCTTGATATGAGTGCTTTCTGTTTTGGGGAATGGATAGTCCCGGGAGGAGAGCGTGGCGCCGACTACGATCCAGATGGGCGCGGCATGAGCGCTTTCCAATGTGATCTTTCGAATCTTTCCAAGCGAGGAATCCAGCTTGTATTTCGTAACATACAATCCGACATTTCCGCCTGAGACATTGCTCCAGATGCAGCCGATCGCACCGTTTTCCACCTGTTTCGGGAACCACCAGTTGCTGACGTCCCGGCTGTCCTGAACGGTGATTTTCTGCATTTTTCCGCTGTCGCCGGAGATTGAGATGAATCCTGCCGGTCCTTTGGTTCCGCCCCAGGAGCATGTGTGCAGAAGATAAAGATATTCCGCATTCGTTCCGGTGCCGGAAAGGGAAATTTCCGCCTTTTCCAGCCCTTTCGGGAAATTCGGGGATGCAAACGTCAGGACGGTGTTTCGTTTTTTTGCTCCCGGATCAAGCGGTTTGAAGGGAACATTGGCGAAAGTCGTCTGCCGGAAATTGAATCCGGAGGCATCGTTGTCGGGTCCCTGATCGGACCAGCCTCCTTTGCCGTCGCCGGCCTGTTGATCCTGATAGGTCATGTTTGCCGCGGAGGAGAGGTCCAGAAAAAGGTCGCCGGAACGGACTTTCAAATTTCTCACATATAGATCGCCGGGAGCATCCTGGATTCCGAGAAACAGCATGACTCTCTGGGCATCATCCGGAATCTGTGCGGAAAATTCGACGGGTTTCCAGTCGGATTTCCCCGGCGGAATGGATGCACTGACATAGGACGTTTTCTTGTCGGAACCGGTGATGCAGAGCATGAAACGCGATCCCATCCATTTGCTGAACGGCAGCTTGATGTCCCATTTGACATCCGCGGTAACAGTCAGCCGTTTGCCACGGACGCTGTTCAGATCGAACTGCCGGCTGACCATGGCCCTGCATCCCGGTTTCACCGGTTTCGGTGAGAGATGAAGTGCAAATTTTCCATCCTCCATGCGGAGGATTTCCGCGCCTTCCCGGTAGGGAGGCCATTGTTTTCTGTTGTTCAGCGTATCCGCATCCTGAAAGGAATCTTCAAACAGAATCTGTCCGAAGAGAAGGGCGGGCGCGAATAGACAGCTTGTCAGCAGAGCGACTCTCATTGTCATAGTTGTGCAATCCTTTCATGTGAGTGGTTTGAGAACATGTCCATTTTCATATTGAACAATTGAAAATTCCGTTCGAAAGAAGTGTTTGTTTTCGTTTCCTCTGGTCTGTTCCAGAAGATTCCCGATGATCTTTCCTGCTGTTTTTTTCAGATCAATGGAGTAGACATAACCTGTAAAGCGGAGGCTTTCATAAAGGGAAAACTGATCCAGAACAAAACGGCACTGATCGGGATTTTCCCGTTTTGCCAGAAATTCATAGGTTCCCGGCATAAGGGAGAAAAACAGAATCGCGTCAAAGGAGGGAGTCGTTCTGTAGAGAGTCCGGAGTTGAAACAGCGCCTCCTCTTCCGCACAGGAAATGCGTGTCAGACTGACACCGTTCTGGAGACGCGTTTTCTCAATGGCTTCGGCGATTTCCCGATAAAACGGATGGTGTTCCGAAAGGAGAACCAGAAAGCGCGTGCGCTTTTCCCGCAGAAGCTGACGGAAAAGTCCATAGAAATCCTCAGCGAGCGGCGCAGCCGCCGTGATTTTCCGCGTGGAGGTGTAGAATGCAACCGCCGGGATCGGCGTTTCCTTCTGGAGCCGGACGATTTCATCCACGATTTCCGCTGTTACACCGGAACAGATCAATCCCGCAAGACCATGTTCAAAGATGGCGCGGCGAAGATCGGTTTGGGTTTCAAGATAGAGATCCTTTGTGCAGAATTCGGGTCCCCGTCCGGTCAGTTCGATCCCGAGAGCCGCGTTCAGAAGCCAGAAACAGTGAATATCGTAAATTTGTTTGCCGAAGCTGTTGATCATCCCGAAAATTTTCATGGAACTTCGCATCTGGGAAAGGGAGCGGTAACCGCCGCCTTTCAGCGGGACAATATAGCCGTCTTCGAGCAGAGAGTGGATCGCCCGCATTGCAGTCGGAGGCGATACCCGGTAAAGTTCGGCAAGCTTCCGAAGGGATGGTATCCGGATTTCCGTCCGGTTTGAATTCGCTATGGAGGAAAGAATCACTCCGCGGATCCGCATGAACTCATTTGTATTTTTGTACCCCATGATCGTCTCCTTCTGCTGCTATTAATTATATTGAAAAACAGGGAAGATACAAGATGCGGAAGCCGGGAAAAGCGGGGAAAGTGCTTTAACACGTTGAACACCTCTTTGTTTTCCCCGCGACAGCAGATATATTGTTCCCTGTCCAATCAAGAGGAGGATTCTTCATGGAAAATGAATTTATTCAAGCGGTCAGCCGTTCGCTGCTTCGCGAAAATCCGGAAGTGGAAGCCCGAATCGAGCATGGAACCGAGCTGAACCGCAAAGGACAGGCGCATCTGATTCTCAAACACCAGGACGGATCAGCCGTTTCGAAAGCGACTGTCCGATTCCGTCAGACCGGACACGAATTCAAATTCGGCTGCAACGGTTTTATGTACCGGCAGTTTGACACCGGAAAAAAAAATGAGGAGTACGAGCGGAAATTCAAGGAGCTTTTCAACACAGTTGTTGTGCCGTTTTACTGGGATGGTCTGGAACCGGAACCGGGAAAGGAGCGGTTTGCAAAAGATTCTCCGAAATTTTTCCGCCGTCCCGCCGTGGACGAACTCCTGGAATGGGCTGAATCCGCACATTTGACACCCAAAGGGCATCCGCTGCTCTGGCAGTGCAATCTTCCGTCCTGGCTCACGGCCGATGCCGGACTCAAACTCAAATGGGAGCGGCGAATTCGCCGGATCGCGGAGCGGTACGGGGAACGGATTCCGCTCTGGGATGTCGTCAACGAGGGACTCAGTCTCTGGAGAAACGACATCCGGGAACTGCCGTACCGCCAGGTGGAATTCGGCTTTGATCTTGCGAAACGCTATTTTCCCGAATCCGCCGTGCTTCACTATAACGATTTCAACTGCTGGGATGGATACAATAAAGAATATACACCGCTGTTCATGCTTGTCCGGCACCTGCTCCGCAGCGGCCGGAAGGTGGACGGGCTCGGACTCCAGTTCCACCTGATGTGCGCCGCATTTCCGGACATGCTCAAATGGAGCGAATACAAGCTCAACGCACTCAATCAATTCCGGATGCTGGACCTGTATGCTGGACTCGGAATTCCCATTAACATTTCAGAGATTACGCTGACGGCGCACGAGATGATCGGTCCGGATCGGTTCGATTTTCAGGCGAAAATGGCGGAACGGCTGTATCGGCTCTGGTTTTCGCACCCAGCTCTCAACGGAATTGTCTACTGGAACCTCGTCGACAATACAGCCCAGCTGCCGGAAAATCCAGATGAACCTGTCTACAACGAAAACAAAGCGTTCGGCGGTCTTCTGAACAACGATGCGGAACTGAGTGAAAAACCGGTCTTTTCCGTTCTGAAGCATCTGATCCGCGACGAATGGAATACGAGCGGCATTCTGGAATATGATACCGAAAAAGGAATGGAATATTTCCGTGGATTTTACGGGCCGTATCATCTGGAAATTCAAACGGATTCCGGTTGTTTCCCTGCTGAAATTCTTCTGTCGTCCTCTTGGAAGAACGAGTTTGAAATTACGTTGCCGGAATAATGTTCCGCTCTTCTCCCGCGGTCAGGCGGAGATGAAGTCCGTTCTCTCCGCCGGGGATTCCCGGACCGACCAGACGACATTCGCCGCCACGCTCTGATTTTATGATGAGCCGCGTCAGAATGCCGTCTTCCCACCGGGCGGAAAGTTCGAATGCTCCACGGGCACGGAGGCCGGAAAACGATCCGTTCTTCCAGACGGCGGGAAGAGCGGGAAGAAGACGGATCCGGCCCGAATGCGATTGCAGAAGCATCTCCGCAATCCCTGCGGTTCCGCCAAGATTGCCGTCGATCTGGAACGGAGGATGCGTATCCCATAGATTGGGAAGAGTCCCTTTGGAAAGAAGCGTCTGAAGAAGGCGGAAGGCATGTTCCCCGTCGCCGAGTCTTGCCCAGGCATTCAGACGGTGAGCCATCGCCCATCCTGTGGAAAGATCGCCGCGTTTCGTGAGGGAAACGCGCGCGGCTTCCATCCACTCCGGCGTCTTCTCGCTGATGATGGTTCCCGGCATCAGTCCGATGAGCTGGGAGATATGGCGATGATGCTTTTCTCCGAATTCCCCGTATTCGTGTTCCTCACGGAACTCCTTGATCTGTCCGGAGTCTCCGATGAGAACCGGCTCCAGATGAGGCAGAATTTCGCGAATCGTATTCAGGAATGGCTCTTCGATCTGCAATGCTTCCGCGGCACGGAGTGTATCGTGAAAGGTCTCGTAAATCATCTGCTGATCGAAGGCGCACCCTTCCGTATGGAGATAGCCTTTCTGTTCCGGCGAGACATCCACCTGTTCCGGCGAAGCGGAGGGCACGGCAAGAAACACATCTCCGCGTTTCCGGAGACAGTGAAACAGAAAAACGGACATTCCCCGGAGAATCGGATAGATTCTGCGCAGGATCTCCGGATTCCTTGTGAAATCGTAGTATTCCCAGAAAAGTTTTGCCGTCAAGCCACCCGTTCCGGGTCCCGAATGCCCTTTCGCGGAGGGCGCGGAGATCCGATAGGGCCATGCTCCGGTTCCGATCGTCCAGCCGCATTCGGAATGTGTCTGATCCGGATTTATCTCCTTCAGATACTGTGCGGCGTATTTCCGCGCCTGAGGAAGATAGGCCTTATGATAATCCGCATAGGATTCAAACAGTTCGGTCAGATTACAGGAAAAAACGGGCCAGTAGTTCATCTGCACATTGATGTTGTGCCAGTAGCCGCAGCTCCAAGGGCTGGAATCGTAGACATTCCAGATGCCTTGAAGATTGCATGGAAGAGTCTGTTTCCGCGAGGAACAGATCAGCAGATAACGGCCGTACTGAAAGTAGAGTTCCTCCAGATGACGGGATTCTTTTCCCGCTTTATATTCTTCCAGCAGAAGATCGGTGCCTTTGTCCGGCTCCCGAACGCCTCCCAGATCGATCTCAGCTCGTCGGAAAAGGTCGTGATAATCCTCCAGATGACGGAGCTTGAGTTCCTCGAATCCGAGTTTGAGAGCCCGGTCGAGCGTCTGCCGGATTTTCTCCTGCGGATGCGGATACGGCGCAAGTTTCTTTTTCGGGTCCTCCTCTTCGAAAACCCTGCTTTCCAGACAATAGTTTGTGCCGCACGAGAAATAGAGAGTCAGGCGGTCCGCCTCTTTGATCGAAATGCCGTTTGAATCGGCACTTACGACTCCGTTTTCCGCCTGTACACGGATCTCGCCTTCGTAGTCGATTTCATAATAGTCCATATGACCGGACATGACAATCCGATTGTTTTCGTAATAGATTTTTCCGGATTTTCCTTTGCCGTCACCGGGCTGTGCCCCGAACTCCTTGAGAAAGGGAAGGATCGCGAAGATCCGACCGCTTACTGCTCCAGGTTTCGAGGCGGTAATCCGCAGGACGGCAACGCGGTCGGGATAGGAGTTGAAACATTCACGATGGTATCGGACCCCGCCGCTGACATATTCCGTCTCGGCGACCGCATCGTCCAGCGAAAGGGCACGCCGATAGGCGGTGTATTCCTCATGACCGGTTTCCAGAAAGAGTTCCGCAAAACTGTTGAGTCCCTCCGGGTAAGGATTGGCAAGGGAGTTTTCCGTAATTTGAATCCGTTCAAGCGGGACTCCCCCGAAGATCTTTGTTCCGAACCAGCCGCATCCGAGCGGAAGAGCCCACTGCTCCCATCCGGGCTCCTCGCCGCCCCAGCCGGTATGAATCTCATAGGTTCCGTCATCCAGCAGTTTCCACGCCGGACGTTTTCTGACTTCACTCTGCGGTGACGGAGAAAAATATTGCAATTCCCATGGTTTCATAATTTTATACTCGTTTCTGGTTTTATAAAGCTCAGACATTCAGAGAATAATGCGTATCGCCCTGCCGCCTAGACAATTTTTATGGGAAATTTAGTGTAAAAGTCTTGGTTTACTATATCCCATTGTTGGCCGATTGCAAGTACCGAAACAGACTTCATCCGGCGTCCGATATGGAGTGCCGAATGAATCCGCCCGGAGTTGTAAAAATTCACAGGATGCTGCACCCCGAAGCGGATCTGCGACAAGCTGACGTATTCTTTGATTTTGGTGTCCTCCTATTCCTACGCCCGCCAGAAACGCTCCATCTCTGCATGATCCGAACCCCGACCCCGTCCGTTCATGTTGATCTGTATGCCATGGTTCCGAAGTTCCGCTACGAACTCCGAGCTGGTGAATTGACTTCCTTGATCCGAATTAAAAAACTCCAGTTTCCGTAGGAATCGAAAGTCATTTTCAGCGTTTCAAAACAATGAAAAGCGTCCATTCTATTTACTCCGTTACAAGCAAGAACCTTACGACAGAGCCAGAGATATCACGGTATTGAAACGCGAGCGCGGATAAACCGTCCGCAAATTCAAGAAATTCTGCTACATGCGTCAATTCCGCAGTCAGAAGGAAAACTCCGCAAAATGGCATTTCCAGAGGAACCTCCAGCATTTCGCCCTTGCCCCGTTCATCGGAAGCTGTCCAGGAAATCTCCCTTTGCCTTCTGGAATAAAAACTCGAATGAGAAACCGAAAACGGCTTCAACCGACGATTCTCGCGGAAATCCGGATTCCGATCGCTTATTTGAGCTTTTCGGGATTCCTGCCGCAAGAGAAGGACTCCTTTCGTAAAAAGGCATTGCTAAAAAACTCGCTTATCCTCTCCATGTGCTTGAAAAAAGCAATTTTCAGAGATATATTATGGAATTTTATAATACTAAGGCACTATCCTATCATGAAAACCTACACGCGGCTCGTTATTTTTTCTCTTGCGGCCCTGCTGTCTTTTGTCGGGATCATTGCATCTGCCGTATTCTATGCCGAGCTTCAACATTGCAAAAGTCTTCAGAACAACTCTGCCTTTCTGCTCGTCGCCGCCTCTCAGATGCAATCCGACGACGTTGAATTTCCATCTTACAATTACGATACAGTCAGCAGAACGCTTAACCGTACCACCGGAACGCGCCTCTCCCATCCGGTTCGTCCGACGGTTCTGCTGAAGCAAACACGTCTTCTTACCGACAGCTTGTCCACCCGGACAAGCTTCGCTCCACCGACGAACGCCCGTCTGCAACTGCGGACCTGGCTTTCGCCGCGCCTCAAAGCCAGAGCAGACCCATCCGCGGCTCAGCATTTTTCCGTCGCTTGAGTGTACGGTCTCTGTTTCCGGCGTTTGAACTTGTAACAAAAACCGTTTGATTCCTCTGACAAAAAAGGTCGGAGACGCTCCCTCGCATGCTTTTCTCCGCGTGCTCCGGGGGCGGGACGGCTCATACACTCTTGGCGGCATCCCCTCTTTTCGTATCATTCAAGAAAACCAAGGAGTGTAAGAATTATGAAAAAAATTGATTTTATGCTGACTGCCTTCCGCGACGGATTCCAGTCCGTATTCGGCGCACGTGTCTTCAGTTCGGATTTTCTTTCCGTGGTGGAAGAGGCCGCCGCGGCGGGCATCTCCCATTTTGAAGCCGGAGGCGGCGCACTGTTTCAGGCCGCTTATTTCTACAGCAACGAGGATGCGTTCCGGGTCATGGATAATTTCCGGCGCATTGTCGGAAACGTTGCCAACCTCCAGACCCTCGCTCGCGGAATCAATGTGGTCGGACTCGACAGTCAGCCGCGGGACATCATCAAACTGCATGCGCAGCTGATGAAAAAACACGGCATCACCACCATTCGCAATTTCGACGCACTGAACGATGTGAACAACCTCCTTTACAGCGGAAAATGTATTGCGGAAGCGGGACTGAAACACGAGGTCACCGTCACCATGATGGAACTGCCGCCGGGGTGCGTCGGCCATACAGTGGAATTTTATGAATCCATTCTGCGCCGGATTCTTGACTCCGGCATCCCTTACGATTCGGTCTGTTTCAAAGATGCCTCCGGAACCTCGACTCCGCACAAGGTCTACGAAACCATCCGGATGGCCCGGAAACTGCTGGGAGACCACGCTCGAATCGTCTTCCACTCTCACGAGACAGCCGGATGCAGCGTTCTGGCGTACCATGCGGCCCTTGAGGGCGGAGTCGATCAGCTGGATCTCTCCATCGCTCCCCTCTCCGGCGGAACCTGCCAGCCGGATATCCTGACCATGTGGCACGCACTGCGCGGAACTCAGTATGATCTGGATATCGACGTAAAGAAGATCATCAAGCTCGAAGAGAGTCTCAAACGGGCCATGAAAGACTATTTCATGCCTCCGGAGGCA
>CASEYW010000186.1 GCA_949292215.1 uncultured bacterium
CAGAGTTCCTCACGATTCAAATAACGGGTGGGGATGATCTGATGGCGGACTCCCGTTTCGGGATGTTCGATCATCTCAACGATTCTAGCCATTCTCTCACTGACCTGCGGTTTGAAAGGGTTGACGATCACTCCGAAAACCGTTTCATGGTCAATGAAATCATTTGGCAAAGTATAACTGTAAACAAAACGCGGGATTTCCCTGATTCCATTTTCCCGGCAATAAGCAATGATTTTACTGGGCATAATACTGGAACTGCAGATCACACAATCAGATTTGCATAAGGCCAGCCTTTCATAGATTTCCGCTGCCGTGTTCTTCCTGTGCAAAACAAGAGAAAATTCCATCTGGAATTCCCTGCAGAATTTTTGAGAAAGAATGGTCCAGGTGTCCGCCTGACTCATAAACAGTCCGCAGATTCGCCTGTAACCCGCTTTCTTCAGATCAGAAAAAACCTGTTGGAAAGATGGAATGTATTCAAGTGTATAACTGTTGTATTCCGGCAGAACAATGTTGGAGAGCAGAATCGGATATCCGGCAAGGAGTTTTCTGGTACGCTCGTCAGGAATCAGGCAAGGCGTGTAAATAGAACCGTCGGTCTGGCGGTTGATAAGATTCTCCAGGCATTTTTGTTCTTCTTCCTGATTGAATCGAGTCAGCGAGATCAAAAGCTGATAGTTGTATTTCAGCGCTTCATTCAAAAGTGACTGCGCATAAAAACTGGAATAAATTCCGGAAATTTCCGCAATAACCAGTCCGATGGTTCTGCTTTTGCCGTTTTTAAGGGTGCGTGCAGTCACGGACGGCTGATAGTTCATCTCCCGGACCGCCTCGTCGATTTTCTCCTTGGTCTTCTCCGCAATTCTGGCGGAAAGCGGATGGTTGTTCAGGTACATCGAAACCAGCGATTTCGATACCCCGACCCGTTCTGCTATATCTTTGATCGTCGCACGCATGAAAACTCTTTATTTTTGCTTGTTTGTTGAATCGTTTCAACAATATTATACTCAATTTTATTTATTTTGTCAAGAGGGGAAAATATACTAAATTTAAATTTTTATCTATGTTTGCAGCAGATGCAGAAAGGAACGACGGGATATCCCCAACCACCAGCCATCCGGATTCCGCAGGTGTAAAGAATGCGATCAGAAGAAATGAGGACTTTTTTCCAAAACTTCCATTTTGATTTTCCGGCAATGACGGGTTATATTATCGGGAAAAGAATGGAACAGCATATTCCAATCGCAGCGGGGAAAATTCAATGAATGTAAAGATACAGCAGGCGTTTTCAATCATGCTTTATGTTCTGCTTTTTGTCATTTTCATTTTTTCTCTGACGTTGTTCTGGCCGGCCTATAAACGTTATGTGGGAATGAAAAACGATCTTGCCGCGCTGAACCATGAACTCCAGTTGAAGATCAATGAAAGCGTAGCCTTGAACCGCGAAGTTCACGATCTGGAACATAAGCCGTCCGCGGCAGAAAAGGTAGCGCGGGAAAAGTACAATCTCTGCAAGGAGGGAGAAATCATTCTCCAGTATGAAGAGTGATTTCTGTTTTGTATTCACTCTTGCGGCAAGGGAAGCAAATTCTTTCCGGAAACACGCGGAGAATGCGGGATTTTTCCGAATTCGCCGCTTTTCCGGAAATCAGGATTTGAAAATTATTCAGAATCCATTATATTTAGTTCAGCTAAACGGTCCGCAAACATTAATTTTATTTTGGAGCCTGCATCATGAAAAATTCCGATGAAGTGTCGATGCGCTTCTGGAAGGCATTATTCAATCTGGCCGACAACATGCGCGACACAGCGGCCTCCTTTGTAGGAAACTCTCAAGACTGGAGCCTCACAATTCAGCAGATGCGCCTGCTCAGGGTCGTATATTGGAAAACAAAGACTTCGTCTCCGGAGGGGGTCATGCTGAAAACGATAGCGGAAACGCTGAATGTCACTTCGGCGGCTGTGTGCGGCATGGTGGAGAGCATGGTTCAGAAAGGACTTCTCTCACGGTCGAGATGCGAGAGCAACCGCAGAAGCGTCAATATCACTTTGTCCGAGTACAGCATCGGAAAGATCCGCGAATATGAAGCATCGTTTTCCGCGCTGTCCCAAGAAATGAGCTCCCTGATCGGGGATCAGGATTTTCAGGAGCTGACGGCCTGCATCGAAAAGCTTTCTGCGGATTTTGCGGCCAAACATCCGGATAATTTCCACTCGAAAACGAGGAACTGATGCAGAAATCCGCGGGAATGCCATGAATAATTTCAACTGGTTTGAAGCTGTAATGCTGGTCTGTTTCGGTGCTAGCTGGCCGATGTCGCTTCTGAAAACGATCCGGGTAAAAAATCCGACCGGGAAAAGCCTGATTTTCATGTATCTGATTCTGATTGGTTACCTCAGCGGAATCCTGAACAAAATTCCGGGAATCGGACATTACGACCATGTTCTGTGGCTGTATGTATTCAACACGATGATGGTTGCCACGGATCTGATCCTGACCCAATATTATCTGTATCGACTCCGAAAACGGCGAGCAGCTGACTGTGAAATTTGATTTTTTATAAAAATGAGCTAAATTATTTTCCATCTTAACAGCAGGAGAGCTTGAAGAATGAAAGCAGCGTACATCTTTTCCGGACAGGGCGCACAGACCGTCGGAATGGGCAAAGATCTTTATGAAAGCAGCAATGCCGCCGCGGCAATTTACAACGAGGCGGATTCGGTTCTAGGGTGGAGCATCTCCGATATCTGCTTTAACGGTCCGGCGGAAAAACTCACGGAAAGCAAATACTGCCAGCCGGCAATTTACACAACCAGCATGGCCTGTCTTGCCGCTTACAGGGAAAAATACGACGGTGATCCGGATGAGATCGTCGGCTGCGCCGGACTCAGTCTTGGAGAGTACGCCGCACTCGCTTGCGCCGGATTCTTCTCCTTTGCAAACGGACTCAAACTCGTGGCCCGCCGCGCGGAACTTATGGACGAAGCCTGCAAAAAAACCGAAGGCGGAATGGCCGCTATCATCGCGGGCGATCCGGATGTCATCCGCGAAGTCTGCAAAGAGTGCGATATTGATGTGGCAAACTACAACTGCCCCGGACAGATCGTCATCAGCGGCGTCAAAGACGGTGTCCTGAAGGCCTGCGGAATCCTCAAGGAAAAGGGCGTCAAGCGTGCACTTCCGCTGAATGTTGCCGGAGCATACCACTCCCGTCTGATGGCGGAAGCGGGCCGGCAGCTCAGGGGACCTCTTGCAGACACCTACGTTTCGGAACTCGAACTTCCGGTTGTGCAGAACCTGACCGGAGCAGCGGAAACAAATCTTGACCAGATCAAGGAAAATCTTGTGGGACAGGTGGCAGGAAGCGTCCGCTGGGAGGAATGCGTGCGGACCCTGATTGCTCTCGGCGCGGAAAAGTTCATCGAATTCGGCCCCGGCGCAGTCCTGACCGGATTTGTGAAGAAAATTGATTCCTCGAAGGCGCTTCTGAATGTCTCCGGAATGATCAAGGATTGAAATTTCTGAACTGGCGACTCTTCCCGGCAGCGCAAATTGTATGAAAACGCCGGAAAATTCACAGTTCATAGTGTAAACAACATTTCTTTTGGAAAGGAAGAAAAATGGGCAGGAACCTCGAAGGAAAAGTGGCGCTTGTCACAGGCGGTGCACGCGGCATCGGCAGAGCAATCTGCGAAAAGCTCGCAAGTGAGGGAGCAACCGTCGCAATGGTCGATATCATGCTCGATGTGGCAGAGAAAACGGCATCGGAGTTCAGAGCGAACGGACACGAAGCTTTTGCCGTTGCGGCTAATGTTGCAAAATTCGAAGACGCGGAAAACGCGGTGAAAGCTGTTGTGGAGAAATACGGCAAAGTCGATATTCTCGTCAACTGCGCAGGCATCACCCGGGATACGCTGATGCTCAAGATGACCGAGCAGGACTGGGATGCCGTTATCGCGGTCAATCTGAAGGGTGTGTTCAACATGACAAAGGCGGTAGTCCGTCCGATGATGAAGAACAGATTCGGCAGAATTGTGAACATCTCCTCCGTGGTCGGCAGAATGGGCAATGTGGGTCAGGCCAACTACTCGGCCTCGAAAGCCGGCGTTCTCGGACTGACAAAAACCACGGCACGTGAATTTGCTTCCCGGAACATCACGGCAAACGCGGTCTGCCCCGGCTACATTGCCACTGACATGACGGAAAAACTGCCGCAGGAAGCCCGGGACGCATTCCTGGTGAACATTCCGCTGAAACGTGCGGGCAAACCTTCCGATGTCGCAGGAGTTGTCTATTTCTTCTGCTCGCCGGAAGCCGACTACGTCACAGGTCAGGTCATCAACTGCGACGGCGGATTCCTGATGTAATCATCTCCGGAAGGAGCCGGTCCGGAAGGGCGAAAAGAAAAAAATCGGGGAAACTCCTTGACTTTTTGCAATTTCGGTATAGATTAAATAGAATACGACGGAAAATAGAAAATAAAGAAAAACACGATTAAGAACTTCACAGAAAGGGTTTGAAATGTCGGAAATTGCTGATAAAGTGAAAAAGATCGTTGTCGAGCAGCTCGGAGTGAACGAGGATCAGGTTACGGAAGATGCCAAATTCATTGAGGACCTCGGTGCCGATTCTCTCGATCAGGTAGAGCTCGTCATGGCTCTCGAAGAGTCCTTCGGAGCTGAGATTCCCGACGAAGACGCCGAAAAGCTTACAACAGTTGGTGATGCCATCAAGTACGTTGAAAGCAAGCAGAACAAAGGCTGATCAGTCTTAAGAAGTATTCGATGGGTCATTCAACCTCTCAAGGGTAATGACCCATTTTTTTTGCAAAGGAGGACTGAATGAATTCTAGGCGAGTAGTTGTAACCGGAATCGGCGCGGTTTCCTGTCTCGGGCACAGCGTTGAAGAAACATGGAAGGCCCTGATCGAAGGCAAATGCGGCATCGGTCCGGTAACAAGGTTTGATACTTCCGCATACCGCAGTCACATCGCGGGCGAAGTCAGAAATTTCGATCCGACCAAATACATGAGCGAAAAAGAGGCAAGGCGTCTCGACGATTTCTGCCTGTATGCCATCGCTGCCGGCGATGAGGCTTTGAATGACGCCGGACTCGGCATCAAACTGGATGAATGCGCCGGAATTGATCCGAACAGAGTCGGAGTCTGTGTCGGCAGCGGAATCGGCGGCATGCGCACGATGGAAGAGCAGTGCAAGGTGCTTATCGAACGCGGTCCCTCCAGAATCAGTCCTTTCCTGATTCCCATGATGATCATCGACATGGCTTCCGGATCCCTCTCCATGCGTTATGGAGCAAAAGGACCGAACATGGCAGTCGTTACTGCCTGTGCAACCGCCAGCAACTCCATTGGAGAATCCTACTGGATGGTCAAACGCAACGATGCGGATATCATGATTACCGGCGGAACGGAAGCATCCGTCTCTCAGCTCGGTTTTGCCGGATTCTGCTCCATGAAAGCGCTCAGCCAGAGAAATGATGATCCAACCCATGCAAGCCGTCCCTTCGACAGAGACCGCGATGGATTTGTCATGTCAGAAGGTGCCGGAATCCTGATTCTTGAAGAGTATGAACATGCCAAAGCGCGCGGAGCGAAAATCTACGGGGAAATTGTCGGATACGGCGCCTCCGGCGACGCATATCACATCACATCCCCGGCTCCCGGCGGAGAAGGCGGTGCAAGAGCCCTCTCCATGGCGCTTAGAAACGCGGGGCTCAATCCGGAAGATGTCGACTACATCAATGCTCATGGAACCAGCACGCAGCTGAACGACAAATTTGAAACGATGGCAATCAAGACAGCCTTCGGGGAAGCGGCACGCGGCATCGCAATGAGCAGTACCAAGGGCGGTATGGGACACTCCCTCGGGGCAGCTGGCGGACTTGAAACAATCGTTTGTCTCAAAACGATCGAAACGGGTATCATTCCGCCGACAATCAATTATGAAACACCGGACCCGGAATGCGACCTTGACTGCACACCGAACGCGGCACGGGAACGCAAAGTTGATGTCGCCCTCAATACAAATCTCGGATTCGGCGGACATAACGCGGCAATCATTGTGAAAAAAGTTTGAGGTATACACGATGAAAAAAACAATTCTCGCATTGACGGCTCTTTCTCTCGCGGCAGCATTCACAGCCTGCCAGAGCGATCGAGAACAGACAACAGAGGAACGTCTCCGTTCCATCTACGGCTGGAAAGGAGAATCTCTGCCGGCGCCGGCGCCGAATCCCGAGCAGACGGAAATCTCCGTCACGGAAAAAACGGCTGTCGAAGAAAATGTCCCTGGAAAAGATGCGGGAATTGTATCAACCATCGAAATCACCGAAACCATTCCTTCCGACGCTGCCAAAGCTGACGGAAAAACACCGGTCAAAGCAGGCAGCGCCAACTCTGAAACAGCATCCGTCAAAAAAGACGATGCATCCGTCAAAGCTCCGTCAATTCCCAAAATGGAGTCTGAAAAGAAAGAATATGAGCTTTCCGGAGAAACAAAGACCTACATTGTCAAACCTGGCGACAGTCTCTGGTCCATTGCCGGAAAAGAGTATAAAAGCGGCTATAAATGGGGCATTCTCTATCGGGCGAACAAAGATCTTCTGAAAGGGAAACCGGATTCCATCCGTCCCGGAATGAAGCTGACAGTTCCCATTCTGAAACAGAAGACATCCGTTGTCTCCGGAGAAAAAACATCCGCAGCAGCGAACGTTCCGTCTCAACAGGCAGAACCCGTTTCGCAGGAAAAACCGGCAACCGCCGCCCCTGTCAAATCAGGATCGACTCCTTCTGCAGACGCAGCTGTCAAACCACAGGCGCCCGCAGTGAAATAACCATATGACTCCTTCCGACGACAGACAGGAACCATTCTCACTCTCCGCTTCGGCAACCGGATATATCGAGGGAGACGGCGGACAGGAAATTGATGCGGCATTTGCAGGAAATCTGCCGGAAAATCTGAAACGGATCGAAGACGCATTCGGAGTCTCGCTGATTGCCCGCGACAGCTGGATCAAAATCGAAAGCGAAAGTGAACAGGCGTTCAAAAAGACGAAGTCTCTGATCGAACATCTGCTCCGTCTCCGCAGGGACAGCGGCAAACCGCTTCGCCAGATGGATTTTGATCTTGCCTTGAAAGCCTATTCCGGAAGCGAACCGGGGGAACTGAGCAGTTTTTTTGCCTCCAAAATCAAAGTTTCACGGAAACGTCAGGAGATTGTTCCGCGCACGCGCAATCAGCTTGCCTATGTGGAAGCCATGAGCAAAAATGATATTGTCTTTGCGCTCGGGCCGGCGGGAACGGGAAAAACGTATCTCGCAGTTGCGATGGCGGTGAATGCCCTCATGACGGGAAAACGGGACCGTATTATTCTGGCGCGTCCTGCGGTCGAAGCGGGCGAGAATCTCGGTTTTCTCCCCGGAAAACTGGAGGACAAGATCAATCCGTATCTCCGTCCCCTGCATGATGCCCTGCGGGAAATGATCGAACCTCCGGAACTTGCCACACTGACGGAACGCGGCATGATCGAACTTGCGCCGCTGGCATTCATGCGGGGCAGAACTCTGAACAACTCCTTTATCATTCTGGACGAAGCGCAGAATACAACCGATGATCAGATGCTCATGTTTCTGACCCGTCTTGGTTTCAATTCCCAGTGCGTGGTTGCGGGGGATCCTTCGCAGACCGATCTGCCTTCGCGCAGAAGCAGCGGACTGAAAAAGGCGATTCGTCTGCTCTCCGGAATCAGCGGTATTAAAATGTGCCATTTCGACAGAAACGACGTCATGCGCCACTCCCTTGTGGAACGAATCGTCAATGCCTATGAAACCGCCGAAAAAGACGAACGCGCGGCAGTGAATCCATCGGGGATCCGGGAGAGAGAAGCATGAGTTTTTTCTCATTTCTGAATCCTTCCCGTCGGAAAATGGCGGGCATGGTCAACCACAGCTCCCGAAAAGTCAACAGAAAAAAAAGCCTTGCCGTCCGACTTTGGAAAAGCAAACCGCTCTGCCGGATCGTGGTTCTGTTTCTCATTCTAGCAGCAAGCGTCTACTCCATGATCAGCAAGGACCGCATGCCGGTTATTCCCCATCTAGTCAAGGATCAGACTGCCGCCTATACAGTTTATGCAGCTTTTGATTTTTCTTATGAAGACAAGGACCGTACCGACAAAGCCCGCGCAGCCGCTCTTGCCCAGCTGCCGCTTTTCTACAAGGTCAGTGATACCGCAGCAGCAAATGTGATGTCCTCCATCACCGATTTTTTCAAAGAAGTGGACAACCGGAAAAAGGCTGCGGCAAGAAACCTGCCCTATCTTCCACCGAACACGGATACGGGACGGCTGGTGCGTTCCCTCTCCCCGGAAGAGTTCCAATCGCTGGCCGTAATCGCGGGACTGCCTGAAATCGTCCATAAAATCACTCAGCTTGCGGCAAACGCTGTTGACAACGGCATGGTGCCTTCCTACGACAAGGAAAACATACCATGGACAAAACTGGTCCGGATCATTGACACCTACAACCGAATCCGGGAATCAAAACAGCTGAAATCCATTCCGACTGTTGCAGAAGCGGCGCTCCGCATCACCCGCGACGCCCTGGAAACCTATTCCTCCGCAAACAAACGGGAAATTGCCCGCTGTCTGGTCAACGCACTCCGACAGCTCCTTCCGCAGGGACAGATGAAATCCGACCGGGAAGAGACCGAAAAACGGGAAAAGGAAATCATCGGCTCCGTCCAGCCGATCATGGCGGAAATCCTGAAAGGACAGCCTGTAATCACGAAGGACAAGGTCGTGACGGAAGGAGACATTCTGATTCTGGATGCCTACGCAAAGGCGGCACGGGAACGGATTGAGGAACTGAACACGATTTCGTTCGTCATGCGGATTCTGAAAAGTACGGCGCTCTGCCTTCTGATCCTTCTCTTCAGCGGAATCTACATGTACCATATTCACAAAGATGTCCTGCAAAGCAATACGATTATCCGGATGCTTGCATTCATTACGATTGTAGCGATTCTGTTTAATATGTCGGCATCCCATGTGTTCATGGTGTTCGGAGAACTGGAATCCATTCCGCCGTGGCTTTCGTACCTGGCTCTTCCGCTGGCATTTGCACCGATGGTGCTGTCGTCCGTGTACGGAATGCGCTGCGCACTGTTCACGGGACTGTTTGTAACGGTTATTGCAGCGCTGACGGACAACGATTCCTTCAATGTGATTCTGACAGGACTGATGATCAGCGGAATCTCAGCGTTTGCGGTCCGGCGGTCGGTCAATTACAGGAATTTCTTCATCTCGGGTTTTCTGGCGGTTTCCCTTACTACCCTGCTGGTCGGCCTGCTGCTGGTCTGGCGGGACATGAACACAGGACGCGGCATCTATCCCTGGGTCTTCATTCTGCCGTTTGCCAATGGACTCATCACCACGATGATGACTCAGATCATGCTGTACATTCTGGAGGTGGCATTCGATGCAACAACAAACATGTCGCTTCTCCTCTATTCCGATTACAACCATCCGCTGCTGAAACGGCTCCAGTTTGAAGCTCCGGGAACCTATCATCACAGTCTGGTCGTATCGACTCTGGCGGAAGCAGCGGCGCAGGAGATCGGAGCCAATCCGATCAAGGCGCGCGTCTGCGCTCTGTTCCACGACGTGGGCAAGCTCTCACATCCCGAATATTTCACGGAAAACAGCGGCGGCGAAGACAAACACAAGGAACTGACCCCGAAAATCAGCGCACTGATCATCCTGAACCATGTAAAGGAAGGACTCGAACTCGCCAGAAAATACAAGCTGAAAAAACTGATGCGCGATGCCATCCAGCAGCATCACGGAACGGATCTTGTCTATTTCTTCTACAAACGGGCAAAAGATTCCGGCGAGTGCATCGACGAACACGATTTCCGCTATCAGGGGCCGAATCCGCAGAGCAAGGAGATCGCAATTCTTTCGCTGGCGGACGCTTGCGAAGCGGCATCCCGCTCCCTTCAGAAACCATCGCACGGGAAAATCGACGAGCTGGTCTCCGAAATCATTCAGAAACGCCTGCGCGACGGCCAGCTTGATTCCGCAAATCTGACATTCAAAGAACTTACCATCATCAAAAACAGTTTTGTAAAGACATTGACATCAATGCTTCATGCAAGAGTCGCATACCCGAAGGAAGTAGTACAGGATGAGGACGATCTGTTCGTGGACGCGGCAGCGAGAAAAGCGGCCGAAACTAAAATCTCTTGAAAAACTTGTCATACGAGCCGCACAGGCTGCGGGACTGCCGGAAACAACCGATTTTTCCGTGGTCTTCCTGCCGGATGCACGCATGGAGGAACTGAACGAGGCGGCTTTGAACCATCACGGGCCGACCGACGTGATCTGTTTCGATCTGCGTACACCCGGATTCGATTTCCCGGAACAGGAAAAGACGGAATTCGATGCGGAAATTGAAATCTACGTCTGCCCCGATGTGGCACGGAGAGAAGCGGAAAAACGGGGGCTTCCTTACGCCGGGGAAGTCGTCCTCTATGCAGTTCACGGTCTCCTCCATGCCGCAGGAGAGGATGATCTCGTCCCCGCGAAGAAACGACGGATGCGCAGACGTGAAAAGCAGGTCCTTTCCATTCTTGAGAAGGAATTTGATTTTGAGTCGATTTTCGGTCCCTAGTCCTCTCCGCCATGAAGCAGATCGGCGGGATGGGTCTCCATCTCTTCCCTCCTCCCGTGCTCCCACTCAGGCAGGTGATTTTTTGAAAGAAAACTTGACATTGACAACTTCCGGTTATAGATTGTAAAATAATCAGAAAGTCTTTTGAAAATATGAATGAAATTCTTGCGACATTGATTCCCGTAAGCGTTATCTTTTATGCGCTGATCTCCTGCGTGTTCGATGCATTTGAGGATCTCTCCGGCGGACGCGTCCGGAAAATTGAAGAAAAAAATCCGGAACTGGCGGAAAAACTTGATGCCTGGCTGGAAAAAAGCGATCGAATCCGGATGGTGTTCAAACTGCTGCTGTTCGTATTTGCAGCTCTGTTTTCCATCAGTGTTTATTTCGCCGCCGGAAAAATCAACCGTGCGTTCGGGCTCCATATCCCGTATGTGGAGGTGATTGTCGTAGCTGTGGCGATTGTTCTGCTCAGCTCCGCCAGCGACCTGCTGGCCAAGCTGCTGCTGCCACGGTTTGACCTGGCATTCATCCGTCATACGATGCCGGGGCTGCTGATCTTTACCGAAATCATTCTTGCTCCGCTGAGCCCTCTGCTTAAACTGCTGAACAACAAAGTGGAAGCACTGATGGAGGACGCTACACCCGAAGACAAGGCAAGTCTTGAAGACGAAATCCTTGATATGATGGAGGATGAACCGGACGGAGAACTCGAAGAGGGTGAAAAACGCATGATCCGCGGAATTTTCGATCTTTCCGATATGTCCGTCAAAGAGATCATGACCCCGCGCGTGGATGTGGTTGCCATTCCGCTTTCGTCCAGTATTGAAGAAGCGAAAAAAATCATTGTTTCCACAGGACACAGCAGAATTCCCGTCTACGGAAGAAGCATTGATGAGATTCGCGGCATCATTTACGCCAAGGATTTTCTCTCTGTCTCCTCGGAAAAGAAAAGTCTCGCTGGAATGATCCATACGCCGATCTTCATTCCGGAAACAAAAGCAGTCGACGAGCTGCTGGAAGAGATCAAACGCTCCCGGAACCATTTTGCCGTCATCATTGACGAATACGGAGGAACCAGCGGAATTGTCACATTTGAAGACATTATTGAGGAGATCGTCGGGGATGTCCGGGATGAGTACGATACCGCGGAGGACGCAACAGAAAAGCCGCAGCTTATGCCGGACGGCTCCGTTCTGCTCGAAGCACGGACTCCTGTCTCCGATGTCAATGAAATTCTCGATATTGAAATTCCCGATTCGGAACACGCAGACACCATTGGAGGCTATATCTGCGCCGAACTCGGACGCATTCCCGAGGAAGGAGAAACCTTCTCCGCGCCGGGCCTGTTCGACGCTGTCGTTGTAAAGGCCGACAAACGAAAAATCCAGAAACTGAAACTGACCGTACCGGATCTTGAAGATGAATGACCCTGTCCAGCAGCCCGTCCAGCCGAAATTGACCGCAAAACTCCGCAACACTATGATTGCGGGTCTTTTCATTGTTGTCCCGATTTTCATCACCCTCTGGATTGCCTACTGGGGAATCTCCGCCATGACGGACTGGGCCGTGGAGATCTATGCAAATTCACGTTTTCAGGAGTTTCCCGGCTGGCCTGTCGCGATCCGTGTCGGAACAATTGCAGTGATTCTCTGCGGGATTTTCAGCGTGGGACAGATCGCCAAGATCACTCTCGGCCGCAATTTCATCCGCTGGACGCAGATGCTCCTGCTCAAACTGCCAATCCTGCGCATCGTCTATTCCACCTGTGAACAGATCGGGGAAACCGTCAAAACATCCCAGGGAGGACTCTTCAAGCAGGTTGCCATGTTCGAATATCCGCGGAAAGGATGTTATGCCATCGGTTTCGTCACCAATTTCAACGAAGAAAAATTTGAAGTCAACGAACATTTGGACGATGAGGTTTACAGCATCTTTATGCCCACCACCCCGAACCCGACCAGCGGATTCCTCATGTTCATCCCCAAACGCGAGTGCGTGATTCTGAAAATGAGCGTGGCAGAAGCCATGACCCTGATCGTCAGCGGCGGCGTGATCCTGCCGGGCAGAAAAACCGCAATCGAAAACGAACAGTGACGGAGATGAAACTTCAACGCGGCGGCTGGACATGGCATCTTGATGATCCTTCCATCCTCGATCCCTGGGCGGATCATATTCCTGATCTGATCCGAACACCGGTTAAACGGAACGGAGTCCGGTCCATCTTCAAAACAGAGGATTCTGCGGGACACTTCCACTTTGTCAAGGCGGAGGAAAAAAGCGGGTGGTTCCATTTTCTCCGCAACAGATTCTTTTCCAAAGCGGAATCGGAATATCGTTCCGCGCACCTGCTTCAGAAGTGCGGCATCCGCTGTGCAGAATATGTTGCGTGGGGATACAACGGCAGCGGAGGTTCGATCGTCGTCTCCAGATCTCTTGAGGGATATGTCTCCGCCATGGAGTTCTGGTACGCAAAAGCACGATTCGATGAAACACTGAAACGCAGATACCTCGACCTCTTTTTTGATTTTGCGCTTCGCTTCCGGAAATACCGCCTGACGCATCCGGATTTTCATGCTGCCAACGTTATGATCAACCCGCAGACGTTTCAGTCGGCGATGATCGACACCTATGGAATTCACCGGAAGTTCCGATACAGAGAACCAGAACTCCGCGCCATTCTCGCCTGGCTGCCTCCACTCCGCATGGATATCCCTGTTTCCGAATTGACGGAATATCTGAAACAATCCGGACTCATCCGGCAGAATGCGGAAGCCTTTCTCACGGATCTGATCCGACGCGCGGAAGCCCGGGTGAAACAGGAATGGGAAAAACGAAGAAAACCACAGATTCTCTCCGGCAATTCGAAATTCAGCCATACAGTCGGCGAACGGGAATACCGTCATACCTTGTGGTATGAACCTGCTCCTATGCCGGAAGAAGACGAATTGCTGATGGAAGAACTTCCGCAGAAAGAGGCGGAAACTCTCTGGCTGAACTCCTTCCGGAATCAGCTGCTCTGCCGAAGACTTGAAAAAGTCCCTCTGATTTTCGAAAAAAAACAGGGGAAATGCCGGATTTTCAGCCTTTTATACAAGAAAAATTCGTATTTTTGCTGATTCAAGTCATTTTTCCTATTGAATTGTTTGAATCAGGCATTATATTCACAGAAAGAGGACAGTTTTTCATTTCAAATAGCAAACAAATCAGAGAGGAAAAAGAGATGAGCGGCGTATTGACAATTGCAATCATGATCGTGGCGTTTATCGGAATGATAATCTGCGCGAAAAAACAGAAAACCAACCCGAATGCAAAAACAATTGCGATCCTGTGCCTGATCGTTGTCGTAATTTGCGCGGGCAAGTTCCTGATTGATTCCGGAGCTCTCGGTGGAATGTCGAGAGAAATGAAGGAAGCTCTTGCAAGCTATGAACGTTTCAGCGAAGCCTCCGCTCAGGCTGCTGGCGAATTCGTCTCCCAGAAGTTTGCCGGAAAGAAGGCTATCATCGTCGCCTCCGGTGGCAATGCGTTTGACAAACAGCCGAACAAGCTGGCTGGCTATGTCAAAAAATACCTGACGGGCGTGAACGCCGAAATCAAGGGTCTTCCCTATGATCCCCCGCAGAACGATCCGGGCATGGGTGAAGAATACATGAACGCCAAATACTTCAACCAGCTCTTTGACAACAACAAAGATACCAATCTCTTCATCCTGACAATCAGCCTTCCCTTCGACCCTGCTCAGGCAGCGAAAATCAAGCTCTGGGGCAAAAAGGATGGCCAGAAACTCGTCCTGATCAATGCGGATGTCCATTATCTCTACAACGAGATCAAGAACGGCGTCGTGGCAGCCGCAGTTGTCATGCGTCCGGATCTCAAGCAGGAAGATTTCGAAAAGAATGCTCCGAAAGATCTGAAAAAGGCCTTCGAAGCCAGATATCTCCTGATCACTCCGCAGAACGTCGATGCCATTGCTAAACAGTATGGCAATCTTTTTGCAAAATAAGTTCCAGGCCAAACGGAACCAGTTCAAGGACAGCCTCTCCGGGCTGTCCTTTTTTACTTATGGAAGTTTTCCCTTTAAAATTACCTTCCGGAAAATCCGTGGAGATCCGTCTTAGAAGATCAGATCGTGCCAGGCGCATCCTGCTGCGAATGACGGAAAATGGACCGGAACTTGTGATTCCCCGTTTTGCGGAAGAAGGGCAGGCTGTTGCATTTGCCCAATCGCAGGTATCATGGCTGGAACGGGTCCTGCGATCTGTCAGAGTGGAAAAGATTCAGCGTCCAGAAAACATGTCTCTCGCGTTTACAGGGGAAAAGCTGACAATTGAATACCTTCCTCTGGATGTGGTCTGGACCGGTGTCCGTTACAAAGGTCCGGAGACGCTCCTGGTTTCCGGGAATACGAAAACGGAAGAAACCTGTATTCTGGCACTGCGGAACTGGCTCAAACGCAAGGCTGTGGTGGAACTGAGACCATTCGCCGCGGATGTTTGTTCCGAACTGGGATTTGAACTTGCCGGCTTTACCATCGGACTTCAGCGAAGAGTCTGGGGAACCTGTTCCGCCAGGCGGGTTATTGCGTTGAACTCAGCTCTTCTGTTTTTTCCGAAAGAAATTGTCCGTTATGTCATCATTCATGAAGGATGCCATCTGACGGAAATGAATCATTCCATCCGCTTCTGGAATCTTGTAAAAAAGTACTATCCTTATCCGGAACACGCCCGCAGGGTTCTGAACGCTCCACACTCAGTTCCCGCATGGGTCCATGCAAAAAATCTTTCCCCGTCCCGCTGATTTCTTTCTCTGCGGGCTTCAGCGCCGCTGCTTTGATCGGCCTCCATCGGAACCGGAACTCGTTTTCTGTGTTTCATTTGCGGAAAAACCTTTCAGCAGGACCTGCTTCCGAAGAGAATTGGAAACGGGAACCATGCGGTCCATTGCCCCTTCCAGTTCCACATCCCACCAATGAGATTCGCGAAACGCATGGTAGACCCAGTCCCATCCATACTCCTCGAAAACCTCAATGCAGAGCTTCAGGTATTCATGGGCACCGGGCGCCCAGGCGGAGGCGGAAAATTCACCCACCAGAATCGGAACCCGATAGGTTTTCTGAAAGGCAAGGACCGGAGCCAGTTTTTCTTTGATATAGGCTTTTCCGCCCTGAAAGCGGATGGGGGATTTCAGCCGGTCCGTCTGGTGTGTATACTCCTGCGGATGATAAAAATGGACACTGTAAATCAGATGTTCCGCCTGAATGGGGCGAAGGGTGATGAATCCCTGCGGCGAACCGCCTTCCGCCGGCTCGATGATGATCGGTTTTAACGGGTCAATGGCCCGAATCGCCTGAACAGTGCGTTCCACGATCTCCTGCCATCCGGGAACATTTCGGGCAGTTTTTGCCACCGCTGGCTCATTCAGAAGGTCATAACCGAACACCGCCGGATTGTCTTTGTAACGGCGGGCAAGTTTCTCCCAGGCGAGAACAAAGGTATCCACATCATACCGATTCCAGTTCAGGCGGTTGCTGGAAACGGAGGTATGGTCTGTTCCCGGACCTTTGTGCATGTCCAGCAGGAGACGGATTCCATTGCGTTCCGCACGCGGAATCAGACGGTCTATTTTCCGGATTTCCGAATCGATCCATTGCAGGAACGCCTCCCGTCCGGAAAGATCGGTTTTGCGCCCGGGATTCATCTGGTAACGCATGAAATTGACATTCCACGCCTTCAGGTCCTGAAAATCCTTTTCCTCCAGATGCTTCCCGCTCATCACTCCGCGCAGGAGAGGCGTTTTCTGAAGGCGTATGTCATAGGGAATGTAAGAGAGTTTCATCGGCGGAGCAAGCCGTTCAATTTTGACATCATCAATCCAGACTTTCCCGAAACAGTTCTGGATCCCGAGAACCAGTTCCAGTTCGCGGCACCCCGGAGGCGTTTCGATTTCGCATTCTCCATATTCCCAGGAATAGGTTCCCCGCCTTTTGGAGATTTCCGGATAGGCGGCACCGTGCGCAGTTTTGCAGACCAGCATGACTTTCGGCCCGAACCAAGGAGCGGACTTCCCGATGTTTTCTCCTCTGTACCAGGCGGAAAGGCGAATCTTTCCGGCAATCTGTTCCGGATTCAGCTTCAGGAACACACGCGCGGAATGTCCGGAGGAATTGCTCTCGAAAAACAGGCAGCCGGAGTTGCCGCGTCCACCTGTTGCCGAATAGCGTGCACCGGGTTCGCAGCGATATCTGCCGAACGCATCCGGTGAATTAAAATGATCTTCAAACAGGACCGTTTCCGATGCGGACAGCGATCCAAACAGAACAGCGGCAGATATGCCCGCGGCAATCCTCTTCAGCAGCATAAATCAGTCTCCTGTGAATGAATCTTATTCAAATTGAATCCCCAGAAGGGAAGACATATAGAACGGGGTCCCGTAGAAGAGAGTCGGTGCACTCTTCAGCACTTGAAAACTGAGCGAACCGGCATGGCCGTCCAGATACAGGGAATTGGCTTTCCCGAGGTGCCGGTTGTAACCGATCCCCGAAACGTGCCCCCAGCCAATTGCCAGGCACAAACCTCCAGACATGCCGATCATGGAGTTGACAAAGTTTTCGCTTTGCTCATCATTGTCCAGCAGAAGAACGGTCTTCGTTGGCGAGCGAATCAGGGAATTGTTGGTACGGACACCTCCCACTACAATTCCCAACGGCTCCAGATAAGAGAGTTTCGGACGCCCTGTCCCGGAAATCCGCGGAGGGCGAGGATCCGCCGGACAATGAAAAATTCCAAACCGTCTGGCAGCCTGATCATCTGCAACGTAATTTCCCGGAGAATTCAGCAGCAGCATTGCCAGCCCATTGCTCCAGTTGTCGTGCTGTTTCCCGTTGAACATGTCGGATTCCCAGATATCCCCGGGATTCGCACTGCCGACTGCCTGCGGCTTCGCGATATAGTCATTGTAATCCGCCTGATAGTGGCTGAACCCGATGCTGAGATTCTTCAGATTGTTCGTACAGGAAATCGCATAGGAACTCGCTTTGGCTTTCTGCAAAGCAGGGAGAAGCATCGCTGCAATAACTGCAATAATTGAAATCACAATTAAAAGTTCTAATAATGTAAAGTTGGAAACGGAAGAATGGAAATGCACTTCTGCTTTCCGTCCGCCAATCCGGGCCTCTAAAGTTTTCATAGTTTCCTCAACGTTGTCTGTTATTTTAATTCGGACTCCGGCGACTGAACCGATCAAACGCCGACCGTACTGCGGATTGCTTCCCGTTTTCAGGTACCATCCTGATTTTCCGGGATCTCCAAATCCGCTGTTTTTCTCCTTTCCTGATAATTCCTTGTGATTTGCATGGGAATCCGAACTTCATGCAATGGCGTTTCCCCGCGGAAAGCCGCATGCAGCATGGCAGTACCGGTCCGCGCGATCTCCTCTGCGGGCTCCTTCAACACATGGCCGAAGAACCCGGAATTTTCCGGCAGGTCGGAAAATTCAGCAATCAGACGGCATTGCTTCCGTTCATCAATCCCGCATTTCCGCAGAATGCCCCGGATAGCCGTCAAATGTTCCCCGTGGCAGATGACCGCATCCGGAACATCTCCCGCAGCGCATCGCTGTTCCAGTCCGGCAAAAAATCCCGGCAGATCCGCATTGTTCCAGTGACAATCCATTGTTTTTCCCTGTTCCCGGAAATATGTCTGCGCAGCCCGGAACTGTATTCCGGTCAGGTAGTCCCGTTCAGCGTAATCCCAGACAATCCGTGTCCGGTTCTCTTCCAGCAGGAATTCGGCAATTTTCCGTCCGGCGCCTTCAAAATCAATGCTGATACCGGGAAAATCCCCCGCTTTCCCGCAGACGGACAATACCGGCATTCCCTTCCGATGGAGCCGCTCCAGAATCCTGTTGCTCTTGAGCTGTTCATCGGGATACATCCAGACAAGCGCATCGACTCCGGCAGATTCAATCTCCTTCAAGGAAAGCTCCGGATTCCCCGGTGAAGTGAGTGTCAGAATCCGAGGAAATCCGATCGTCAGACAGATATTCAAACCAAAATAAGACTGCATCGCCCAGGCTGAATAACCAAGATAGAAACGCCGTGAATCCCCGACGATCAGCCCCACAATCCGTTTTCGGGACAGATACTTGCAGTCTTCCATCTGTTTCGGATTCGTATACGTTCCTGATCCTCGTTTCCCGATCAGATATCCTTCCTCCACCAGCTTCTTCAGCTCCAGCGCAACCGTGCAGCGAGCCAGATCAAATTTATCCGCCAGTTCCCGGGCTGACGGAATCTTGACCGATTCCTGCGGATTCCGAAACAGAAGATTCAGAATTTCAAACCGCACCTGAAGTTTTGCTTGTCCTTTCTTCATGGAAGCACTCTCTGCATTTTCCAAAATCACGTTGATTTCATGCAACTTTTCATACATCTTTAATTATAACACAAGCTCCATTTTTTGTCAAGACGGTCAGAGAAGGTTTTTTCGGAAAATTCAGAATTCTGTGCTCTTGCAGTAAGCTGGAAGGAATACATACCGTATTCCGGGAATCGATTCGACACTACGGAAGGGCATATTTCATGAAAGGCCGGAAACACGTTCTTTCCGCAGAACGACTTTTCCGATATGCTGCCCTTTCACACTTTCCACCTGAAGGGAAATCCGGAGATCGGAAAGATCAATCACGGTTCCGTTCCGGGGAACTCCACCGACTTTGGTCAGGATCAGGCCGCCGAGGGTATCGTATCTGGAATCCTCTGGAAGAGCAATTCCGCTGGAACGTTTGAGCTGATCCAGGCGAATCGACGCATCTACACGCCAGACATTTTCTCCGAGAGTTTCAAGCGTTTCATGCTCCGTCGAATGCTCATCGGAAAAAGTTCCGACAATCTCGGAAACCAGATCGGCATTGGTAATGATCCCGGCAGTTCCGCCGAATTCATCCAGCAGAACCGCCATACCGATTTTCTCCCGCTTCATGTCCATAAAAAGATGGTCAGCGCGAATGGTCTCCGGGACAAGGTAAGCCGGCTTCATCACGGATGCCAGTTCCGGCGGAGATCCGCACCTGTATTTCTCTGTAAAATAATCACGGATGTGAACAATGCCCACAATATCATCCATATCCTCATGATACACAGGAAAGCGGGAATAGTTCGCCTGAATGAAAATTCGTTCGATCTCCTCCGGCGGCGCATCCAGGCTGACCGCTGTAATTTCCGTGCGGTGGGTCATGATTTCGGAAGCCTCCCGGGAGCTGAATTCAAAAACATTCTCCAGCATCTCTTTTTTCTCCGGAGAAATGATCCCCTGTTCTCCGCCGATGTCAACCAGAGTCCGGATCTCCTCTTCGGTCACTCCCTGCTCCAGCTCCGTACCTTTCCCGAACAGCGCTTTCAGACAGAGGTCCACCGAAGCATTCAGAATGACAACAAACGGCTTCGCCACATTTGCCAGCAAATGAATGGGCAGCGCCACATTGAACGCCATGAATTCCGAATAGCGGATACCGATCTGCTTCGGCACCAGCTCGCCGAATACAAGCGATAAATACGAAAGAACCACCGTAATGAAAACCACCACAATCATATCCAGTACGCCATGACTGAAAATATGAAGGCCGATTCGTTCAAGCCAATCGGTCAGGGGATCGGAAAAGGATTCCGCGGCAAACGCACTGGCGAGGAATCCCGCCAGAGTCACGCCCACCTGTACCGTGGCAAGGAAACGTCCGGTATTGCCGGTCAGCGCGGCAAGAGCCTTTCCCCGCAAACCTCCCCGCTGAATCAGTTTCCGGATGGAGGACTGCTTCAGAGAAATCAACGCAACTTCCGAAGAGGCAAAGAAAGCATTCATGCCAATCAGAATCAGCAGAATCAGAATCTGCAGCCAAAGCATCTCCGGTTCCGGCAATGTTCACCTCGCTAACTTATTCACACTCTTTTTCCCCCTGTCAGGAGAGGACTCCAATGCAAACTATAATATGGAATTGTGATTTTTCAAACCGTTCCGGCGCACCCGCTTCAGAGTTTGTTCATGGCGCCGCGCCGATATCCTTCGGGGTCAATAAGAATTTCGGAAAAACCGCAGCAGGAAAGTTCTTCCGCGATCTTCTCCCGAAGACGGAGTGCACGGGAAAGATAAGGTCCCCGAAACTCCAGCGATGCCCGATTCCCTTCCAGACAGCGAACCCGACAGCCGGGAAATCCGATTCCTGCAAGCAAAGTTTCCGCTTCGCCGCAGCGGGAAAGAACTTCCCGGCTCAAAGGAACTCCCGTGGGAATGCGCGACGCAAGACATGCCGCAGCAGGCATCGTCCAACTGGATAGGCCCATTCTCCGTGATACCAGACGAATCAGGCGTTTTCCGAATCCACATTCCACAAACGGATGCAGAACGCCAAGCTCATCCGCCGCCCTTGCTCCCGGACGCCAGTCCCCGGAATCGTCAAGATTGGCACCGTCAAGCAAATGACGGAACTCTGCACTCTCTGCCACCTTCCAAATCTCTGAAAAGATCTGTTTTTTGCAGTAATAGCACCGCCATTTGTCATTTTTGACGACTTCAGGCAGACGCAGAACATCCACTTCAAGTTCCGTACAGCATGCCCCGAACCGGGCGGCAAAGTGATGCGCACTTTCTGTTTCATGCACAATCGTCATGGGAGTTGAGACATGAACGGGCAGAACATTTTCCGATCCGAGTTCACGGAGAGCAAACGCCGTCAGCAGAGTGCTGTCGCATCCTCCTGAAAAAGCGATTGCAACGCGTCCCAGCCGCTTCAGAAATGCGGAGAGCGCCATCTCCTCCGGCAAAGGGCTCAATGTTCTTCCGGAAGCCATTCCGCATAATCCTTCAGAAGCGTCTCCGACATTCGTTTCCAGCCAAATCGAGAGGCGACCAGTTCACGTCCGGCTTTTCCCAGTTCAGCCGTTTTTTGTGGATGGTCAACAGCGTCCCTCATAACTTTTCCAGCTTCCGTCAAATTTGACGGATCAAGAAGCCAGCCGGTTTTTCCGGGAATGACGACTTCAGGAGTTCCATCAAGAGCATATGCGATCACCGGTTTGCCGGATGCCAGAGCCTGGACAGCGGCACGCGGCAGCCCCTCCCGCAGAGAAAAATGCACCAAAGCATTGGAAAGCGCCAGATAACGATAGACCTCTCCAGGAGGGACAAGTCCGGCAAAGGAAAAACGATCCGTCAAATTTTCTCTGGCAATTGTCTGTCTGATCTCTTCCGTCAAAATCCCGTTGCCGATAATGAGACAATGCACATCGGGGCGTTCTTTCGCCAGCTCCATTGCCAGCGGAATAAAATCCTCATACCCCTTCAAGGGAAAGAGACGGGCCAGCGTCGCAAAGACAAACGCATGTTCAGGAATCCCAAGTTTCTTCCGCAGTTCCGGATCCGGCCGGGACGTCAGAAAGGGCTCCAGTTCCATGCCGCTGTAAACCACTTTATACATTTCCGGTTTCCCGATTCCGGCAGCCAGCGACTGGTCAATCATTGCCTGAGCGACCGCATAGATGCGTTTTCCGCACCGTGCAGCAGCCCGCTCGCTCAGGATATAAAGAAAATTCTTCCAGGGCTTCTCATACCGGTGGAATGCAAGACCGTGGATTGTATGCACGACAAGCGGCACTCCGGCGGCCTTCCCTGCGAAACGGCCGAGAACCCCCGCCTTGGAACTGTGCGTATGAACCACATCGCAGTGTTCTTCCCGAAACAGTTTTTTCAGAAAACGATACGCCTTGAAATCCTTGATGGGAGAAATTTCGCGGACCAGCCAGGGACACTCCACTATTTTCAGGCCCGGACACGAGACTTTTTTCAGCAGTTCGCCTTCCGGTCCGGGCGAAGGACCCGTCACAAGGGTCACATCATGTCCAGCCTCCACGGCACCCCGGGCGGAAAGCAGAGTATTCTCCTGCGCTCCCCCCACGATCATCCGGGTAATGACATGGCAAATCTTCATGACACGTCATCTGTTGAACGCGCGGCGCGCGATGTCTTTACGGTACTGCATTCCTTCCCAGCCGATCTTCCCGACAGCTTCATAGGCTTTCCGAACAGCTTCTTCAATGGTCTTCCCACGTGCGGTAACGCCGAGAACACGTCCGCCGGCATTGATCAGTTTCCCATCCCGAACCGCTGTTCCGGCATGGTAGACGATAGCTCCATCGGCTTCCGCGTCCTTAATGCCATGAATCTCAAACCCTTTCCGGACCGATCCGGGATATCCACCGGAAGCAAGCACAATGCAGACTGCGGGATCGGGCGACCAGACCAGCTTTGCCTTATCCAGTTCACGGTTTGCTGTTTTCAGGAGCGTATCGGCGAGATCGCCGTCGAACCGTGTCAGCACCGCCTGCGTTTCAGGATCACCGAACCGGACATTGAACTCCAGAACCTTCGGACCATTCTTCGTCACCATGATCCCGGCGTAAATGATCCCGCGGTAATCAAGATTTTCCATCTGAATGCCGCGCAGGAAATTCTCAAGGACAGAGCGCCGCACCTCGTCAAGAAGAGCTTCAGTCACAACAGGAGCCGGGGAATAAGCCCCCATTCCACCGGTATTCGGCCCCTTGTCTCCGTCAAGCTGGCGCTTGTGGTCCTGAGAACTGACCAGAGGGATAATTGAGCGGCCATCCGTCAAGGCAAGAATTGATGCTTCCTCTCCCTCAAGCAGCTCTTCAATCACCACACGGTACCCGGCATTTCCAAACGCGCCGGCAAAACACTCTTCAACTCCGGCGATCGCCTCGGCTTCATTTGAAGCGACAATCACGCCTTTGCCAGCGGCAAGCCCATCCGCTTTGACAACCACTCCGCGTCCTGCCGCATATTCCCGGTGGATGTAATCCACAGCGGCATTTTTATCCGTAAACGTCGCATACGCAGCGGTCGGGATCTTATATTTCACCATAAATGCTTTGGAAAAATCCTTGCTTCCTTCCAGACGGGCGGCTGCGCCGGAAGGACCGAACACCGGGATGCCTTTCGCACGGACAGCATCCGCAACGCCCTGGCAAAGCGGAGCCTCCGGACCGATCACCACAAGTCCGACCTTCTTTTCCGCGGCAAAATCCGCGATGGATGCGTTGTCGGAAGGAATCTCGACGCATTCCGCAATTTCAGCCATTCCCGGATTTCCGGGAGCGCAGTAAATCTTATCGACAAGTTTGCTCTTTTTCAATCCGTAGCAGATAGCGTGTTCGCGTCCACCGCTTCCGATCAGAAGAATATCCATTCGAATGCCCCTTTCGATGTGTTGTGTCTGTGAAAACGGATTAATATAACACGCAATCGACCGTTTTCAAAAGTTCCCGGAGGAAAAATGGAGAAGGCTCCAAAGCCTCTTCTCCGTTTCACTCCCCTGGCGGAATATTCCGCAAAGCATTCCTGGCTGTGTCAGAACTTCAATTTCTGTCGGAGTACAGCAAGTCCGGCGGAATATTTCTCGAAATCAAAAGGTGCTGTTCCCTGATAATAGTGGTTGAAACAGCTCTCGCCTTCCACGCTCCACTCAATCAGCAGCATCCGCTGACGTCCCTGGCAGATGCGGATCGAATCCACCACCACCGCGGCATCCGCTCCGATCTCAAACGTTCCGCCGCATAAAACCTCTCCCGTCAGAATATCGCTGACCCTGTATTCCGCCGACAACTCTCGGGAAAGATCGTTCACCGCATGCAGGCGGATACACCAGGCCTCCGGTTCATCGAACATCAGAGAGAACGGACGCTGTGCCGTCCGGATATACCAGTACGCCAGCTTTCTGCTGTAGTAGTAATCAACCACCGCATCGGAGAACTGTGGCCAGCAATCGATGACATTCCACCAGATCAGCCCGGTTTTTCGCCATTTCCGCATCCGAAAACTTTCGATAAAGAATTTGAACGCTTCCGCCTGAACAATCTGGGAACGGAAAATGAACTCCTCCAGATTGTCCGGAACCATTCCGAAACATCCCTCCACCTGCTCCTCCATCAGCCGGATCCGATAGGCATACGGCCCCTCCGGATCACCAAACGGCTGCGCCGCATGACAGAGCCAGTCCGGATTGCCGATCCGCCCGTTCAGGGATTCCGCCGGGATGAATTTCCGGATGCTCTCCAGATTCGGCATCCCGTGATAACCAATTTCGCTGGCGAAAATTGCGGTATTGTCCTTGTAGAAGGCGCTCTTCCAGTTGTCCCGCGGTCCCCAGAGGTGCTGTTCCGGCGAATCATAACGACGTTTTCCACGCCAGATGGAATCGGAAAGATACGGCGAACTCGGAAGATAATCCCGCGCAGGATCAAAAGTCCCAACCGCATCCGGAAGAATTTCCCGCGAAATCCGGTTGAACGATGGCGGGAGGTGATTCGTCGACTTCCGATAGAAAAAAAGTTCATCACATTCATTGTCACCGCACCAGAGCGCCAGAGAGGGATGATTTCTCAAACGCGTGACAATCGTTTCCGCCTCCAGACGAACCGTTTCACAAAATTCTGCATCATGGGGAGGGACTTCGCAGGCGAACATGAAATCCTGCCAGACAAGCAGGCCGTAGCGGTCACAGAGCGAGAAAAACTCTTCATCCTCATATACGTTTCCACCCCAGCAGCGGACCATGTTGCACCCCAGATCCCGGAACAGCTCAAGCGCCTTTCCCGCCCGTTCCGGATTCTCCCCGTGAAGTGCGTCCGCCGGAACCCAGTTTGATCCCTTGATGAACACCCTCCGGTTGTTCACGATGAATTCAAACCTGCCCTTTCCGTTTTCCAACTCCTCTGTCCGCTCCAGATGGATAGTGCGGATTCCTGTATTCCAGATGCGCACATCAACTGTTTTTCCGGAATGAACCAGTTCCAGTTCCACTGAATACAAGTTCTGTTCCCCGCTCCCGAGAGGATTCCAGAGAAGCGGCTGCGGCACTTCAAACTCAAACACCCCCGTTACAAACAGAAGAGGAAATCTCCGTTCAAAAACAGAATCACCGCACCGCATGGTCAGATGAGCCTCAAAGCCGCTCAATTCCTCCGACGGTGTTTCAAACGACCAGTCCAGCACCATCTCCGCCTTTTCCGGAGAAACCTGCGCGGTGAAAAGATAAAGCGAAGTCCACCGTTCCGGCTCAATCACTTCCAGAAAAACATTCCGCCAGAGCCCCGCACCAACCAGCCGCGGAGCAATATCCCAACCGTAGGTGTGCATCGGACGCCGTAAATACAACCCTTCATAGTTGTACCTCGATGCTATCGCTGCGGGAGGACGGTGGAACTTCCTTGCCTCATTGATGGAACTCCTGATCTTGACTGCAAGTTCATTTTCCGCACCATGCCGAACCAGCTCTGTCACATCAAAACGATGTGGAATGACCATGTTTCCGGCATAGCCGGCAATTGTTCCATTGACCAGGATTTCCGCCACTGTATCAATCCCTTCAAACACCAGCTCCAGGCGTTCCCCTTCCGCAACAGAAGGCGGAAAAAATACGGTCCGGTATTCCCAGTCGACAAACTCATACGGACGCAGAAGAGTGGAATTTGTTCCGAAATACGGATCCGGGATCATCCCTGCGCGCACAAGATCGCCGATCACATTCCCGGGAACCCGCGCCGGAATCGTCTTCCAGCTTCCATCCGACGGAGCTTTCCATCCCAACTGCCATTCCCCATTCAACGACACCATCATCTTCCTGCTCTCCTTTTTTATTATTATTTTGCGCAAAATTATTTCAGACGACATAAATACTTCCAAAACAGGAAAATACAAGGAAATCTTTCTAATTTTTCAAACCGGATCAAGAATAAGAAAAACAAAACCGATCATCTGAAGCGGGAGGCCAGCCTCTCACTGCAGTATTTTTCCCGCTGGCCCTGGCCCTGCTGAATCTCGTTGAAAAAACTTTCCGCAGCGATCCGGAACGGAAAAACAGCAGGACACATCGTCTTCCGAAATCCAATTCCGAAATGGAATCCAATTTCCCGGGAAAGCTTATTTATCCAACTTTTCCTGATTGTACTTTCTCGCCAGAGCAACAATTTCCAGAAGTTTTTCCTTCTGAACCTCCTCCGGCAGATCCCCGAACGTATCCAGGAGAATGCGCTGATCTGTGCTCAATTCGAGATATTTTGATCCAAGACTCACTTGCTTCTGCGGCTTTTTTCCCAGATAAGGCTTAACCAGAGGATACATTTTGTTCCAGGTTTCATCTTTGATGGACTGTGTTTCCTTGCGAAGGTATTTTGTGACCGTGTCCGCACTCACATTCGCCAATCGGGCGAACTCGGAAACGGATTCATATCCCTCCGCAATACATCTGTGAAGTGCTTTGACAATATCGTCTGTAAGTTTCATTCTGGCATTCCTCCCTGTGAAAACCTGTATTTAAATTACCCGTTTCCATTCACGAATCAAGCGGAAAAGCAAAAATAAATGAAGGATTCCGTCATTCTCCGCCGATTTTCAACGGGACCGCACCGGGATTTCCTATTCTGGCGGAAGCGGAACGCTGCGGACGGAAGGATTTTTATGTCCGTCTCTGCCTGTTCCGCAGCCGCTCCCTGGCATCGGCGAACAGTTCCAGAGAAAGACTCGAACCGATAAAATCCATCAGCATGATCGCGAGAGGAAACAGCAGAGCGGAAAAAACCGCTGTAATCACGGCATCCGCACCGGCATCAAGAATGGACTGCAGCGTAAAACCGCTGTGAATCACAGCAGGTGGAAACTGGGCAAGAAAAGGAATAATGGCTCCCGGGATAATCAGGAGAGAAATGGAATCCTGCTCCGTCTGATGCAGCCAGAATGCGGCAAAACAGACGATTGTCAGAAGAAAAAGAGCTGTCCACGGATTGGCTGCTCCGAAACAGAAATCCAGAACGCATCCACCGAAAAACGCAACAAAAATACCGGAAGTATGCCCGAAAACATAAGTGGTATAAAAGACCAGCGGAGCAAGCAGCATCACCTTGATTCCGCAGGACTCAGCAAGGACTTCTCCGAGAATTGCCGCAAATGTAAACAGAAACAGATAACAGAAACGTGTCATTGCGGAATTTTCCTTGTATAAACTGCAAGAAATTTCACGGCGTCCATCTCAATAAAGGGTTTCATCTCCACTTCTGCAAACATCTGGTCCCGAATTGTCGCGACGTGCCCGGAAGCATTCCGAATCACCGTACCGATCAGAAGACCGTGCGGGGTGTGAGAAGAGATTCCGGAAGTAGCCACTGTTTCGCCCTCGGCATAGGTGCCGTCCGCCGGCAGATATTTGATCAACGGACGGCGGGAATAGGTGCCGAATTCAAGTCCGCCGCAAAGACGAGATGTTGCCAGAATCACACTCAAATGGCACTCATCGGAATACAGGGTGATGACTGTTGCCGTATGCCTGGATACATTTTTGATCCGTCCCACCACCACAGGGCGTCCCCGCCGATCCGGTGCCACGACCAGATCCCCCGGAGCGATACCGTCTTTTTCCCCTCGATTGATGACAAATCGTTCACGCCACGTTGCAACCGATCTTGTCAGAATCTCCGCGAAAACCGGCTCATATCCCGTTTTTCTGGGAATGGAGAGCAGTGCCCGCAGTTTCCGATTTTCTTCCGAAAGCCCTTTCAGGAGAGCGTTTTCCGTTTCAAGCCGACTCTTTTCGCGGGATGTCGCCGCAAGCTGACGGGCCAGATCCCGCTTGGAATTAAACATCAGCCCAACAGCAGCGGTTTTGTCTTCCGCTTTGACCGCGCAGGAAAAAAACGGACTCATGAAATCCCGCGAAAAACCGGAAAAAATCCGGCGGAACGACCGATATCCCGCAAGTACAACAATCACGCAAATCACTACAGCGCCGATGATGGAAGCGCCATGAAGATTTCGTGCAAATCTTCTTTTTTCATTCAAAGGATCATCCGGCTTCATTTCATTCCCGTTCGTTTACAGTAATGGTCGAGGATTTCAAGAGCCCGGTCAGAGATCCTGTCGGAATACACATTCTCAGAAAAACTCAACGAGTAGCGTTCTCCGATCGGAATCAGACGGTTCTCAGCTTCTTTGAGAATATTCTCCGTCAGACTCTGGATTTCAAGAGCCCGGAGAAATCTTTTTTCCGCAGCTGCAATGTTTGCAGCAGTCTGCTTTCCGAAATCACCGTTGCGAAACGACGTGATTTCATGAATCAGGCCGGAAAATGCCTCCGTAACGAGGGGCGGCGACATATAAAGCAGTTCCGTCAAACGGACCAGTGTCTCCGCCAGCTGGAGCTGCAGGTCAAGGTCCGGCTTTCCGTGCAGATTTCCCGCAAGTTCAACAATACTGATCGTCCGCGAATTTCCTTTTGTATCCCGGAGGTCGATTCCAACCGCCTGCCGATAACTCGTTTCAAGATGCGCCACAGACATTGGCAGAAAACGACTGAGAAGCACACGCTCCGCTTCCCGGCGAAACCATTTATCCAGATCAAAAACGCCGTCCGTCAGGACAAACCGGCCGAATTTCTTTTTCGCATACGCCGCCAGATGAGAGTAAAACAACTCCCGGAACAACTCCGCCTGATTGACATCCGGCTTTCTGTAAATTCCGGCAAGGTACTGTTCAAGAAGCCCCTTTCTCATGGCCCCGGAACGAACACATTGCTCGAAGAGAAGCTGCGCCCATTCCTCATACATGATGCGGGAGAAGCCGTCGGCAGCATCGGGAACCGTTTCCAGGATATCTTTCAACTCGGGAAAGATCCCATGAGAAGCGAGCGCATACGCAGCGGGAAAGCGTCCGAATTTCAAATTGCGGAGTTTCCAGGAATCGGAAGCAGTCCGACGTGCAATTCCGGCAAAGACCCACGAGTGCGGCATCTTCTTCTGCTGTTCCAGAGAAAGGCCGAGGCGGGAAAGAAATGTCCATCGGGCTACCTGTTCGAGTTTCCGGGGATCTTCGGACCAGGCGGAAAACCGTTCCGGCAGAAAAATCTGAATTTTATTTCCCCGATCCGGTTCCGCCTTGAAATCTCCTTTTCCATCGGGCGGCGGCACATGAAAGGTGCACAGAATCTCGCGCGGAAGCCCCCCTGTTACTCTCGGCAACGTAAGACGTGCAAGATTTCTGAACCGGAAAGCCAATGTCTGGGAGTAATAGGAATCTCCCGGAACAGCGGCATCTCCGTCAAGAAACTTGAATTCATAGGACTCCTGCGTCCATGCCGCGGCAAACGCGGACAGAAGGAACAACACCATCAGTTTCAGCTTCATACATTTCATCCGATCTCTGGAAGTGTAAATTTACACGTTCCCGCGTTGATTTGCAACTTGAGAAAACGGAGGAAGCAAGAATTTTTAAAAGATTCGGAATAATAAAACGCGGTGTGATACCACACTTTTTCTTTTGAGGTATCACACCGCTTCTAAAAAACTGCCGCCAGCCGAAACCCGGCATACGCCCGTTTTTCCTTCGGTGCGGCGTTTCCCGCGATGTGAAACCTGATGTCGATTGGTACGTATGGATTCCAATGACCTTCACATCGCATTTTCCCGACTGAGCTTCAGTTTTCCAACCGGATGTTAATCTCCATTTTCAGTCTGCGAATCCGCAGAAACCAGCGATTCCCGCCGTTGAGTTTGAGTTTCCGGCTGAGCGGATCACTTACTCTCGCATCAGTCTTCCTGTGAGACAGAACTGTTAAAGATGACTACAGCTCCTTATTTTATGGGTTCATACCTGATCGATTCTTTCCTTCCTTCTGTCTCCAGTATACATTATACCACAAAAAATCAAAAAGTCAACCCCTGAAAATTAAAAAAAATGAATTTTTAAGATTTTATGACTTTCAGGATTTTAGAATAAAGAAGTTTCTTCTGCCCGAGCAGCAGAAGATTTTCTTCCGAGAGAAAGCGTTTTCTAAATAACCGTGGATTTTATATTGGCAGGGACGGCCCCGGCAAAACCTCTTCTCTACGGGCTGACCGCAGCCGCCATCGGCCGGTTGAATCCCATAAAAAACGCATTTTTATAAGACTGCGGATTCACATAATACGGATTGTACGGGCTCACCCAGAGTTGCGGAAAAGTTACTGATGAAACATGTCCGTCAAAGTAAAGTACATTTCCGCTTCCTTTCACTGGAAGAAAATTCCGGTCTTCATCGACATTTTCCCGATAGTCTCCCGCTCCGTGACGATAGAACAGCGCATGTGTCCCGTAAGTGTCATAGACGCCCCGGTTGCTGGAATTCTTGCCCGTGTCAAAAAAACTGATGGCAACACTGGCCTGAGTCACGACATTCCGTTTGGCAACTCCGACAATGCTTGCATTCCAGTGTTCAACCGCACCGTGAAGCGCGATATTATATGCGAAATGCCCTTCCCGATAGGAACCTTTTCCCCAGTTGAACATCGTATCCGGTTCCGCCGGGCATTTGAAGGTTCCTCCTTTTCCGTCCCTGCCCTCGAAATAAACTCCATACGGTTTCCGGACATCATCATTGCGCCCGCCGGAGAGAAGGAAAATGGCGCTCCAGTCCGCGGCATTCTCAAAATCATCTGCCTTATACGGCTTTCCGGGCGTGATATAATCGTCGTAATCATTGGAGTACAGATTTTCAGCGGAGCCAATCTGTTTCAGATTGCTTGCACAGCTGATCTGAAACGCTTTTCCTCTCGCCGATTTCAGCGCAGGCAGGAGCATTCCGGCCAGGATCGCGATGATCGCAATTACCACGAGGAGTTCTATCAAAGTAAAATTTCCGATTCTGAAAAAAGAATTATTGTTTCTCCAGCCTGCCATTTTCTTCTCCCCGTCGCTGTTTCTACACTTTTACTTTATTAAATTATAAAGTATTTTTTCGAAAAAGTCAATAGAGAAAATGAATGAAAAAAAATTTTTCCTCTGTTTTTTCTTCCAGGATACGCTATATTATGAGAAACAGATCGGAATCAGAATGGATCATATCAAAAAAACAGGCTCTCCGGCATATCTTGAAGCGCTGAAAAAACTGACCCGTCTCATTCACGCAGAATATCCGGATGGAGGAAAACTGCCCGGCGCTCCGGAAATGTGCAGACGTCTCGGCATCTGCATGGTAACGTACATTAAGATCCTGAAAATCCTCTCCAAGGAATCCCTGCTTGTAACCTCGAAGGGACGCGGAGGGACGTATATTCCCCCGAAAAATGAACGCCGGCGCAAAATCGGCATCGTGGTCCGGAATGCAGAGGAATCCCCTTTTTTCGGAGAAATCCCGGTAATGACGGAAGCTCTCAAAACACTGAACAATGAGCGGTTTGTTCTGCATCTGTTACAGGCGTCACGAGTTGAGGACATCTATGAAAAGGCTCTGATTCATGCTGTGGAGGGAATTCTGTGGTTCAACCCGGATGTGGAAGCGGTTCCCGCGATTACACAGATCCAGCGGGGAACAGACATACCGATCATGACGCTCGATCTCTGGACTCGTGAACCGCGCCACCTGGTGGAGCAGGAAAACATCAACTGCGTCATGCAGGATTCCGAGTGGGAATACGAGCTCATCGCGGACTATGCCGTACAAAACGGTCATACCTCCATTCTCCGGATTGATAAGCCGAATGAAGTCTATTCGAATCGTTTTATGGAAGCCCTCCGGCAGAAGGGTATTCCTTTCACTCCGGATCGCTATATTCTCCCGGGAAATATCCGGAAACAGCTTCCGGGCAAACTGAGCGAAAAGCATCCTACACTTCTTATTTCAGAAGGCGGCTTTGCCGTTTACCGTCAGATCTGTGAACTTTTGAGTGCTCTCCCGGAACAGGAACGTCCGGCAATGCTGATCCGGGACGCTGGAAATCTACCGGAAAAGGGAATAAAAAAGCTCTATCCGGGCATCCGGTTCGCAGGAACCATGAAAAGCGATTTCAAACGAATCGGCCGGGAGGGAGCTCTCATGATGGTGCGGCACCTCCGCAACGGAGAACCGCTCTGCCAAAAGAAAATCCGATGTTTCTCCATTCAGCCGTAGACGGGGACGGGGATGCCGTCCCCGTCCCGTGGAAATGCTCCGGCTCAACGGAACCGATGAGGCATCAGCGAACCGCCACACCGCTGCGTTTAAGATACGCCTTCAGTTCACCGATATCAATCATATGGAAATGGAAAACGGAAGCGGCAAGCAGGATTTCAGCTCCGGCGTTTGCGGCCTCCAGGAAATGCTCCATTTTCCCAGCGCCTCCGGAAGCTACGATTTTGGCGTTGCAGGCATTTGCCATCGCTTTAATGACCGGAAGGTCATATCCGGTTCTGGCTCCGTCTCCTGCTTTGCTGGTGGGAAGAATCACTTCGACACCGTAGCCGTCAACCTTTTTTGCCCATTCGACGGCATCGAAACCGGTTGCGGTGCGTCCGCCATCAATGTAAACCTCATACCCGGAAGGCAGAGCCGGATTGACATCAACATCAATGGCAACGGTCAGCACACCGCGTCCGAACTCCCGGATGATGTCGGGAATGATCTCCGGTTTGCGGAAGGCTGCACTGCTGACGGAAACCTTGTCCGCGCCCGCCTTCAGCACCGCTCCCGCAGACTTGACATCACTGATTCCCCCGCCGACCGTAAACGGCACTGTACAGACCTCAGCAACTCGGCGGACAACCTCCAGAAGAGTACCGCGGTTTTCAACCGTCGCCGTAATATCCAGAAGAGCCAGTTCGTCCGCACCGGCAGCACAATAGGCTTTCGCGCATTCGACGGGGTCTCCCGCATCGGCGATTTCAACAAAATGGATTCCTTTGACGACTCTGCCGTTCTGCATATCCAGGCACGGCATGATAGTGACGGGATTGTTCATGGAATAGATCCTTTCTGAAAAATTGACATCCATTCGGAAATCTAATCGGAAAAGAAGAAAAAAGCAAGCCGCTTCCCGGAAAATTTTCTCTTTTCCCGTTTTGCATTTTCCCGATTTCATGGTATAGTGGATTGATTGAATGAATCCCAAGAACAAAGAGGAGTCACTGCGATGCGAAAAATTGTTCAAAGTCTCATGCTTGCATCTGCCGTTGTTTTCACCGCACTCTTCACGATATCCTGCGATACGCTGAACGCGCTGGAAAACCTCGGCAACAACGATCTGCTCAATCCCAGCACGCTGGAAAACACCCCGGATTATGTCATCTCCATCCACCGGGTGGTCAGATATCCCCGCGGCGAATCGGAGCTGGAGAAAGAGCTTCCGACCCTGACCGGCGGAAAGGTTTACATCAATGTGAATTCAGAACTTCACTCCCGCAACATTACAAAAATCGTTGCCATTCCGCGAAAGGACAATCCGGAAACCTTCGATCTGCAACTTTCTCTGGACCGCAGAGGCAAAATGCTCTGGGGAAATCTTTCCATTGCCTATCGGGGAGAGACACAGGCTATTGTGATTGACGGCATCCTCTATCGGCAGTTCAAACCTCGTCTGCTCGGGGAAGAGGCGGAAACGGTTCTCATTGATGGACCCTTTGACCGGAACACCGCAATGACCGTCGCCAAGAACAGTGAAAAGAATTACAAGATCTTCAATCCGAAATGATGATGGACGCCCGCAGCATCCTTTTTCCGCTCCTTGCTTTTCTTTTTGCCGGAGGGATGCTTTCTGCTCAGATCAAGGTTCCGCAGAAGGACAAAAATTCCTATCTTCGCTTTGAAATCAACGGCGTTCCGGACAAAATTGTTTCCAAAATGCAGCCGAATCCGAATGCAAGCGCCGGTTATGCCTCCTGGTACGGCCCAGACAAACATTACGTCCTGACGATCAACATGAAGGACGCGCTGACCAGCGACTGGACCGACCATTCCTTCACATTTACCCCGAACCGCTCCGGCAAACTCTGGCTCAGAATCGGCGGACGATGGTCAAAAGATCCCGAAGAACGGAACTGGCTGCTGGTTAATCAGGTAAAACTCAACGGGAAACTGCTCCCGAACGGAGATTTCAAGAAATACCGTGAAAAAAAACCGGATGTTTACCGCCCGAACAACTGGATCCTTCACAACCGCGCGGACTATTATCTGGATGTCGGAGAAAACAAAACGCCAGCCTGTCTGGTCAATCATGACAGTCCGATCACCACCTCGTTCCAGGTCCGGGCGGGGGAACCGAACACCGTTACCATTCGGGTAAAAGTACCTCCGCGCCGTTTGATTCCCAAATATGCTGCACCGAAAAAGATCAGCCCGAAAAACCGGTTTTACTGAGACCATTGTTCCATCAGTGATATCCGTTCGCCCGGCTTCAGAAGACGGGTCGGACCGTGAGATTCCATTTCACTGAACAGTTCGCAGAAATAGAGATGAATCGGAGACGCGCCTTTCGGGGAACGGTCTGCGCCTTCGTAACGAATCCGCAGAAAGTTGCCTTTTCTGGATTCCGCGGCAACTTCCGTTTCAGCGGACCAGGATCGAAGTTCAAAAAAATCACGTGACGCTTTTGAATGGAAGTCCAGTTGTAATTCAATTCCGTCCGAATTGGCGGAAACGTTTACGGAGTCGCCCTCTTTAGAAATCTTCCGGATTCCCCGGTCAGGGGGAAGAAGAATCCGCTTCAGCGCGGAACTCTCAAGACGGGTGATACTCCAGATTCCAAGCAGACGTTCATACGGTGCTGTGTTAATGAGCGTATTTGTAATTTCCAGTTTCTCCGATTCCGGCTGAATCCGGAGACGGTATTCATAGATAACCTGAAACAGGGAACTTTCAGCGGAAGTCATCCGGATTTCACCTTCCGCAGGAAATTCGATCCGGAATTTTCCGTGCTGCAGAAGCGGATCTCCCGGGTGAAATCCGCGTGATGGCTGAACACGCATAAAATGACCTCCGGCGGAATCGCCGGAACGTCCACGTACCGTCCGGAACTTCGCAGGAGGAACGGTGGACTTCAACAAGGAGGGTTTTCCGACTGCACCGAATTCCATGATTCGCCCACCGCACTCCGGAACAACCGTAACAGTAAAATATCCGTTTTCGATCCGATAGGCATTCCGAAATCCGTTCCACTCCACTTTGGAAATCCGGAGGTGCTTCCACGCAGGCGCAGGCGGATAGATGGGAACCTCTTTCAGATTTTGCTCGTGCTTTTTCCGATTGCGCTCCAAAGCGTCACGCAGCTTCTCCGGAGATGAAGTACGGATGAGAGGATTGCCCCAGGCAACACGCTGAAGCAGGAATCCCTCTTTTCCGTATTCGCCGCGCAGTTCGAATTGAGTTTTCCCGCGCAGATCAACCCGGACAGGGAAAGGCTTTTCCCCGAGACGCATCCTGCGCTGAAAAACCGCCTGCCGGTCTACAAGAACCACGAACAGAACATCTGCGGAAGTCCCGGAATCCTTCGGATGCCGCTCATCATCGAGTCCGATCATAGCGGAAAAGGAGTCGGCGTTTTTATCCACCTGATAGACGATGCTGAAACCGGTGTGTCCGCAAATTCCACGGTCAAACCGGACTCCCCCGATGGAGATTTTCCCCTTCCCCGAAAGATTCGCATTGCGCTTCGGGAGAGTTGACCCGTCCTGACTCCACGACCAGGAGGCATCGGTCCACGGAAGCGTCTCAAGTCCGACTTCCGCTCCCGAAGAAAAAAGCGCACCGAGCAGCAGAAAAAGAAAAAGAAAAATCCTCATGGTTCTTCCACTTCATCCAGAATATCTTCCGCCTCATTCAGAATCTGGGAGGAGCTGAGCAGTTCGTTCCGAACAATCACTTCCGCGATATCCGTCCGGAGTGGATCTTCCGTTCCTTCGGGAGTCTTCGGGCAATAGGTTGCAAAGAGAATCGGTTTCGGGAAAAGATTCTCCCTGTCATACGCTTTCATGGATTTCGAGCCTGCGAGCTCCCCGTTGACAAACAATTGAAGGTTGCCTGAACGGTTCGCCGAAAGAGTCAGGACAACCCATTTTCCAGGTTCCAGAACAATTTTCGGATCCATATCCACCGTAACAAACTTCTTGGCGGTCTCCTTGGTCGATGCGGCAACAAACATGGCATACGCGGAAGTCTTTCCGTTTTTTGCCGTGATTCCCAGCCGGTAACCGGGAGAGACGTGACTTCCGGCACCGGCACCGAGCACGAAACATTGTCCATTCTTTCCGGTAAAGCGGATCAGAGCCGTCACAGTGAAGTTGGAACTCCCACAGTTTTTCATCTCTTTCAGCTTATAATAAGTGCTGCTGTCGGGAAGGTAGCGGGCAAAACCGGTCTTTTTTTCCTTTCCCGAAGTGACGTTTTTGGGATGGGAACCGGTGGTAAACGCTCCGCGGTCCTTCTGCCAGTTGTCCTTGACGATTTCTCCGGGCCGGACCTCCAGAAGAATGTCTGCAAAAAGGGTGCAGGCGGAAAAAGCCGCCACGGTAAGAATAATCTGTTTTACTTTCATTTTGTATCCTCCCTGATGATTTCAATTCCGTTGAGAGCCGGATTGCCGGACGCGCGAATGACTAGCGGTCCGCGCCGGACTTCGATCCCCGTCCATACCGCCGAAGCTGCGGAGAGGAAACCTCCGCCGAGCACAACCGGATTCAGATCCTTTTTCACATTTCCGCTGATGTCAAGCTCGAACGTCCGTCCATTCTCCCGATTCGGAGGATAAGTCTCCGCAAAATGCACTTTCACGGTATAGCGTCCTTTCGGAAGCGGAACCTGATAGAACATCTGCGCGCCCCATGCTTCTGTTCGGAAGATTTCCGGAAATGCGGTATTCTTTACCAGAATCCCGCCACGGTCCGCGAAATTAGCGTATTCGTTGCCGTAAGCACTGAACCCGGTGTAGCTCTGGTCTGGCAGCCAGAGATTGCCGTTCCGGTCGGTCAGAGCTTCCGATGCGCCGCAGTTGATCCGGACAACCCCGTTCTTTGTCATTTCCTTCAGCAGAAGTTCCTGATTACGCATCTGTTCTCTGCTGTCGAAGAAACGCTTTGCATAATAAAGAACTTCAAAGTCATCCATCTCCTTTTTAAGTCCGTATGGATCTTTCGCCGCGAGTTTCGCGCGGATACGTTCCACATTCGCTTTCGGAATTCGACGGAGAAGAGAACGCTCCTTGAGAATATTCTTTCCCATCAGAACGATTTCCGACTCGGTTGCACGCTCGAAGCGGAAGGAGCCCTTGAAACGTTCCGCACCACTCTCCGCTCTGTAAACAAGAAGCGAATACGGACGGACCGTCAAAGAGTGTTTCCCGGTGCAGGAAAGATCATAGACAAGATCCTTGAATTTGCCCGGATATTCCAGAAAACCCTTCAGCGGATACGGCGTATCATTGACCAGTACAAGATCATTGCCTGACGTTCTCGCATGGATTCCCTTCACAGAATCCAGCGGTTTCAGTTTTCCTCCGGGAACGGAATAGAACGCTTTGAGGAATCGTCGCGCCTGGTCGCCGTGAGCGGTCGGGACATTGACGTCGATCCAGGTATGGAACATGTACTTCGGAATGAAATCGCTGACGATGTGGATCATATCGGCATAGGCGAAATCTCCGGCGGGTTTCCGATCATAAACGGTCACGCCGTTCTTCCGGAACCACCAGCGTTTTGCCGCGAACGCATTCGTGCCGATGTTCTCATTGAGTCCGTCGCAGGTCAGATAGACGGCATCGTTTTTACGGTAAAGCTCGCGGGTTCCCCTGTTTGTATACTGTCCGTAATAGTAGAGTTCCGCATTGTTTTCCAGCCGTTTCGCGGTATCCATGGAAGCGACCAGAACGATGCCGTTGTTCTTATCCTTTCCATAGAGCTCCTGCGGGAATCCGGCCTCCTTCTGGAGATTCGGGACATAAGCGTCGCGCACTTCGGGTTTGATCCGGTTTGTATTGAACGGATTCCGCGGCGGAAAGCGCTTTGACGGAACGGAGAAGAGAAGCCATTTCTGTTTTCCACCGCTGATGATCTTCTGCATTTCCGCAAGTTTTTCCCGGAGTTTTTTTCCGCGCCACTCAAACCATTGCTTATTATATTTACCGGTCAGAAGTTCATACCGTTTCGGGAAACGATCCGCTCCGGTTGCCGGGAGGCCGAGTCTGATTCCGGTCTCCTTCTCAAATGCTTCGACGGAATCATCGTCATATCCCACCTCCGCCGCCACGATTCCGGAATAGGTGGTGAATCCGGGCAGCCACCAGCTGCCGTTGATGTTGAAAAGTCCGACAACATCACCGACTCCGTCATAGCGGTTGTACAACTCTTTCAGAAGATCTGTGACAGACTCCCAGACCACCGGATTCATGAAGTTCAGACCCATGCCGAGATAGCCGACCACCTGTTTCCCGTGACGGTCCACCGTGTAAACACCGCGAGCCTTTCCCTCCCGAATCTGCTGATCGCTGACATCGTAGCGGCCCTCCGGTCCGAGACTCGCAGACCGCATGTATTCGAATCCGACCAGCTGCCTGATTCCGTTGTGTTTGTAGAGCTTCAGAATCGCGTAGTAATAATCGAACTTGTCATTGTTCAAAATCGAAGTGGAGTGTTTGGAAGAGAAAGGCCCTTCACTATACATGTAGGCGCCTTCGACACTGGCATTGTGTCCCTGGAATCGGAGCCACTGGATTTTCCGCACAATCGCGCGATAGGCGTTGATCCATGCGCCGTCGTAGTTGTTCAAATGGTGGCTCAACCCCTGCGCGACAGGATCAGCGTAAGCGCCCCAGTTGTTGAACACGATCCTCTCATTGTGATTGGCATAAATGCGGTTGGTTTCCGGAAGTTTCAGTGCGGGAAGTCCCCCTCTGACCGAGTAGATATTGATTTCGCAGGCGGCGGCGGGAATCCCCGCGCGCCCGTTCTGGATCATGATCGTGGAGTTGTACGATGCCGGAAAAAAAACATATCGGAACGCCTTTTTCCCGTTTCCGAGCGGATAGAAATCTCCTGTTGACACAGTTCCGCTGGCATTGGGCCAGGCCCGCTCCCCGAGCGGATAGCCGTTGTTTTCAAACGGAACCGGAAATGTTTCAGCGACACAGCTGTAAATATAGCGATCCGCATCATCGGGAAAGATGACTTCCGCGATCATCGGCTCCCCGAGTTTCGGAATCTTGAGCTTGTAACAGAAATAGTCAAATAGACCGCTTCCGGTTTCGCGGTATTTCATGCCATTTTTCGAGACAATCTTTCCGACGTTGAGTTCCGCCTTTGCATACATTCCGCTGTGATCCAGGAACGTATCCGCAGGCGGATTCGGAGCGGTGCAGTCGATCTTCTGCACAAGCTGCAGACGCTTTTCCAATTCCTGTTCAAACGTTGCGAGCGGAAATACGTCCTGCGGAACAGGTCCGGCAACGATCATCTCGTCCCGGCTGGCATCCATCTCTTTTCCATTGGAATTCAGTGTCCAGTACATCCGGTACGCACCCGTCCGACGGAGTTTCGGCTCTGCTCTGAACTCCCGGAAATTCCCGCGGATTCCCATTTCGCGGGCAGTCAGAGTTTCCATGCTCTTTCCGGTCTCAGCATCGCGGATTTCGAGCTTCACTTCCGGTTTCACTATTCCGGCGGGAATCCGGATTCGGTAGGCGATTTTTCCATTGTAATCGAAGACCGGATATTTCTCACCCTCGAGTCGGACATCCAATACCCCCATGTGATCGGGATCGAAACCGGCGGAGATCACATTTCCATTCGGCTGACGCGTCACGCCAAGCGAAGTCAGGCGGGGTACTTTCCATCCGTCAGCCCGAAACCCTGGTTGTTCCCATCCTTTTGGAGCGGAAAAACTCCAGCGCCACTCTTTTCCGCCGAGGATGCGGAAGAGTTCCCCGTTTTTCCCGATTGCAACACCTTCCAGGGCAAGATCGGAATCCTGCGTCAGTCCGCCGTAAAACTGATCACGGAGAGCAATTGTGTTCTTTCCCCGTTTCAGAAGATTTGTCAGATCGAACGTTTCAACTCCAAGACGACGGAGAGACTTGCCTTCCGCTATTTTCTTTCCGTTGACAAAAATTTCATGATTGCCTGTCTTGTGAATCCACGAAAGCTTTGCGGCAACCGGTTCGAAGTCCAGTTGGAACTCTCTGCGCCAGAACGCATTCCCGGAATAGGGAACCAGACGCATGGAACGGATTTTCATGTTGGCTCCGGGAGTTCTGCATTCCAACTTCAAACCGCAGATCATTTGAAGCGGGGGATAGCCGATCCAGCCCATTTTAATCGAAAACTTCTGGGCACCTTTCCCTTTGATCCGGAAGGACTTCAGATTCTGCCACGCTTTCCAGTCGCCATGAGCTTTCGAAATGAGCCATTCTGTTTCGGGCACATCCTGTTCCAGCTCCATCTCCAAACGATAGGAATTGCTGCTCTCTTTTCCCCAGCCCGCGCCGACGCGGATCGCAGGGGTCTTCGTATCCCCGGGCTCTGCGCCGAGAAGGAGTCCCCAGCCTTTTTTACCGGTATGGAACTGAAGCGCACCATTTTTCACTTCATACTTCCCGGTTGTTTTCAGCTGGTGCTTCCGGATCAGATCCTTCTGAAAGACAAAGGGTTCTCCATACTGGGTCTGGAAAAAATCTCCGGCAGTCTCGAACAGTTCCGACGGTCCGATTTTTTCCGACACATCCATTCCGGAACTTATCCAGCGGTTGTTCTCTTTCGCGTTGACATTCACTCCCATGGTCTTTCCCGGAGTAAACAGCAGTTCCTGAGCGGAAAGCAGAACAGTCATTCCCAGAAGCCCGGTCAAAAAGAATTGTTTTCTCATTCAATCTCTCCAAAAAACGTTTCTTCCATTCATTCTTTATTTCACCCAACCGATTGCTCTGCCATAATAGCCGAACCAGTCGCTCTTTGTTGCCAGAGAGATTTCTCCGATATGGGAATCCAGATAGAGCAGATTCCCGATTCCTCCCGGGAGGGCAATATCATTGGGATAAACATTTCCCTGAGTCCCGTGCGGCAAATACTTCTGACGGTCACCCGCGGCAATGGGGGCTGTTGAGGAATAATTGTCCGCGAGCAGAATTCTGGCGGACGGCTGTGTGATTCTGGGGGAATTGATGTAATGAGTGGACCAATCCGTATAATTGGTTCCTCCATCCGTAATGCCATCCTGCTTGGCAAGAGAGGAAACCATTCCGTAGCTCATGACTTTCGCCGGATCACTCGGGCACTGCATCACTCTGGAATTATCCGCATGTGCACCCCAGTAGCCGGTTTTGAATACGGAAATCAGCCCCATCCGCCAGAGTTTTCCCGCCCAGGTGATCTCATTAGCCGGATATCCGTGCTGATCGTCGTAGGCTGCGGGAAGACGGTCGTTGGTATGTTCATACTGAACCATGCCGAAGCCGAGCTGTTTCAGATTGCTCTTACAATTCACACTCTGGGCCTTTTTTCTTGCCGACTGCAATGCCGGAAGCAGAACTCCGGCAAGAATTGCAATAATTGCAATAACAACGAGAAGCTCTATCAGTGTGAAATTTTCCTTTCTCTTACTCATGAGAATCGCCTTTCTGCTTATATTTCCTTGTAAAAGATTCATAAAAAGGATCTGCGAGCTGTTGTTCATAAAACTTCATCATCTGCTCCCTTTCCAGATAATGGGCAGAGGTTTCCAGATGAATAATTTTTTTCTCTGTTTTATCCAGCATTTGAATCATCCGGGGAACTGCCAGGCGGATCACTTCCTTGAAATCCGGAACAATCACTCCGGCAATGCAGGAATTATTGATGCAGTCACAGGGCAGTGTATAACTGTAAAAGACACGAGGCAGTTCCAAATTCTTTTTTCTGGAATAACGTTCCAGAATCGAAACGACAAATGTGCTGGATGAGCAGACAAGCACATCGGGGGCCAGATCCCGGATTCGGTCAAAATCCTTTTCCGTGGAAAAGAAATCCAGAGGCTGATGGATCAGCTGAATTCCATACGATGCGGCTTCTTCCTGAATGATTGTCAGCCAGGAAACTCCCGTTGCAACGACCACTTTACGTCCGCCAAGTTCATGGATGCGGCGTACAACCGTTTTCAACGCATTTGTCTCATTGCGTCTGATGGAGTTGAATTCCGGATGCAGGGAATGGAGCTGAAGAATCGGATAGTCCTTCAAGCCTGCGGAAAGCAGGTATTCCGCAGGAAAAACTCCCATCCCGTAGAAAATGCCGTCCGTCTGGCGGTTGATCAAATTCTCAAGGCATCGCCGCTCCTCCTTCGGATCAAACCGCGTAATTCCGATCAGGAGCTGATAGTCATACTTTGCACACTCGTCAAGAAGCGACTGGGCAAGGAATCCGAAATAGTCGCTGCAAATATCTCCCACGACAAGTCCCAGCGTTCTGCTTCTGCCACTCTTCAGTGCCCGTGCCGTTGTGGAAGGACGGTAATTCAGCTCCTTGACTGCCTGATCAATCTTCTCTTTTGTCGATTTGGCAATCTTCGCCGAAAGCGGATGGTTGTTCAAATACAGGGACACCAGCGCTTTTGTTACGCCGACCCGCTCCGCGATGTCCTTCAATGTCGCCCGCATTTCAACTCCAAATGGATTAATTTAATCGGTTAAACCACTATTTGATTATAACACATTTTCTTAAATTTGTCAATAGCATTTTGCTGAATTAATTTGAAAAATACAGACGGCAAACAAAGATTCTATCTCAGTTTGAAGATCCAGCCGTCTTTTCCTTTATAAATGGAACGCCATCCGCAGAGCGTCAGGAATCTGCCGCAATAGTTGTTTTCGAATAGAACCACCGCGTAATCCGCTCCTGTGATGGCATGAAGTTCGGAAGGACTCCGCCGTTTTCCGTCCGCGGCAATCGAACCGATTGCGGAAACTTTTGCAGAATCAAACGCATAGCCGAACATGGGATCAAGCGCCCAGGTGTACTCGTATTCCGGCGCGACAAAATACAGATACGGAAAATCGCTCCAGATAATATTGACCACCCGCGCACCTTTCGGCACATTTTTATGCAAAGCCTCCGCAAGCTCGACCGGAGCCGGCCGGCACCAGTCGCGCAAATTCGTAATGCACTGGCGAAGCGTGAAAAATCCACAGACCAGAATCACCAGACTGATCAGAAGCACATATTTCCAGGACCTGTCGAAAAACCGGAACAGCGCCGCTCCACTTGCATACTGGATCAGCAGAAAACCGGAAAGACAAAGCATCGGCACCGCATATTCCACCGGTCGAATAGAAACAACACACATCGCGCAGGTCCAGAACAACGCCGAGAGCGTCACTGCCAGAACATTCGATGGAATCGAACGCAGTCCATGCTTCTCCATCGCCCGGATCAGAATCATCAGACAGAAATACATTCCGATCAGGGCAGGCAGCGCCAGCAGAATCCAGCGGAACCGCGGCGGCAGAAGCTCCCGTGCAAACGGAATATTGGCAACCGTTCCGGCAATCGGCGCAAGCAGAGCATCCAGCGCCTGAATCTTCCAGACCAGAAACGTATTCGGAACCTGCGGATGAATCAGAAGTCCGCAGAACACCCCGCCGACGGATGCCAGAAATGCGTAGAACGCTCTCCAGCGATCCCGGATGAAGTACGCTGCGCCAAACAGAAACGCCGTCACGCAGATCAGATGCGGACTCGAATAACTCCAGGCATACAGAAAGGCAAGGCCGAACATCCGGAAACAGGTCCGTTTCTCCCGCGGTCCTCCCGACAGAATCGCCACGGCAAACATCATCAGCGCCATCGACAACACATGAGGACGCATCATCAGCAGACGATAGGAAAAGTTCGGCAGGAACGCCCCGCAGAGCAGAGACGCCAGCAGAATATTCGGCGGTGAAATCCCCAGCGAATACGCCGCTGTCACAAACGCTGTGAAAAACAGAAAAATTAAAAACGCCGCGGCTCCGTTAAACGGTGGAAAAACCTCCGAATGAAACAGCGATTTGACACCACAGTACAGTTTCAGCAGAGCATGAAAAACAAGTTCCTTGTCCGCATAGTGGTCCCGCCAGACGGAAAGAGTCAGGGGAAATGTTTTTGAGACCATCTCCGCCGCACTCCGCCTTCCGGCGGCGGCATGCCAGAAGGCATCCTCCGAGCTCTCCTGTCCATAAGGTGTGAACACGACTCGCACTACACTGAACAGAATCGTCGGCAGAAATACCGCCAGCAGAAGCAGGATCTGTGTTTTCCGGTTGCGAAACAGTTCGTGCATTGTCAGTCCAAACGATTTCCGATGATCAGGGCAAGCTCCTCGCGCCGCTTCCGCGGAATGGCGGATTTTCCTGTGATGATTGCAAAATCAAGAGCATGGGCGCACTCGCAATCCTGTTTCAGCGCAGCAAACTCCGAGGCGACATTTCCAATGATCTCCTTAGCCAGCTCCGCATTTGCCCGGAGATTTTCCACAACCATTTCGACTGTCACTGCTTCGAAATCCGAATGCCAGCTGTCATAATCGGTCACCATGGCAACCGTGGAATAACAGATTCCCGCTTCGCGTGCGAGTTTTGCCTCTGCAAGATTCGTCATTCCGATCACATCCAGTCCCCAGGACTTGTAAATCTGCGATTCAGCCTTTGTCGAGAATGCGGGTCCTTCGATGTTCACATACGTTCCGCCTCTGTGGACCTTCGGCCGCTTCATGGAAACCACCCGCACCGCCGCCTTCGACGCAGCCCGGTACGCAAGATCCGACAGATTCGGACACACCGGATGCGCAAAACTGATGTGAGCCACAATTCCATTTCCGAAAAAAGTATGAGTGGATGCTTTTGTAGTCCGGTCGAAGTACTGGTCCACGATGACAACATCGCGGGGAGCATAATCCTCCCGGAGACTTCCCACCGCGGAAATGCTCAGGATATGGGTCACTCCAAGTTTTTTCATGGCATAAATATTGGCCCGGTGATTCAGCTCGTGCGGCGCAATGGAATGGTCCCTGCCGTGACGGGCAAGAAATACGATCTCCGCTCCATCCAGCGTTCCCTCCAGAAGCGGCGAGGGTGCAGTGCCGAACGGAGTTTCTACAAGCGTACTCCTCTTCATGGTAAAATTGTCAATTGCGCAGAGTCCGCTTCCCCCGATGATGCCCAGTTTCATAAACAAAAGTCCTTCTTTCAGTAATTCCTGTTCTGGAAAAATACCATGAGAACAGGTTTTTGGCAAATTGGTCCGGAAAAATTCTTTGAGAAATCAGGCGGCCGCCCGCCGGAGGAAATGCGGCGGACGACACGGAATATGGAAGATTCTCAGGCTTCCGGCTCCTCGGAAGGAACCTCTTCCGGCTGATTGTCGAGCTTGATGTGTTTCCGGATTTTTTCGGCGATCTCCGCCCGGGCGGCGTCGGATTCGTATTTCAGCTGACGCCAGTTCCAGTGGAAACCGTCGTCGGTCCAGCGGGGAACGATGTGAAGATGCGCATGCATTACGACCTGTCCGGCAACGGTTCCGTCGGAAAGATGCAGATTGAATCCATCGCAATCGAGTCCGCGCCGCATGGCAACACCAAGACGGGCTCCGACACGGAACATCCTTCCCGCAGTCGTTTCGGGCACCGTCGCAACACTGGTGTGATGTTCTTTCGGAATCACGAGGGTATGTCCGAAGTTGATCGGGGAAATATCCAGGAACGCATAGATCAGATCGTCCTCATAGAGTTTGACCGAAGGAATCTCCCCGGCGATGATTTTACAGAAAATGCAGTTTCTCATTTCAGCCTCCTTTCGACTGTGTTTTTGGTATCGTTCAATGTTCGAGTTTCATCAGTTTCCAGATGGTTTTCAGTGCGATTGCGGCGGAAATGCCGAGGCTCTCCGCGGAAATTTTATCAATGGTATCCGCCTCGGTGTGCCAGTAAAGATTCTCCGGTCCATAGCTGAAGTCGATCAGGTCCACGGCGGGAACTCCAGCCTTCACGAATGCCGTATGATCGTCCAGCATGACAGGTCCGCCGGTTCCAACATGAGCGGCGTATCCGAGGTCCTGTGCGGCTTTCACAACCAGAGTCTGCAGAAAAAGATCCGTATCGGCGGGAAGTTTCAGGCAGAGATCGCGATCGCCTACCATATCCAGCAGAATCATTGCCCGGCAGTTCCGGAGTTGTTTTTGGCGTTTCAGTTCCGCAACACAGCGGCGGCTGCCGTGGAAACCGTCATGTTCGGAATACTCAATCAGCGCCTCTTCGCCGTCGAAAAAGACAAACTTCAAGGTCAGAGGCAGAGGATGTTTCACCTCCGCGACCGCCTTCATCATGGAGAGAAGCGCACCGACCCCCGAACCGCTGTCGTTGGCACCGGCAAACCGGGGAACAGAAGCCAGCTTTTTTGTATCATAGTGCGCACCAATGACAAGGAATTCTTCCGTTGTTCCCGGCAGTTCGGCAATCACATTGCGGAACGTTTTTTCCCCCTCCGGGGTCATATCCCGGAAAAGGTCCACGGAAACCCGGAAGCCGGGAAGACTCTTCGCAACGGAAGCGATCCTTGCGGCAGCCTTTTCCGCTCCGGGAGAACCGGAATAACGGGGAATGATATTTGCCGTTTCAACGGCATGCTTCCAGGCGAAATTTCCGTCGGGACGGGGACAAGGCACGGAAGCACCCGGATCCGAGCAGGAAACAAACCATCCCGCCAGGCAGGAAACGAGCAGCAGTTTCAACCCTCCGGAAAATCCCATGATCCCGCCTCTCACTTGGATGTTGTTCCTTTGTTAATCAGGGCTTCACGGCGCTGGAAGGTGGGGATGTCGAGGTCCTCTCCTTTATAAAGAGTCGGAGCGACGTTGGCAAACACCCCTTTGTTGAAAATCTGAAGTTCGAACACACCCTGTTCCAGCGGAACGGAGGCGGCCTCTGCCGACGGCGCCGGGACAGAGTTCTCACCCACGGATGGCGGCACAGTGGAACTCCACGGTCTCTCTTTGCGCGCCTGCTGCGGCATCTGATCGTATTTGATGCAGACAACTGTAACCTGGACTCTGCCCGCAACCGTTCCGCCGACATTCACCCCTGTCAGCACGGACGCGGTTTTCGAAATCATGCCGCAGACGATTTCGAGAGTCCGTTTGATTTCTCCAAGCTGCAGGTCGGCCCCCCCTGTCACCGTAACAATTGCCGCATCGGTGCTTTCCAGTTTGCCTGCACCGCCGAGGAACGGAGATTCCAGCATCCGTTCCACCGCGATTCCGCAGCGGTCAAGTCCTTCCGATTCCTCCGCGCAGCCCACACCGAGTCCGCAGGAGCATTTTTTCCCTTTCAGCATTGCCATGAATCCGGCATAATCCGAATTCAGGGAATTCTCGCAGTTGAGGAGTCCGCAGACACCGATTGCACTCCGGGCCAGTTCTTCGCATGACTTTGCAAATGCTTCCTCGAACGGCGTTTCCGAGGGCAGCATGGAAAACAGCAGATCATTCGGAATCCGCATGACAATATCCGCAATTGGCAACAGATCCTCCACACACTCTTCGGCGTTTTTGCGCCTGGCAAACGATTCAAAGGAAAAGGGAGTCACCAGCATGAATACGGCAGGGATTTTCAATGCGCGCGCCACGCTGGCGATGGTCCGGCAGCCTCCAGTCGCCACGCCGCCGCCGAGACCGGCAACGGTTACGATCAGTTTTTTTCCCTCCATCAACCCCGAAATTGCGTGCCGCTCCTTTGCAACCGCCTGCTCTCCGCGGATCACATCTCCTCCGCAGCCGCTTCCTTCGCGCCATGTCCAGCCGGATCCCGCCAGAATGCACTCCACGCGTTTTCCTTCCTGAAGCGGCGCCAGCGCCTCTCTGTCTGTATCTATCGCCCCCAGAGAAAACGGGCACTCCCCCGAAAGCAGAGAACGAATCACCCGGCAGCCAGCACCGCCGATTCCGAAAATCAGGACATCTTCCGGTTTGCTCATATTTTAAACGCCTTCGTTACATCTTTGAGTTTATTGAAAATTCCACCGAGCCCTTCCAATGCGTCCGCAACTTTTTCGATTCCGATCATGGAACCGCCCCGCCCTTCAATCTGAAGCGAGTAGTTCAAAGCACCAAGCAGAGCGGAATAACGCGGATCATCAAGTCCTGTCACGGCGCCACTGAACTCAAGCGGATCCCCTTTTCTGACATGGGTCCGGAAAATTCCCCGGGCACATTCCAACACCGCAGGAATCTTTGCCCCGCCTCCGGTAATCACAATTCCGCCGTTCATGTACGGAGAAAGTTTTCGAGCATCCAGCTCCTGCCGTACAATGGAAAAGATCTCATTGAGCCGGAGTTCCAGAATCTTCTCGAACGAACCGACCGGAATGTTCCGGAACAGTTCGGAGGAAACCGGCAGACGCAGAAACGCTTCACCGCTCCGCTTCAGCTGATCAATCTTTCCCTCCAGAAGGAATCTCCGCGCCTGCTCCTGGGGCAGATCAAGCCCGACAGCAAGATCGTTGACGAGATTGTCCATTCCAATCGGAAGAACTCCGCTCATGAAGACGCCCTCATCGTGAACAAAAATATAGTCTGTGGTCCCGGCGCCGACATCAATGAGCAAAGTTCCCTGTTCCTTCTCATCATGCGTAAGCGTCCCGTACGCGGAAGCGATTCCGGCAAAAACGGGAACGATCTCCTGCTCGAATCCGAGTTCCCGGATGGCAGTGCGCATAGTTTCCAGCCGGTTCCGTTCCGCCAGGATGATGTGAATGAACGCATCCAGACGGTTTGCCGAATGTCCGACAGGATCCTTGACCCGTGTATTCATATCCAGCATATAGTAGGAAGTAAACGACTCGATGTGCATCTGATCCGGAGCAAGCGAGATGCTCGAGGCCTTGCCGACCGCCTCCTCAACCTGCTCTTCCGTAATCAGCCTGTCGGCTCCGTAGAGCATCACGTTACCCTCCCCCTGCCGCGAGGTAATTCCCCTGCCGGAAACCAGATAATACACCCGTTCACGATCGAACGTGTTTCCCGCGGAGCTGTCCGCATCCTCCAGAGCTCCGGAAAGGGCGCCGATCGCGGCTTGCAGGTCCACGATCTCGCCTTTGACAATACATCCGTTGGAATCGCGGCATCCGGAGCCGAAGACTGTCGGAGTCCCTCCCTTGTCGCTGCCGCCATGCAATGCGCATATCTTGGATGTGCCGAATTCAACGATTGTAAAAAAATCTCTGCCTTTCAAAGCCATATCCACCACCAGTGCGTTTTCGCTCTTCTGTTCATCGGAGAAATATTACATCAGAATTCGTTTTTTTCGAGCGTTTTTCCAAAAAAAGCTGTTTTTTTTCGCATCTCTGTAAAAAACGTTCATTCCCGGGATTGACAAATCGGGAAAAAGTCTCTATAATAGACCATTCTCGTCTTATTTCAACAACATCGAAAGGAAACAGCATGAAAGCATTTTTACTGGCAGCGGCTGCCATGATCGCATTCACATGCGGTGCAAAGGATCTCAAGGTTCTGATGGTCGGAAACAGTTTTTCCCAGAGTGTTCTCGCCTACCTGCCGAAGCTGGCGACAGCCACTCCGGACTGCAAACTCAAACTTGGACAGGCCATGATCGGCGGATGCACCATGGAGCGTCACTGCAATGAATTCAAGAAAGCAGAACAGGACCCCAAATACAAACCCTACTGGACCAATCTTACCCTCGACCCCAAAAATCCCAAAAACCACAAGGCAAATCTCAAGGATCTGCTGACTGCCGACAAATGGGACATCGTCACCATTCAGCAGGGCAGCCATCAAAGCTGGATACCGGAAAAATTCGGCCCCTATGCGGAAGAGCTCATCGGAATCATCCGGAAATACGCCCCGCAGGCGGAAATCGTCGTTCACCAGACCTGGGCATACCGCTCCGATGATCCCCGTATCGCCCCCGGAAAACCCGGATGGAAATTCGAACAGAAGGGCATGTACGACCGGCTCACTAAAAATTATACCGATCTGGCGAAAAAACACAACTACCGCATCATCCCTGTCGGCTATGCTGTCCAGCTGAGCCGTGAGAAATCCCCGGTCAAATTCCGCAATTACGATCCCGCGCTCCTGAAAACCCTGAATTTCCCTGATCTGCCGAGCCAGGCCGGCGATGTCGTCGGCAACATGTACTGGGCAAAGGATAAGAAATCCGGTGAAATGCAGATCCGCCGCGATACCATTCATCTCAACAATCGCGGAAACTACCTGCAGGGATGCACCTGGTTCATGTTCCTCTTCGGCAAAAAAGCCAGCGATGTAAAATTCATTCCGAACAACATCGGCAACAAGGATGCCAAGTTCCTTGCGGAATGCGCGGAAGAAGCAGTCAAAAACTTTCCGCAGGTCAAAAAATAACACAATCTCCATTTCCGCCGGGCGTGTTCCCGGCGGATTCTTTTTTCCGGAGCGTTTCTCTGGAACAGCCATAAGGTGTGCAATCCATATCGTTAAGGAAGCAGCATGAAAGCATTTTTACTGGCAGCGGCAGCAGTCATCGCATGCACATGCGGTGCAAAGGACCTGAAGGTTCTGATGATCGGAAACAGTTTTTCTCAGAGCGTGCTCACCTATCTGCCGAAACTGGCAGCAGCCGCACCGGACTGCAATCTCAAGCTCGGACAGGCTATGATCGGCGGATGCACCTTCGAACATCATTGCAAAGTGTTCAAACAGGCAGAACAGAACCCGGCTTACAAGCCCTACTGGACCAATCTCAGACTTGATCCAAAAAATCCGAAAAACCATCAGGCCAATCTCAAAGAGCTGCTGACCGCCGACAAATGGAACATCGTCACCATTCAACAGGGCAGCCATCAAAGCTGGAGACCGGAAACGTTCGGCTCCGATGCCGATGAACTCATTTCCATCATCCGGAAATATGCCCCGCAAGCGGAAATTATCGTTCATCAGACCTGGGCGTACCGAGCCGATGACCCCCGCATCGCTCCGAAAAATCCCGTCTGGAAATTCGGACAGAAGGAAATGTACAACCGCTTGACCGCAAATTACAAAAGCCTGGCAAAAAAATACGGCTTCCGCATTATTCCCGTCGGCTATGCCATTGAGTTGAGCCGGGAAAAAACACCTGTCAAATTCCAACAATATGATCCCGCTCTTCTGGACACTCTGAACTTTCCGGATCTCCCGAACCAGTCAGGCGACGTTGTCGGAAACATGCACTGGAGGAAAAGCAAGAAAACCGGAGAAATGGAAATTCGGCGCGATACCTTTCATCTCAACTCCCGCGGAAAGTATCTCCAGGCATGTACCTGGTTCCTGTTTCTTTTCCATAAAAAAGCCGATGATGTGAAATTCATTCCAAACGAAATCGGCGACAAGGATGCCAGGTTCCTTCTGAACTGTGCAGAAGAAGCTGTCAACAACTTCCCGCAGGTCAAGAAATAACCATTCTTCCTGCCGGAGACTCCATCCTCTCCGGCAGATTTTTCCGGGAATCCCCTGCGACTCCGCAGGAACGGTTTCCCTGAGAACGGTTGCCAACCATTCTTTTCCTGCTCCATCCGTTTTCATCTTCCGAACATGATCTTTTCGTGAACTCTTCCGTGGCAGCCGGAAAGAAAATTCTTTTTTTTTGAAAAAAAGGATTGACATTTCCAGAAATTCTGTTATAATTTAATTAAGCAAACCGGTTTGACAATTAATCAAAACAGGAATGTCATTCAAATCATGGACAGAAAAGTAACAATCAACGATGTCGCCAGTTATCTTGGGGTTTCCAAGAGTACAGTTTCACACGCTTTGAGCGGGAAACGCCAGATCAGTGCAGAAGTTGTTGAGAAAGTTCATAATGCGATCCGGGAACTGGGATACCAGCCGAACTTTGCAGCACAAGTGATGAATTCCCATTCAACCGGTTTGATTGGAGTGATGGTCTGTGATATGCGGAACGCTCATACGATCCGCCTGATCGACGAACTGACAAACCATCTGAAAGATGCAAATTATTCCGTTACGCTTTGTATTACCGGATATGATGAACAGAGCGGGCTTGCCATGATCCGCAAAGTATCAAACGGAATGTTCGACGGCATTCTGAACACTTTGCCGCAGATTTCTGCAGAGAAAGCGGCGAAAGCGGCGGGAAAAACACCCATGCTGACCTATCTGCGTCACAAAAAGGGGGCGATTTATGTGGATTACGCATCCGGAGTCCGTCAGGTTATGGAGTATCTGTTTCAGCTTGGACACACGCGGATCGGCTACATCTCCACCCGTTTCCGAAATTTCGGAGAGGAGGATCCCTGTTTTACGGCTTACCGGAATCTCATGGAAAAACAGGGGCTTTTCCAGTCGGAACTGGTCTGTCATTCCAGCGGCGAACTGGAAAGTGGACTCTCCGCTGCAGAGCACCTTGCCCATGCAGGCGCAACAGCCATCTTTGCCTGCAACGATGAAACTGCCGCAGGCGTCGTCCAGTGGGCTCATGCCAACCGGATCAGCATTCCGGACGATCTCAGCGTAGTAGGCTTCGACAACACCCAGCTGGCAAAAGCGGTCTATCCCCCGCTGACAAGTGTGGAGCTGTTCGTCGAAAAAATCGCCGAACACACCGTGAAACGCTTGCTCGAACAAATTCATGGCGATAAAATGACCGAAATCTCTCCGGTCATCATCATCCCGCGAATGGTCCTGAGAGACTCCACAGGGCCTGCACCGAAACAACCGTTCAACAAAAAAGAAAAGAGGATCCTATGAAAAAAACAGGAAAATGTAAATCTTTTACATTAATTGAGCTTCTAGTTGTAATTGCTATTATTGCCATTCTAGCATCACTTCTTCTTCCTGCTCTGAACAAGGCAAAGGAGAAAGCGAGAATCATCTCCTGCATCAGCAATCAGAAACAGATCATCTCTTCCACGATTCAGTATACAGGCGACAACGATGACACACTGATGCCGAGAATGCATACTGTTTTCAGCTGGGCAACCGATCCCAGAACCATTTACGAATCCTGGAAACCGGTCGGACTCGGCCTTCTGGTTTCCTATAAATATCTTCCCGGGAAAAAAGCAATGTCGGGATCACAAATCGCGGAAGAGATGCGTCCGAAAACGCTGCTGTGCCCGGACCCAGGCGTCAATCAATTAAGCTCGAACACCAATGCGCACTTTGTAGACTATCTCTATCATCGCGACTGTACCAACAACACTCTCAATTCGATTGCCTGCTTCAACAAAAAATTCGGAAGAATCGGAAACCGGATGCTCTCCGCATGCACAGCAGCCAAACACTGGATTACGGAAGACACCAGCATCAATCATAACCGCGGCATCACCATCGGGAAAAGCGACGGCTCCGCAAAATGGGTTCCCCTTTCCGCCCTGCAGGGAGTCACCTGGGCCGCCAGATTCGACAGACTGGATCAATTATGATCTCATTTCTCTTACAGGAAGGAACTCTCTATGACTCACCATTCTGAACTTTTTCTGTCCATTCTGCTGTTTTGCGGAACTGTTTTTGCGGAATCCGCCATCATCCGGAACGGCTCTTTCGAGGAACAGACAAACGGAAGCAAGCCTTCCGCCTGGCATTGCTACAACAACCGCGGATCCAAAGCGGTCTTTTCCATCGACGATTCGGATGCGACCGCCGGGACAAAATCACTGAAACTCGTAAATCCGACTCCTGCAAAACCGCATGTGACCGCAGGAATCATGCAGAATCTCCATCTCTCCCCCGGGAAAAAATACACTCTTTCCTTCGATGCCAGAGGCAGAAATGCAAATGGACTGAGAATCATTATCGGCAAACGCTGGAAAATCAACCAGCCTGTCCGGAACATTCCCGCGACATGGAAGCATTTCGAATTCGACTTTACGCCGGAAGAGGCAGATTTCAACAATGCAGAAAAAGGAAGTCTGGAACTGCATCTTCTGACAACGGACATCTGTGACCAGCTTTTCCTAGACAATCTTCAGATCACACCAGCCATTCCCCCTGTCATCGGCCGGAATTACTTTCAGAAGAAGAACATTCTAACCATCCCACGCACAGATAAAACGTGGCAGTCGCTCCACTCTATTCCGAAAGAATGGCCACGCCTTCTCCTGCCGGAAAGTCCGCTTTTCTATACAGGGAAAACGGTTCCGCCCGGATTCCGTGCCGAGCTTGCGCTCGGATACGATCAGGACGGACTGATCCTTCTGGCAGATGTGAAAGATTCCAAAGTTCTTCCCGGTTCCGGCAGTCGTTTGTGGAACAGGGATTCCATTCAGCTCAAAATCAGTCAGCTTGGCGGGCTTCAAGATGAAATCGCCGGTGACATTGAATTGAGTTTTTCCCCGGGAAAGAATATTATCCATTCCTGGTCGCCTCAGCTGGAACGTCCCTTGACTCCGGAAGAAGCGGAACTTCGGGGAGGCATCACTCAGGACGGTTATCGGATCGCAGCTCATCTGAACTGGAACCTGTTGGATCGGATCAGCAGAAGCGGAAAACGGTTCTTCACATTCAACGCAGTCGTCAACAATGTGAATGAATCGAATGTCCGGGAAGTCGCTTTTCTCGCCCGGGGACTCCACGATACAAAAGACAACTACCATAATTTCATCGCCGTTCTGGAATCGGACTCCCCCTTTGCCGCTTTTTTTCCGCAAAACCCCAATGATCCGCGGGAACTTTCCGGACGGGTAATCGCGTCCGGAATCCGTGCGGACTCTCCCTGGACTCTTCATGCGGATGTAACCAGCAGAAGCGGAAAAACGGAATCTGTTTCCATCCCGGTCTCCCTGCCGATCACCCGGGAGCAGGTATTCTGTTCTCCGTTCCGGCTTTCGCTCCGCAATCTCCCGGAAGGAAAATTCACCCTGCAGTGGTCCTGGAACGGACTCCCTGCCGGAAAACAGGAATTCCACAAAACAGACCGGGAAAAAAAACAGAAACGGGAACTCGGAAACTTTGAAAAACGGCTTGAAACGGTTTTGAAAACAATTCAGGAAAAACAGTTGAAGAGCCGTTATCTCACGCTTCAGACCGAGACAATCCGACGACAGCTGAATCTTCAGAAAAAACTCCTTGCCGACCGGAAAACTTTTCTTCAGAATCCGGATTTCTATCTAACAAAGGGAGAAACCATCAACCGGGAACTGGAAACCGTTCTTTCCGCACTGGAGCAGGAACTTTCCAAACGATCCGGCTATCCGGTTACATATCAATATGCAACGAGTCCGGTTTTCTCGTATGAAAACGGACTCCCAGTCGTGGATACTGTTACGGAAAATGGAGAAAAAAGCAGACGGCCGATGCTGTTCACCGGATACGGACACTTCGGAAGCGCAGTCACCGATCTGCCTTTCTTCCAGACAGCGGGCTCCAATCTCATCCAGGTGGAAATCGGTCCAAACAGCATACTTGCCGGAAGGAATCCCGACGGCACCTTCCGAACCAATCCCGGAGGATTCCACTCTTTTATCGGCAAAGCCATGAAACGGGCTATGGAAAACAATCATAAAATCGCGCTTCTCATCTCTCCGCACTACCTCCCGGGATGGTGGAAGAATCAACATCCGGAATTGAAGACGCCCGGCAGTTTCAAGACCGTGGGCGGATACAACATCTATCACCCGGAACACCGGCGGATGCTGAAAGCCTATCTGGAATTTCTCATTCCGCTGATTGCAGAATCTCCCTGGCGCGATGCGATCCACAGCATTGTGCTGACCAATGAACCGGAAGAGCGCGCAAAATGGAACGATTCCTTCCTCCGGAATCTGTTTGCCGAAGATCTTCGGAAACGTTTCGGAACCATTTCCGAATTCGACCGGATTGCCGGAACAGAGTTCCCCTCATTTTCCGCGCTTCTGGAAAAGGGACCGGAGCATCCGGCGGTCCGCTACGCCTTTTATGATTTCCGCCGCAGAGCGTTTGCGGAGTGGCACGCATGGATCGCACGAACGGTAAAAAAGTTCTTCCCCGGAGTGAAAGTTTCCGCAAAGGCAATGGATGTCAGCATGAATGATCGTCCGGAAGACGGAGTCGATGCGGAACTCTTCGCCGAATTCAGCGATTACAACGGCAACGACAACTACATGTTCCACGGCATGGGGAAATGGATCTCCGAATGGCAGAGATTCAGTAAAGGACACGACCTGCAGTTTTCCATGCGCCCGAACTGGATCGTCAACAGCGAAAACCACATCATCAAAGACGGGGAAACGCGCCTGATTCCCGGTGCGCATACTTATACGGCAACCTTCCAGCAGTATCTTCAGGGAGTGGGTGGAATCGTCACCTGGGTCTGGAGTCCGGATCGTCCGAATGGTGCCCCGGCTCTCGCAGGCAGCATCTATCAGCGGCCGGAATCCATCATTGCGCAGGGAAGGGCCGCTCTTGATGCGAACCGTCTGGTTCCGGAAATCTCCGCATTTGTCACTGCGGAACCGAAAATCGCGCTTCTTTATTCTCCCTCCTCCTTCCTTCAGAATACGGAAAACTACTGCGCTTTTCGGGATGAAATCTATGAAGCGCTTGCATTCTCGGGACACAAGATCGGGTTCATCAGCGAGAAACAGCTTGCCTCAAACGCATTCAGGCAATATAAAATGATCATTGCTCCCGCGGTCACCCACCTTTCAGAAAGTGCCGCGCGGGGACTTGCCGCGTTTGCGAAACAGGGCGGAGTTATCTGCAATTCCGGAAATTCGTTTCGTTTCAATCCCTATGGCGCTCCGTTGAAACAGAAAATTCCCTCCGTTGCAACCCCCTCCGGACTCCATCCGGAAAAGGCAAAAAGATTCTGGCAGGAAAAAGCGGATTCGGTGGAAACTCTTCCGATTCGTCTGGAACTGTCCGGCAGCAAGTCCAAAATCGGAGTCTTTTTCCGGATGGTAAACACAAAAGACGGCTGGTTGCTCAATCTCGTCAACTATAACAAACAACCCCGTTCCATCCGGCTCCGCGGCGATGGCGTTTTTTATGATCTGTTTGCGGAAAAACCATTCCATCCGCAAATGGAACTGCCGCCGCTGAAACCGCTGTTTCTCCGCTTCCGGAGTGCAAAACCGTAAAATCCAGCACTCCTCTGGAAATCCATTGATTCCACCGGAGGAACATCTGGAAAAACAAAGGCTGGAACTACGGCAGAGCAGTCCGGATTCCTCACTTCATCGTTGGAGGGGGCAGAGAAAGAGAGAGTTCCGCTTTTCTGCGAGCATCCTCCTCAGCTTTGCGCTGTTTTTCCATGCGGACTCTGTTTGCGGCATCTTCGGCAGCCATCCGCCGATTGGCATCGGAGATTTTCCGACGAAGCCTCTGCTGCGCTTTCCGCTTCTCCTGGGCTTTGCGTCTGGCTTCTTCGCGGCGTTTGGCATCCTGAGCGGCACGGCGGAGGGCGGCGAGATCGTCGCGGATCGTCTCCAGACGGGTCAGATCGCTCTGAAGAAGCTGATCGTTTTCCGGATTGATCCGGTTCAGGATCTCGCGGCGTTCGCTTTGAAGAAGATTCTGGCTGTCGGCAATCGGAAGCACCTTTTCCCGTTTCGGTCCAAGACGGATGATTTCATAACTGGTGAGCGGGACAGGCTCTTTTCTCGGACGATAGCGACTGGCGTCGCGTTTAAGCTCGCGAAGCAGCCATGCCGGACGAGTTCCCGAAATGCCGCCCGTCTTCTCCGTCTCGAAATACCGGTAGAAGACCCGCTGGAACTGGTTCACCTCCCAGCCGCGTCCAAGAAAATAGACAGGTCTTCCCTCTTTCTGCTGACGCTCAAAAAACTCACGCAGATACTTGTAAAGCTGTCCGTAGTTGAACGAACCGAGCTGTTTGTCGAGCGCTCTGGCACGGCTCTGCTGGAGTCCCGCCGCCTGCGAATCAAGCGAACGCTTCACGATGTTCCGGATCTCGCGCGGATTCATGATATAGGAAGGATACAGCCTCCAGCGTTTTTCAAAATCCAGTTCATTCAAAAGTCCCGCGTTGGCGATCAGGACAGCCCCCTCCGGAATATGCTGGCGGACACTCTCCACCACCACCGCCCGCTGGAGATCGCCTGCCGCTTTTGGTTCTCCCATTTTTGTAATGCGGGTCCAGCCCCAGATGCTCTGAAGAAGCAGCAGCAAGCCCAGAGAAACAAAAAAAGCCCCGCGATATGGCAGAATCTTCTCCCGCAAACGCCGGAGCGAAAGCACCGCAAAAAGAATCACAGCCGGAACCAGCGGACAAAGAAAACGCATGGCTCCGGTACCTTCCCCATCGGGCGCCCAGTAATACATCAGGTAGAGTACAAAGGTTGGCAGAATCCAGATGCTCCAGAAGATCGCCCTCCGCCACCGCAGACGCCATACCGCCAGAGCAAACACTCCGAGCGGACCAACCACGCCCATGAAAAATTCCGGAACATAAATCAAAAAATTCGCCGGAATGAATTTCCATTCAAACGCGCTTGATTCGGACGTCAGCGAATATCCGCTTCTCCATGGCGCACCATATGCCTGTGTATGAAACCACGCCAGAGCCGCATAAGGGATCGCAGCACCAAAACAAACCGCAAGTGCCAAAAGCCATTTTCTCCGTCCGGGAATCAGAAACAGCGCATACGCCAGCGGAATGAAAATCAGCAGAAAATCGGTATATCGAATCCCGACGGTAAATCCGATCATTGCCCCTCCGAGCACAGCCCAGAAAAGAGAACTCCGTGAACGACGCGTTGATGCAAACACCACCGCCGCCATCCCCCAGAGGAAAAATGCAAGACTCGGCGTATGCGAATTTTTCGTAATTCCCAGGATTGCAATCACCGGCGACAGCGCCATCATGAACGCCCCCAGCAACGCCCACCAGCGTCCCACCCAGAATCGGGCCAGCACAAACATCCCCGCAACGGAAAGCACCGCACCCCATACGGTCGCATAAAAACCGCCCCCTTCTCCGAGCATCCAGTTCATTCCAGCGGCAAGAGCCGGATAAAACGGCGGATATTTCGGATAATACTCTCCCCGCTCGTTCACGACCCACATGTGGCCGATAAACTGAAGATCATCCACCGGCTTCTGATAAAACACGCCGTTCAAATTCAGCATTCGCGCACAGACATGGTATCCGTTCTGATCGGTTCCTCCCGTCACCGGGATCATATAAGTCAGAAGCACCCAGGTGTACAGGACAAGAAGCACTCCCAGCAACAGGAGGGGAAGCGTATTCGGAAAGGTTTTTTTCCAGTTGCAGTCCAATCGTCATTCTCCGGAAAATTGCGGTTTCCGGAACCATATCACACCTTCCGGATTTTGCAAACGGCAAATTGCAGCTCCCGGGGACTTTCCCATTGAAGTAAACGTGACGAACCTGATCCGTCATTTCACCGTCATTTTATTTTTTGAGTCTGATTCGGCTCCGTCATTTTCCGAAAGCGCCCCGGCGGGATGCCGTAGTGCCGGACAAACACCCGATTGAAATAATACTCGTTCGGATACCCGACAGACTCGGAAATATCAGCTAATTTACGATCCGTTCCGAGAAGCAGCGCCTTGGCGCGCAGCATCCGTTCCTCCTCCAGCAGTTCCAGAAAGCTTCTTCCGCAGAGTTCACGTACCAGATGCCTCGTCCGGGACGGCGAAAGGGAGAGTTCCGTCCCGAGTTCCTTCAAAGAGACCGCTTCATGAGCATGCCTGCGGATAAACTCCAGAATAAGAGCCAGGCGTCTATCCGGGAGTGGAACAGATGAATTCGCTTCGCACTCCTCCAGCAATCCATTTCCGATCGTCCGCAGAAGATCTGTCAGTTCCTCCAAGAGCCTCGTGTCCGCCTCCGGCAGTTCCGCATATCGGGAACGAAACCACTCCGGAAAACATTCCGGAAGGGAATCCGGATCCATTCCTGCCGTTCGGAACACCCCGGCAAACAGCGTCAACTGGCGATTTCCCCTCCGGCAGACCGGAACAACGAGTTCCACCAGATGCTTCCAGCAAGTCTTCAAACGGGGAACCGGATTACGGTCAAGTTCTTTCTCTGTTTTCCGGAAACACTCTTCAACGCAGCGGGTATTCCAGAACGGAATCTGATAGCGTCCCCGGAAACAGCACTCGTGCGGATGAAGATTGCGCCCCGGGAGCAGAGGCTGACCGTCACGACCGCGCAGTTTCCCATAGAGATCGTGAACCGTCAGACAGACTCTGTACCGTGTTTCAATCCCCTGGAGAAGTCGCTCCGGAGCAGGAACTCCAGCAGCATCCTCACGGATTCTTAAAAATTCCATAATGCTCCTGTTTCAGCCGTTTCAGATAAAAATATAACCTTTTTTGAAATTGTCAAACAGGAAAACAGATGCTAAAATGATGGAAAAAATTTCCATCAATGCCTGGGAGAAAATCATGGATTTCATACAAGAGGATGCAAGGCGGATTCCTGTCAAAGGAGAATTCGATGTCATTGTGGCGGGGAGCGGCCCCTCCGGGATCAGCGCGGCATTGAGAGCGGCCGAAACCGGTGCAGCCACTCTGCTGATCGAAAAAAATGGTTGTCTCGGCGGCATGTGGACCGCCGGACTTCTCGGCTGGATAATTGATCACGACAAACCGGAAAGCCGTCTGATGAACCGTCTGAAAACAGAGCTCAGGAAGAGCTGTTCTTCCGCGGGTTCCCCTCCCTGTTCCGGTTCGTTCGCATTTGAACCGGAGAACATGAAGCTGCTGCTGGAGGAGCTTTGCGAAGAAGCGGGAGTCCGTTTCCGGCTTTATACGGCTGCCGTAGGAATTCTCCCCGGAGACGCGGGTAAACCGGACTGCATTATTACAGAATCCAAATCGGGGCGCGAGGCCTGGAGAGGGAAACTTTTCATCGACGCTACCGGTGACGGCGATCTCGGCGCATTCTCCGGCGCATCCTTCGAAACGGGAAGCCCCGAAGACGGACATTTTCAGCCGATGTCGATGCTTGCCGTCCTGACGGGAATCCGTCTTCCGGAGATCATCCGCTACGTCAACGGATACACTCCGCGCGCGCAAGCGGTCAACAACCTTCATGACCTGCTCACGGAGAACGGCGCAGAACCAACCTATCACGACGCTACGCTCTTCTTCCTCTCGGATGAACTTTTTCTTCTGATGGCAAACCACGAATACCATGTTTCCGGCTGCGATGCCGACGATCTGACCAGAGCCGCCACCGCAGCACGCCGTGAGATTCACGCACAGATTGCCGCGCTCCGGCGGAGCGGTCCCGAATGGAAGCGTCTCACCGTAGCAGCCACAGCGGAGCAGATCGGAGTCCGTGAAGGACGGCGCATCCGGGGACTCTATCAGATTTCGCTTGCAGATCTTCTGGAAGGACGGCGCCAGCCCGACGCCATCTGCCATGTAAAGGCGGGAATTGATATTCACGCTCTGAAACCGTCGTTCTCGAATGGGTTCGCCGATCACAACTACAAATCAAAGCCCTACGACATTCCCCTGCGCTCGCTCATCAGCGCAGATATCCCCAACCTGATTCTTACCGGACGATGCATCAGCGGCGATTTTTACGCTCACGCCAGTTACCGTGTCACTGGAAACATGGTTCCGCTGGGAGAGGCTGCCGGAGTGCTTGCCGCACTCGCTGTGAGAAAAAATCTTCTTCCCGCGCAGGTTCCATATGAACTTGTCCGGCAAACTCTGTGAGAGAAGAGCCGTTATTCCGGATAAATCCGTTTTCCGGCCCGTTCCGCCCGAAGGGAAAAATCCTGTTTTGCGATCGTGATCCGGAGTTCTCCCTTCCGATCCGGAACCAAAACGATCCAGGAATCATGCTCTTCCCGGATCGTTGCCCCCTTCCGAACCGGAACAGCATCCGCGGTCCGATAAGGACGGATCAGAGTAATGAACAGCCCTTGCGCCGTCTTTACCGGAGAATCAGCGGTCAGATGATGCTGCACCAGTTTCAGATACGGCATCGGAGGGGGATCAAATTTGTCGGTCTGACGCAAACGCAGTCCGGCGGGATGGAGGAACTCCACGCGGCAGTGATAATCGCCATTGTGCACACGGATGTCCTGCTGGTCTTTGATCTCCATCCGGTTCAGCGCATGAAGATGCCAGTTGAAAATGGAGGGTTTCTTCGCATCCAGCGTATCCACAATCAGAATCACAGAAGGTTTCAGGAAGAGAATCTGACGGCGGAAAGAACGGAGACGGCCTTCATAGGAGCCCGCTGCTTCTCCGCTGACGTAATCAGCTTCGCGTCCGGTGAAGAATCCGGTGATTGCGCCATTCGCCGAGCGTGACATTTTTTTCTGTCCGATTCCATCAATCGTGATATTGTTTTCGGACTTTGTCTCCCACATCCAGTTGCGATGGAAGTCGCTGGCCCAGTTGTCGCGCTGTCCGGAACGGATCAGCAGACGCTCCCCGCCCATGCTCAAAAGGAAACTGTTGTTGGCATCGTAACCGTGACTGGTCGTGCCGTTCGTGGGCGAAGACTTGAACTGAATCTGCGTGTTCTCCTTCGCATCGATGAGACTGGTATTCAGAACAGCCAGCCCGTTTCCGCGAAACAGCCGGGATAGTGGAAGATCCGTCGGAGCCCTGGAAGGGACGGAGGGACGCGATGCCCGCAGAAACTCAATATAACAGACCTCCTTCTCCGCAGGACCGATCCGGTCGGCATACCATTGATAATACGGATTGCCGGAAAGCGAAGCAAGACTTCTCATCGTCAATGCGTGCTGCCGGCGTTCCAGATGGGCGAGATCTCCGAACCCGCCCCCTTGCGTAAAGGGCGGCATCTGATAGAGAGCGTAATTGCCGGTTCTGCGAAAAAACGGTTTCCCGGAAATATCAATCCGGAAGGTGTTTTCCAGAATGTCACCCCACCAGAAAAAGCGATCGAGGTATTCGCGCCAATACCAGATGCCCTCATGCCAGCCGCCGTCATCATCCCCCCAGACGGGATAGACGCAGAAATAGACGTTCATGGCTCCATCGATCCAGTCGGCCGCTTCGGGAATCTCATTATAAAAGACCACGCCGGCCTCTCCGAGAAAGTGCCATAAGCGGTTTTTATGACTGTTGTACGGACGGTAGAAATGACGCGGATACAGCATCCGGTATGCCTCCTCCCCGCGAATGCGAATCACGTTCCGGCACTGTTCGCGTTCCGCTTCCGTCAGCAGATCATGCACAAAACTGTACGTCCGGGAAAAACGGGAAAGGTACGGCATTCCCGCCTCGTCGTTGTAACGCATGGAAGTCGAACCGCGGGGATCCCATTCTGCGCATTCCAGCAGAATCCGTTTTGCAGCATCGCCGTACCGTCGATCGCCGGTGATCCGCCACGCATACCCGAGTTCAGCGGCACCTCCGAGCGTCTTCAGAATCCGCATCCGGTTGCCCCACCAGATCTTCTGCCACTCGCGGGAGAAACTTTTCACATTTGCCGGATACTTCGGAGGTTCTGAGGTATCCGGCGGATTCTTCAGATGTTTCTCACAGACGGCAATCATGCGGTCGGCTTCCTGTTTCAGTCTGCCTTTCGCCAGTTTGCGAAATTCCGGAAGCTGTTCCGGCCGAATGAAAATTCGCGGATGCGCCGCCGGAATCCGCGAAAGCACTTCCTTCTGTTCCGGTTTCGGATAGAAAACAGAATCGGCGGCAATCTCAAACCGACGGCTGGAACTCCAATTTGACTTCCTACCGTCCTTCCCCAGAAAACGGACCCGCCAGAACCACGTTCCGGGAGGCATCCTCTGTGATGGGCAATGCACATTCCAGCGGCAAACGGAAACCGTATACGCATTTTTGAAATCGGCAGAACGCGCATACTCCAGTTCGTATGAAACCGCTCCGTCCTGATCTTTCCAGACAAACGGCACCGGAGTCACCTCGCAGACCTCCCCGGACGCAGGACGGAACCCCCATTCATCCTCCCTGAGAGCCGGTTCCTGAAATTTCAGCTGAGCCGGAAGCAGCAGCGGAAACAGGCAAACAAAAATAACAATCCCCTTGTTTTTCATTCCATCCCCTTCAAACCTTCCATCAATTGTTTTCCCGTGTGGACCAGAAATAGCCGAGAATTGAATTATACCAGTAATTCTCGGGAATGATCTGTTGTTTCATCAGAACACTGTGGCCATCTGCAAATGCAACATTCGCGCCCATTTTCCCCGCATGCCGCCAGGTTCCGGTCCCGGTCGTGGCGGACATGACCATCTGCACTTTTTCAATTGCACCGGGATCAGGTGAGTAGGTTTTCCAGATGGAAACATCAAAAAACGCCGCCCGTGCCGAAGGACGCTTGATTCTGGTAATCCTCATCTCCGGTCCCCCAACCGAGGAAGCAAATCCGCAGCGAACGCCCTCGCTTCCGGCATTGATCCCGTAATGAATTCTCGAAGTGGTGGGGGAAAACGGAACGCTGGATGGGCACGCAAATACTCCACGCGGCAGGAAAAGATCCGTTCCGGATGTTTTTTTCGGGTCAACCGCTTTCAGGGAACAGTTGTCATATATCGTATTTCCGATAGAATCCGCAGGAATTCCGGAGAGAAAATTCCCGGCAAGAACATCCTGCCACTTTGCAGCATAGATGTTTCCCGCAGTCGGCAGATTCCGGCTGACGGCAGGAACCACATCGTTGTTCTGCGAAACATACATCGTCATCATCACTCCGATCTGCTTCAGATTCGATGTACACTGAATCTCGCGAGCCTTGTCACGCGCGCTGTTCAGGGCAGGAAGCAGAAGCCCTGCAAGAATTGCAATAATTGCAATCACTACCAGAAGTTCTATCAATGTGAAATTTTTTCCCGCTTCATGGAACGGGAAGGAGAACACATCGTTTTTCCATTTCTGTTTCATCCGATCAATCCTTTCTTGTTTTTATTGAAAATCCGGAGTCTGTTTCATGCCGCCTTCCGGGATCGGCAGACAGGTTCCTGCATCAACAAATTCATAATTGCGGACACATGGTTTTTCCGGAGTTTCCCCCCGGATTTTCCGCAACAGATATTCCGCCGCCTGTACAGAGAAATCCGCCACATTGATTCGGAAACAGGTGTATTCCCTGACAACTTTAAAGCGCTCCTTCCTGTAAAGCTCGAAATAATCGTCCAACACCACAACGGAAAGATCCTCCGGAACCCGGAGCCCGCAGATCTCAAGTTCGCGACTGACGAGAGGCTGAGTCAAACCGCTCCCGATAACCACAGCATCAGGTCGTTCCGATGAAGCGAAGTAACCGGGCAGCTGCTCCGCCAATGCGGATGTCACCACCCATTCCGGATTGACCGGAAGACGAAGCTCCCACATCTTTTTCAGAAAATAGTCTCGGCGAAATCGGTTGGGAATGATATCGTCGCGATCCAGCAGAAAACCGATTTTTGTATGTCCCAGTGAAGCAAGATATCGGACGGCATCATGAACCAGCTCCTCGTTGGAATACCCGAACGAATAGTCGGACAGTTCATTCTGAACCGTACTCAGCAGAAACAGCGGAATCCCTTTCGCATGAATCCGCAGAATCGCCTCGCGGGAAACATCTCCCTGATTGTAGACAAGGAGACCATTCAGCCGATATTCCGCAACAGCAGTTTCCAGCTGGTCGAAGGTCCGGATCAGCGGCAGAAGATCGCATTCGTTCCGATGGCAGAAGGTCCAGAGTTCACCGAAAATACGTTTGCTGTAGTCATGAGGTTCCGCGACAAACCCGATTCGGGGACGCCGGAGCGGTTCCGGATTCGCTATGTAGGTGCCCGAACCTCGCCTCCGGACCGCGTATCCTTTGGCTTCCAGATCATTCATAACAGCAACAACTGTTGCCACAGAAAGACCGGTCTGCCTGGCAAATGCGCGCTCGCCGGGCAGACGTTCTCCGGGCTTCAGTGTCCCGTCGGAAATCTGACCGATCAGCTGATCGGCAATCCGGCGATACTTCGGCCCAAGGCCTTTCTCCGGCTGTAACGATAAATTCTTCATCTCTTCCTCGAATTTTTTCGATATCATTATACTCTGAAACAAGGAAAATGTCAATAGCATAGATGTAATTTTTCAAAAAAATAATTACACCGATGTAATTTTAGAAAAAGAAAGGAATCCTTATTTCAGCGAGGAACAGTAACCGAACAGAAAAAGGTGGAATTCGATCCTGAAGTTTCATGGTTCAACTTGTAATTTAGCAGTTTTCCGTGTATATTTCCCCGAATTGGAAAGGCGAACATACAACCAAACCAAACCCAAGGAGTAGAAAAATGCAATTTACTCATGAAGTCGAGCAGATGTGCTGCGTCGCCAAGGGGCCGAAGAACCCTCCCGCTCCGATTCCGCAGGAAGGCGAATGGACCCACGTCAAGGAAATCAACC
>CASEYW010000187.1 GCA_949292215.1 uncultured bacterium
CAGATCAATAAACGTCGGATTCCATTGTGAATGGTATCCTCCATAGTCCAGATACCGTGCAGGCGCCATCTTATTGTTCTTTGCCGGGCAATAAAACGCCATTGAACCATTATATGGTCTGTCTTTTGTTTTTGGTCCGCAACGGGGATTGAATGAGCCTTCAACCGTTTTCCCGCTGATTCCCATATAGGAATTCAAAGGAACTGCATAGTATCCCGGCTGGGAAACGTCACAGACGGGATAGTGTCCCACATTGTCTTCCGCATAGAGATGAATGGCGACTCCCTGCTGTTTCATGTTGGACCGGCACGATTTTGCCAGTCCCGACTGAATCGCCTTATTCAGAGCGGGAAGAAGAACTGAAATAAGAATCGCAAGAATTGCAATCACAATGAGAAGTTCAATCAATGTAAAAAACGGCGGATCAAAAATCCGGAGAAGCGGTTGGAAGAGACGCTCCGCTTTGTTCTGCTTTTCCGCGGGCGACGTTTTTCCGCGGGGACCCCGGATTACCTTTTCGGAACCCAAACCTCTCCGGACAGCCGGAACACCGACTCGTTTCATAGAGACCCTCCATTTCTGATAAGGAATGAACTTTCTCCCAAAACAGGATTTTCCGCGATCTCATCCGGTTTTGAGGTCGTGAATAAATCAATGATCGTATTGGCGTCTTTCTGGTAATCAATATCGACGGCAGCCAGTTCGGGCCGGAGCAGACGGGCCGTTTCGATATCCCCGATGCCGAGAACCGCCATCTGTTCCGGCACGGAAATTCCGTGATCCCGCAGCGCCTGAAGCAGTCCGCTTCCCAATCCGTAATTGCTGCAGCAGAAGAATGCCGAGCATTCGGAGCGGCACGTCTCCAGCTGTTCCATCATAAACGCATAGCCGTCGGCCCCCTCCGGAAGAGTGAGGACCATTCGTTCGGTGAACGGCAGACCTTTTTCCTTCATCCAGGCCCGGTAGCATTTTGCGCGCTCTTCGAACGTTCTGCCGGAACAGGAATAACAGCCGATCCGGCGATGTCCCTTTTCATAGAGGGCATTCAGCGCTCTGCCCACCAGCTGCTTTTCATTGTAGCAGTAGCGGAAACATCCATTCAGAAGCCGCGCGGCGGAACTGCTCCCGTAAAACAGATGAAACACATTCCGTTCCTGCAGGGCTTTGTGGTGGCGCAGCATGATATCCGGACAGCGGAAAAAAATCACGGCGGAAAGTTTTTTGTAGATAATCTGCAGATTCATGAGATTCGCTTCAAAATCCTCCACCGAACAATTGATTGTGACCCATCCCGCCTTGGAGGCGTAGGGCGATTCCCCGAGACCGTAGGAAAACTGATTGAGCTCGTTGCTGTTGGCTCTTGAGGCATAGGAGACTATCAGGATCTGTTTGGTCCGGCTGGTCGGCGAAACAAAAATGCCGCTCCGGCTCCGTCGGAAGATCAGTCCTTTCGCTTCCAGATGTTCCAGCGCGGCAACCACGGTCGCCTGACTGGCATGGTATGTTTCCTTCAGCTTGGCTACGGAGAGAAAACGGTCGTAGACATGATAGGATCCACTGAGAATCAGCTTCTCCAGTTCCGCTTCCAGTCGTTTGCTTTTGGATAACTCCTCGCTCATCGTCTGCCTGTCCGTGTGTGAAAAGTTAATCTGTATCGATATAATTCTTTCTTATATTATATCAAATTTTCGGCTTTTGTCAAGAGCGAAAAAGGGGGGAGTTTGAAAAAACTCGAAAATTTCTGCCGGAAAAGTCGGATTATTCGTCCGCCTTTCTTTCCCTACGGAATCTCTCTTCCGCGGGAAGACGGGGAAGAGGGAATCGGCGCGTATTCCGGATGGAGAAAATCTGTTTTTTTCCGAAATATTTCAGAAAAAAGAAAAGAATCCGCTTGAATTTTCCGAAGAAACGGCCAATTTAAAAAACAAACGGTTGGTTTCTTTTTTAAGGAGGGTTCACATGAATGATTCGGAAGCAATCGGTTCTCCGGAGATTCTGGAGAAGTTTCTTTCGGCTCCCCCGGAGCGGCTGGTGGAGATGATGAGACGTCTGGACGGGGATCTGATGATTCTCGGGATCGGCGGGAAAATCGGAGTCAGCCTTGGACTTCAGGCGGCGGAGGCGGTCCGGCGCTCGGGGGTTCCCAGAAAAATTTACGGCGTTTCCCGCTTTTCCAGAGAGGAAGATCGGGAAAAACTGGAGGCGGCCGGTCTTGTCACGATTTCCTGCGATCTGATGGAGCTTGAGAGCGTGAACCGTCTTCCGCGGGTCCGGAATCTTATTTTCATGGCGGGGCGGAAGTTCGGAACGGAAGGAAGCGAAGCGGAAACCTGGGCCATGAATGTCATTGTGCCCTCCCGGATTGCGGAACATTTCCGGGAGAGCCGGATCGTTGTCTTCTCCACCGGTTGCGTGTATCCCATGCGGTCGGTCCTGCAGGGAGGATGTACGGAGGAGACTCCGCCGGACCCGGTGGGAGAATATTCCCAGTCCTGTCTGGGACGGGAACGCGTCTTTCAATATTACAGCGGGAAATATGGAACGGAACTTCTGCTTTTCCGCCTGAACTATGCGGTGGATTTGCGTTACGGGGTTCTGGATGACATCGGGCGGGCCGTCTGGGAGGGGAGGCCGGTCAACAACACGGTCGGGTATTTTAATGTGATCTGGCAGGGCGATGTGACGGCAAATGCTCTTCTCTGCCTGGAGCTCGCGGGGAATCCCTGCGAGATTCTGAACGTGACCGGTCCGGAAACGGCGGGCGTGGAGGAGACGGCGCTTCTCATGGGCAGACTTCTGGGGCGGAAAGTCACGTTCCTCTGCGAGAAATCGGGGGATCGCAGTTTTCTCAGCAATGCGGGGAAGATGTGCCGCCTTCTGGGATATCCTTCCGTCTGTCTGGAGAAGATGATCCATCTTCAGGCGGAATGGATTGCCCATGGCGGAATCTCCATCGGAAAGCCGACCCATTTCGAAGTCAACAACGGAAGGTTCTGAACATGAAGACGATTTGCGATATTGATTCCGACGTTTTAAAAGCCGTTCGCCGCGGAGTCGCCATTCCAGCCCAGGTTCTGGCATTGAATGAGGACGGCTCTTTTGCTCCGAACTATCAGAGGGCGCTCTGCCGCTATTTCATTGATTCCGGTGTGGGGGGAATCGCGGTGGGGGTGCATTCCACCCAATTTGCGATTCGGGATCCGGAATACGGACTCTTTGAAACCGTGCTGCGGGAGACGTCACGCTTTATCGACGAGTGGTGCCGTTTCCGGGGGAAAAAGATTCTGAAAGTCGGCGGCGTCTGCGGGCGGACTGAACAGGCTCTGGCGGAGGCGGAGTTTGAAGTCTCGTGCGGGTATGACGCGGTTCTGCTCTCGCTTGCGGCGTTTCATGATGCGTCGGTGAAAACGATGCTGGAGCATTGCCGGAAAGTGGCGGAAGTCGTACCGCTGATCGGGTTTTATCTTCAGCCCCGTGTCGGTGGACGATATCTGCCGCTGGAATTCTGGAGGCAGTTTGTCCGGATTGAAAACGTGCTTGCCGTGAAGATTGCGCCGTTCAACCGCTACTGCACGTTCGATGTCGTCCGGGCCCTGGCGGAATCCGGACGGGAGGATCTGACGCTCTATACCGGCAATGATGACAATCTTCTGATCGACCTTTTGAGCGAATACGAAATCGGCGGCAGAAAAATCCGGATCAGGGGCGGTTTGCTGGGACATTGGTCGGTCTGGACGAAACGGGCGGTGGAACTGCTGGACGAGATCCATGCTCTGACTGACAGCGGCGAGCCGATTCCGCCGGAACTGCTCACGCGCGCCATGAAAATCACCGATGCCAACGCCGCTTTTTTTGACGCGGCCCATGCGTTCGCCGGTTGTATTCCGGGACTGCATGAGGTTTTGCATCATCAGGGGCTTCTGCCGGGAATCCGGTGTCTGGATGCGGAGGAGACCCTTTCCGAGGGACAGAGAGAGGAAATCCGACGGGTGTATCGTGCGTATCCGGAACTGAACGACGATGAATTTGTCGCCGCGAATCTGGAGTTGTGGCTCTCGGACAATCCCGTTGAAAGCAAATCCCATCCAGGAGCTCAATGATGCAGGAACGGGCGAAAAAGACCCGGAGTCGGATTCTGGAGTCGGCGGTCGGACTTTTTTCCGCGCAGGGGTTTCATGGCGCAACCATCGATGAAATCGCGGCGCTTGCGGACGTCAATAAACAGCGCATTTATGCTTATTTCGGTTCCAAGAGCCGTTTGTTCGAAGCGGCGCTGCTGGATGTCTTCGAGCGCATTGAGCTTTTTTCCCATGACACCCTTGCGCGCGCGGAAAAACATCCGGAAAAGATCACGGCAATTGTTCTGGATGGATTTCTGAAAGTACACAAGGTTCATCCGGAACTCTGGCGGCTTCTGGCGTGGGCCAATCTGGAAGGATCTCTCTGCACAGAGGCTCTCAATCAGGCACGCCGGCAGGAGAATGAGCGTCTGCGCCGTCTTTACGAGCGAGCCGTCGGGGAGGGACTTCTGCGGCCGATTCCCTTTGAAACGTGGCTTTTCACTCTTCTGGCGGTAACCTGTTTCCGCTTTTCCAATGAACGGACTCTGGTTCATACCATGGATGGAATCGTCTCCATGCAGAAGATGGAGCGGAAACTGGCGACAGGTCTGAACACTCTTTTTACTCCGGAGAAGAAGTCAAAATGATTGGAATCGACGAACTGAATGCCAGAATTGAAGCGATTGTTCCGGAGGTGGCGGCATTTCGGCATTCTCTGCACCGGATTCCGGAACTTGCGGGGGATGAATGGAAAACTTCCGAAGCGATTCGAGCCCGTCTCGCCCCCCTGAATCTGGAGGTGGAGAAGCCGTTTCTGAAAACGGACGTCATCGCGTTCCTGAACAGGGACCGGAAACCGAATCTGACCTTGCGTGCCGACATGGATGCTCTTCCTCTGGAGGAATCGGACAAGGAATGTCCCTATTGTTCGCTTCATCCCGGCAGGATGCACGCATGCGGGCATGACGGGCATGTCGCAATGCTGTATGGAGCGGCAAAAATTCTTTCGGAGTGCCGGGAGGAGGTCCCCTGTTCCGTCCGTTTTCTGTTTCAGCCGGGAGAAGAGATGGCCTGCATGGCAAGAGCTCTGCTGGAGAGCGGGGCGCTGGATCATCCCGAACCGGATTTCATCACGGGTCTTCATATCTGGCCGGGGGAGCTCCGGGGCAGGATCTGTACGAAGCCGGGAGTGCTGATGGCGGCGGCCGGTTTTTTCCGGATTGTTCTGCGGGGCAGGGGGGGACACGGCAGTCTGCCGGGAGCGGCGAGAAACCCCATCGACTGTGCGGCGGACATCATGACCGCATCCCGGGCGGTGGTTCCGTCCGATTGTGTTCTGACATTCTGCTCCTGTCATGCGGGGCGGAACAGCACGGTGATTCCGGAACTCATGGAACTGGAGGGGACGATCCGCTTTACCGATCCGGAAAAGGGAACCCGGTTGCTGGCGGACTTTGAAAAGAGCGTCCGGGATCTGGCTGCCGAGCGGGAAATCCGGTGTGAGTTTCACTCATCACTTCCCTATCTGCCGGTGATAAATCGGGAGGAGGCGTTTGAGAAAGTCCGGAACCTGGTTTCCGGATGGTGCGGGAAGGAGGCGTTTCATGAGCTCTCCGGACATACGATGAGCAGTGAGGATTTTTCATGGTATCTGCTGCGATATCCTGGAATTTTCTGTCATCTGGGAGCGGGTCCGTCCGCGCAGCTGCACTCTCCGCAATTTGATTTTGATGACAGATTGCTTTCGGCCGGGATCCGCTATTTCTGTGTTCTGGCTCTCGGGCTGTTCCGATCATGAAAAGTCTGAAAGAGTTGTACCGCTGCGGGCATGGCCCGTCCAGCAGTCATACCATGGCGCCATTCCGTGCCTCCGAGATTTTTCTGCGGAGATATCCGGATGCGGCGCACTTTGAAGTGACTCTGTTCGGAAGCCTTGCCGCAACGGGGAAAGGCCATTTCACCGACCGGGCGATCTGTTCGGTCCTGTCCGATTCGCGCACGAGGATTCATTGGAAACCGGATCTTTTTCTGCCGGAACATCCGAACGGGATGCTGTTTGCCGCGTTTGACGCCTCCTCCGATCCGCTTGGGAGCTGGAAGGTGTTTTCCACGGGAGGAGGCGCGCTGTCCGAAGATGGAAACGTGGAAGAGACGCCGGAATGTTATCCGTTTCAGACAATGAATGAAATTCTGGAACTTTGCGATCGACGGGGGCTTTCACTCTGGCAGGTCGCGGAGGAGTGGGAAGCGCTGGAGTGGCTCTCCGGGACCTATGAACAGATGATGAGGACTCTGAATGAGGGATTGAATCGCGAGGGCGAACTTCCGGGAACTCTGCATCTGAGACGCAAAGCGCGGGAGGTGTATCGGAGATCAAATCTGCTGAGAAAGGAGCTTCGACGGACGGGACTGATTGCCGCGTATGCCTATGCTCTTGCGGAAGAGAACGCGTCGCTTGGACGTGTGATCACGGCTCCGACCTGCGGATCCAGCGGCGTTCTGCCAGCGGTTCTGCACTATCTTCAGGAGTTCTATCACTGTTCCGTCCTGGAAATAAGACATGCCCTGACCGTTGCCGGAATGGTCGGCAATCTTGTCAAGCAGAACGGGTCAATCTCCGGAGCGGAGGTGGGGTGTCAGGGGGAGATCGGAACCGCCTGTGCCATGGCGGCTGCCGGAGCGGCCGCTCTTCTTGGCGGCTCTCCCCGGCAGTGTGAGTATGCCGCGGAGATGGGACTGGAACATTTTCTGGGATTGACCTGCGATCCCGTCTGCGGTTTTGTTCAGATCCCGTGCATCGAGCGCAATGTGCTTGCGGCCAATCAGGCGATGATTGCCGCGGAGCTTGCCCTGCTTTCCGACGGTTGTCACAGGGTTTCGTTTGATGATGTTGTCCTGACCATGTTGAGAACGGGACATGATCTGCCTTCCATTTACCGGGAGACCTCGCAAGGCGGTCTGGCTGCGATTGTTCCTGCTCATCGCTAGAAGCTCTGCCCGGCTGCCTTGACGCCGGAACGTCAGGCCGGAGGAGGCGAGGGGAATGGCCGGAAGATGTCGTCCCTGTTCCGGATCCGCCGGGGATTGAATGCGAGCAGCAAGTCGGTAATGCTTCCGTTTGTGACGGGGAGCATTCCGTGTAAGACGGTCTCCCTCCCTGATGATGGGCGCATCACCGATTTTGCGGCGATACAAGAAATTCCCGAACTTTTCATGAAGGAGGAAACGCCTTTTCCGTATTTGCAGAAGAAAAGGGGGATCTTCTGGAAAATCATCGGCATGGACCTTTCCGATCTTCATTCCCGGGAAAAAATTTTCTTTTGTGGAATTTCCCGCGTTTTGCCTCTTGACAATTCTTCCCTTTTTTGCTATAATAATAAATAGATATATAGATATCATGAGGTTTTTTTATGAAAAAAGATGAAATTCATCAATATTTTGCAAAACTGCAGGCAGAGAAAAAAATCAAGCCGGGAGACAAACTTCCGAATTATGCGGAGCTTTGCAGAATGTTTCATACCACGTATGCAACCGTGCAGGACGCGTTCAAACGGATGGAACGTTCCGGTATGATCCAGATCGTACATGGAGTCGGCTCATTTCTTTCCGGCGGGGAGCCGCTCGAAGTTGAACTTTTCCTTACGGAAACCACATTCGATTTTGCGGAGATGCAGAAGATTCTGGATGCGGTCTCCAGGAAGAACGACCTCAATCTCCGCATTACAATCCGGCGCAGCGGGCGCGATTCGGTGGATTCCTTTTTTACCGGACACAAGGTAATCATCGCGGAGACCGATCTGAATACCTGGACCGCCGGCTCCATGATGGATTATTCGGTCTTTCCCGATTATGAATCCGTTATGAAAAAATGCCGCCGCTTTCCCGCAAGAAGGAATTCTCATCTTCTGCCGTTTTACTACATCACGTACCAGGGGGGCGTGAATCTTCCGATTCTGAGCAGGATCGGTCTTTCTCCGGAGTCGCTGGATTTCAGTGATCTTGCCACCTTGCGTCTGCTGGAACGGAAATGCACTTCGGAACATCTGGTTCCCTTTTCGATGGGGGATGATTTTTCGACACCGAATCTGTGGGACTTTCCCCCGTTGATTTTTGTCATTCTTGCGATGATGCGCCGACAGAAAGAGCAGGTGCCATTGTACAAACCTCCGTTTTTCTGCACGGATACCATCAAGGAACTTTTCCGGATTCTGAAAAAACCGATTCATTACCGGTGTGGATATCCTCTGAATATGGCGGCAAATCCGAACATCGGGTCCTGGATTTCCGTCCAGCACTGGAAAAAATTCGGGATCCGCGGGGAGGATTTCCGGATTGTTCCCCTGCTGGTGAACGGCAGAAAGCAGCTGTTTTATACTCCGACGGTTCTGCAGACGTTTGTGAATCCGAGCATTACGCTCAATGAACGCGAACGCATCTGGAAGTTCCTGAAAGCGCTGCTCTCTTCAGAGGTTCAGAGAAAAATTACCGCGCTGGGGGGAGTCCTTTCCGCACGAGACGACTTTTCCCCTGAAGATCATCTCTGGTGCAGCCGTCCGGATTTCCGCCACTTCTTTCCGGATGACAATACCCGAATGCTTCTCTGCAGCATCTCGGAGGATAAGCGGATCGGTGGAGCTTTGTCCGCCCTGTTCCGTCAGTATATCCTGTACAATGCGGATCTGGATGCCGTTTGCCGGGGCATGGATGATGCCCTACTTTCCCGGGAAAATATTCTCTGAAATACTATTCTTCAATACAGAGGGAGCGAAAATGACAAGATATTTCCACATCTGGCTTCTGCTGCTTATTTCTGGACTGACAGGAATGGGAGGGGAGCTTCTGCCGAAAGACAATCTGTCCGGACCGGAACTCCGTCATATTCTGCCGCCGCGCAGGGCCGTGGATCTTGTTTCAGGCATTCCATGGGATTATGCGAAACTCAAATTCAATACCATGCCGGATGAATCAACCCGATGGAAACAAATTGAGGTGCCGTGCGATATGTACATCCGGGACGGAGAATCCGGTTTTTTCCGCACGTGTTTCCAGTTGCGTCCGGAAGAGATCGGGAAAACCGTTCTTCTCAAATTCAGAATAGTCTGTCCGGTCGGCGAGGTGTTCCTGAACGGAAAGCCTGTCAAGCTGCACTTCGACTATACTCTTCCGTTTGAGTGCGACATTTCACGATATGTCAAAGCCGGTGAAAACATTCTTCTTGTCCGTCACAGCAATGTCAAGGACATGGGAAAGGAGTTCGACGGCGACAATATTCCATCGGTTGTCGGCTGGTCGCATGTCGGAAGACGCGGCGTCAGCGGACCGGTTCATCTGGAGATCACCGATCCGCTTCATATCCGGGACATTGGGGTGCAGACTCTGATTGCGGGCGGAAAGCGTCTCCGGATTCTGGCAACGGTTCGCAACAATGGCAGGACAGCGAAGAGTTGCCGGATTCAAGCAGCGGTCGGTTCCGAGTGGCGGACGGAGAGTCCCGTTGTGACCGTTCCTCCAGGAGCGGAACGGGAACTCGAACTGTTCAAAGCATGGGAGAATCCGAAACTCTGGAGCCCGGACACTCCGCATCTTTATTCTGCCGACATTCTTCTTCTTTCCGAGGGGAAAACGGTTGATGCCTATCGTCAGCGCTTCGGATTCCGGGAAATTTCCATCAAGGGCAACCATCTTTTTCTGAATGGTTATCCGTTTATCAACCGGCGTTCTTCGGACAGTCCGGATGTCGGAATGGACATGATTGCGCGTGGAAGCACTTCGCTGCCGAGGAAGCGGGCCTCCAAATCCGTTCTCCGGGAGCAGCTGCGGCGACTTCGCGCACGGGGATATGTCGGAATCCGCTCCGGGCTTTTTGAACTTTGCGAGATCAGCGATGCATGCGACGAGGTCGGAATTCTGATTTCCCCCCTTGCCAGTGTCGGATCGTGGGGCAAAACCAAAACGGACCGCTGGTGGAAACTGGCTCGGATTCATGAAGAAAACATGGTCCGGACCTTCCGGAATCATCCCTCTGTGATCTATTGGGGAATTTCCAATGAATTCGGCACGATCTATGGCGGACGCGGAGTGGAAAAGATTCTCACGCCGAAACAAGTTGCTCTCGGAGAGTTTGTTCAGAAACTGGATCCGACCCGTTTCTGGACCGCATACGGGGAGTGCGATCTCGGCGATCCCGTTTCCTCCCCGGGCCCGGCTCCCGTCCGGAGTTATCACTATCCGGTCAACATGACCTACGGCGGACGCAACTTCCCGAGTGTCAACTACTGGTATCCCGATGGCGTCAATCTCGAATGGCAGGGGAAGTTCTCCCATACGGACAAGCCTCTGATGATCAGTGAGGATCTCTATCACGGCATGTTTGATAACTTCTTCTGCATGGCAAAATGGCAGGGGGATACGATTTATACCCCCCGGGGGCTTTACGATGCCATGTTTACCGCCATCCGCATGTTTGCTGAAGGCTATTACCGCGGGGGAATCGGTTCGTGGGAACCGTGGTGCGCCTTTCCGTTTGCGGACTCCAATCCTCTTTTTGCCGACGGCCGTCAGCCGATGCCCGACTTTCTGATCGCCATGCGGGAACAGTTTCCGAACTTCCGTTCCGGGGCGTCCGAACAGCGAAAGCTCTATGTCTATCAACAGACTTTTCTTCCTCGGGAGATCACCCTGATCCGGGAGGATTCCTTCCGCGGGAAAACGTTCTTTACCGACCGGAAAACATTCCGCATGCTCCCCGGTTCCTGTCACGAGGAGACGATTGCCGTCCGTGCTCCGGAAGGCCGGGAGTTCGGCGTTTTCTCCATCAAATACACGATGAAGGAAGGGGATAAAACACTGGCCGGGCGAACTTTTTCTTTTACCGTCATTCCGGAAAGCGGACGCGAAACACCGCGCGGAACCGCTCTTCTGGCAAATCCCGCCAGTCCCATGAGGAGTTATCAATACCCGGCCGGAACCGGGGAAAAGGCGGGCGAAGTCATTGCCGGAAAACCGGAAATCATCGTGGTGGACAAGGAGCTCTCCGCAGAGGAAGGCAGACTTCTGAACCGCTATGTCGAACAGGGCGGAAAAGTGCTTTATCTGAATGCCTCCCTTCTGGCATGGAAGCCTCTTCAGACAGAGTCCAGCGCCTCGAAAACCTATGTTTTCCGCCGGAATGAAGAGGTTCTTCCGGGACTTCCCCCTCCGCTTTTCCGCTGGTGGAGGCCCGGTTATGTTCTGAATGATGTCTCATACCTCAAGGAGGAATCGGTTCCCATGGAGGTCCTGTTCGACACCTTTTCCCAGAGACCGGATTCAGCCGCCGCGATTCTCCGGTATTACCGGGGAAAAGGCGTCTGGCTGCTCTGCCAGCTTCGGATTCCATCCGCTCTCAATCAGGAGCCGGCCGCGGGCTTTGTCTTTGAAAAACTGCTTGCGGAGCTGGAAAAACCAGTTAAACCTTTCCGGCGCACCGCCGCATGCGCGGATGACGATTATCGTAAGTTCCTTGTCCGGAACGGGTTCAAAATCGGAACGGATCCCGCGAAAGCGGATCTGGTGATTGTCAGGGCGTCGGAAAAACTTTCCGATGAGCAGAGGGCTTCGATTTTTTCCCACTCCCGTCGCGGGAAAACGGTTCTTGTGGCGGAACTTTCCGGGAAAAATCCTGAACTGATTGATCAGCTTGGACTTACGCTGTCACCCTCCCGGGCGGAGTTCCTGACCCGCACCCACAACAAGGGGATTCTCGCCGGACTGAGCAATGATCTGCTGTCCTATACCAAACTGACCGATTTCTTTTTCTACTTCCGTGGAGAAGTCATCTATCCACACTATCGACTGCGCAATCTGAAAGATCCGGCCACCTTTGGTTCTCTCGCCCCGAAAAAAGCGGGTTCCGCGGAAGTGCTGATTGAACCGGGAGCCATGCTTGCCATCCGCAATGGCAGCGGAACCATTCTTGTCTCCACCATCCGCTGGAGCGAGCTTTCGGTTTCCTATTCCCGCCGTGTTCTGTTTTTTCTCCGGAACCTCTTCGGAAATCTCGGAATACGAAGCGGAACGGAAAGCTCCGGAGGAATGCTGACATGTCTCAATCTCAAGCCGTATATGAATCGCTCCTTCTGGGCGGACCCGCAGAAACGGCGCGGGTATTCGCTTGCCAGACCCTGGTTTGACAACGGAAACGACATGCGTTATTTCCCGGTCAATCTCTGCGGATGGAGTCCGTATGCCAACAACGCCTGTCCGGTGGAAAAATTCCCGACCGATCCCGTCTATTACGGGGGGATCAAATTCCTGCTTGTCGATCCGCTGACCGAGCGGCGGGACGGCGCGGGAGTCCTCGTGCTCTTTCCCGGACAGAGATTCGGGATGCCTCTGAGCGGAAAACTCTCCAGAGTCCATTTTCTAGGCGCGACTCGTGATGAACTGCCCTCGGGAACTCCTGTTCTTGCGTTTTCCGTTGAAAACAAAGGGGATTCCGACTGGCGCAGCAAAAAACAGCTCTTCCGGTTCGGGGATCATCTTGGAGCATATACCGGAGAAAGTTCTCTTCGAAACGGCAAAATCGGCTGGCGCGGCCATTCGCAGACCTCTTCCAACGCGGCCCTTTACGTCTGGAGTGGTGACAATTCCTCCTCCTCCGGAACCCATGCCTCTTTCTTCACTTTGGAAAATATATCCACTACGCCGGTTGCTGTGATTGCAGTGACGGCCGAATATCAATAAAACAGTACAGAAAGGATTCCGAAATGAAAACGATTCTGAAACCGGGGCTGATCGCCTGCATGCTTCTGGCAGGAGGCGTTTCGCTTTTTGCCGCTTTCGCCAATGACGCCGAGGCGGGGAAAGCGGCCAGGGAGGCTGTCGCGAAGAAAGATCTCGCTGCATACGAGAAAATTTTCAAAGAACGTCTTGCTCAGAAAAAATTATCTTCCGACATTCTGAATCTGTATACCGCGAGTTTTCGTGATCTGTTTGCCTTGTCTCCGGAAAAATGCAGGGAATATTTTGAACAGGCACGTGCGCTTCAGAATCCGGAACCATGGGCATATCTTCATCTTCATGTCCGCTATCTTCAGGCAAACCGCAGCCTGTCTGATTCCGAAGCACTGGAACTCTCGCGCAAGATTATTGACCTCAGCAGTGATTGCGACCGCTCGAAAATCGGAATGGCGAGGTTCGGCTGGCAGAGCGAACAGAACTATCTTCTTCGGCTCAAACGTTACGATGAAGCCTACCGGATTATGAAGAAACGTTTTGAAAACCGGGAGAATTCCCCGTCGGGCCGCATCCAGCTGGCAACCTATGCCCTTCAGGCGGCCAACCGGATGAAGGATCAAGCCAAAGCCGAAGCAATTCTTGCGGAAGCGGATAAACTGTATTCTGAAAAAATAAGTATCGATTCCAGTACTCGTTATATTCTGGCCAAAGCAGAGTATTTTTCCAGACAGGGGAAAAACCGGGAGGCATATCAACTGCTGCTGTCGCTTACGGATCGCAAGGAGAATCCGCTCAAGAAAATTGGATGGGAAGCTCCGAATCTGGCATCCGGCGCTCTTGCCGCAGCCATTGCGCTCGGCAGCAGAAAAGATGCGGATACGGTCATCGAAAAATTCTCTCCTTTCCTGACCCCGGGACAGAAGCAGAATCTTCAGAAGAGAATCGATCAGGCTAAAAATTTAAAATAGGGCAACCGCTGTGCTGTCGAAACTCAAACAAGGGACAGGGAGGGACAGAATGAGTAACGGGAAAAAATATCCCCTGAAAATGTGGATTTTCACATTAATAGAATTGCTTATTGTCGTGGCTGTTACAGCAATCTTGATATCTCTTCTGCTCCCTGCTTTGAGAAAGGCTTGGGATGCGGCAGGAAGCACGACCTGCAAAAACAATCTCCGGCAGATCGTATACGGAGCGGCTCAATACTCAAACGACAATCAGGACCATCTGCTGCCGACCGCAACCTTCCGGACGGATGGATCCAGTACGAACTGGCTGAGTCAGGTTTACCCGTATGTAATGAGTTCCTCGCGAAATGTGGAAAATGGCTCTCAGCAGATCCGTTTGAAATATCGGGAAATTTCCCGTACACCGCTGATTTGCAAATATGCAAGACTCCATGATGGAAAATTGAATTCCGAAAACTATTTCCCCTATTTATATCAGGCCAGTCTGCAAATCAACATAAATATCGGAATCAACGGAACCTCCGGAATCGATGCTGTTGATGCCAGAGGCCAGGTTCATCGGATCAACCATCTGTTCCGGCTCGACATGCCTTATTTTTTTGACGGGCAAGGGGGGGACCGGGCGTCCGCAAACGGTTTTTTCACCCGGCATAACGCGGAATATCGTGTAAGCATCAATGAAAATGCCGGGACGATTATCTCGGCAGAATCTACACGGGCCAATGAAATGCTGATGTCATCCATTGCCAATGTCGCCTTTTTTCATGGCGGAGTCAACGGGGTCTCCCGTGCGCTGGCCAAGGAGAAATATTATACATGGGGGGGAGATTATGATTTGTGGGATAATCACACGATTCCCCTCTATCGGTAACAAGGAGAAAAGATTTTATGAAACGATCTGTCATTTGTTTTCTGATCGGAGTCCTGGCTGCCGCCGCCGTCGGCAGTGAAATGAAACCACTTCTGGATCACATCGCCGCCCCCCGGAGAGCGATGGATCTCGATGGAATCTGGAAAATGGCGGAAGTCCGGAATCAAGCGGTTCCGGAAACCGATGCAAAAGGGAAAAAAACGGTAAAATATGAAACAGTTCCGCTTGATCCCTCAAAGGTCAAATGGAAAAGTGTGACGGTTCCTTATCGGACAGGGTGGTTCGGCGGAGAAAAGGATTTTTATTTCCGACGCGATTTTCAGCTTGCCCCGGATCAGGTGAAACGGAAACGGATCACTCTTCATTTTGAACTGATTATGGAAAACTTCACGGTCTGGATCAACGGCAGGAAATTTCAGGGGCGTCCGGATTCCGGGACTCATTCCGTTCTTGATATTTCTTCGGCGGTTCAGGCGGGACGGAATGAAATCCTTGTCCGGGTGTTCAATGATTTCCAGAATCGTCGCTGGGCAGACTCCATGCCTCTTGTTTCCTGGGCGGTGACCAATTTGATGGGAATCAATGCTCCGGTGCATCTGGAAATCACAGATCCCCTCTATGTGGATCAGGTGAAAATCCGGACGGATGTAACTCCGGAAAAGGTGTTTCATGCGGAGGTGCTGCTGAAAAATGGATCCGATGTTTCCCGAACCATTTCCCTTGCGGCTTCTGTGGCCGGGGAGTGGAAGAGGGATGTTCCGCAGGTCGAAATTCCGGCACACGGAGAAAAATGGATCAGTATCAGCCGGAAATGGCCGCATGCGAAACTCTGGTCGCCCGATATTCCGCAACTGTATCATCTGGATCTGCGGGTTTTGGAAAACGGGAAAGCCATTGATGCCTATCGTCAGCGCTTCGGGTTCCGGGAATTCCGAATTGCCGGTCACCGCATCCTGCTGAACGGATATCCGGTCATCCACCGCCGTCTTTCCTGGAGTCCCAAAAGCCGGGATCCGGAAGGGATCAAAAAAGAAATGGAAGTTTTGAAAAAACATGGAGTTACCACTGTACGGATTTTCTATCCGAACCTGATTGACCGTCTGGCATTTTTTGCGGATGAAACCGGTCTGATGCTCTGTCCGACCACTGCGGTCGGGGGAGGGGCCGGCGGCAAGAGCGACGCTTTCTGGAAGCTGTATCACGATCATATCCGCGCAATTGTCCGGGAACTGCAGCCGCATCCCAGTGTTGCCTACTGGGGAGTCTCCAACGAGTTCGGGACAATCTACGGTACGGAGGGGGCTCCGGGAGAACAGGCCACAACCGGAAAACAGGTGAAAGCCGCCGGAGTGTTCGAATCCTGTGATCCGACCCGTTTCTGGACAGCGCATGGAGAGATTGATCTCGGATATCCGGTCCGCAGCAAGGTCGGTCCCGCACCGGTCCGCAGTTTCCACTATCCGGTCCCGCCGAATTCTTCCGGGAAGGAGCTTCCCGAAATCGCTTACTGGTATCCCGACGGGAAAAATGCGGCGTGGCAGCGGTTCAATCGCAAAGACAAGCCGCTGATGATCAGCGAGGATCTTTTTCACGGGGTGACCGATCAGCATCTCGGCATGGCGAAATTCGCAGGGGATACCACATTTTCGCTGGACGGCTATATCAAAGCGCTTCGCTGGGCGGTTCGCACATTCGCAGCCGGATATTATCTCGGCGGACTTTCCGAATGGGAGCCGTGGTGCATGTATCCGGATTTTCCGGACAATCCGCTTTACCGGGATTTTCAGCTGATGCCGGATTATCTGATTGCGATCCGCGGATTCTTTCCGAATCTCCATGCCGGGGAGACGGATACCCGTATGCTTTATGTCCACAATGTCCGGTTTACGCCGCAGCACTGCCGGCTTGTCAAGACCCTCCATCTGGACGGTCGCCGGATCGGGCGGGAAGAAGTCAAATTCCTGCTGAATCCCGGAATTCCCTATCAGAGTCCTCTCAAACTGAGTCCGCCGGCGGTGCGGAAACCGGCGGTGTACACGATCCGGTTTGAACTTTTCGGAAATGAAAACCGGAAACTGGCGGAGGAAACATTTGACTATCAGGTCTATCCGCGGAAAACACGTCTTTCCGTGCCGGCTGAGACGGCTTTGCTTGCTGACGGGAAAAGTCCGCTGCATGGCTCGTCTTTTCCGAAGGGCAGCCATCGCGAGGCGGCAAAAGCCATCGCCTCGGGAGCCCGTCAGATTGTGGTCGATAAGATTCTTTCCTTTCAGGAGGGGATTGTTCTGAATGATTTTGTGCGGAAAGGGGGAAAGGTTCTGGCAATTGACATCCGGGATCAGAGCTGGGCTCCCGCTGATTTTGAACGACGCAAGCCGATGACCTTCCTCTGGAAACGGAATCCGGACGCCTTCCGGGGAATCGACGAGCGATCCATGCGCTCCTGGAAGCCCGACGGATTCCTCGGAGATGCTTACATTCCGAAAAACGGCGATGAGGATTCCTTTGTCCTCTGGGATTCCGGACATATGAATGGGCTTGTCGGAGCCAACATTCTCTGGATTGTCCGCGGCAGGGGGGCATGGCTTCTCTGTCAGCTGCCGGTCACCGAACGCTTTTCCTCGGAACCGGTTGCCCCTTATCTGCTGGAAGCCCTGTTTGCGGAACTGGAAAAGCCGACCCTGAATCTCCGTCTGACCCGGAAGGTGCAGCTGGAAAAAGGATCGCCGTCCATGGAATTTTTCCGGAAGTCGGAAATCCTTTTTACGGAGCAGGAGACTCCCGGTTCCGTCTGGTATGCGGACTGTTCCGGCGGATTGAACGAGGCCATGTTCCGGAAAATGAAATCGCACTGCGCTTCCGGGGGCATCGTGATCGCTTCCGAACTGCCCCGGGATACGGATCCGAAGATTCTGGAATCTCTCGGCCTTCGTTTGGAAGACCCGTTCCAGCCGGTTCCCGGAAAGGAACGGGATCCCCACATCGGAGGATGGCCGGAATTTGTTCTCTCCGATTCCTCCGGGATTTTTGCCGGGATCAGCACGGATGATCTGTTTCGCGCCAACAACGGAAAAATGTGGAATTATTTCCGCTATCAAATGATCGGAGAGTTTCCACCCCGCGACAAACGGCACCCGGAATTGAGTGCGATCCATGCGAAAATCGTCGCTCTTCCCGGCAGCAAAGCGAAACTTCATACGCTTCCCGCCTCTTTTGCGGAAATTCCGATCGGAAAAGGAAGACTGCTGCTTTCCACTCTGAAAATTCAGCAGTTCCGCTCAAAATTTGAACGCAAGACGAAATATTTTCTGCGGACATTGTTCAACAATCTCGGCGCGGCAACGGCGAAGCCGAGATCGTTCCATGAATACATGCAGGTGGATCTTTCGCGCTCGGTCAACCGGAATCTGTGGAACAACCCCAAATATCAGAAAAAGGACGGTTCCTTTGATCCCGTCGGCTGGTTCGGAACCGGGAACGACATGCGTTATTTCCCCGTGAATCTCTGCGGCTGGAGCATGGAAGCCAATAACTACTGTCCCGTTCAGCCGTTTCCGCAAGATCCGGTCAACTACGGCGGGATTCTTTTCCGGCTGATTGATCCGGAGAAGAATGCCGGGAAAGCGGTCCTTGTGATCCAGCCCGGTGAAACCGTGACGCTGCCGATGCCGGGACGGAAAATTCATCGCCTCTATTTCCTCGGCGCGGACAACGGATTCCAGACAAACGTGACGATTGCATTCAATGCAAATCCCGAAAAAACGGAGATGAAGCACGGCGTCCATTACGGAATCTACCGCTGGACCGATCATGTCACGCTTGGAAAGATCGGCTGGACCGGATACTCCATGATCGACAGTTCCACAAGTCTTTATGTCTGGGGAATCCGCAATCCGGAACCGGAATCCGCGTTGAAAAGCATTACATTGCAGAATCTCAGCAGCAAGGAGTCTCTCGCGATCCTTGCTGTTACGGCGGAACTGAAATAAGATGAATTTTGCAAGAAACAGCATTTCGAAATGGATCACCGCCGCCTACGATGCGGCGGAAAAAGATCATGCCCGGTATTTGCGGGCGACGTTCCGCATTCCCGGAACATCATCCGGGAAATATACCTGCGCGATCTGCGGCCTGGGATATTATGAACTTTTTCTGAATGGCAGGCGGATCGGCGACCGCGTTCTGGAGCCCGCGCCGACCGCCTATCATCAGAGGTTCTACTATACGGTATACGATGTGACGGGGGAAATTCTGCCCGGCAGAAAAAACGCGGTCGGAGTGATTCTCGGCAACGGGTTCTACAACTCCGCCGCGGAAGATCCGTGGCACTTTGATCTTGCGACCTGGAGGGATGATCCGAAGCTCTGTCTGGAACTGTATTCCGGAGAGGACCTTGTTTTCGCTTCCGGCATCAGCTGGAAAAGTTTTCCGGGACCGATCCGCTTCCACTCCCTGCGCAACGGCGAGTATTATGACGCCCGCATGGAATTCCGCGCATGGACGGAGCCCGGCTTTGACGATTCCCGCTGGCATTCCGTGCGTCTCGCCAAGGAGCCGGGAGGCATCCCGGAGGAACAGGCTGCCGAACCATGCCGTGTCTACGAGACATTTGAACTGAAGGACCCGAACTGTTTCGGCGTTTATGACACTCACCGCAACATTGCCGGTCATGTCCGGATTACTCTTTCGGGCAGGGCGGGGGAAACGGTTTCTCTGGACTTCAATGAACAGCTTCTGGAAAACGGAGATCTTGATACCACCCATCTTGCCCATTTCACAAAAAGCGGATGCTTTCAGCATGACGAATATATTTTGAAGGGGGACGGGATTGAAGTCTGGGAACCGAAGTTTACCTATCACGGGTTCCGCTATGTCCGGATCGGATGCGATCGAAAGCTGGTAAGCATCCGGAAAGTGGAGGCTCGGGTGGTGGGAACCGATTTTGCCACGGTCGGCAGAATTCATTCCCTCTCCGATGGCACGCTTTCGCGAATCCAGGAACTTGCCGTGGAGTCCTGCCGTGCGAATTTTGTCGGCATTCCGACGGATTGCCCGCACCGGGAGAAAAACGGCTGGACCGGAGATGCGTCGATTGTCTGCGAAACCATGCTTCATAATTTTGACGCATCCGCGGCGTTCGATCGCTGGCTGGACAGCATGAGAGACTCCCAGCGACCCTCCGGTGAATATGCCTGCATCATTCCGACTCCCGGATGGGGATATAACTGGGGCAACGGACCATGCTGGGATGAAGCGATCGTTCATATTCCGTGGAACATCTATCTGTATACCGGAGATCTCCGCCCGCTTCGGAAGAACTACGATTCGATCCGGCGTTATATTGATTATCTTGAGCGTCTGAGTGACGGTTATATCATTCAATGGGGACTTGGAGATTGGTCGGCCGCTCCCGCCACCTGGTGGTGCGAAACGGATACGACCGCCGCCTATTACACGATTCTTTGCCGGATGACTGCTGCCGCACCGCTTTGCGGTCATCCGGAAGATGCCGCCTTTTTTCGGGAGCTTGCGGAAGAGGTCCGTCGGGCGTTCAACCGCAAATACTATCAGGGGAATGGGCATTACGCGTTCATTGCTCCCGGCGGACTGACTCAGAATGCAACGCCCCTGTATCGGGGACTTTGCGAGGAATCGGAGCGTCCCGCGGTATGGAAGGTGCTGCTGGAACGTCTGGAAGCATTCGACTGCCGGTCGATGTTCGGTCATCTGGGCTCAGCCTTTGTTCCGCGGGTTCTGGCGGATCACGGATGTGCCGATCTTGCCCTGAAAATTTTTACGCAGGAGCAGTTCCCCGGCTGGGGCTGGATGGTTCGGCATGGCGCATCGGGCCTATGGGAAAACTGGAACGGAAAATCCTCGGGAAACCATGTTCTTTTCGCGGATCCGAGCGCATGGCTTTACCGGTATGGAGGAGGCTTTCGGCATTCGGCAGAGAATCCCGGCTGGAAGCATCTGAGGATTGAGCCGGCTGCGATGCGGAATCTTTCGCAGGGCGTGTTTGAGTATCGTGGATATCGGGTTGTTCGCCGCAACTCGGAAGAGACAACCGAACTACAAGTCACCGTCCCGGCAGACTGTTCCGCATCAGTGCTTCTTCCGGATGGACAGCAGGCCGAACAGTCCCCGGGGACTGTTTCCTATTGTTTTTCCCTGGAAAAGACCACGGGATCGCAACACGGTGATCTCTGAAAGATAAGACTCCCTCTGACAAAACAAGAAGGGAGGAGAGCGTTTGAAAAACTGGGAGCACCTCTCTCCTGGGTTGGACAGCTTTTAGGAAAAGTTTGCTGAAAAGTCCCCTGATTTACGATGTCCCGCAGATTGCCGGTTGCAGACTCCGAAACAGACTTCATCCGGAGTCCGATATTGGAGTGCCGAATGAATCCGCCTGGAGTTATAAAAATTCACAGAATGCTGCCCCTCGAAACGGGGGGCGGCAAGTCCACGGACTCTTTGATTTTGATGTCCTTATATTGTTCCCCCAAATCAAGTTGTCCGGCTTTCCGGGGGATAATCGCATATTTCCAGCCTGCCGGAGGAACACCATCCGGCAATTCTCAGGAGAGGACACTCCGGATGAAGTTCTTCATGTTCTCCTTCGTGACACAACCGTTGTGAAGGATGGGCAGATTCTTCAACTCGGCAAGAGGTTTCGGAACCAAAAGCCCGGTTGTCTCCGCCAGAGCGGTCACCATTTCGAATTCGTCAGCGGGCAGGATGCCGGGACGAACCGCCGACAGCACTGCCGCTGCAAATTTGAACGGAGAGGCCGTCGAAGCGAGTACACAGGGGGTGTCGTCCCCGGTCTCCCGCAGATATTGCTCATAAACGTTGAGGGCGACAGCCGTGTGCGGATCACAGAGATAGTGATAGTTCCGGAAGGTCTGTCTGATGGTTTCGGCGGTGCCGGCATCGTCGCAGAAGCCGCCGAAGAACTCGGATTGAAGCCTGGTCAGAACTTCTGCGGAGACGGCGTAACGTCCGGTTTTCGCAAGCTGTGACATCAAATTCGAAACGGCGGCTGTATCGTTGCCGTAAAGGAGCGCAAGCATCCGTTCGAGGTTCGAGGAGATGAGGATGTCCATTGACGGACTGGTCGTCGTGTAGAACGGACGGTTGCGATCGTAGATGCCGGTGCGGATGAAATCCGTGAGGATGTTGTTCCGGTTGGAGGCACAGATCAGCCGTCCGATCGGAATCCCCATCTCCCGCGCGTAAACCGCGGCGAGAATGTTGCCGAAGTTGCCGGTGGGAACGGTTACGTTGAACCGTTCGCCCCTGCGCAGTTTTCCCTGGCGGAGAAGATCGCAGTATGCGGAAACGTAATAGACGATCTGCGGCGCAAGCCGACCGAAATTGATCGAATTCGCCGAAGAAAATTCCATATTGCGCGAATCGAGATATTGTTTCATTTCGCTGTCGGCGAAAATTTGTTTGACTCCGTTCTGAGCATCATCGAAATTGCCTTCGATCGCACACACGGCAACGTTATCGCCCTTCTGAGTGACCATTTGAAGTTTCTGCATGGCGCTCACCCCGTTCTGAGGATAGAAGACGATGATCTTCGTACCCGGCACATCGGCGAACCCGTCGAGAGCCGCCTTGCCGGTGTCGCCGGAGGTCGCCGTGAGAATGACTATTGTGCGGCCGGGAACCGTTTTTCCGGCGGAGATCGTCAGAAGTTGCGGCAGCAGCTGCAATGCCATATCTTTGAATGCACAGGTCGGACCGTGCCACAATTCGAGGATGTTCAAACCGGGGCGGAGTTCAACCAGAGGCGCGGGATTTTCCTGATCAAAGGTTCCAGTGTAGGCCGTTTCGACACTGCGGGCAATTTCGTCTGCGGAGAAATCCGTCAGATAAAGCGCGAGCACTTCGCGGGCACGCGCTTTGTAATCCATATTGATCATCCGGTTGACGAGTTCCCCGGAGATTTTCGGAAACTCTTTCGGAATGAAGAGCCCGCCGTCTTCGGCAAGTCCCCGGGTAATGGCCTGGGCTGAGGTAACGTCCCGCAGGCTTCTGGTGCTGGTAAAATGCATGATATGATACTCCATTCGGTCAAACATTTTTTCCAAGGTTATTTGATAATGTACACCTGAGGTCATCTTTTTTCAATGACATGCGTGGAATTCTTTACGGAATCTCCAAAAACTCGCATTCCCCCATTGGAGATTGCCCATACTTATCCCCATGCTCATTGACGCGGCAAGTATTTTTTGATTTTCTCTCTCTGTTCCTGCGTAATTTTCATGCAGGCAATATAAAATTTATACCGGGAGGAAATCAATGGAGGAAACCGAATGTCAGAATTCCAATGGCAGAAAAAAGATGGAACTTTGGCAAAAAAATACTTTTTTTATCGCTTTGTAATTATATAATAAAACGAAAAGAGGAGTCTTTTGAAGAATCGTGATGGAGAAATTTTCCCATGCTCAAAAAGCAAAATAAAACTGGATTAAAAGAACTTTTTCGTCTCTTTTTCTCCATGGGAACTCTCTGCAGGAGCTCCGAGGGCAGACGAAGAACAAGAGCTCTGTTCTCTTGGCAAAAAGACTACATTCTTCTCCTTTTTTCAATTCCTGGAGAGTCTTGTCCCCGATTTGTTTCATCAGACTCATTTCAGAACGGATTCATAAATAACTTTTGATGGAAAAAAACAGAAATCAACAGAAAAGAAGAAGGGAGGTCCATTCAGGTTCAGACTTTGACAGCTTTCAGAAAGATCGAAGTGCTTTATTGGAAATCAAACAGCAAAACGCTTGGATTTGAACAAGTGAAAACGAGAGGGATTACAATGAGTGGCATAAAAAAAATACTTTTTCTTCTTTTCGCAGGAAATCTTCTTCTTTCCGCGGATACCTTTCAGGAAAATCGAAACGGAAGCATCACCCTCGATTATCAGACCGGAAAAACTCCAATGAATTTCATGCACTGGGGCAAACAATGGAAATGTTCCAATTTTGCAGACAGAAAATCCATTACCTATGATCCGGGATATCCGAAGAATGATGGTGGAACTTATTGTATCAAAGGAAAATGGAAAACCAAACCGGACGGATTGATTTTCAATACGGATGTAAAAATCAAAACCGATGGAACGAAAATGCAGTATGACCTGTCCGCCTCCAATCCGGATGGAATTCAGACAACGCTTGCCGCAATGATGTTCTCTCTTCCTTATGAACCCATTCGTGCAAACGGCATTGTTGTCAATGACCGTCTGCATAAGCCTTTCGGATGGAAGGGCGTTCCCATGAGGAGTGCCATTCTTCCGTTCCCCGGCGGCAAAACTCTCAGAATCAGCTCCAATCAGGAGGTTGTTCTGGAAATCCAGCGTCCGCGTTCCGGCGGGGCTACTGCCGGCATCGTTCTTAAACCCGTCCAATTCTCCGGTCTGATCAAAGACATCAAATTTTCTCTCTCATTCGAAATTTCGGATGCTCCGTTCCCGAACAAGGCTGCCAAACAGGCTGCCCCTTCACAGAATACCGGAAAGAGTCTCTCCCTTCCAACAGGAATCTCCATTACTCCGACCGGAGCGCTTCGAGTTCAGGACAAGGAGGGGCTGCGTGCTGATTTTCAGGTGATGCACTGGGGGGAAAAGTGGAAATGCTCCAATCCGCATGATCGGAAATGTATGAAGTATGATCCGGGATATCCGAAAAAAGAAGCGGGTTCCTATCGGATTAAAGGAAAACTCCTTGCCGGGCCGGACAAAACTCCATGTGACGTTGAGGTTTCCGTCACGCCCGGCGAAAAGAACTCGTTCCTGTATGATTTCAAGCTCAGCAATCCGGTTGGAATCACGACATCAATGGCTGGAGGATACCTGAAAATGGATTGGCCGGTAACTCCGCCGAAACAGTTCCTCATTAACGGTTCCGTCAAGGATTATTCGAAGAATCCGAGAAAGACGATCACTGAAAAAGGGGTGATTCAGGCCGTTCTTCCGTTCGGATCCAAAAAACTGGAGCTGAATTCGGATGACTCGTTCTCGCTTCTTCTGAGAAAGCCGAACGGAAAGGAACCGATGTCCGTCTTTGTCCAGCCGGAAAATGCTGCCGGTCTTCAGAAGGAAATCCGGCTCAAGTTCCAGATCCGGATGATCGATTAATCCGCAGAAGAAACGGAGGTCATCCGGATGAAAAAACTCATGGTGTTATTGCTGGCCGCACTTGTCAATTTGACTGCATTGCCGCTCCATGCGGATCTTGCATCGTTGCGCTTTTTCCTCACGCATCCGAAACGCTGGAACGTGATTCTGGACGAAGAAGGACGCGGAAAAATCTCCCGGACAGAGGCGAAAACTCTCAAAGCCGAAGCGGTCCTTCCCGAAAAAATGAGGACAAGCGGCGGCTTCTGGTTCTGCACCCGTTTTCAGATATGGGATACGGAACGCTTCATCGGCGGAACATCCATCTCGATGGAAATCAAAGCGGACCCGGATCATTTCGACCGCTTCTTCGCTCTGACCGATGAGCGCGGGCCCTGCCGTCAGATTGATCTGTTGAATCAACTGAAAAAAACAGAGGATTTCAATAGAGTCATCCTCCCGCTGAATCCGAATCTTTCTCCGGAATCCATCACACTTGTGGCTTTTCCGAAAAACAGGGAGTCGTCGTTCCTGCTGAGAAATCCGCGGATCGAGGGCTCTCCGGTGTCGGCCGGATCCTTTACCGATACTTCCGCCGCAGTTCGGCCTCTTCGGAAATCTGGAATGTTTTATGAATCGGAAGCTCTGGAGTTTCAGCTGACGATTCCGCAACCGGCCGACTTCACGGTTACGGATGCCTTCGGAAAGGTTATGCAGACCGGTAAGGCAAAACCAGGAAAGCTCGTGCTTTCCCCTCTGCCCGTCGGATATTATCTGCTGACTCTGACAGATTCCAAACAGATGTATTCCGGAAAATACACCTTTTCGGTCGTTCTTCCCAAAGTGAAAATGCCGGAAGGTGCTCCGGTCCGCTTTGCCGTTGACACGGCCACCTGCATGTGGCTTTTCGGGGCGAATCCTCAGAACAAGGCGTTTCCGGGATCCCGATACGAGATCCTGATGGAAATCTGTGACCGCGCTGGAATCCTTCTCACCAGGGACCGGGGCGGATGGCCGGAACCGCAAAAAGGAAAATTCGATTTCAGAGAGCTTCGCCAAAACAAAAAAGCTCTGGACCGGTATGGCATCCGAAACACGGGAATGATCGAAAGTTCTCCCAAATGGGCAAGGGAGAAACGGCGTCAGCCTCTGGTGCCCGGGTTCCGCGTGGATATCCGTCTGCTGCCGGACGATTTGTTCGATGTCTATCAGTATGCCATGCATTATGCGGGGGAACAGGGGAAAACGCTGGCTTTCTGCGAGTTCTGGAATGAACCGTTTCTGCGTCCCGATACCATGTGGGAATATGCCGCTGCGGCAAAAGCGGCCTATCTGGGCGTGAAAGCCGGATCTCCCGAGACAAAAATGCTCTCTTCTTCGGCGGGAACCACCTATTATTCCACGGCAATGAAAAATGGGTTGATCCATTACATGGATGCGTACAATTTCCATGATTATGGAGCCGTCAGCCTCTTTGAAAAAAGAATTCAGCCGGCCAAGGAACTGCTGAAAAGAGAGGGCGTGCCGAATATGGCCGTTCTCATCACCGAAAACGGCTGGTGGAATGGAGAAGGACCCGCCCGATGTGTCAGCCATATTCCCAATCGCAATGCGCATGCCTGGGATCAGGAACTGATTCAAACGGAATATCTTGTCAAGAGCCAGCTTCTCTGGCAGCGTCACGGGGCAACGACAGATTACTCGTTCGTGCTCCCGTTTTATGTGGAACGCAAAGGAACCAAGGATTGGGGATTGACCAGAAGCAATGCTTCGGCAAAACCGGCGCTCGCGGCATTTTCCGCTCTCAGTTCCCAGCTCGGAGCTTCCCGTCTGCTTGGAACGTATGCGCCCGACAGCAGTTGCGACGGAATGCTCTTTGAAAATCCGGATCAGACACAAACTCTTGTTCTGTGGAAAAAGTCAAAGCTTGACACGATGAGCGACAACTCCGTGTTTTATCAGCTTGTAACGGGAAAATGCAAGCTGAATTTGCCCAATGGAACTTATCTTTGCCGGAACGTGTTCGGCACACCGGAACCTCTCAGCGTTTCCAGCAGAGAAGTTACGTTGAATGTCAGCAATATGCCTTTGTATCTGACTGGAAATCTCAAGCTGAAGGCTCAGACTCCGGCTCTTCCTTCTCCTGTTTTCGGAGCGCCTGTCCGGAAGAATCTCGACAAGGAAATTGTTTACAGAGTCATCACGCGGACGGGGTTCCAGATGCCGATCTCCAACCAGAGTTATGCGATTCTGCAGTCGGACAAGGGATCCTTTATCCTGGAAGTCTGCAATTTCGGCAAGACCGCCAAAAGCGGAACGTTGACCGTGAAAGGGGGGAAAGTCGCCCCTCTTCCCGCCGAGATCAAACTGGAACCGATGTCAAAAGCCGTTTATGACCTGACGTTCACTCCGGATGCCGGTGTCTCCAAGGTGGACATAGTCATCTGCGGAACCTTCAATGGAAAGGAAACAACACCCTGTGTCGTTCCGCTGTCCTGCATGAAAGGTCTTGCCGAGAAACCTTTGCCGGGCTGGGCGGATCTGGAAAACTGGGAGAAAAATTCTTCCGGCCGACTGACGATGACCCGGCACTCGGAAAATCAGGAAAGCCAGATCAATTTCAACGTTGATTTCGGGGAGGAGAAAAACCACTGGGTTTATCCGAAGCTGCGCCCGCGGAACGGGTTGCCTCAAAATGTTTCCGGTTTGCGTTTTGAAATGAAACAGGAGGAACGGACTGCAAAAAATGGATATGTCAACTCCGGGGTGTTTCTCCTCCGGAAAGACGGAGGCAAAAGCCTCTATTGCCGATTCACTCCGATCGCGGATTCCGCCTGGCATACGTACGAAGTCTTTTTCCCGGTGAATCTCTCTCCGGATGACTACTCCAAGATCGGTATCGGCTACAATCCGAACGCGACCGAAGCCGCCTATTCCATTCGAAATGTAAGATTCCTGTGTCCTGCAAACAGCCAAGAAAGGAATTAGTACAAATGAAAAAGCATGCATGCAAGTCAACTCTCACTCAATGTTCTGTCTGCAAATTTCATTCCGGAGCCTTTACTCTGATAGAATTGCTTCTGACAATAGCCGTGATTGCGATCCTTGCAGGCATGCTTCTTCCTGCCGTGTCAAAAGCTCGTGCCCAGGGATACAAAGTCTCCTGTCTCAGCAATAAAAAACAGATCGGATACGCGGCTGCCGCTTACAATTCCGAGTACAAGAATTATCAGGTGGCCGCAAGAGGTTATGGAACCGAATCAACCATCCCCATGCTGTTGAGGGACGGGTACGGAATCCTGATCCATTTCGGCTATCTGGGGAAAAAAGATGACACATCCAGATACAGCAACGGGAAATTCATCCCGGTTATGCGCTGTACGGCAATGTTTCTTCTGAAAAAGGACCGTTCTTATGCCCTGAATTATCATTATCCGAAACAATGGAACGAATCGCCGAGCAACAAGAAATTCTATTCTCTCAATCCGCTGAAGCATCCGTCGACGGTGGTGCAGTCGGCGGAAAGCTCGAAATTAGGCGGCTGGGATTACAACAATGCGGTGATCCCGAACTGGCTGGACAATATGAATTATGTCTCCTTTCCTCACAATGAGAACACTGCGGCAAACTGGTTGTTTTTCGATGGACATGCTGAAACCATGCTGTACAGCAAAATCGCGGTCGATCCGGCGAAATACATGTACAAAGGGGAATAGAAGGGAAATCGCGTTTCGGAAAATTGATTTTTTCTCTTTTCCAGCCTAGGTTGTGTCGTCAATAGATTTGTGCTATATTATGCAAACGTCAAAAAAAGGATATCGGGAAAATGGCGAATGCATACGAACGACATGATATATCGGATGAATCTTGGGCTAAAATCGAATTTTTGCTACCGGGGCGC
>CASEYW010000188.1 GCA_949292215.1 uncultured bacterium
TGATTCCGATCTTTCGATTGCCCTCCCCGCTCTCAATATTTATTACGAACCGGAATATACGGAAATCATACTGAAAAAAACGGGAGAGTTTCTGAAAAATCATGCTAAGGGAAACACTCATTCGGAAATGTTCTATATGATGATCCATGCTCACCTGTACCACCTGATGTCTCAGAACCGTTTTACGGAACTCTGCGCCACACTGGAAAAACTCTGCGCAAATGCTGTTCCGTTCTCTTTTCAGGAAGCGGCCGGAGTCTTCCAAACCGAGTATTCCCTGATTGCTTACCAGACTCTTTTTCAAACCTCGGACAGCGCATTCCTTAATTATAAGGTTCCTATTCCGGATCAAAGAATTCCAGCGGCAATCAATCTGCTGAACAACTCCGGAACCTGGATTCCATGTACTCTGGACCGTGTTCCCACTCTTTACAGCGTCATTCTGAATCAGCTTCTGGCTCGGAAACGCAATCCGTCTTCCGGTCGCATCAGACGGAGTGCGCCGGACGTGAAACCGATCGACTGGAACGCATTCCAAACCGCGGTCCGGAACTCAAAACTGCCGATCATGCAGAAGATCGCCATTGTCAACGAGCTTGGCGGAAAAAGCGAAGCACTGGAAATGCTGAAAACAGCCATTGCCGAAAACCGGAAGCCGGACACAACCTTCCGTCTGAATGCTCTTGCCTTTCTTCTGCAGCTCGGGGAAACAGCCGCCGCCGAACGCATCGCCGGGGAACTCTGCACCTTGAAAAAATCCGATCCGGCCGCCGCCGGAATCGGAGCACTCGTCCGACTGAAATTCCTGCGGGAGAAACATTCTCCGGAAGCCGGAGAACTTATCGAGTTCCTGTATGCCGGTGCCGGATCACAGAGCCGCAAATCCCTTGACACCTTCCTCATCCGGTACGGGTACCGAAACCGGATTCTACCCTATCAGCAGAAGCGGAAAAACCGCACCTATTTCGATCGCTCCCGCTTCCACCTCGGCACCGCCCTGCAAAGGCAGTTTCCTGAAGAGTATCGGAAAAACAAAAAGGAGGCCTTCCGCAAACTGCGCACGATTTTCCATACCGAACTGCAAAAACGGCGCTGGATGTTTTACACTCCTCTTTCCTCCATTCGTTTTCTCGATAACAGCTATCAATATGCCAGTCTGCAAAATGCGGTCAGGGTGCCTCCGCTCAAACAACCCTTTGAGGAATTCTTCAGGGAAATCGAATCGGGAAGCTCGCAGGACGACCGCTGTCTCACGGCGGCAATCGCGGATCTTCTACTCAATCAGCAGGAAAAAGCATCCGCGCTTCTTACGGAGATTCTAAAGCAGAATCCGCAGGATGCATTTGTCCGCTACACTCTGTTCCGCATCCAGCTCCGGCACGGACCGGAAGCGGCGCGGGAAAACCGGCGCATTCTCTCCCGAATCCCCGGACTCAATCTATCCTCCGTGATGAATCAGGAAACAAACGCCGTATCCGCCATGAATTACGTCAAGCTGGTTCTGGAGGAACAGCGGAACGAACCGATGCCGGTCCTTCAGTTTTCCCAGCTGCTCAAACTTCTGCAAAAGGGATACAATGCAAGATTCAATCATCTCCAAAATGGCGGAGGAGTTCTGAACCAGATCTCGGACAATCTCATTCAGAACGTTGCACTTCAGGAAGACCGGAAACTTGCCGGACAGCGGCACTCGATCTATCAGCAGCTTTGCGATTACGGGAAAAAGCACTCCGGACTGATTCACAGCGCGGTGGGCGCGGAACTGCTGTTTGCCAAAGTGGAAAAGCGTCTGGCGGAACGTGCCCTGCTGGAAGACATCAAACAGCTTCATCGGACCATTCCGCTCGGATTTCTCGAAGAGAATGCCGCGGAATGCCTCTGCCTCGTTCTGCTCAAAGAGCGGAATTTCGATGAACTTGACACCTATCTCCGGGAACTCCGCGCCCGCAACAAAACCGAGCAGGCGGAGTTGTTCGAACGCTACATTCTCATGACCCGCACCCTGCTGGAGACTCCCGCGGAATCATTCGAATCGACCTTTGCCCGTTACTGGCAGAATCCGGAGTTCTTTCGCGATGTTGTCCTGAATACAGCACTCCGGGCCGCCGCACAACGCAAGATCCGTTTTTCCTCCGATTCATTTCTTTTGAAAAAGGAACTTCTTTCGCAGTACATGTCCGCGATGAAAACACTGCTTGTCCAGCTGGATTTTGAATCGGAACAGAAGAATGCGGAAAACGTCCGGGACTTTTTCCTGAATCTCTACACCTTTTACAGCAGGCTTCTCCCGAATCCGCATCAGGAAGATCTGGTTGCCGGCAGCGAAGAGGAGCGCATCCGGATGCTGCTGTCGCAGTTCGGTTATATGATCTCGTCACGTTATCAGCTTGACCGCACCATCCGCGAAGGCTTCTGTCTTGCGCTCCTCAGTCACCGGATGCCTCCGCTTCCGGACAAACTCCGCAAACCCCTCTCCTTCCAGCTGACACAGGCACTGACCCAAAGTCCCGGACTCGATCTCTTCCAGATTCTGAAACAGACACCCGCCTTCGAAACGCCGGAACGCTTCTCCCTGCCCGTCCGGGAAAACTACAACATCTTCCGCAATCTGGACCACAAGACCCAGCGCGATCTGATCGCCAAAATCGACGCATGCAAAGAAAAGACCTTCGGTATGAAACTCATCCGGGGACTCTGCGAAGCCTGGAACTCCCCGCCGCTGATCCGGATCCTTGCGGAAAGTCTTCCGGAGATCCGGAAAGCACCGCTGGAAAAACGGCAGGAACTCTGGGAAAGCATCCGCCGGACCTTCTCCTCGGAGTCGGACACGGTTCTGCGGAAGGAACCAGAACTGAAGAACTATCCGGAACTGAGCGAACTGATCCGCAGCGACTCCAGAATTTTTTATCAGAAACAGTATCAGAACGTCATGACGCTGAAGCACTTCCCGGAACAGAATGAATTCCAGCACTGCATCGAATTCCGGAATCTTTACTATGGAGTAAAAGAGGAGGAGCCGGCAAAAGCGGAAACGCTGCTGAATCATCTTCTCGGACTTCTCGAGAAAAAACGGACAAAGGAAATGTTCGCTTTTGCGTTCCTCGGAACAACGGATATCCGCCTTATCCGCAAACTGAAGGAACACGGGATGGAGAACTTCGTACAAAAACTGCCGCAGAACAGAATTGCATACCTCTTCCGTCTGGAATGGGATCAAATCCCGGCGGACCGGAGACTTCGGAGCGCGCCCGGGCTGTTCCGCGAATTTCTTGATCTTTTCAACAATAAAGTGGATGATCTGACGGTCTTCCAGTTCCTTGCTCTCATCCAGCAGAGCAAGCCGGAGGATCTTGCGTTTCTGAGTTCGGAATTTGCAAAGATGAAGTCCGAACTCCCCGCCGTCAAGACAGCCCGCCGGATGCTCCGTCTCATGGCGGAAAGCGCCGCCGGGACACTTTCGGAACAATCCCGGAAGGATCTGGACGATATGGCGGAACGGTTCGTGAAAAACAGGGTCGCCCCGATGGAACGCCAATGGCTGGAGAAACATCCGGAACTGTTTGCAGGATCGCCGCGCGCCGCGGAGATTTTCAGCGGAATGGTCCGGGAGTTGACCAGACGGACACGGAATGATGTTCTCAAAGCGCCGGACGCCTATACCCATCTGGTCCGCACGCTCATCCGCTGCCGGGAAAAAATCGGCAGGGAAAAATTTCTCCGGGAGTTCTCCGCGTTCTTCCGGAACTGTTACGAGCATCTCGCGGTGCTGAATACTCCGCAAAGCAAGCTCATGTATCCCGGACTCCTCGACTTCTATACCTGGACCGGCGACAAAGCGGTTCTGGAGGAACTCAAGGAATATACCGATCTGATGACAGCCGAAGACTTCCGGAAACTCGTCCGGGAGAAGCTCTATCCCGCCCATACGGTCGATGCGGTGAAACAGGCATTCCCAACACTCGAAAAGGAGAAATAAGATGAAACTTTTTGCGGCACTTCTGCTTCTCGTCCTCCTCATCCCGCAGCTCCCGGCGGAACGGTACGCCTGCATCCTTGCCCTTCGCGCCGGAACGCCGGAACTGACAGCGGAAAACAAACGTTTCTGCCAGGAGCTCTACAATCTGTTGAAAGAGAAAGGGTTTCAGGAGAAAAACATCAAATGGCTCTCCACTCTGCCGCAGAAAGGTCTCTCCGAAAGCGCGGCTCTGACCAATGTCCGCGCGACATTCGACCGGATGGAGAAAGAACTGAAAGCAGAAGACGAACTCTACCTTTTTTCCGTCGGCTACCTCTCTGCGAATCCGCGCAGAGTTGCGCTGGCAACCACCGGCGGAAGAATGCTCGGCCGTGAACTGGCAGAGCGTCTCGACGCCATCCCGGCACGACAGTTTCTTTTCCTGTTCAATACCCAGGGAGCATCGCTGTTCGAGAAACTGGCGCACGGTACGCGTCTCGTCGTCTCGGCAACTGACGACGCCGGACAGTTGAATCCGCCCCGCTACCCCCGTTTCTTCCTTGCAGAATGGCGGAAAGATGCCTCCTCCACCAACTGGTTCGCTCTCCTTCAGCGCACCGGCAAAGCGGTGGAAACCTTCTATACTCAGCAGAAAATCGCCCGTACGGAAAACTCCCAGTTTTTCCACAACGGAGGACGGGCGCGTTACCCGTTCAACGAGGCAGATTCCCGCAAATTGACGCTCCTCTTTCAGACCTCTTCAATGACTGACAACGCGCGCACGGCTCTTGCAGCACGTCTTCCGCAACTTCTCCGTGCGGGAAAACGGAGCGCTCCCGACCCGGCGGCGAAGCAGCTCTTTGAAACAGCAAAAACGGCTGCGCAACGCTTCCCCGGATTCGGAGCCGTCTATACCGACCGGAATTTCCATCTGATTGTCAATGCGGACAAATCGGCAAGACTCGTTCTCCGGGAGAGTATTTTCATCCGCGACAAAGGCGGAGCGGAATCCTTCGCCCGATTCTTACCTGGCAAGGGAAGAATCACTCTCGCCCGTCTCCTTTTTCCCGACGGAAGCCGGACCGATTTTACAGACAACACTCCGCTTCCGGGCCGTCCGGTCCGCATCGACGGGCTCGCACCCAATACACTTCTTCTCCGGGAGATGGAACTTGCAGTTCCAGTTCCCTCGCATCTTCCGGACTATCAGCAGACACTCGTTCTGCAAACCGCATTCCCCGTGGTCCGAACCGAAGTCGTTCTGGAAAGTGCACCGCCGGATCTTCTGCGGTACAAGCTCTACAATTCCGATCTTCTGCCTCGCACGGAACATGGAAAAACGATTTTCACGTTCGGAGCCATTCCTGCCTGGACATCCCTCCCCTTTGATGATGCACCGAACAGTCACCGGATCCGTCTTCTCGTAACCACACTGAAATCCTGGAACGATTTCCATCAATGGTCTGCCCGCATGACAGACCGTTCCGGCGTTCTCGACAAGGATGCGGAAACCGTACTCGCGCAGCTCACGAAAAATGCGGCGGATGATACCGGAAAAATCCGTGCCGTTTATGATTATCTCTGTTCAATCCGCTATCTGACGGAGCCGGTTGGTGCCGGGGCATTCCGTCCCCGCACCCCGGGCAACATCATCCGGAATCAGGCGGGCGACTGCAAAGACAAGGCAAATGCGCTCGTCACCATGTCGGAAAAGCTCGGCATTCCCGCCTTCCGGGTTCTTCTGAACCGCATGGGTGAGAGCGATCCAGCATTCCCCTGCTGGCAGTTCAATCACATGCTCGTCTATCTGCCGAAACTCCCCGGATATCCCGACGGACTCTGGCTCGACCCGACCGACGGCTCCACCAAGTTCGGTTCCCTTCCCCCCGGCGACGACGGACGCATCGGAATGGTCCTGAAAAAATCCGGTTACGAATTTAAAAAAGTCTTTGAACAGAACCGAGCCTCCAATGCCGTCACGGAAACCATCCATCTCTCTGCAGATTCCGGCGGACGAATCTCCGGAACAATCCGCATTCACTTCTCCGGCATGGGCGACTATCGCATCCGTCACGCCCTCCGACGCAGCAATCCGGTACAGAAGGAGTATCTGATCCGCTCTCTTGTCAATGCCATTCTGAAAGGATTCCGTGTTGACTCTTTCCGTCTGTTCCATCTTGATGCAGAGCAGAGTCATCCGCTGGAACTCGAAGCGAAAGTCCGGACCGATTCCCGTAATTTTGTTCCTTCCGATCTCATTGCTCCGGGCGGTCTCGACCGCTACTTCATCGCGGAAAAACGCGACCATACCCTTCTTCTGGAAAATGGAGTTCCGTTTACCTATACGCAGAAACTGGAATTCCGGAACGTCAAACTGCCGGAGATTCACTGGAAACAGGAAAACGCCTGGCTTTCTGCGGAAATCCTTTCCGGGGACTCCCGGAGAACTATCCGGATCATCATCAAAAATCCGCATCTTCCGCCCTCCGCCTACGGGGAAACCCGAGAACTCGTCACGAACTTCAATATTCAGCTGAAACAATGGAGAACATTATGAATGAAAAGGAAATCTCCGCAGTTCTTCTCTCGATTCCGGAACGTGTGGAAAAAATCAGAGCCGAACTGGGCAAACGCATTTACGGACAGGACGAACTCATTCTGATGCTTCTCGCCGGAATTGCCGCGGGGGGGCACTGTCTTCTGACCGGAGTGCCGGGACTCGCCAAGACTCTGCTGGCATCCTCCATTGCCGAAATTGCCGATCTGGAGTTCAAGCGGGTTCAGTTCACTCCTGATATGATGCCGAGCGACATCACCGGAAACGAAATCCTTGAAATCGACAAACTCACCGGCGAACGTGTCTTCAAATTTGTCCGAGGCCCCATCTTCACCCAGCTTCTGCTCGCCGACGAAATCAACCGTACCACTCCGAAAACGCAGTCCGCTCTGCTGGAGGGAATGCAGGAACGCAGCGTAACGATTGCCGGAGTCACCCATCCGCTGGCACGTCCATTTTTCGTGCTGGCAACACAGAACCCCATCGAACAGGAGGGGACTTATCCTCTGCCGGAAGCCCAGCTCGACCGCTTCATGTTCGGACTTGAAATCGACTATCCGTCCTGTGAAGACGAACTGAAAATCATGCTGAACACCACCTCCGCCGGTGCGCTTCCCCCGCTGGAGAAAATCATCACGGCGGAAGAACTGCTTCTCTTTCAGGAGGCGATCCGCTTCCTTCCGATCCCGGAATCCGTAGCACAGTTTGCCACGCGGATTGTCCGGGCAACACGTCCGGAAAAAGAGAAATCCTCTTCCACGGCGTCGAAATACATCCGCTGGGGAGCGGGACCGCGTGCGGGACAATGCCTGGCGCTCGCAGGGAAAGCCTTCGCCGCATTCGATGGCCGCTTCAATGTTGCAAAGGAGGATATTCTCAAGGCGCTGGAACCGGTCATGCGTCATCGGGTGATTCTGAACTATCGCGCGGAATCCGACCGGAAAACCATCCGGGACATTCTCGACGAAATCGTCTGGTCCGCAACCTGAGAACCGCACAATGACAGCCAGGAACGAAATTGCCGACTATCTGGACGTGGATCTGCTGGCACGTCTCCCGAACCTGGAGTTCCGGGCGGGTTTTCTTGTCGACGGGTTCCTCAGCGGAATGCACGCAAGTCCTTTCCGCGGCAGCAATGTCGAGTTCAGAGAACATCGGAAATACCACCCCGGAGACAACCTCTCCGACATTGACTGGAAGGCCTACGCGCGAACCGATCGTCTCCACATCCGCCTTCACGAGGATGACACCAATCTGAATGCCTATCTTCTGCTTGACCGCAGCGCCTCCATGAACTTCCAGGGGCCGCAAGCCAGCATGAACAAATGGGATTACGCGCGATCCGTAACCGCAGCGCTTCTCCTGTTTCTGAACCGCCAGAAAGATGCTTCCGCTCTGACACTGGTCGGGAAAAACGCAGATTTTTCAGAGCCTCCCGCTACAACAGATCTCCATTTCCGGCATCAGCTTGAGCGTCTGGCAGTCGAAGCCGATTCCAAAGAGTGCAACTGGGATTCCGCTCTGGCAAAACTGGCAAAAGAGATCCGTCCGCGTTCTATCGTGATCCTGATCTCCGATTTCTATACAGTCCCCGCTTCGCTCATCCGTCCGTTTGACAATCTCCGCAACAAAGGCTGCGAACTCCTTCTGTTCCACATCATTGATCCCGCAGAAACAGACTTCTCCGGCACAGAACCGCTTCTGCTCGAAGACAACGAAAGCGGCGAACGCCTCTCCCTGACTCCGGAACTGATCCGCGACCACTTCCGGGAACAGGTCCGGGAACATGCGGCAGCATTGACGGAACTCGTCCGTTCCCGCGCAGGCGATTACGTACCGCTGAAAACGGACCGTGTTCCCCTTGACCTCTTCGGAGCGTACCTGAATCTGCGCGCAAAACGGAGGAAACACGGATGACCGGACTCGCGTTTCCCGCTTATCTCTTCGGATTCTTTCTGATCCTGATTCCACTCATTCTGCACCGAATGAAACGGAAACCGACCCCTCGGCCCTATCCATCGTTTTTCTTCCTGAAAAAAACAATTCTCCGCAAACAGAGAAGAAACAATCTGCGGAAGTACCTGATTCTTCTGTTCCGCTGTCTTGCATTTCTCTGTCTTGCCTGGGCTTTTGCCTATCCGTTCGTCTCCGATACCGCCCTGACTCCAAAGGATGCCACAATTCTTGTACTTGATTCCTCTTTCAGCACGACGGCCTCCCGGAAACAGATGCGCTCCGCTCTGAAGTCCGCATTGACAAATGTCTCTCCGGAACACCCCATGCTGATCGCCTCCGCTACCGGACAAATCCAATGGAGCGGAGATTTCTCCTCCGACCGCAATGCCCTCGAATCCTGGGCAATGAACCGGATCAACTCCTGTCAGACAAGTTCTTTCCCGGCTCTCCTTGCCATGGCAGACAGTCGCTTCCGGAACATTCAGACAGAACGGAAACGCCTTCTCATCATCACCGACCGCCAAGCCCTGCCCTGGGAAGGAATTGCACGGCTCGAAAAACTCCGGAACACAACCACCATTCGAATCGAAGGTTCTGAGACAGGAAAGAAAATACCGAACGTCGCAGTCGTCCGAGCAGGAATTGCCGGAAATTACACACACGCGGGACAGGCTCTGCTACTGAATACAGAAGTCCGCAATTTCAACGACAAACCGGAATCTGTCTCGCTGACGGTGGAACTGGACAAGCAGATCCTTCTGAAGAAAAATATTGTAATCCCGGCAAACAGCGCATTCCGCGAAGAACTCCCGTTAAAGAACCCGATCCCAATCTTTCGCCCGATTCCGGGAAAGGTCCGGATCACCGCAGAAAACAATGCCGTTGTAATTGATGACACCCGTTTCTTTGCCGCCAATCCGGTTCTGCCGCCAACCGTCTATCTCACCTCTCGTCCCGGGGAAAATTCCCGGGAATTCATCCGGACCGCGCTGACCAGCCGCGGCGATCCACTGGACTCCCTTGCTTCCAATCTCCGGGATCTGACTCCGGACACCGCCTCGGAAGCCGTCAAAAGCGATGTCATCATTGTAAAAAATCCGAATGTGGTCAAAAACATGGAATCCATTCTGGATCAGCAACTTGAATCTGGCGGAACCGCGGTCATTCTCTGGAGAAATTCCGAACAAATGCGCCGTCTCCTGAAACATTTCGGTTTTCAGATCCGAAAATCGGTACTGCCGGGAACTCGTCGTCTGGAACTCATTGATTTCGAACACCGTCTCTTCCGCGACTACCTGAGGCTCAATGCCGGAAGCTGGTTCGACATTCTCTTTTTCAACATTCCGCAACTTGTTCCTCCGCAAAACGCCCGTGTCATTGCAGCCTTTTCCGACCGGGCCCCGGCCGTGATCGAAACCGTTCGCGGAAACGGACATCTCTTTGTCCTCGCCGTTCCTCCGGACCCGAACTACACCAACTGGCAGACCTTTGCCAACTTTCTCCCCTTCTGGCGCGAACTTGTCTTTCAGGCAAACCGGAAAAGCGTTATCCAAACCGAATTCACAGCAGATGGTTCCCACCATCCCCTGCCGGAAGAAATCACAAATCTGGAAACCGGAACCACAGCAGATGGGAAGACCTTCCGGCTCGACACGCCCGGAAATTTCGCCAGCGGCAAATACATTTACAGCGTCAATCCGCCCGTACAGGAATCCGACCCGACGCCTCTACCGGCAGAATTTGATCCATCGTCTCTCCTCGCCAGCCAGACAGACTTACAGGCGGGAAACCGGGAAAAAACGGAACAGGACAAAACACTGAGAGCCGTTGCCGGAAAGCACTCCTCATGGCGAATCTTCCTCCTGATCGCCCTGCTCTGCTTTCTCGCAGAACTCGGACTCGCCAACAGGACGGTGCCCGGATGAACACTCCACACGATCCCCTCTTCCGCGCCCTTCTGCGGGAACACCGGTCAAGAGTTCTGCTGCATCCCCTCGCCCTCATTCTCCTGGCGGCGACTCTTTCACTTGCGGTGCAGTGGCTCCTGCTTCCTCTCTTTCTCCCGGAAAACTCCGCAGGGCTCTTCCATACTCAGCTTATCACGGCATCTCTCTTTTCTGCCGTCGGAACCGTCATCGCTGTGCTGCTCCTTCTCCGGAACAGGAGATCCCCCGCCGTAACAGCAGCAGAACTGGATGCGGAATTCCATGCGAAAAACCGTCTCGAAGCCGCATGGGAACTGCGAAACTCGGATCATATCCTGAAACAGGCTCTTCAGGAAGATGCCCGCAACGCCTACCGGGAAATCCGCTTCTCCCGCAGGCCACTCGAAGTGAACCTGATTCTTGCCGGACTCTGCGCGGTTCTGACCGGAAATCTCCTGCTGCTTGCCGAAAGCCGTTCCGATGCAATCGCCGCACAGGAGACAGGGTCCGGCGGACAGAAAACGAACTCCGTAAAACCCGAACAGGCGATCAAAAATACTCCGCAGAATCCACCACCCATCCCCCGGGCAACGGAGCACGCAACCCTGTCTCTCACCCTTCCCGAATCAGAACAGCGGGCAAAACCTCTTGATGAAATCGAATGGGAAGGAATCGGCAGCTCCTCCAGCGTATTCACGAAACTCGTTCTCACGGTCTCCGTCAACGGCAGACAGAAATGCGAACTCCAGCCGGACTCTCCGCCAAAACAACCGGGAAAAATCAAAATTGGCGGATTCCTCCCGCTGGAAGAACTTGATGTAAAACCGTTTGATCTTGTCAGCATCCATCTGACCGGCATCACCCGTATCCGGGGAAAAGATACGGAAGTTCTGAGTACTCCACAGTTTATTGAAGTCCGTCCCTTCCGGGAAGATACTCTGATTCTGAACGCGGATGCGGTTTCCGGCGAAACATTCGAACTGCTGAATCTCTTCCTCGCCATGCAGATTGATCTGAACAAGGCCCTCTTCCGGATCCGGATTCTGCAAAGGCAGTCCGCCGGACAGCCGGAACACCTCAAAACGGCGATCCGCGATCTCGAACGGGAACAACAGAAACTTTCCGCCGATCTCGAACAGTACCTGAACTCGGAAGAAGCGCGCAGAATCCCGGCGGATACCGTCAATCATCTGGAAAAATCCCTTGAATCCATGAAACAAAGCTGTCTGGAACTGAAACGGAGCCTCCGTCCATGAAATTGCAAAAATTCCTTCTGTTCCTTCTTCCCGTTCCTGCCCTGACCGCCGGAGCTGCTCTCGATAAGGCATCCACTGCTCAGCAAACCGCGATCACCGAACTTGTTCAATCCCTCAAAAGCACCAGAAAGGTCATTCTGACAGGAAAGCGCTCCGGCAGCACCCAGAAATCAGAACAGAACCGGACCGTTTTCCGGGACAGACAGAAATTCATCCTGCCGGAAATGCCGCGCGAACAGAATCCAGACAGGCAGCTTCAAGCACAAATCCGGGAACAGCAGCAACTCCTCGATCAGATGCGGGAAACACCTCAATCCGATACCGCCGCTCAGGAACAGATGGCAAATAAACAGAAGGAAATTCAGGAAAAAACACAGAAAACCGCCAAAACGCCATCTCTTCCCTCCGGAACCGCCCAAGCCTTGAACCAGGCACAGGATGCCATGAGGGAAACCGGAAAAATGCTCCAATCCGGACAAACACTCATGGCGCAGACCGCTGCACAGAAAGCCCTCGCGAACTTGAAACAGGCAGAAAAAACAATCGCAGACGATGCCGATCGCAGAATGCGCAGCTCCCTTTCAGACGCTCAGAGAAAACTCGAACATCTCTCTGCACAATCCTCCAGCCGGGGAACCCCCTCCCGGCAAAACGCGGGTCCACTCCGCTCCCTGGCGAACAAACTCATCGACGACGCCCTCGCACAGCACAAAACCGGAAGCCAGTCCCATGCGGAAGATCTCGCCCGAATCGCAAAACAAATTCATGATGCGGCATCCGTCCGTGAACAGAAACAAGCGTTGGACAACATTCTCTCCGAACTCCGGGAACTCCGTCTGAAAGGCAAAAATGAACAGAAGCTCCTCGCGGAAAGTTCCGGAACACTTCAAAAACTCGCACAGGAACTCAAATACACGGCAAAACATCCGGAGAGGACCGAAGACGGAGAAAAACGCCGTCTCCGCAACGATCTTCTCACAGAACTTGAAACACTCGTCCTTGCCCTCGAACGACTGGAACAGAACCGCGGAAAAACACAGCTCTCCACCCGAACTGCCGCAAAAGCAAAACGGATCGCCTCCGCCTTTGCCGATCTTCCGGAACATGGAGCAGGCGCATCCATTCTGCCCCCTTCCGCATCCGCCCTGAAACTGGCGGAGGAGATCGGAATCCTCTGCAACGAGGTCCGTCGAATCCTGAACCAGAACAGGACAACTCAAACTGTTTATCGCTTCAATCCGGATGACGTTCCCGAAAAATACAGAAAGGATACAGCAAACTATTTTGAACGGCTCTCCGAAGCCACATCCTCACAAAAGGAGACGACTCATGAATGACACCATCTCCCGATTCGCATGGGACTTTCCCGGAGGCTTCACCGGACTCGTCATCACCGCTGCACTCGGCCTGATCCTGATCGTCCTATCGTACTCCTTCACCCGAACTGCCATTTCCCCCTTCCGGCGGATGCTCTTCCTGCTGCTGCGGATTGCGGCATTCTCCGCACTGCTGTATTGTCTCTGTAATCCCCGCATCGAAATAAAACGAAACGTCAGCGAAACACCGTCACGCAGAATTGCCGTCTTTGTCGATGAATCAGGAAGTATGCGGAAACGGAACTACTGGAACCGGAGCCGCCTTCAGGACGCCATCCGCATTCTGGAGGAAAGCCGTCTCCGGAATTCACAAAACCTTGAGTTCCGTTTTTACCGTTTTGCCGATTCAGTCACCGAAACGGACGATCCGGCGAAACAGCCACAGGAGCCTCCCGGCTCCCTGACCAGGCTCTTCCCGCTGATCGCGGAACAGACGCCCCGTCTCGAAGCCGAACATTTCGACGGAATCATCTATCTGACCGACGGCATCGATACCTCCGGAACCGATGTCGACAAGGCTTTTTCCGCACTTGCAGGCTCTGCAATGAAACATATTTTCATTCCGATCACCACCGCCCAGACAGCACCGCCATCCTTCCGGCTGCGGAAAATCGAATCCCCGTCACTGGCGTTCGAGGGGACCGAAATCCCCTTTACGATTCTGGTCAAACAGATCAATCCGCCCAAAAGTGCAGATCTCCGCCTGAATCTTTACCGGAATCAGGAAAAACAGCCGTTCCGCGAATTCCAGGTTCCGTCCGGCAACGGCATACGGACCGTCAAACACCGCTTTGAAGTCAAGGGCAGCGGAACAGACACCTTCCGGGCGGAACTTCTCGTGAACGGAAAACACGTCGATGAAAAAACGTGGTTCCTGAAGAAGGAGATCCGGCGCGGCACGACAAACATTCTTGTCTACAACGGTGCGCTGGAGTACGGCAACCGCTTTCTGAAACACCTTTACCTCGACGATCCCGCAACAAAACTGGATATCGTGTTCGCAAAAGATGTCCTCGCGGCAAAAGAGGGTACTCGCAGAATCGACTTCTCCTCCCGGAAGGAACTCGCAACGTACGATGTGATCGTTCTCTTCAACCTGAACCGACGCCAGATCACGGAACAGATGGAAACGAGTCTGCGCGAATATGTCAGATCGGGCGGCGGACTCTTTTTCATCACCGGCAATCCGATGATTGCTGCGGAGTTTGCATCGTCACCGCTGGAAAAACTGCTTCCCGTACGGTTCTCCGGAACCGGCGACGGGGAAAAACGTTACGACGTCCGCACGGCTGCAATCGTCCGGCTTATCACGTCCCGCAAACGGAACCCCACCAATTTCGACTCGGTCCTCCAGCGGAACAGCGAAATGAAATACAAACCACACCCCCTTCAGGATTTTATCCTGACCAAAACCGGACGTGAAAGCCCCATCTTCCGACAGAAACAGAACAACGGCACCATTCGTCTGCTGGTTCCGCGCTTCGAAGACTTCGCTTACGTTGAAAGCGCAAAACCTGCCGCCAACATCCTTGCATATCATCTCGATGAAAAGAAAAAACAGCATATCCTGCTCGCCTATCAGAACTTTGGCAGGGGACGCAGCATGGTCCTCGCCACCGATCCCCTCTGGCGATGGAAACTGAAACTGCCATCATCCGACAACTCCTTCCAGATCTTCTGGAAAAATCTCTTCTCCTGGCTTGCCCTTGGACGAAACAATCAGGCTGCATGGCAGATTCCAAACCACATTCTCACAGCCGATACCGAAATCGAACTGCGCCTATCAACGGGCGGACTCAATGCGGAAGCAGAAGAAATTGCCTGCCATCTGGAACGTTCCGGAACGAAACAGCGGATACCGCTCGTCAAAAAGAATGGAACCATCTCTGCAATCTTCCGGACGGAACCGGGCATCCACACAATCCGCGCGGAATATCAGGAAAAAACAATCGCGGAGGCACTCTTCAACATCAATGCGAAACCACCCCGGGAGGAAGAGCTCGCAGATATGACCCCTGCCCTCGAAGTCCTCGAACGGTTCGCCACTCTCCCGAACGTCGAACTGCATCCGATGGAAGAAGCACTGGTTCCCGACCGATATTTTCCCATCGGACATCTGGAATTTTCGGAAACAACCACCGTTCCCCTGTGGCACAAATTCACCCTTTTCGCGCTGATCGCCCTCTGCTTCGGACTGGAACTGATTCTGCGCCGGACCGCAGGAAAACTAGTCTGACATACCTTCAGTTGAACATGGAATAAATATAGATGTTAGCAGCCATCCGCAGTGCAAATTCACGCTGCTTCCGGCTGAAATGGAAACCGACCCAGCCACAATGCAGATCGCTGGAATTCAGGAGCGCAACGAGCCGTCCCCTGTACCACGCGCCCCACAATCCGTTGTTGACCCCCTGAAGATGCTCCCAGCGAGGAATCCGGTAATAACAGGAGAAGACCGGATGCACACTCACAGGAAGACGCTTCAATTCAATCCCCGGCAGAATCTCCCGCAATACCGCAATCACGCTGTCAAAAAACAGGTCCTCCTTGACCTGAAACAGAGCGACACAATCATCCACAAACAGAAAACCGCCTCGCAGAAGATACTCTTTGAGATTTGCCTTCTGCTTCGCATTCAGGTCCATCGCACCCTTTCCACTGACAAAAATCAACGGGAAATCGGTCATCTGGTCAAGACGGTCGATATCGGCGATGTTCCATTCCAGCTTCATGTTCATCGTCGTATTTTTCCGAAGCCAGTCGACAATGATCACATCTCCGGAAGGATGGTAAAACCAGCCGAGAGTGCTTTTGCGATATCCCGTCGTCGGGAACTTCAGACGAGCCCACGAGATCCGGCTCCCCCGGATATTCTCAAACGCTGCACCATCTTTTCCACTGCATGGAATTCCACAAAACAGTCCGGAAAGGAGCAGCAGAAAAACAACGTCGGCTTTTATCCGGTTTATCATTCGGCCTCCTTTGTTTACCTGGACCGTCCTGTTCCCGAAGAATCCGCGGGAAATCGCAACGACAACCAATCAGAGCATCAGCTTATGCAAAGCCATCGGTCCGGCGACAAGGGATTCGGTCTCCGCGCCGAATTTCTTGAAATGAGGAGTTGCCATGTGAGCCTCCAGCGCGGCATCGCTTTCCCATTTTTCCAGAAAGATGAATACATTCGGATTCAGTGCATCCTGCCGACAGTCATAACTGATGTTGCCCCGGTCAGCCCTGGAAGCGGCAACAAGCGGCGCAATCAGAGGTTTGAAGGTTTCGGCGGCTCCGTCTTTCAACGTAACAATCGCAATGATCTGAAACATGTTTTTTTCCTTTGCTGTTTGAATGTTTCTTTTCCGGTTATTATATCGCGGCGCGATTGAAAAATCAATCCGGCGTACGGAAAAAAGCTGGAAAAAGAATCTCGGAATTCGACACCAGGTCAGTTATCCAGTCTTCAGCGGCAACCGCAGATCGGTTCTTTCACAGAAACTCTTGCACATGCAATAAAAGTCTTTCAATTCTTCCAGAGAATCATGACCGTTAGAAAAATACAGATGGAACGACTAACCTGATTCTTGAAAAATATCATTATCGTTTTATTTTATTCTAAAATATACAGGACAGACTTGAGCTTGAAAAACAGATCAATCTTTTCAGTTCAAAACGGAGATGCCGTTTATGATTGACTCAATATGTTGTATTGTTCATGAAAATATTTATCTTTCTATTCTTTGTGTCTCATTTCTCTATATCAGCTTCATTGTTGCCTCCTTATGTTCATTTTTCAAAACCTTGTCATGGCTAGATCTTGCATCTTATATAATTTTATTTATTATGCTGAGTCTTTTAGGCGGCCGGTTACTGCTGCTCAATACAGGACTTTCAAAAGATGTATATAATGAGGTACAGAGCTATGCAGAAGTACTCCTTTCCGAAAAGCCTGATTTACTCATGATATTTCCTTTTATTCAAAAGATTGAAAATCCTGAAAATGTTTTAAATAAGCTCTCCGCAAAAAACATTCCTGTAAACATATACTGCAATAAAAGAGTCACAGAGCTTCAATGCGCACAGGTTGAAAAATTCATCATGGATAAAATCAGTGGAATGGGGGGAAAGCCGTATGCTGATCTACAGCTTTCCATATTTGTTCCGACTCAACTTGCTGGAAGCCAGAGAATTTTTTCAAAAACAATTTCTATCAATGCTCAAAAAAACGTTTGGGATATTTGCCGATGGGTTAAAAAGGCATTTCCTCTTCATCAATGGCTTGGCAAAACAGCATTGATAATGCTATTCTATTTGCAATGTATCAATATGATCTATTCCATCCAACCGAAGAACTCAAATCGTGAGCCTCGGATTCTTTTCCTTTTTTTATTTTCTGCAATCATATTCATATTTTTTGGCTTTTTTTATTTTTTAAATAATTTTCATCATGAAATTTTCTATTGTCATATGCTGATCTTTTTGATTATTCCGTATGCTCTTCTGAACCTGGGCTATTGGAATATTCGATATTTTTTCCAGTCAAAACTATCCCCGCAGGCGATAGCCATACTTACGCAATTCTTTTCTCTTTATTCCATACTTTTAGGGTTATTCCTTCTGGTTGTCGATTATCATTTGGATTAACGTCTTCGACGTCTGTGATGGCTCAAGATCTGCCCGTCCGGAATTTTCCAGGCGAGGTTCCTTTCATGATACGGAACTGGCGATTGAAACAGGAAAGCGTGGGAAATCCGCATCGGAACGCGATCTCTGCAATTGTCAGATCGGTCCGGAGCAGCATGGAGGCCGCCATCGTAATCCGGAGATTGTTCAGGTATGTCTGCGGCGAGGAACCGGTCGCCTTGGCAAAGACCCGCCGGAATTGATTGGAACTCAACGAACAGGCGGAGGCGAGACGTTCAATGGAAATGTCCTCTCCGTAGCGCGACAGCATCTCATTCAAAGCAAAATGGATGCGCTGGATGGCTGCGGATTCCGTTCCCTGTCCGCACGAACAGCATCCGCGGTGCATCTCAATGGAAAAGAGGGTCAGCAGCGCGGTCATTTTCTGCTTCTGAAAGGGAACTCCTCCGCCAAGAGCGCATGAAAACATTTCACGAATGAGAGAACAAATCACAGACCGTTCCCCGGAAAAACAATTCCGGAAATCCGGACCTTTGAAACGAGCAAGATCCGCCAGAGCAGGTTCCCGGTCAAGCAGCCGTGTCTCATCCAGATAGAGCCAGCGCCAGCGGCTGACCGTATTCTGAAGACTCGTCGCCAGATGCGGTTCCCCGGTGGCAATGAACATGCAGTCGCCACGCTGGAACGGGAGGATCTTCGGACCGACCAGAAACACACCCGCCCCCTCCAGGCAGATACCGAACTCGCAATACTCATGCGTATGAAGAAACGTAATCTCCCGCGACTGCTGAAGATACGGTACCGTGGAAACCGCATACCATCCATTGTCGAGAGTCACCGGACTGTAACAGAGAGGCAGCTGCGTTTTTTTCTGATTTGGCTCCGGCATTCTTCGGATCATCTCCTTTTTCCGTGTATTATAGATGAAAAAAGAGAAAACGGCAAGCTGAAGATTTGCACTTTTTCCGGGAAATTTTATATTACCGGAAAAAACAACACAATAAAACCGCATGGAAAACGTTCTATGGCTAAAGGGGAAGAGAGAATGGATACGATGGAAGATGACGGAGTGCTGATTCAAGCGTATCTGGCTGGAGACGTCAGTTCCTTTGACACTCTTTACGCCAGATACAAACGTCCGCTCTATGCGTACCTGAACCGGATGACCGGGGACCATGCGCTTGCAGACGATCTCTTCCAACAAACCTGGCTTCGAGTCATCAGGAAGTTGGAAAAGTACGAAAGCAAACAGAAGTTTTTCGCGTGGCTCACAATGATCGCCCACAATTTGGCGATCGACCACTTCCGGAAGGAAAAAACGTCGGCGGAACTGCCTCTGGACGATGACAACATCGCGGTCAGCGAACCCGTATCCCATACGGAACCGTGGATGAAAATGCACAACAGGGAACTGGAAAAAGCATTGAAAACGGCAACAGAGGAACTGGCACCGGAACTGAAGGAGGTTTTCCTCCTCCGGCAACAGGGAATCTCCTTCAAGGAGATCGCGGAAGTGCAGAACTGCTCGATCAATACCGTGCTCGGCAGAATGCAGTACGCTATCCGGAATTTGAGAAAACAACTGAATGAATGGGTCTCTTAACCAGGAAAGGCGGCGGAAAATGAAAAAAATATGCGACAATGTAATGATTGCCCTCGCGGAAGGAGAACAACTCTCCCCCGAACTGGAACGGCATCTGGAGTCCTGCCCGGACTGCGCGCTCTTCCGCAGAACAATGAGCCTGCAGTTCAACGATTCCGGATTCACCGTACCCGAAACACTTGATGCGGCCGTTCATGAAGCGGCACGGAAACATATCGTCGCCATGAAGTGGAAAATCTGGAAAATCGCTCTTCCCATCGCCGCATCGTTCGCAGTCTGCTTCGGCTTTGCCTTCTACGCCTATCTCCCGCAGACAGCTCAGGTTGCTCCGCAGCAAGGACGGCAAAAACCAGCTGCGGTCTCCTCCTGGAACACCAGCGACTTCGACGACAGTCTGATCACGCTAACTTGCGACGTTGCAAGAGGATACACCGCAATCACCAACGTGTATGACACGCTAAATTAAGGAGCCTTTCATGAAACTGACGCCTCTTCTGTTATCCCTGTTTCTTCTTTCCGCCTTTCCGTTGTTTCTTGCAGCGCAGGGGCCGGAAGGAAAGCCGCCACCGCCTCCGCCGCATCATCAGCCGCGCCCAGACAAACAATTCCGGCCGGGACATCCTCTCCTCCGTGTCCTGGAGTCCGACGAGTTTTCTGAAGAGGAACGGACACGGCTCCGTAAACTCTCCGTAGAAAATCCTCCGGAATTCGCCAAAGAAATGCGGAATGTCTTCCGGATGCGCCGTCAGACAAAAGCCAAAAACATGCTGGCTCTCCGGCAGGCGTATCTGGATGCAAAAACTCCTGAACTCAAGGATGCCGCAAAGAAAAAAATTCAGGAGACCATTCGCAAGGATACGGAGCGTCATCTTCTCTTTCAGCAGAGAATTCTCGCCGATACGGAACGCTCTCTCCGACAGATGGAAAAACGTCTCGCCGACATGAAAAAACGATATGAAAAACAGCAGGCGGAAAAGGATGCCGTCATCGAAAAACGGATGCAGGAACTTCTCGCATCGGAACCGCCGCAGCGTCTCATCCGCGATGCCGCCGGAGATTTCCGGAAACCGCCGCGGAAAAAAAGATAGCCCAGCAATGACTCTACTCCGGGAAGCAAGCCCGGAGTTTTTCTTTTATTGATCCGCAATGCAATCCGGAAAAAGAATTCCGCCAGCAGCCAAGTCTGCTCTCGCTTTCTGCTGAAGGGAAACCATTCAGAAAACAAGCTTGCGTGTTCCCTTCAGAAACTGCGGGTGCGGGCGCTCCATCAGAGCTGCAATCTCCGGAAGATCCGTCTCACGGAGAATCCCGAAAACCATGCAGGACTGCGGCCATCGAATTATCTCTTCCCGAAGCATCGAATCCCACGACCGGGGCGCATCAATCAGTACCAGAGAAGTGACTCGGTCCGAAAGGAATGCCGCCAGCAGAGCAGGAACGCATCCCTGTCCGGACGCTTTCACTTCAATCTCGGAAGCCCCCCTTCCCGCCAGCAGTTCCAACGTGCAGAGAAGATCCCGCACCTTTCCGCCCAGGTAACTGTGACCGGTCAGAAGTCCGAGTGAAGCATAGTGATAATCGAATCCATAGGGATGAAAAAACGCCTCCGCGCTGAACTGATCGCAGCCGGAGGGACGCAATTCTCCAATTCCCCGGACATCCAGACCATAGAGGGCCCGTTCTCCGGAAATCTCTGTCTCAGCCAGCTCGGATTCCGAATCCAGATGCGGAATGTAAACAGAAACTCTTCGCGACTCCGGAAGATGAAAACATTCGGAATCCGAATACAGTTTCAGAACAGACATAACACACCCCTTCTCCGTCTCCAACCCGAACCGGGAAAATACCGCATTCTCCGAAACTCTACGGGGACGGAGAATCCGGCAGAACGGTTGTTCGATTTTTCCGATTGCCAGACGATTCCGGAGCCATGTTCTCAACTTGTCCGCCGAATGCTTTCTGCGCAGCCTTCCCAGGGAATCCGCGCGGTCCCGGATCAGGTCGCGAAGAAAACGATTTCCCGGAAGCGATGCAACATTGCCGCTCTCCGTACAGAACAAATCCTTCTCCGCCTCCGTAACAGAATCTTCTTTTTCAAAAGAATCGGAAAGACAGAACTCTCTGCGGACAAACTGGTAGAAACTCCTCCGCGCCCCTTCGCGAAAACCGTGGCTCTCTTCCCCGATGAAACATTTCACCGCATCCTGCCTTCCGAGCAGCGTATAGAATCTGCGGACCTCCTCATACACCTCAACCGTTCCGCGCGGATCAAAGAAATCGTTCTTCTCCCCGGAAATCAGAAGCGGACGCGGAGCCGCTGCAATCAGCAGATCCGCCATTTCGAGCCCTTCCGCCATCAGGAACGGCGGAAGCTGTTCAATGTCAACCGGCAATTCATTCTCCACGTTTCTCCGCCAGGTCGTCATGCAACAGCAGGGAGATGCCATCGAAAGACGATCATCCAGAGCATTGAGAAACGCTGTCAGCGTTCCGCCGCCGGAACACCCTGCCACCCCAATCCTCTCCGGATCAATTCCCGGACGGGAACAGAGACAGTCGAGTCCGCGGAATGCATCCCAAACCCTCCACGTACCGAAAAAATCCCCAGCGAGAAGGAGCTGTTTTCCAAGCATGTTGTGTTCCAGCGTGCACGATCCGCTGATTCTTTCGTTTCCCGGCACTCCCAGGAACTGATAGCGTTCGCCCTGCGACACGGGATCGGGAATCAAAACAGCAACCCCTCCGGCGGCCAGAGTCCGCGCACAGACCTGTGCCCGTTCGGCAGCCTTCCCCGGCTGATTGTGACCCATCAGATAGAGAACTGCCGGAATGGGGGCCGTTCGTTTCTCCGGAAGATACAGGTTTGCTGTCACCGGAAATCCAGGCCGGCTCCAGTAAATCAGTTTTTCAATCGAAAATCCTTTTCGCCGCAACACTCCGGAACACTGCACATTCAGCGGGGATTTCTCCTTCGGCAAATCAAACGCGCGGAAAATCTTTTCCCGAACCTCACGACGGTATGCTTCCGCATCCGACGCGGTCTGCAACCCCTGAAGTCTCTTCTCCCGGGCAGAGGAAATATGACGAATCAAATCCAAATAATACTCCTGGACAGAATTTCCGAAATGAGACGGCATCTCTATTTCTCCCCTTTTTATGTCATCTTTGGCATTTTTATAATCTACTTTGGAAAAATGAAATGTCAAAGATGAAGAAATACAGAAAGCGGTCCATTCATTTCCACAGGATTCACCCTGGGACAATGCAAATCCAATCAATTCCCCCCGAACACCACATCTGACTCTATTTTGAAACCCTCCGAATAAGACTCAGGGTGCTTCTCAACCTTCTCGCCGCATGAAGCCTGAAAACGTTTCAGGGAAATTTGATTTGCAAACCAAACGTCCGTTTTTCAAAATTACCCTTCCACGAGGAGCTTTTTCCCGCTTTCCCGCGGCAAAAGCCGCTCTTGCGTTTTTTTTACGGCATGATATATTATAGCCCCATCAACAAAACGTATCGTATGGATTTCTTATGATCAGACTCATTGCCACCGACATGGACGGAACCCTTCTGGATTCGCAGAAAAAACTCCCGGAAGGATTCGACAGCATTCTGCAACCCCTCAGAAAGAGGGGAATCCGCTTTGTAATCGCCAGCGGAAGGCAATATTATAATCTGCTCAACTACTTTCCGCTCCCCGAAGCAAACGATATTTTCTTTCTCGCAGACAATGGCGCTGATATTTTTGAAAACGGCACGAATATTTTCTGCAGTGAAATGAAACAGGACTCCCTGCCGGATATCGTAAACACAATCCGCGGCATTCCGAACGTTCAACCGGTCGCCTGCGGACTCCGATCGGCCTATATTGAAAACACAAATGAGTGGTTTCTGCAAAATGTGAAACTGTATTACGAACGCCTCGAAATTGTCCCGGACATTCTCGCGGCGGCAAAAACAGACCGTATCTGCAAAATCGCGGCATTCGATGCGGAAAATGCCGAGGAACGCGCCCTGCCCATCTTGAACCACTTCGGAAAGAAGTTCAATGTCGTTCTCTCCGGACAGCTCTGGATCGATCTCATGAACCAGGGAACCGACAAGGGAACCGGACTGCATTTCCTTCAGGAACGTCTCCGAATCACTCCCGAGGAAACGATGGCGTTCGGCGACTATCTCAACGACGCCCGAATGATGCAGACATGCAAATTCAGTTTCGCGATGGAAAATGCACATCCGGAGCTGAAAAAGCTCTGCGCCTACCGGACGCAGTCCAATGACAATGGCGGAGTCCTGAATGCCATCAGGCAATATTGCCATCCGCTCTCAACGGAGGAATCCGCATGATCAAAGACATGACTTCGGGGAATCCCACGAAACTGCTTCTTCAGTTTTCCGTTCCCCTGCTGATCGGCAACATCTTCCAGCAGTTCTACAATATGGCGGACACGGCAATTGTCGGACGCACTCTTGGCGACGAAGCGCTGGCGGCAGTCGGTTCTACCGGAGCTGTGATGTTTCTCGTTTTCGGATTCTTTTTCGGACTCACGAACGGACTCGCGGTCATTACCGCACAACGGTTCGGTGCGGGCGATTATGACGGAGTCCGGAGATCCGTCACAACCTCGACCTATCTCTGCACGCTCATCACGCTTGTCATGACGGCACTCTGTGTTCTGCTCTGCCGTCCGATGCTGGAATGGATGAACACACCGGAAAACATCATTGAAAACGCAAATTCCTATCTGATCGTTATTTTCGGAGGCACCTGGACCATCGTCTTTTACGGAATGATCTCCAGCATCATCCGGGCTCTGGGCGACAGCATCACACCGCTGGTCTTCCTGATCATTGCCTCCATTCTGAACATCATACTGGACTACCTGTTTATCCTCAGTTTTCAAAGCGGAGTCGCGGGCGCGGGATGGGCGACAGTCATATCGCAGGCTGTCTCCGGCTTTCTCTGTCTCATCTACGTCGGCAGGAAATTCCCGATTCTGAAACTGAAACGGAGCGACTGGAAACTCGATGTCCCCTTCTGTCTGGAACACCTGCGGGTCGCGGTGCCAATGGCTCTTCAGTTTTCCATCACAGCGGTTGGTGTCGTAATTCTCCAGACCGTTCTGAACTCCTTCGGCTCGGTCTACATCGCGGCCTATACGGTGGCGGCAAAGATTGAACAGGTCGCCATCCAGCCGCTCTTTTCCTTCAGCATCGCAATGGCGACTTTCACTGCACAGAACTTTGGAGCCGGAAATCTCGAACGCATCCGCCAGGGACTCCGGAAATGTTCTGCAATCACAATTCTTTTCAGCATCTGCATCGGAACATTTCTGATTCTCTTTGCCGCGCCGCTGACGCGCCTGTTTCTGAAAACGGCACAGCCCGAGACCCTTCAGGAAATTGTGCACGGCTCGCAAATTTTCCTGAACACCTCCGCGAGCTGCTACATCATCCTCGGGATGCTCCTGATCTACCGGAATGTTTTGCAGGGAATGGGACACTCCTTCATTCCAATGATGGCAGGCGCGGCGGAACTGGTGCTGCGGATCATCGGAGCGCTGCTTCTTGCCCGGTATCTCGGCTACCTCGGCGTCTGCCTTTCGAATCCGCTCGCGTGGCTCGGTGCGGTACTGATGCTCTGGATCGACTACCTGCTGGTCATGCGGTCGCTTCGGAAACAGCAAATTAATCGGGACCCGCCCTTGACTTTTCAGGACGCACCGCTATCTTAGGAATATCCGAAGCATCCGGCAGAGGAACAAATTCCAAACAGGAAGGGGAGGAACATGGTTACAGCGGTTATTCTTGTGAATGTCGAGCGGCACAAACTGAATGAAGTCATCCGGGAACTGATGCAGATCGACGGCATCACGGAAGTTCATTCCGTCGCAGGAGAATACGACATGGTCGCCATCGCAAGAGTCAAGGACAATCAGCAGCTTTCATCGATTGTCGCCGACAAGATGTGTTCGCAGATCGAAGGCATTCTCCACACCAAAACCCTGGTCTCTCTGGGCTCCTATTTCAAATACGATGCGGAACAGCTCTTCCAGTAACCGCCCGGATCGACGCGCCGTCTGCCTGCCGGCGCGTCTTCTGTTCTCCGTCCTGCTTCTCTTTGCACTCACCCTTTCCGCCGACGAAGAGCCGCCTCAGGAAACCGATCCTCTTCGCGCCGATGCTGCCAAGGGAGATAAAATCGCCATGTTCAAACTCGGCGATGAATACTTTTACGGAACCGGAACCCGCCTTCCAAACCCGACTCTCGCAGCGTACTGGTATAAAAAAGCTGCTGATGCCGGCGTACCGGAAGCCATGTACAATTATGCCGTCTGCCTGGAGCGCGGTTCCGGAGTCGACAGGGACCGCTTCGAAGCCTACAACTGGATGAAAAAAGCTGCTGACGCCGGTGTTAAAATTGCCCGTTTTCAACTCGCAATGACAGATCTTCATGGAATCCCCGAGGACAAGGAGAGAGGACTCCCTGCAAAGCCACCTCTCCCATCATATGCCCTTTCACAGCTTGAACGACTCGCCGAGGAACATTTTATTCCGGCGGAAACGGCTTTCGCGGAACTGCTGCTCACACAAAACAACGCCCGTGCAGTCGAAAAAGCGGTCAGAATTCTGAATCGTCTCGTCTCCCTGAAAACCCCTCCGCCCGCTGCGCTCCGCATGATGGCAGACTGCAAATATGCCGGACGCGGTATGAAACGAAATCCGGAGGAAATGATCCAGCTGCTGCGTAAAGCCGCCAGGCAGGGCGATGCGGAAGCTCTTGGAAAACTAGCTTTCTGCTATGAATATGGCAGAGTCGTCAAAACGGACCTGAAAAAAGCCTTCGACCTCTATCGCGTTTCCGCGGAACGCGGCAATCCCATGTCTCAATTTAAATACGCGGAATTCATCGCCAACGGAACACTCTCAAAAAACCCAGACATCCACACCGCTCTTCCCTGGTACCGGAAAGCCGCCGAACAGAAAAATCCGCAGGCCCTTTTCAGACTTGGAGTCTTTTCTCTGGAAGGAATCGGCATGAAGAAAGATCCGCATCAGGCGGCGGAATACTTCTTTGAATCGGCGACCAGAGGATATCCACGGGCTCAATACAATCTCGGATGCCTCTATGCCGCAGGCGAAGGTGGACTCGTCAAAGATGAAAGCGCCGCGGTCTACTGGTTTTCCCTTGCGGCAAAAGGCGGAGATGCAGTTGCCCAGAGGGCGCTGGCGCTTCGTTATCTGAAAGGGCGCGGAGTCACCCGCAGCATCACAAAAGGCGAAGAATGGCTGCGCAAAGCCGCCAGAAACGGTGATTTCGAAGCGGAAGAACTGCTCAAACGCCGCGGACTAGCGGCACCCTCTCTCTGGTAAACCATCCCAGACCAACCCTCTCAAACCGCCCAAAAAAACATTCCCGCGGTCATCGTCGTAAAACGAGCCGCGGGAAAGAAATTCAAGGCAAGTGAAAACGCAGCGTTCAGACCTCGTCGCCATTGTCAAAGAAGGTGTACGGCAGCCATTGCCTGTCAAGACTGGCAGCCACCCCCATGACCCAGTAAATGTTCTCATCCGGCTCATTCGGGGCGACTCCGACAACCAGCGTATGAACCCCCGCCTCAACCTCAACGTCCGCGAACTGATTCAGCGGCACGGAAGAATAAGAGGGTGACATCCATCCGCCGTCGCGCCCGAACGCAAACTCCCCATCCAGCCAGACACGGGAGACTGCATTGGAATTGAAAACCACACGAACCCGTTTGCGCTCTTCAATTTTGAATTCGAATTTCATCATGTAAAGAGAGTTGGCAGGCACCTCGTAGGAATCCAGATAGTTGAAACAGCCGGGGAAGGTATAAGAGGTCTTCATGCACTCCATATCCGGCGGAGTCCGGCGTTCATCCAGACGGGACCACTTGCGGAAAACCCCGCACTTGACCGGAATCAGGTACTGTTCCCACTCCGGTTCATCCGCAGCAAGCGGCTCTCCGAGCACAACCTGCTCGGAAAGGTCGGTAATGGCATCAACAAAAGCATCAAGAGTCGGCGGTGGAGTTTCAATGTCGATGATATTACCGCTGAGAGCAATCCGTTTCGGCAGATAATTCAGCCACTTTTCCGGAATTTCCTCCGGATTGAGCAATCCGAGAATTTCCCCGACAATCGCAGCGTTCGCCGCTGTGTTCTTCGCACAGTTCGCCGCAATCAGAACGGATCGTTCAAACTCGCCTCCGCCCAGCAGAAGTGCCGTAATGATGAAACCGAAATTCATCACGGAATCCGTCAGATTCTCGCACTCATATTTGGCAAGCAGCGCGGAACGGACTTCCATCCAGTCATTCTTCTCCTGGCAGAACGAGCGCGCATCCGCAACCACCGAAGCAAGACGGCTCTCCTTCGGAATATAGGAAACAGCCGTATCCAGCAGTTTCTCCATATCGTTCTCAATGAACGCAGCACTTTCAAGCACGGCGATGAACAACGCCGCATAAATGCCGTCGGAATCGTGATCGACACACGCATCTTCATACGCCAGCTGCGCGGCGAGCTCGCACTTTGCCGGAGCCAGCCATGCCCAGAGCCCGGCACGCAGAGCCGCACCAAATCCGTCGCAGTAAAAATTGTCGAAACTGCCGGACCACGGCGGCATGATGTTGTTCTTCAAATTCCGCAAAGCGACGGCGTACTCATCCTCCGAATACCGGACATGATCAAGCCAGCACTGGGCAAAAAGATCGCGATCCGCAACCGGACCGACCGGCACTTTCTTCAGCACATTCAACCAGAGAATCTGGAAATCCAGCGAACAGAGGGAGGCATCTTCCCCGGGAACAGGATCGTAAAACATCAGATCCATGGGATCGTTCATGCCGACATAGGGACGACCGAGCGCCTCCCCGACACCTCTGCCGAGCAGACACCCCCTCAGTTTTCGTTTCAAATAATCCTTATCCATATAAAACACCCCACTGTTTTATGATTTTCATTGAATGCTCTTTCCCCTCCGGGAGTCTGCATCAAAACAGCCAGACCGCCGCACGTCATGGAAGGTCTGAACTGTCCGCAGCATATGAATACGAAAACCCCCGTTCAATGGATAGTTGGAGACAATTCCCCGTCCGCCGGACGGAATGAAAACCGGATCAGCCGAAACACCTCCAGCACCGGCAACGAACATATTTTCCCAGGAGTCGCTGCAAGTCAACAGAACGACAATGCCGGAGTCCGCGGCTCGAGAACCGCGAACCAGGGAATCCTTTCCGGTCCCCGCATCGACAAGGTTTGCTTTCAAACTCATTCAACTATCCCCTGTTGCTGCAAACGATCTCTCCCGGAACCTAGAATAACACGCCTCTCTGAAAATGTCAAATCCAAATTGATACATTATTCAAAAGAAATGGGGAAATCGCATCCTTTGCACGGGAAAAAGCGGCAATGCGCCTTGTAAAAGCCCATTTCCCCGGGAAAAACTCCGCTTCCAAAACAGAATCAGGCAAGGGTCAGAAGGTCCCGTCCATTGCCGCTGAACTCGTTCTGCACAGACAAAGCAGCCGCTGCGGATGCACTGTCCACCGAAGGAGAATCCGGCATAATGAGAACATCGTAATCCGTATTCTTCTTTCCTTTCCCGTTATCAGCTGACGTGATTTCCAGATAGATCCGGTTGCCTGCCTGAACCTTGAAGCGGTCGAAATCAAGGACGACGGTTTCTCCGGCTTTCAATGTATCAAGTGTCTTGTATGAGTTGCCGTTGTAAAGACAGATCTTCAAATTTGCCATTCCCTCGTCGGCATTGAACGAGAAGGTATATTTGGCATCCCGGTCCTCGGGAACAACGAAGAAGAAATGGTCCTCGCTGTCGCCGAACCCGACCCAGTCATTGCGGATTCCGCCGTCGGAAAGCTGGATTTCCGCAGCGTTTATCCGGGTGTTGTTGGTTCCGTCATCGGCTTTTGTGAAGAGTTCTCCTGCCATGGAACCGAGGGCGTAATCTGTATTTTTCCCGCTTTTCCAGCTGGGAGCCTCAATCGCAATATAGTAGACGCCTCGATCCAAGAGCAGCGGTTTTTTCAGGGTTGTCGAATTTCCTTTGGTCGGAGAGTAGGAAATGGAACCAAGGGATTTTTTCTTTCCGGTGGAGCTGATGGTGTACACCGTCATCTTCACTTTGTTCTGAAGATCATGGAGACTGAAATTGTAATATCCGGGGGTGGAAATGTTGATGCGGATCCAGTCGATGGAATCTCCGAAACCGACCCATTCATCCGCAAGAAATGTTTCGACAGCTCCGCTGACGGAAAATTCACGGACTCCAGGATCATTCCAGTTGTCATCCGCGTTATTTGCTTTGAAATAGGAAGTGCCGTCCACATTGACGGAATAATCCGTGTTCCGTCCTTTTTTCCAATCCACGGCTTCGACGGTAACATAATATTCGCCGGCGGCCATCAGCAGTTCCTTCGTTCCTTTTTTCTGGTTTGCCGAAACGGTGACGGCAGTCAGTTTTTTCAGTTTTTCCGACCCGTCCTTGTTCAAGGAGACGGAATAGACAGTCAGGCGGACCTTGTTCGTAACGTCCGAAAGGAAAAAACGGTAAGCTCCCGGCGAATTCAGTTCAATCCGCCGGCAGTCAATCGTATCGCTGTATCCGACCCATTCGTTGGCAATGAGATTTCCGGAACCGTTCACTTCCACCGTGTAGGCATCCGGGAGGGCTCCGTTCTTGAATTCATCGTCCTCATTGTTCCCCTTTGTGAAAAGATCCGCGATCACACCGATGTTGTAATCGGTTCCGCCATACTTTGTGCCTTTGTATTCAACTTTAATGTAATAATGCCCTGCATCCAGCAGAAGAGGTTTTGTATCTTTTGATTTCCCTGTCGTAATGGAAGTCAGTTTTTTCAATGAGGATGTCGGATTCTCCGGGTCTTTGCGTTCGTAAACAGTCAGGGTCAGCTTCTGAGAGAGATTCGACACATTGAAGAAAAAAGATCCGGGGTCTTCGATAATGAACTCCCGGTAATCGACGGAATCCTCATATCCGACCCATTCGGAATTCACGATATTGCCGGATTCCGTGATTTGAAAACGGTATTCTTCGGACAGAGTCCGGTAATCGTCGTCAAGATGACTTTTCGGATTTGAAGACGGAGGAACCTGCAGAGCCATGGAGATCACCTTTTTCCTTTCCTGCTGACATTCTGGTTGCAATATTTTGATCCGCGTTTTTTCTTCAGCATTTTAATCTGAGTTCTGCGTTCCCGCAGGCCGCGGTTGACAACGATTTCTTCTCCGGTATACGGATTGAGTCCGCTGTAATACATTGCCGCGCCCATTGTCATAGGCAGAGGAATGTAGTCCTGCACCTGCTGCGGACTCCAGTGGTGCTGTTCCAGGAAGTTGTCCACGACCTTCATTTCCGCCTCGGTACAACCGGGAAAATTCGAGATGAAAAGAGGAATCAGGTATTGTTCCTTATGCGCCTCCCGGCAGCAGCGGTCAAAAAGTTTCATAAACGCCTCCAGTTCGCCGGGCTGACCTTTCCGCATCAGGTTCAGCACGCGCGGATGCAGATGTTCCGGAGCGACCTTCAAATGACCGGAAACATGATGCCGGATGATGTCCTCCGTCAGTTCCGGCTGACGAAGGGCGAGATCCAGACGCATCCCGGAATTCAGAAACACTTTCCGCACTCCCGGAGTCGAACGGATTTTGCGCAGAAGATTCTGAAGCACGGATCCATCCGGAACGTAATTTTTACACGGTTTCGGCCACATGCAGGAGACCCTGCGGCATTTTTCACACAGGGAATGATCCGCGGTCCGGTTGCCGAAAATGTTCGACGCCGCCCCTCCGATATCGCTGACAATACCATTGTATCCCGGCAGTTTTTTCAGGCGCTCAACACTTCTCATCACAGATTCCGGGGAACGCGACACAAGATGCCGTGTCTGATGCGCAACCAGTCCGCAGAACGCACAGCCTCCGGGACATCCCCGGACCGCCGGAATCGAGAATTTCACCGTTTCATACGCCGGTATCGGCTCCTTGTAACTCGGATGCGGCCCCATGCCGTAGGGAAGTTCACAAACATGATCGAACTCCTCCTGAGTCAGCGGGGGATTCGGGCGTTCCAGCACAAGCAGACGATCACCATAACGCTGAATCAGCCGTCGTCCGCACCAGGGATTCATCTCCGCCTCGATCGTAATCGTCTGTTCAACCAGAGCCTTTTTTTCGGAGCAGATGCGGTCATAATCAGGGAGCACTGCGCATCCGGTGGAATCGAATTCCCGGGAAGCGCGGGCCCCGAGAAAGACTGCCGTGCCGGGAATTCCGTCAAGCGGACGGCCGTCGCGAATCCGGGAATAGACCTCCAGTGAAGCGGTCTCTCCCATGCCGAAAATCAGAATGTCCGCTTTGGAATCGACCAGCACCGAGGGGTGCATCTTGTCCTGCCAGTAATCGTAATGCGCCACACGCCGCAGACTAGCCTCCGTTCCGCCGAGAACCGTTTTCAAACCGGGAAACGCTCGTTTGGCAAGCTGAGTATACACCACGGATGCAAGCGGCGGACGAAGCCCCGTTTTCCCGCCGGGCGAATACATATCATCCTTCCGCAGACGGCGTCCGGCCGTGTAAATGCAAACCATTGAGTCCATATTTCCGGAGGAGATACCACACGCAAGATTCGGGCGCCCCATTGCCATCAGGGACTCGGGAGTTCTCCAATCCGGCTGAGCCGCGATTCCGACCCGGAACCCCTTGTCCAGCAGGTATCTTCCAATGACCGCGGTGCCGAAGGAAGGATGCTCCACATACGCGTCGCCGGTCACCAGCAGAATATCAATGGAATCCCATCCGAGCGCCTCCATCTCCTTCCGGGACATCGGCAGAAATTTCACATCCTTCATAAAATGTCACTCCTCAATATTTCTGTTGCGCCTGACGTAAACGGACTGCACAATCCCGAGATAAGACAGCGACGCCAGCATGAATGTTCCTCCGTAACTGACCAGAGGCAGCGGCTGTCCGGTCACCGGCATCAGACGGATGCTCATGCCGATATTCACAATCGAATGCATGGCAAATACCGTACCGACCCCCACACAGAGATATCGGCCGAACTCGTCCGGAGCATTCAGCGCCGTCCGGAAAATGGAGATCATCAGCAGCACATACATCAGCAGCAGAAAAGATGCGCCGACAAAACCGGTCTCCTCCGCAATCACCGGAAAAATGAAATCGGAATTCGAAACGGTCTGCGGCAAATAACCCAGCGTACTCTGGGTTCCCTGCATGAATCCCTTTCCGGTCAGTCGACCGCTGCCGACCGCCATCTCCGACTGTCTTTGATTCCATCCCTTGTTCAACGGATCCAGATCCGGATTCAGGAATACGCGAATCCTGTCTCTGTGATACGGCCGCAGCATTCCGTATCCAACCGGAGCACAGATCGACACAACAATCAGCCCGATCAGCAGATAGCGCCATTTGAATCCCGCACAGAACACAATTGCAAAGGCACAGGTGCAGAGAGTCAGCATCATGCTCAGATTCGGCTGCTTCAGAATCAGTACCGCACATGGAGCAAGCAGAACGAACAACAGGAGAAGCGTCTTCCAGTGGTTGACCGGGAAGCGTTTCAGGGAAAGCAGCCATGAAACCAGAAGAATGATTGCCAACTTGGCAATTTCCGCCGGCTGCACACTCACCCCGGCAATATCCAGCCAGCGCCGTGCACCGAACCGCACCACACCGATCCCTTTCATCAGCACCAGAATCAGCAGCAGAAGCGCAACCGCATACAGCAGAATGGATGCCGGCCCCAGATATTTATAGTTGAAAAAAGAAAAAAACAACCAGAGACAAAGTCCGATGGAAACCCAGATAATCTGCCGCTTCCAGAACACCTCCGCATGAACGCCGCCGACCTGCTGTCCGGTTCCGTAAACGAAAACGATTCCGAAGGTCAGCAGCACCAGCATCGGGATCAGCTGCATCGGATCGAAATGCGAAAAAAACGACCGGAGAGCTGAACTCACCGGAGAAGTTTCCGACACTCTTTTATCATGAATCAACGGCATCTTTGTCCAAATACTCTACTGCTGAAAATGCAAACCGGCAGAAACTTCCACGGCAAAACGGCAAATAGCTCTGGTGTTTCAGGCGGAGTTTCGAAACCCGCCTGAACTCCGAACCAGGAACTCAGTCCTTGACCTCGAACGTCTGCTCTCTCTTCGGTCCGACTGAAACAATTCCGATTTTCGCGGAAACCTCCTGAGCCATCCGTTTCAAATACGCCTGAGCATTGGCGGGAAGCTCCTCGAAACTGCGTGCCGAAGTCGTCGGCTCGTCCCATCCGGGAAGTGTCTCATAAACAGGTTCCACCTGTTCCAGCGCATGAACATCGGCGGGGAAGGTTTTGTAGAGCTCTCCGTTGATTTTGTACGCGGTGCAAATCTTGATCTCCTTGAGTCCGTCGAGCACATCCAGCTTCGTGACGGCAAGGTAATCAACCCCATTGATCATGCAGCTGTGGCGGCAGGCAACGACGTCGAACCATCCGCAGCGGCGCGGACGCCCCGTTGTAGCCCCGAATTCCCCGCCCTGATTGCGGAGATAATCGCCCTGTTCGTCAAACAGTTCCGTGGGGAACGGCCCCTCCCCGACACGCGTCGTATAAGCCTTGATAACGCCCCACACGCCCGTAATGGCACGCGGAGAAAGGCCCGATCCCGTGCAGGCACCGCCGGAAGTCGTATTGCTGCTCGTTACAAACGGATATGTGCCGTGGTCGATGTCAAGAAACGCTCCCTGAGCGCCTTCCAGCAGAATCCGCTTTCCGGCAAGACGCGCTTCATTGATTGTCACAACAGTCTCCTTGACATACGGACGGACATATTCCAGAGCCGGCAGAAGTTCCTTCCACGCCTGTTCGATATCCAGTTTCACCGCACCCTGTGGAACATACAGCGTGTTATACGCTTCCGCCTCTTCGATAAAATGCTGTTTGAAGCGTTCAAGGTCAAGGATTTCGACTGCACGCAGACCGGTTCTGGCCGCTTTTGTCATATAAGCGGGCCCGATGCCGCGAAGCGTGGTGCCGATCTTTTTGTCTTTGGACGCCTTTGATTCATTGTACGCATCCAGCAGCTTGTGCCACGGCATAATCAGCTGGCAGCGGGAGCTCAGCTGAACATTTTCCACAGAAACACCGCGTTCGACAAGCGCCTTCATCTCCTTCATCAAAGCCAGCGGATCCACAACGACGCCGTTGCCGATCACGTTAATGACCTCTTTCCGGAGAATTCCCGAAGGGATCAGGTGCAGAACATATTTTTCCGGACCGTTTTCCACGGTATGCCCAGCATTGTTGCCGCCCTGAAAACGGACAACCATATCGGCATCGCGCGTAAGAACATCAATAATTTTTCCTTTACCCTCGTCGCCCCACTGGATCCCGACGAGCACATTCACGGACATATTTTTCATAGCTACCTGATTTCGTTGTTTTTTCCGTTACAATCAACCATATTTCGGATGGTTCCTCCAAGCAGATAACAATAGACCGGAAAAAGAAAAAATCAAACTTTTTTCCGGAAATTCAGGAAAAATCCGCATCCGTCTTTTCCCGGAGACTCCTTACAACGCAACAGAAAGCGTCCCCCGGTTCCCGTCAATACCGGTATGGTCGATCCGCAGACGCCCGCCGGCAATTCCGATGGAATCAATGTGCTTGTCTCTTCCGACCGCGATCTTCTCCTTTACGCGTCCCTCCTTCCAGACGACAATCATCCGATAGGGAGGCTTCCCGGCAGGACTGCAAACAATCTCCCCCGCAAGAAAATCCCCGGATGCAAGACAGAGTTCCGGCGAAAGTTTGAAAATATCGCGTTCTCCGTTCCGGAACACACCGCGATACTGTCCGTTCTCAAACTGCCGTTCGATCCGGTCCATATCCGTAAACGACAGATTCTTCATTCTGCCGAACGCCTCCCGGGCCTCCGGCGACGCATTCAGATACCGGAGACGATCGTACAGCAGAGTCCCCGCCCGCATGGAAAGGTCGAAGGATTCCAGAGAATCTCCCTCGTAATCCGAAGGCTCCTTCAGCGCACGGAAGTATTCCTCCTCCCACTGTTTCTGTTCGAGGAGCGCTTCCTCCCGGCGCTCTTCCGGCAAAGTTCCCAGATAATCCCTGAAAAAAGCGTACAGCTCCGCCTGCCGCAATGTGGTTCCGGCAGCGGCACAGAGATTCATATCTGTCTGCGTCCGGACGCGCTGGAGCATCTCGTCCATGTACTCGGCCCCGTGCCGGCACATTTCCGGTTCAAACAACGGTTCCGGCTCCGGCATTTTCTCCTGATGATCCGGCAGGGACGCGCCGGTTAGAACGCCCAGCGCAAACAGGCATACACCGCAGACTGCGGCAGACACAATCAAGTTCCTTTTATTCATGGGTCCAACTCTCCCTATTTATCCTTCCGTCCGACGGAAACCCGGGCCGGTCAGTCTTGAACAACAAACGAAAAATCAGAAACAAACCATTAGCGTTTTACAATCTCCGGTTTCAGGATCTGCTCTTCCGGAACAAATGCCGGGTCCGTCAGGATGCGGAAAAGATTTTCTGCACACAATTCCGCGGTCCGCAGGGGCGAAAGAAGCACTTCCGCCTCCGGGCAATGCTTCACGCCGTACAGAGCAAACGGAGTGTCATCCGTGACAAAGAGACAGCGATCCGCAACTTCAGCAGGCAGGAGGGAAAGCGCCCGATCACCGGCGGCGGTCTCGGTCCCGAACGAAAAGAGACCATCCACAGCACGTTTCTCAAAGAGAATGCGGATCTTCTCCGTAATGTCCTCGGATGTATCAATCCGGAGAGTCCGATCACAGGAAATTTGCCGGGCGGCGAATTCTTCGGACCAGCCCCGGTAGACTTCCCGGCGCACACCGCTGCTCTCATATCCGGAGAAAATCACATTCCGGCAGCCTGCATCCAGAAAATATGCGGCAAGCAGCCGCCCCGCAAGCACGTAGTCCAACGTAACATTGCAGGGATGACCACCGACAACATCACCGATCGTATAAACAGGGACCTCCCGGCGCAATTTCTTCAGGACCGGAAGAACGGAACGCGAAGGACGAATCCAGATGATGCCATCCGGCTTGCTGACCGTCAGCTCGGAAACCATATCGTCGCCGACCACGTTCACAATCTGCACCTTCACCGGCAGAGAAGCGAACACATGGAAAATGCCGTTCAGGAGCTTCATGGAAAATCCGTCGATTGAAGAATACTTTGCCGTATCAATCAGGATGATGATCTTGTAGGATTTCAACAGGGAAAACGAATCATTCCGCCGATTGGTCGCCCGGATGAACATGCCACGGCCCGGTTTGTTGTAAATGTAGCCATCGTTCACCAGATCGCGCAGAGCGTTCCGAACCGTTGTCCGGCTGACCTTGAACCGGGCGGAAAGCTCGCGTTCCGATGCGATCCGAACTTCGCTGTCGTTATGCTCAAACACCATGTCAATAATGTATTTCCGTATGTGCATGTAAGACGGAACATTCGCCATTGAAACCCCTTTCCCATGACTTCAAAAAAACAACATAATTTAAAACGGAATCGACAAAATACAAGGACTTGAACCGGAAAACTTCACCAGGAATCAGGATTTCTCCCGAACGCCGTCTTCCGCAAAACGAAAGAGTCGAAATCCTGAAAAATTTTTCTTTTTTCCAGACCTCCCCTCTTGACATCTACTACATTTTTTGATATAATATATAGTGTAATAGAAAAATCAAACGGAATCCGGAGGAAGCCGTGGTATCTCAAACAATCAAAACGAAAGGACGCGATCCGGTCAAACGCGGAGAGATTCTTGCCTATATTCGGGAACGGATCCACAGCGGAATCTGGAAACCGGGAGAGAAACTGCCGCCGCGCACCTGGTTCGAGCAGAAATTTGACGCCGCGCCATTGACCGTACAGCGGACGTTCCGGATTCTGATCGACGACAAGGTGCTGGTTTCTGAAAAACGGATCGGCACCAGAGTCAGTCTCCGGCAGCCGCATCTGGCCCGTTACGGCGTACTTCTTTACGGTACTCGGAAACTGGAAAGCATGTTTTCGCAGGTGCTTGTCAAAGCGATCGAAAAAGTATCCGAGGAAGAAGAAATCGACATCGACTGTTTTTTTGTCCTCGGCCTCACCAAAGACGCGGAGGATTACCGCAGGCTCCTGTACGGAATTGAAAACGGACTGTTCGCGGGACTTTTTTTTGCAACGCTTCCAAATTCACTGTTCAACACACCAATCGTCTGCAATGATCTGCCGAAAATTGCGATCGGGCATCCATCCGGCAGTTTTCCGGAAATTCAGACCATCAATCTGGATACGGAAAGTGTCGTCACGGAAGTTCTCCGCTATTTTTCAAACATCGGATGCAGAAGAATTGCAGCCATCCTCTCAGACGAAAACTCCCGGCTGGAAAAGTGCAAATCATTCCGGAGAGAGGCTGAAAAATTCGGACTGGAACCGCCGGAAGGGTATGTCCTGGAGCTCAGTGCAGTCTCGCCGTTTCAGGTCCGACCGCTGATGCACCTGCTGTTTTCTCCCGATAACTGCCGACCGCCGGAAGGACTCTATGTCGGCGATGACAACTTTCTGCCGCATGTCATTGCAATTTTGCGGGAACGGTTCGGATCTGAGGCGGTAAAAAAAGTAAAACTTGTCTCACAGGTCAACTTTCCAAGACTCGCCGAATATGATTTTCCGGTCAAATTCTTCGGTTTTGATCTCGCGGACCTGTTCGTCCGAAGCATCGACGCCATGCGGGAGTTCCGGAAAAACCCGCAAAACCATCCAGCCCTGCTGTATCAACCAATCGACGACTCCCATATAATAAAATAAGGAAGAGAGAAGATGAAGAAGATTTTCACACTGATAGAGCTCCTCATCGTAATTGCCATCATCGCCATCCTTGCGGCAATGCTGCTTCCGGCGCTGCGGAAAGCAAGGGAAAAAGGCGAAATTGCTTCCTGCATGAGCAATCTGCGCCAAATGGGGCAGGTGATCCTCTCTTATGCAGGAGACAATAACGATTATATGCCGATGTGCAAAAATGTCACTCAATTGTGGTACCGTCCCAACTTCGAAGGGTTTCTCTATCAGGAGAACGCATCCGATCAATACCTTGCAGCCTATGTTCCGGCAAAAAGTGATCTTCTGTACTGTCCCTCTCTGAAAGACACGCTGAAAACACAGGCGAAAACGCAGTATATGGGGTATCTCATTGTAGCCATCTCCAGTTTTTATCCATTGGACGCCTCCGGGAACTCCACTGGAGATGCCCATTATCTGGCGGACTGGGCAAACGCCTACGGCAGATATTCTCTGAGCCGGCTCGCAACCAGTTCCATGGCCTATTCCACGGTAAACAATTCCGCACCGAAAACGTTCTCCAAACGTCTTCTGGCCTCCGATCTTCTCTACCGGCCGAAAGATTCCGCGTACTTCGGCCCTAATTTCGGACAGGTTCCGGAACGGGGCGGCGCCCATTCCTGGCAGGGTGGCTCCAGCGTCTTTGCTGACGGACACGTCGAATACAGAAACAATATTCTGGGAAGAGTCCCCGCCTCCTATGAGGAATTCAACTACATGACCGCCAACAAATCCTTTTATGCCGGTCACTGGTCCCAGCGGCCTTATGTTGCCCTGGCGCAATAAATACAGCAAGGAAAATCTCACATGAAAAAACCAATTCTCCTGCTCTCCCTTTCCGTCTTTTTTTCCGCCGTTCTCCCTGCGGAAGAACCGTTCCAGAATCTTTTTCTCCAGTGGCTCCGCTCCGGAAAAATCAACACGGCCAGAAGCGGAGAATCTCCCGCCATGTTCCAGCCGCAGGAGCGCGACGGAAGATGGCGCAACACCTTCTGCACCGGAGTCCTGATTCCCTATTATGAAACCTGGCGAACAAAACCTGTTCCGACCGATGCTCCGCAAACCCTGACAATCCAGTTCAACGGAACGGTCAAACCGGGAACCATCCTCGCCTTTGCCGCCGACACAACGGACACACTCTTCACCATCGAAGGATTTTCCACTTCTCCCGCCGGAATCATCACGCTTCCTGTCGGAAAAGAGATCAGCTCTCTGACGCTCAAAAGTGCAAAACTCGAACCGATGCTCATCAACAACTGGGGCAGCCGGAAAGAGCTCTCAACTCCGCTGAAAGCCTATCAGTTCTCCCTTCACGGACTCTACGCCATGCCGGAACAACGTGTCAATATCGCACCTTTCGCACAGCCGAAAGTCTCCGGGCTCACCATCCGGAAACAGGCGGACACCCCGCGCATCTCCGCAAACGGACTCAACGACAGCTCCACCTGGCATTTCTGGCAAAGTGAAAAACTTCTTCCCGGGCAAACCGCTCGTGCCGAACTGCTCTTCTCCAGTCCTGCGACCATCCGGGAAACGGTTCTCTATTTTGCCGGCCGCGCCTACGATCAGATTCCAAAAGCCGTGAAAGTCTCTGCGGAAACGGAACACGGCATTCGCGCAATCGGCACTCTTGAAGGACTTAAGAAAGAACAGTTCAAAGGCCGATTCTTCTACCTGATCCGGAATCCGCAGCCGGAAACGAAAATCAAAAAACTGATATTCGAATTTTCTCCGCAGAAAGACATTGCGGCGGTCAGCGAAATCCTCGCTCTTGCAGCCCCCGAAGACAATCCCGGGCTGAAACAGCACTCCGATCAGCCCTTCGCAAAACAGTTTTCCATTCCGAGAAACGGTAAAACATTCGCCTCCGCCGTACTCATCAACCGGACGGGGGAACGGGTCCGCAACCTCGCTCCCGGCAAGGTGGAAGGGGATCGCTTTCTCTTTACCTGGGATGGACTCGATGAATCCGGACTCCTCGCGCCGGAAGGAACCTACCAGCTGAAAGGCGCCACACGCGGCAATCTGCGCGCGGAATACAACAGCACCCCCTATCTGCCGAATCCGATCCCGTGGGTCACGCCGGATCGCAAAGGCGGATGGCTCTCGGATCATGTTCCGGCAAGCACTATCGAATTCATCAAGGGCGCAATCTGGATCGGCGCACCGTTCGCAGAAAGCGGCGACACCATCATGCAGTTGACGCAGGAAGGCAAAAAACTCTGGGGAGTCCGCTGGCTGAACCTTTCCGGAGCGTGGACCATTCGCGAACAGGGAGGAAAAATTTTTGTAGCCTCCGGCGGCGGATGGCTCGGCAGCAAACTTTTTGTCACAGAACTGGACCCCGCGACCAAAAACTTCAAACAGATCCTGAAAATCGAAGTCCCGAAGGAAACGGCTCAGAAAAAAGACTGGAAGAGCCGCTCCTTCAACGGATTCGCGGTCAATGAAAACAGCCTTTTACTCTCCTACTCCAAACTCAACCGGATCGACGTTTACGGAAAAGACGGCAGGAAACTCCGGACCATCGCAATTCCCTCACCCGGCGCCATGCGCTTCCACAACGGGGAACTGTATCTCATTTCCGGACACAAGCTTCTCCAATACAATCCCGTCACCGAAACGAAAAAGGAGATCATCTCCAGCGGACTTGTCAAGCCGGGAGACTTCAATTTCCATAACGGAAAAATCCTTGTCGCCGACACGGGCGCGAATCAGGTCAAAGTGTTTTCCATGAAAGGCAAACTCCTGAAAACAATCGGCAAAGGAACTCCGCGCAAAGCCGGAAAGTTCGATCCGCTGGTTCTGGACTCCCCGATTTCAGTCGCGGCGGACTCACGCGGACAACTCTGGATCGCCGAATTCTCGACTCTCCCGAAACGCATCAGCGTCTGGACTCCGGAAGGAAAGTTCCTGCGCGACTACCTCGGCCCCGCCCGCTACGAGGCGGGAAGCTGGCTGGACCCCGACGACATCAACACCTACTATGCCGAAGGCATGATCTTCAAACGGATTCGCGGAGAATGGAAACTCGACTCCGTCTATCTGGACAAAACGCCGGCATTCGTCCGCGTATTTCTGGAAAAGACCATGATTCCGGAACGTCCGCTGAAACTCGACGGGAACACCTTCCTCGCCAATGACCGCCACTGGTCGCAACCGTTGATCTGGTTCGGAATTCTGGAACAGGATCATGTTCTCAAACCTCATGCGGCGCTCGGCACCTATGAAAAGATCATCAGCCTCTTCCGGGAGCGCCCGGAAAATTACTCGGGCAATCCGAAAGACTACACCTTCCTCTGGGTCAATCGCAACAACGACGGCAGGATGCAGTGGGAGGAGATTCAATTCCAGAAACGTCCATTCGTCCAGCTCCAGTGGTGCGCCCGGATGGGACGGGATCTCACATTCTACTGGCAGAGCGGGAATGAAATCAAAAAGCTCCGGAGAAAATCGGGAGGCGGACTGCCGGACTATGATCTGGCCAAAGCCGAAACGGTCCGAGTCCTCGCTCCCGGCGAATACCTCTACGCGATGGCGCCGCTGACCGACGGCCAGCTTCTGCTGAACATGAAGCCGCTTACCTGCATCTCACAAACCACCGGACGCACCCTCTGGACCTACCGGAATCCCTACCCGTCCAACTCGCACGACAGTCCTCTGCCCGCACCGGGAGAAATCCAGCACACACTCAATGTCGAAGGGGAAGTCGCCGTCTCGAACTTCGGCAAAGTCTTCCTGCTGAACGGCAACAAAGGACTTCGCTATCTCTTCAGCGGCGACGGCATCTTCCTCGGCACCCTCTTTGCCGATCAGCGTCTTGCGGAACCGCTCTCCATCTCCAACGTCCAGGAAGGAATGGATCTCTCAAACTACTCCCTGATGGATGAAGCCTTCTGCGGAACCTTCGAGCGCGGAGCCGATGGAAAAGTCTATTTCTCCGGAGGCAAGAATCACCATTCAATCTACGAAATCAAAGGATTGGATTCTCTGAAACGCTTCTCGCAGGCCATTCACTTCTCCGGCGAAGAACAGAAACAGGCGGAAGAATCCCGCATCCGTGAACTCCAGAAGAAAAAAGCCGCTCTGATTGAAAAGCCCTCCGTTCTGCCCCGTATGCAGGGCAACGACTGGAAAAGCGTTCCGGAACAGAAGGTGTTCAGCAGCGGAAAACTCTTCTACACCTATCGGCTTGCGTATGACAGCACGCACCTCCGCGGACAGTTCCGCGTCAACGACCCGACCCCGTTCCGCAACAACGGAGGCGACTGGAAAATGCTCTTCAAAACGGGAGATTCGGTCAATCTGGAGTTCGCTTCGGCGAATGGAAAGATGCCGTCGGCCGGAGATGTCCGCCTGCTGATTGCTCCGCTCCGCGGACAGGCGGTCGCAGTGATGTATCGTTACAAACTGGAGGGAGACCACAGCAGGACCGCGTCGGAATTCTCGTCGCCGATCGGGAAAACGGTCGTCGACAAGGTGGAAATTCTCAAAAATGTGAAAATCCATGCAACCCGTGGCGGCAACTACTATCTGGTTGATTTCTCCATCCCGCTCACGGAGCTTCCGCCGCTGTCAAAGGAGACCTTCTATTATGACGCGGGCGTTATTTTCTCGGACGCCGGCGGCAGCCGGAACAGTTTCAATTTATTCCATCACAGTCCGCTGAAAGGCATCACAGCCGATGTCCCGAGCGAAATACGACTCACGCCGAACTATATGAAGAAAATGACAAAACTCATGAAAGGCACCAATCCATGAAACGACTTCTCACAACTCTTACCGCAGCGGTACTGCTGCTCCCGGCGATCTCGTTTGCAGAACGAATTCTCATTGTCGGAGACAGCATCACCGGGCATTCCATGAACCTTCCCTACGGATACACCCATCAGGTCAGGAAAGCGCTCAAAGACGCCGGTGCTGGAGAGGTGGAATTCATTCCGCTCGGCGGCAGCGGACAATCCATCTCCTCCTGGCGCAACGTCGTCCGGAACTCCCGTGAGAAGAATCAGAAACTTGACATTCCCGGAATTTTCGTCAAAGAGGAATTCGACAAGGGCGCCGATACGCTCATCATCTTCCTCGGCATGAACGATGCTCTCGCCCCCTACACCGACCATTCCGAACTCAACCGCTGGAAAGACGAATACCGGAAGCTCATCAGCGATCTGAAAGCAAGACTGAATTTCAAAAGACTCATTCTTGCCTCGCCCACCATGCTGACCGAAACACCGTACTCCTATAAAAACAAGCTGATGGATGAAATGGCGAAGGTCATCCGCGAGCTGGCAAAGGAGAACGGCGCGGAATATCTCGACACACGCGAGACCTTTCAGAAATACCATGAAGCCATGAGGAAACAGAATCCGAAACAAACCTTCATGCTGGATTATGTCCACCCGAACGAAACCGGACATCATAGTCTGACGTTCTCCTTTCTGAAGGCTGTCGGATGCAAAAACATCGCGGAACGCTATCTTCAGAACACCATGCCCGCCACCATGAAAGTCTCACAGAAGCCGGGAATGAGTCTCTATGTGCAGAACAGCCGCGTTCCGGGAGAATTCACGATCCGGGGTTCTCTCTCGGGAGGCGACTTCAAAGCGCTCAAAGCTCAGCTTCCGGAAGGACTGAAACTCAAAGGAATCGACGGCTCGGAACAGGAATTCACGCTCACAATCGCCGGAGAATTGCAGCACCTGAAAAATACGGTCACAATCACAGCCGGAACTGTAAAGCAGACCCTCGCGCTGAACGCGCCGTTCCTGATTTCCACCGGATACAACAACGAACGCTGGTTCAAACCGGAAGACTTTCAAAAGGAAAAAGCCGAAACCGGAATCGATCGCGATGCAAAAGCCGGAAAAGAGGTCACGAAAACCATCGTCAATGGAAAGAAAACGGAATGGCTGGTCTACTATCCGAGTGCCGACGTCACTGGAGGAGACGACCCGAATGCGGTTGATTTTGCCTCCGTCACAAACGGAAGACCATTTGAATCGGGATATCTTCTGCGGTACATCCATTCACCGGAAACGAAACAAGTCAATCTGACCGTCGGATCAAAAACCTTCGCGGGCGAAGAACAGGTTACAGTCTATCTCAACGGGAAAGAGGTGTACAGCGATGTCGTCACAAAGAAAAAAGGAAAACGAGATTCGGTTCCGGTCGAACTGAAAAAAGGATGGAACACGCTGATTGCCCGGGTCTGCCGCGTCACCTGGCAGTGGGCGGCAAGCGTCGGGTTCCACAACGCCGACGGCTCGGATGTCTCCGGCCTGACCTACTCCATCACGCACAAATAAGGAACGGAACATGAAATTCACGAAACATCTGACTGCACTTTTCACAGGAGCCGCCCTTTTCCTACCTCTCGCTGCGCTGGACATCATGGACGGTGTCATGTACGCCCTCCCAGCGCCGGCAAATCTCAAGATCGACGGCAAACTCAACGACTGGGACCACTCCGGCAAAGAATGGCTTGCGCTTTCCCGCGAAGTTGCCGACCGTTTCTCCGGCGAAGTCATGGTCATGTATGATGACGACGCCCTCTATCTCGCCGCCGATATTCTCACCGGCGGCGGTCCCATGAAAAACACCAACAAACCCGGTGAAAAACCATGGATCGGGCACAATCTGGAATTCCGCTGCATCGCGACCCCGAAAGCACCCCACCCTCTGCGCATCGCGAAAAACGATATCAACGATCCGAGTGTGAAACCTTACGCCCCTTACATCAAAACCATGGCAATCTGGATGGAGACCGTCACCCGCACTCCACACATCACTCTTCAGGACGGGCCCCCGTACCCCGGCAGCATGATCCACGATCCGGAAGGAGTTCAGCTGGCATTCGGAGAAACAAAAAATCCCGACCGTTATCAGATGGAAGCACGCATTCCCTGGAAGCTCCTCGGTGTGGAATCCGGAAAAAATCCTTTCCGCCCTGGACAATCCATGACGGCGTTCTGGACCGTTCTCTGGCCGCAGAGCATCACTCAGCGAGCGGAGGCTCTCCGCATCGCCCCCACCACCGGATTCGGCTGGTCCTGGCACGGGGTCGATAAATGGGGAAGAATCGTCTTTGCTCCGGACAGCAAGCTCAAGCGCCACAATCCGGATCTGAAAACCTATCTCGCACAGACGGCGGAAGTCCCCGACTGCGACAGCTTCACCGTAAATATGCCGAACGACGGAATGCTCTCGGTCAGCATCTTCGGAAAAGACGGCTCCGTTCTGCGTGAAATCGCTGGAGGCGAACGACATAAAAAGGGCCCCGTCACACTCTACTGGGACGGTTTCGACTGGCGCGGCAACAGAATGCCTGTCGGCGAATACACCTGGAAAGCCTACATCCATGATCCGCTGAAGGTCTCATTCACAGGAGCCGCCGGGACCTCTGCCAAGGTTCCCTATGAAACACAGGACGGCAGGGGGAACTGGGGAGGAAACATGGGCCCCGCCACTGCCGTATCCAGTGACAACGAAGGACTGTATTACCTCTGGGGCAGCAACGAAGGCGGTCAATCCATCGTCAAAACCGATTTCGACAACAACGTCCTCTGGCGTACCACGCCCTATGTGATCGAAGGCGGATACGGTCCCCACGTCGCCATCGGTGCAAACCGGAAGTATGTTTATGTTCTCTCCGGCTGGTTCAACACCTTCCTCACCCGGTACGATGCGAAAAACGGACTCACGGCTCCGTTCGGCTCTCAGCGTTTCCTGACGCTCGACACCTACGGGAAAACCCCTCCGCAGCAGCTTGACTGGAATACTCCGATGCACTCCGCCAATTCCATCGTCGTCACCGAAACGGAAGTGTTCGTACCGCTCCATTACAAAGGGAAAATCCATGTTTACGACGCCGAGTCCGGAACTCTGAAACGCACCCTTCCCTGCGAATGGGCACGCGGAGCCGCTCTCGACCGCAACGGCGATCTCTACGTGCTCTCCATGCGCGACACCAACGGCTGGCACAACCGGGGAGCGGAACTTCACCGGTTTACCAAAGCGCAGGGCAAAGCCCGCATGGTCATGCGTCTGCCAGGGCGGATTCAGAATCCGTGGAACATCGTCATACACAACGGAATCTGTTATATTTCCGACAACGGCTATTCCAATCAGATCTGGATGGTGTCGCATGGAAAAATCACCGGCACGATCGGCAGAGAGGGCGGACGCCCATGGTTCGGGAAATACGATCCGAAAGGACTGCTTCATCCTGCCGGACTCCACATTGACCGTTTTGGAAAACTGCACGTTGCGCAGGCTGCCATCCCAAGCGTCTTCCAGAAATACGATGCAAAAACTCGCGTGCTGGAGGGAGAGCTCTTCGGCGAAGTCGGATACTGTCCCCCAAGCTGGCCGGACTGCGACGATCCCCTGCTGGTCTACGTCAAAGACTATTTCTCCAACGGACTGATCCGCAGCCGTCTCAAAGGCGACGGCACTTCCTCCGGAACCGAAGCCTACTGGCGCTTTTCCAAAATGGACTGGCCTTATTCTCTCCAAAACTGGATCGCCAATTACAAAGTCCCGCGTGTTTTCCGCGGACCAGCCAATCTCAAGTATATGTTCGCAGCAGGACTGGATGCGAATCCCGCTGTACTCGTCCGCATGGAAGGGGACACCCTGAAACCGGTCAACAGTTTCGGCACCGACGGCATCCAACCAGGGCTTACCGTCTGGAGCGACCGCAACGCAAACGGGAAAATCGATCCGGAAGAGGTTCGAATCATCACAACCCTTGCCGGACAGACACTCGACGCGAAATGGAGATCCCATGCCAGCAAAGTCGATGACCGCGGCAATATCTATCTCACAGCCAGCGACAATAAAGTCTACTTCATTCCCTTCCGTTCGCAGGGAAAAAACGGCTGCATGGAGTGGGATTTCGACCGCTCGAAAATTCTCGTTCAGGAAATCATTCCGGGAGCCAGAACCCCGCTGTTCTACACCGCGCGGGAACAGATCACCGGAATTGATGAGGACAGCAAAGGAAATCTCTATCTCTCCTTCAACACAAATCTCAATTACGCTTCGCCTGAATGGACGAGCAAACTCAAGTTCGGACTCGGGCACTCCGGCCGCTTCAACGCGGTCAAGATCGTTTCGTTCGATCCGCAGGGCAGACAGAGGTTCCTTGTCGGACGCAAAGCCACCGGCGTTCTCCGCGACGGAGAAATGTACCATCACTGGACCCAGGCGGGAATGCTCGGCGACCACTACATCGCAGTCGCCTCCGAATGGACCCCGTTCACGCTCTATACCTCCGACGGCTTCTTCGTCCAGTCTCTTCTGGCGGATCCGAACCGCGGGGAAACGCCGAGTCCGTTCAGTCTCGGCGGCGGGGAAACCTTTGCCGGACAGCTCCGTTACTTCCCCAGCCGCGCAGAAGCGTACCTCTATACCGGCAACACTCACGGGATGGTCTACCGGATCGAAGGTCTCAACAAGAACGGAATCATCAAAGGAGAGAAGCGTCTCTCCGGCACAATGAAACTGACACGTCATCTTGATCCGTTCGCCCAAAAGACAGAAACGGCAAAGCCCGTGTTTGAACGGCTCTCAGATCCGCTCCGGACGGGAGAGTGGAAAAATACCGGGGTTGAACTCCGCGACAACAGCGGACGCCGTCTGGCAAACGTCCGTTTCGGCTATGATGACAACACCCTCTACGCCCGGTTCGATGTCCAGAATCCAAAGACGTTCGTCAATCGCGCGGATGACCCGGCCATGGCGTTCAAAATGGGGGATTCCGTTGGATTCTACCTTGGCAAGCCGGGGAAGAGCGCTCCAACTGATCCGGTCCGGATCCTTGCCACCGTCCTGAAAGGAAAACCCGTTGTCATCGGTTTCTTCCCGAAATCCGCCGTGCTGAAACATCCATATGAATACTTCACCAGCGCCGGAGGACGCGTCAAATTTGAATTTGCCGGAATCATTCCGGATGCGCGCGCAGTCTTCCGTCCGGGCGCCAGCGGCTATACATTCGAACTAGCCATTCCCCGCCGCATCCTGCCGAAATATGAATTCAAAAAGGGCGGAACAATTGCTCTGGAAGCGGAAGTGCTCCTTTCCGGCAATGGAATCCGGGGGCTCCAGACGCTCTCACGGAATCATCTCTTCACACCACGCTCCGCCGGGCAGGCAAAAATGGTCGATGACATTCCAAGTGAAGCCCGAATCTATCCGCAGTACATGAGAAATGCGGAAGTCAGATAACGCGGTCCTACCAAAACGCGGAGCCGCCGGGATCGTTCCGGCGGCTCCGTCATTTTTTCTACCAAACCGATCTTCCGCGTCTTGCATCCGTGACAAATACCGATACATTACCAGAACATCAAAAAAAAAAAGGAATCTGATCATGAATATGGACAAGTTGTTGAAATCCGTCGAACCGCGATTTGACGAAACCGTTTCAATGCCGTCTTCCATCTGCCATTCCATCGGCTATCACAGCCGCCTGCCCGACGGCTGCACCTGCCACAGCACCCGGGAGGCAATCTATTATGCACTGGCACTGATCCGGTCCGGAAAAAAGAAACATCTCGACCGGGCGGAAAAGGTCATCCGCGCTGTTCTGGCTCTTCAGGAAACCAATCCCTACAAACAGACCTACGGCATCTGGCCGTGGTTCCAGGAAGAACCCCTGCCGAAAATGTCACCGCCCGACTGGAACTGGGCGGATTTCATCGGAGCCGCACTCTGCCATATCCTGCTCGAACATAAAAAAGAGCTTCCGAAACAACTTGCCAAGGAAATTACCGATGCCCTGGAACGAGCGGCGTGGTCCATCTTCCGGCGGAATGTTCAGCCGAATTACACGAACATCGCTCTCATGGGAGCTGCCGTAACATCCGCGGCAGGACGGATTCTCAAAAACGATCTGCTCACCGAATACGCCCGGGAAAGGATCAAAGCGTTCTGGGAGTTCACACAGGAAACCGGCGGACTCAACGAATACAACAGTCCGACCTATACCTTCATTGCCCTCTTTGAAACGGAACGCATTCTCCAGCTCTCCAAAGACCGGGAGACGTGCGAATATGCGGAAAAACTCCGCCGTCTTATCTGGCAGTCGCTCGCGGACCACTACCATCCCGCGACAGGACAGCTCGCAGGTCCCCACAGCCGGGCTTACGCATCGCGTCTTGACACGGGAATCATCCATTATCTTGCCGAAATGACAGGAGTCGATATTCCCGGCGCCGATCCGAAAGAGGAAAAAACTGATCTGAGTCTATTTTCCGGAGAAACACATCTGCCGTGTCCGAAGGACATTGCAAAACGCTTCCGCAAACTCCCGAAAAAAGAGCTGGAATCCACACAGCGATTCATCAAACGGGAACCGGATTCCGACTCCTTTTACGGCACCACCTGGATGACGGAACAGGTCGCATTCGGTTCCATCAGCCGCTGCTGCACCTGGGTACAGGGGCACCCGCTGATCGCCTATTGGGTCAACGGAAAAAAACCGGCTGTTTTCCATTTCAACTTTCTGAAAAACGGAAGAGAGTTCTCCTCGATGGGACTCCGCACGGCGCAGAAGAAAAACATCGCTCTGACCGCCTTTCATCCGCTGACCGACCGGGGCGATTATCACATCCATCTCGACCACCCGGCGGATCAGATCTTCCGCGCCACAGAACTCGTTCTGCGTTATAAAGTGGAAGCGGAAAATGCGGAAGTCTGCGAACTCTCCGACGCGGTATTTGAACTCCGGGCAGGAGACTGGAAAGCAGTCGTTCACGTTCCGACGGGATCGTTCGATGGAAAACCAACTGCCTGCGCCTGCGGAAAAACAGACAACTGCGCCTACGTCGATGTCATCTGCTACGCCGATCCGGAAAAAGCATTCAGATTCGATGAATCCCTCCAGGATCAGCTGGCGGTCGCAGTCGAGATCCTCAAAGCGGATGAAAAAGTCTCCGCGGATCTGCCTGATGTAAAATCCGAAAGCGGCACCGTCACCGCCGCATGGCGCGGACTCAACGTCACGGTTCCCCTCTGCGGTGTGCCATACGACTAAGCCAGAAGAGAAGAAAGAGCGCACTTCCACTCAATCGGCAAAAAGACCTTTCAGATTCCGGAACAGAAGTTCGGCACCGGCATCGTTCGGGTGGATGCCGTCCACATAATATGCCGGATCGTCCGGCAGAAGAGTTCGTCCGTCGATGAAACGAACCTGCGGGAACTCCGCGGCAAGACCGCGGAGCGCTTCGCAATAGTCGTCCAGATGCAAACCAAGTTCATTCGGTTCGGTCCGTCCCGCCCAGGGGATCGGGCCGAGCAGAATCACTTCCGCCTTCTTCCGGGAAAGAAGCGGCAGAAGCGCTCCTTTCATATCCTTTCGATACACCTCCAAGGGACGGGATGTGTTGAAATCGTTGACCCCGAATCCGAGAATCACCCGGTCCCATTCATACTCCAGGGCGCAGGAACCGAGCCGCTGATCCGCAGTCGCTCCGGCAACACTCAAATTGCAGTATTCGCTCTCCAGCAGGCGCGCAAGCCGGTCCGCATACGCCAGCGACGGACGCGACACCGTCATTCCCTGCATGATGGAATCGCCGATAAACAGCATCGCATGATCCTTCCGTGGAACGTTCTCCACCCGCGCGCCGTCATCGGCTTTCAACTCCCCGACAAAACATTCGGCCAGATGCGGAAGCGCAATTTCCACCTGGTGCAGACTGCCATCCAGAGTAAGCGCAAGCTGTTCCTTCTCATAGGAATACGTACTCTCCACACCGTCCACGAACACACTGAATGCAAACACCGGGCGGGCAGTTCTGCCAAACGCCACCGGAAGTGAAAGATTTGCCGAATCCGTTTTCAGCAGGACCCGGACTCCGGAGGGGCAATTTGCACGAATCTCGCGATGCTCCGTGCAACGGTAAATTTCCAGCAGAGAAGGAGTCAGTCGGTGAAGCTGGAGACCTTTTTCCTTTGCCTCCATCGAAACACATCCGCGAAGGAGTCCGCAGTTTTTCCGCAAATCGAACAGCATGGCAAACCTCATGAAAGAATCAAACATTCGGAAACAACACTAAAAATAATATACATTTCTTCCGGAAAAAGTAAAATCCGGATTGAAAAATCGTCACCCCTTCGTTATGGTATGACCATTGCAGAATATTGCTGGCATTCACGAAAGGAAAAAACGATGATCTCTCTTTACAAACGGGCTCTGCTGCTTTCCGCGGCAGCTGTTTGCCTCATTCTTCAGGCAAAACCGGATGCAGACTGGACCCCCGAACAGAGCAGGAAATACGCACACCATTTTCTCTTGCCTGCCAATCCACTCGGCTTTCCGGAATACCTTCAGACCGTGACTGTGAAGTTCGCTTCACCGGAAGCAGCGGAAAAAGCAAAACTCTCCATCCCGGGACTCCCCGATGAACAGGAACTTGCCTTCTCCACCCGCTGGGACGATGTCAACGACAAACACTTGAGAATGTCCGAACTTCTCAAAAAGCACAACATGAAGGGGACCTTTTTCCTCACACGTCCCTGGAACAAAGAGTATTATCGGAAAATCGCAGAACAACTGCTGGAAAACGGCTGTGCGATCGGCAGCCACACCATCTCGCATCCCTCCCTGCCGACGCTGGTTCCGAATGAAGCATTCCACCAGATGATGCTGATCCGACCGGAGCTGGAATCCAATCTCAACACCTGTGTAGTATCATTCGTTCTCCCCGGCTGCGCGCTGGGAAGCCGGATCGAAAATCAGACCGCGCTCGCTGTCGGGCAGACCATTCAGCGCTGCGGTTATCTTTCAAATCCGGAATTCTGGAATGACAACGAAAAACGTTACGGACTCAAACCCGGCACCTGTTTCGCCACCCATCTCTTTGATGCAAACGATAAAAATCCAACCATGGAACGTTTCGAAAAGGGATTGAAGAACCAGCTCAACCGAGTTAAAAAGAATCCTTCCAATCCCCATATCACACTCGGAGTACATACCTGGCAGGACGACAAGGGCTTCGAGGAACTGGACCGGATCTTCACAAAATACGGTCATAACCCGAAATGGTGGTACTGCAATGAAAACGAATACGCCGCATACCGGTATCAATTTCTTCACAGCAAAGTCGTTTCCGCAAAACGGAACGGTGATACCGTCACATACACCATCCGCCGCATTGCGCCGGGACCTCTCGGATCAACGATTCCTCTCAGCTTGAAATTCTCGGAAACACCTCTTTCCGTCAAAGCCTCTGAAACACTTACTCCGACACGAACCGGACTCTACAAGCTGCCGCACGATGCGGACCGTCAGACCCCGCAATACGTGGAACTGATCAAAAATACTGCCAATCTGCCTCTGACCGCGGCAATCTTTGAATCGAAAAAGTTCCCCGGACTCTCCGTCGGACTCCACTGGGACGACTCCAGGCAACAGCTGCAGGGATTCCTCCTGAACCGCTCAAGAGTTCCCTTGCAACAGCTCAACAAGACCATCTATTTCCCAATGCAGTGGAAAACTCCGGTCCGTTTCATGAGAACCTGGGAAGTCCTCCCGGGAAACAAAGATGCGTTTCTGTTCACACCTCCCGCGGAAGACAGACATCCCGATCCAAATCTGAGTGAAGGCCCTCATCTTTACGTCCTCCAGTGCGATTTTCTCATGGACGGCAAAGCCCAGCGAATCTATGCGACAACAGAACTGAAACAGCCGGTCATCCCCTTCCCCTGTGCAAGAGATACAGCCGTGTTTCTGGGCCCGGTTCCCGGAGAGAAGATCACGGATGAGCTCCTTGCTCAGCTTTCCATTCCCGGAAAAAAACTCGCACATCTCGGAACAAAACCCACGGAACTCTGGCGAAAACAGGCCGATGGAAAAAACATCAAAAGCTATATTCTCAGTGCGTACAGCACGGATCAGGCATGGATCAAAGATTCCCGGGATTTCTTCAAGCAGAAAAAGGGAAATCAGCTCATTGCCCTGGATTTTACCTCTCCCTCTGAAGGAAAATCTGTCCGTCTCTTCTGTTCCCCGGCACAGTTCCGTGAAGCATGGTTGAACGGGAAAAAACTCCCGGCCCTGAAAAACGGGCTTCCAATCAACCCACGAAAAGGAGTCAACCGTCTCATTCTTGTCCGGAAACCTGTCAATTGGCCGCAGACAAGTCTGGAACTCTCCATTGCGGAGAAAGATCCTTTCCAACCGGTCAAATGCCTGAAGCCGGACTTCTGATCTGTTTTCTTCCATCCTAACTATAAATAAGGATTCTCCATTTATGAGTGCATCACAAGTTCTTTTTTACCGGGAGGCGGCTCCCTACTGGGAAGCCGCACTCCCCCTGGGCAACGGACGTCTCGGCGCCATGATCCACGGAGGCGCGGAACAGGAAAGTCTCGCGCTCAATGACGACACCCTCTGGTCGGGTCGGCCGGAAAACCGTTACAGCAAAGAAATTTTCAAGTCCCTCCCCGAAGCCCGCCGTCTGATCGCGGAACGCAAATTCTCGGAAGCTGATAAATTCATTTCCGAGCACATGGGCGATCACGACTCACAGAGTTATCTGCCGGCAGGAGACCTGAACATCCGCTTCCGGCATACAGGTTCCATCGAAAATTACCGCAGAGAACTTGATCTCTCAACCGCTCTTTTCTCCATGGAGTATACTACGGGAGGAGTCCAGTTCCGACGGGAGGCGTTCGCTTCCCATCCTGCGCAGATCCTTGTCTACCGAATCACCGCGGGAACGCGCGGTTCGCTGAATTTTGAAGCGGAATTCGCCTCGCAGATCCGGGGACAGGCAGCTTCTCTCAACGGGGATATCGTCTTCGACGGCGAATGCCCGGTTCATGACCGCCGGGATGAAATTGTCTGGAAGGATGACCAGGGACGCACCGGCATCCGCTACCGTATGCACCTGAGAGCCTTGTCGGAAGGCGGTTCCCTCTGCTCGGAAAATGGAGTGCTGAAGGTGGAGGGCGCTGATTCCGTCACACTTCTTCTTTCCATCCGCTCCAACTTCAAAGACTGGAAAACCATGCCGGAAGAAAGCGGAATCGACTGGAAGGCGCTGGCGGCTGCTGATCTGGACAAGGCGGAAAAAGCAGGATTCGAAGTTCTGAAACAGCAGCATATCGGAGATTATCGTGCTCTTGCCATGCGGTCCGTTCTGGAATTTCCGGAACAGCCGGGAGATGAAGGAACCGTCCCGGAGCGTCTCGCGCTGGAACAGAATCGGGAGATCTTTTCCCCCTCGCTGGCGGCTCTGCTTTACAACTACGGCAGATATCTGATGATCGCCTCATCCCGTCCGGGAACGCAGGCGACCAATCTTCAGGGAATCTGGAACCGTCTTCTCTTCCCCCCCTGGGGATGCAACTATACAACGAACATCAATACGGAGATGAACTACTGGCCCGCAGAAAACACCAATCTTGCCGAATGCGCGGAACCGCTTTTCCAGTTTATCCGGGATCTTTCCGAAAAAGGAAAAGATGCGGCACGGGAGCTCTATCATCTCTCCGGCTGGTGTCTCCATCACAATTCGGATCTCTGGCGTTACTGTTCCACAGCCACAGGCCGTGCTCAGTGGCTCTTCTGGCCGGTCTGCGGCGGATGGCTCTGCCGCCATGTGATGGATCATTACCGGTACTCAGCGGACAAGGAGTTCCTTTCCCGTTTCGAACCGATTCTTCGCGGTGCAGCGGAATTTTTCCTCGGACTTCTCCAGGATCACAACGGCGTGCTGGAAACCTGTCCTTCGACTTCTCCGGAAAACAACTTCATTGATCCGGAGACAGGAAAATCAGCCGCCGCGGCATCCGGGTCAGTCATGGACATGTCCATCATCCGAGAGACCTTTGAAAGTGTTCTGGAGTGTGCGGAAGCGCTCTCCTCGGAGGATGCTTTCGTCCGGAAGATCCGGCAAGCTCTGCCGAAACTGCGGAAGCCTTCGATCGGCTCCGAAGGACAGCTCCTCGAATATGGAGAAGACTTTCAGGAAGCGGAAATCCATCATCGTCACGTCTCCCATCTCTACGATGTCTACCCCGGCTCCGCTTTCACTCCGGAACACAACCGGGAATACTACGATGCCGCCAGAGTTTCGCTGGAACGGCGTGGTGATCTCAGTACCGGATGGGCAATGGGATGGCGAGTCGCACTCTGGGCGCGTTTCCTCGACGGCGATCACGCATGCCGGGTCATCCGGAATCTGCTGACTCCCGTTTTCCCGCAAGGAACTCCGAATTATGTGGCGGGCGGCGGGGTCTATCCGAATCTGTTCGACGCCCATCCGCCGTTCCAGATCGACGGCAACTTCGGAGTCACTGCAGCGATCGGCGAATTGTTTGTCCAGAGCCACAAACGGACTCCGGAAGGGGAAACTGTCGTCGAGCTCTTTCCCGCCCTCCCCTCCGCCTGGACCGAAGGACGCATCACCGGTCTGCGCGCACAGGGGGATCTCACGATCAACTTGAAATGGAACAAGCCCGGCGCCGCAGACTTCCTCGCGGAAATCACAGCCGGCCATGAGGGTACGTTCCTCTTCCGCACGCCCGCCGGAAGCGTGAAAAAACATCTTCATGCAGGAGAGAAAACAACGCTCTCCTGATCCGGATGCCCGGTGAAGTACACCTCCCCTTCCATGAGTCCTCTCCGGACTCCTGCGAAGGGGCTTCTTTTTCCGGACCCCCTCCTTGCAACAATATTTAAAACCGGAGCATCCGATAGGTTTCCGGCGTACAGTTCAGATGTTTCCGGAAGGCGCAGCAGAAATAACATTCGCTCGAAAAACCGCTCTGAACGGCAATCTCTTTCACGCTGAGCGATGTTTCCAGAAGCATCCGCGCAGCATGACGCAGACGGAGCCGCCCGAGATATTCCGACGGAGTCAATCCGGAGCACATCCGGAAAAGCTGACGGCACCGGACCTCCCGGATTCCCGCCGCGGCAGCAATGTCCGCCACGCCGACCGCATTCCGGAAATTCGCCTCCAGAAAACGCAAAGCAGCGACAAAGCGGGGATTCCGTTCCGTCCTTTCCACGGGAATCATCTCTTTTCGCAGAGCCAGATCAAACAGCAGCCGGTTCAAAAACAGACCGCAATAGCGGAACCCAATGCTTCCGCCGGACTGCGTTTCTCCGATCATCCGTTTCAGATGTTCAATCTCTTCCGCATCCAGCGGAAATGAATGACACGGAGACTTCAGGCGGTCAAGTGGATTCTCCAGCGAAAACGTTCCCGGCAGGGTGTGCAGAATGAAATGCTTCACCAGCGTTTCCCCCTCCGGCAGGCCGAACGCATGATTCATTTCCATCCCGAGCAGGAAGCAGTCGCCGGGCTTCAGCAGGTATTCCGCATGATCCAGACTCAATTTCAGAGAGCCTTCCAAAACAAACAGGCAGAAGTTGTCCATCAGACGTCGGCGTGGAACAAACCAAGGAGCATGATTCTCCCAGTAGGAACATGAAAGCACGCGGATTGGATTCTCCGCAACAAGCGCAAGAGCGTTCCGATCCAGAAGCTCGGCACGGTCCCTCAAACTGATGCAGCGCTCATCGCCAAAAGGGGAATTTTTGTTCATAGTGTCGATTTTCTATATAAAAGACATTTTTTTCATATTCACATCTGCTGTTTTCAGGAATATAATGTTTATATAAAAAAACGCAATCATAAAAGAGACAGAAACAAGGAGATTTTTTCATGGGAGTCAACTTCAAAGCGGATTTTGATCCGACGGCAAGAACGGTCCTTCCGGTCCCCTATCTGGAAACCAGGGAGCCGGAAGTCAAACTTGAACGGGGACGCCAGCTTTTTGTAGATGATTATCTAATCGAATGGAACACCTTCCGCCGAGTCTGGCATCCGGCGGAGGAATACGCGTACAATCCTGTACTGAAACCGGAAACGGAAATTGAGCTTGATCACGGAGAGGCTCCGATGGCGGCTCCCTTCAACGACGGTCTCTGGTACGATCCGCAGGACAAACTCTACAAATTCTATTATCACGCAGGCTGGTTCCACGGGACGGCACTGGCAGTGAGCAGGGACGGCATCCACTGGGAACGTCCCGATCTGGGAATCGTTGGACACACAAACCTCGTGATTCCGCCACGTCCGGGGTATGAGCGTGACGGCTGTCTGGTCTGGCTCGACCAGCACGCGGAAAATACCGATGAACGCTGGAAAATGTTCCTTTTCTTTCGTCATCCGAATGGAGAAAACGGCGAACTCCGCACCTCCGCCGACGGCATCCATTGGAATTTCCGCGAATTCACCGGCGACTGCGGCGACAATTCCAGTTTCTTCCGCGATCCGTTCCGCAATCAGTGGATCTTCAGTGTCCGATGCGGTTTTCCGGAAACAGGGCGCGCCCGCGCCTGGCTTCCGCGCAGTGAATTCATCGCTCCCCCCTGGAAGCAGAGACAGCCGGATATCCTGAACACGGACTATCCCAATCCCGATATGATTCCCTGGGCAAGAGCCGATGAACTTGATCCCCTGGAGGAGGAAACACAATTCCAGGCCCAGCTCTACGACCTGAACGCCGTCCCCTATGAAAGCCTGATGCTCGGGCTCTTCGCCATTTTCCACGGTCCGGAAAACAACAACTGTGAACTGCTGGCATGTCCGAAACGGATCGACCTGCATCCCGCATTCAGCCGCGACGGCTATCACTGGTCGCGTCCCGCGGAACGGATTCCCCTTCTGCGCTGCACCCGGAAAAAAGGCGACTGGAACCGCGGATATCTCCACGCCGCCGGCGGAATCTGTCTCACCTTCCGCGACAAACTCCGCTTCTATCACGCCGGATTCAGTGCGAAATCCAAACTCGGACCCGGAGAAAAAGGCACCTCCAGCCGGGGAGCCTTCGCCATGTATGCGGGAGCTTCGACCGGATTCGCCGAACTCCGCCGCGACGGTTTTGCCTCCCTTCATACCGATACGGAAGGCATCCTCATCACCCGCCCGATGATCCCCAACGGCCGTTTTCTCCGGATCAACGCCGCGGCGGAATCCCTTCGGGCCGAAGTGCTCGACCGGGAGAACCGTCCCGTTCCCGGATACTCGGTTCAGGAAACCATTCCCTTCCGCGGCGACTCCACCTCCGTCCAGATCCGCTGGAAAACCCGCGACACTCTCCCGGAAACCTCTCCCCTCCGCCTCCGCTTCACCATGGAGAAAGGGGATCTCTACTCCTTCTGGTTCACAGACGATCCCCATGGAAAAAGCGGCGGTTATCTCGCCGCCGGAAGCGAAGACTACTCTTCCGACCGGGATCTGTAAATCCCCCACTGCTCCTCCTGCGCCATCCGCTCCTCGATATCGACGGATGGCTTTTTTTTTGGAAAAATCAGCTCTTTGCCTCGGGAAAGGGGTTGACAAATTCTCTATAATAAGGTATAATTATACAAAACGTATAATGCCGTATAATAAATCAGAGCTGTCCCATGAACCTGAAAAAAAACGATGCCTATTACAGACAGATCGCCACCTATTTCGAAACGGAGATCCGCTCCGGCGGAATGCTGCCGGGCGAACGGCTGCCCGCGACAACCACTCTGGCAAAACAGTTTCAGGTCACTCCGGACACCATCCAGCAGAGTCTCTCCATTCTCGCAGACAAAGGACTCATTTCCAGAACCCGGCGGAAAGGCACCTTTGTCCGTGCACTCTACAAAGGCAATACGATCGGGATCGTTTTCTCCCAGTGTATCTTCCAGAGGCACGAACTTGCGTTCTTCACCGACTTTCTCAGCGAACTGCTCCTCTGCATCGCAGCAAAAGGCTGGAAATACAAAATTTTCATGGCGGGAACCAACGACTCCGCCGACACAGCCGAATTCGACCTTCGGAAAGCAGTGGAAAGCGGTGAACTCGGCGGCATCTTTGAATTCTGTACGGAAAACACCAGAATCGGGGAATACGTCCGGAAGGAGTGCCCCCTGCCGCGGGCGGACGGAATCAACATCGACGTCAATGAGATGCTCCGCAATGCTTATGCGCTTCTTGCGGAAAAGGGCTACCGCCGCATTGCACTCATCCTTCCGCGCCTCCGCCGCGATGCAGCCATCCAGGAGAAGATGATCTCCGAACTCGGGAGCGCCCTTCCAGCCGGACTCCGCGACAAAATGGAGCTTCAAACGATTCTCACGGAACACCACTATCTCGAATCCGGCTACAAGGCTTTCCGGGAACTCTGGGCACGTCCCCGCAGACCGGATGCACTGCTGATCGGAATGGATACCCTCTTCAACGGAGTCTGGTATGCCGTCATGGAACAGAAAATCGAGGTCCCGCGTGAACTCGCCATTCTCACTCATCTGAACAGGGAACTGCCTCCCTTCACCCATTTGAAACCATCTGCCATGGAAGTGAAAATCAGCGATTTTGCAAAACAGTCAGTAGAAAACCTGCTTGCCAAAATAAAAGGAGAACCATGGACACCAGAACTCATTCATGCAACATTCCGGGAGGGAGAAACATGCTGAAACAGAAAAAATATTTCACATTGATCGAGTTACTGATCGTAATAGCAATCATTGCAATTTTAGTCTCCATACTTCTTCCTGCGCTGAAATCGGCCCGATCGAAAGGAATGGAAGCAGACTGTCTCTCCAGGAAGAAGCAGCTCGGACTCATTCTCTCTGCCTATTCCTCCGATTTCGACGACTATCTTCAGGGGGCCCGGGGAGACTGGTTTCCGGATAATTCCGACTGTTTCTGGGAAAGCTGGTATTACTACGCCTATCTTCCCGCCCGGACGATCAACCATCTGGCGGCCTGCAGCGCGCGGGATTTTCATCACAAAATTGAAACGGATCCCGGCGCCTTCCGCGGCTACAGCAGGGATCAGGACGGCATCACGACCGGACTGCATCTTCATTTCCGCAAAACAGTAGACGGGAAAACCATCCGTTACCGGACCGGCCAGCTGAAACGGCCCTCCGTCACGCCGTATGCTTCCGATACGCGGGGAGCGCGCAACAGCAACTATACCGGAATGTTCAGTTTCAATCCCTATTCCCGCAATGAAACGCTCTCCAAATACGGATCGGAACTGGCAACGGGAAGCGGGGTTGACGATCTCGGTTTCTGGCACGGGGCCAATGTCTCGACCGCTGGACAGGGAGGCACGTTCAAGGTCCATGGCGAACGCGCCGTCATGAGCTTCGCCGATGGACATGCCGCTTCCGTTTCTCTGATGCAGGTCATCCTCTTTCCCACCGAATATTATTCTCCTATGCGATAATGTCATCAACAGAAAGGCTCCTCAATGAAACGAATTCTCTCCGCAATCACTCTGGCGCTTCTGGCGGCAGGCGCATCTGCCGCGGAAAAGGCTGTTTACGCTCATTACATGGGGTGTTTTCCCGCCGGATATGGTCCGATTCAGAATCACATGCGCAATGACACGCCGCGCGTCCGGCACGACAAGGGAAACATGGTGGACCGCATCGGCGGCCGCTTCACAAACTTCGCCCTCACTCCGCAGGACCGCGACCTCTCTCCGGAAGAGAGTGCGGAACTTGAGATCCGGCGCGCCATGCGGGGCGGCATCGACGGATTCGCCATTGATGCCTGGGCCGGCGGCGACGGCGCCAAACAGGTTCTCGGGCATCTCATCCGCGCGGCGGAACGCATGAAGGTCCCTTTCTACCTGACCATCTGTCTGGATCCCGCCTGCCATCCGCGCGGCAAAGTTCCCGGGGATCTCAGAGAGCAGATCACGGATACCGTGCGCTACCTGGTGAAAGAACATGGCAAGAGTCCGAATCTGGCGCGGAGAAACGGTAAAATTCTGATTTTCGGCTACGGTTCCTGCGGTCTCTACTATCCGCAGGAGGTCCGGAATCTGCCCGAAGGCCCCGAAAAGTGGAAGCGCTGTTCCGATGCCTACCGGGAGCTGGAAAAAGCAGTCGGCGTTCCGTTGTTCCTCCACTACTGCTTTGACAGCGAAGGACTCCGCAACCGCCGGAATCCGGAACTTCTCGCGGCATGTGCAAGATGGGCGGGAAAACACTTCGATGCAGTCGGCGCATTCACAGGTGCGGACTGGCCGGAATACCGGAAACTCATCGCGGACAACGTGAAACAGGGAAAAGCCGAATGGAGCGAACCTCTTCTCTTCCAGTACAACAACAAAGCAGGCGGACTCGTCACTGAGAAAGGACTTGATCTCCTGCGGAACCGCTGGGAATCCGCACGGAACAACGATTCCACTCTCATTCAGTTCACCACCTGGAACGACTACGGGGAGGACACCGTTCTCGCCCCGGGATACAGCACCAACTACACCATTCTCAATGTCAACCGTTACTTCATTGACTGGTGGAAACTGGGAAAAAAACCGGAAATCAAAGAAGAGTCGATTCATCTGATTTTCCGCAGAAACGGCAACGGAACTGGAACATATCCATTCCAGCAGCGCCGTTACGTCGACGGCGTTCTTGAAGTGCTGACCTTTCTCCGCTCTCCGGCAACAGTCCATGCGGAAGGGTACGGCGAATTTGATGCCCCCGCAGGAATGTCCTACAAGCAGTTTCCCCTCAAGCCGGGAAAAGTCTCCGCGGAAGTCCGGCGCGGCACAGGAAAACAAGCGGTCCTGAAGGTAACGGCACCGGAACAGGTCTCCGACAAACCATTCCGCGAAGACTGCAGCATGGTCTGCTTCGGCAGCAATTTCGAGGAAGAGTGGAAACGGGATTTCCCGAATGACAAGCCTCTCTACTACAGCGAATACGGCGATCTCGACGGCGACGGACTCCCGAACTGGTTCGAAATGTACTGGTTCGGCAAATTTCCCCTGATGGCAACCGCAACCGCCGCCGATCCCTCCGCAGATCCGGACCACGACGGGCTCTCCAATCTCGACGAATGGAAGCAGCAGAAAAATCCGCTCAAAGCCGAACAGAAATACACAGCGGGAACCGTCTGGAAACTCGCCGATGTCCACAAGCGCGGCTACTCCCTCAATCCCGATCGCGACAGATGGGACACTCCCGTCTGGTACTATCTCTACAAGCAGGGCAAGGCGGGAAATATTCCGCATGACGGAACCTATCTTCTCTGCCCCGAAAACAACGGACAGGGCATGATGGGTCATTTTCCCCCGCTGAAGAGTCTCCGCCAATATCCCCAGGGACGCGGCGAACTCCTGCGCAGAAGCAACCCGGATGGTTCGCGCTTCGAATCGTTCTCCCTGCGTCCGCAGAGCCTCAACATCATCGCGTGGAAGAGTCCGGTCAACGGCTCAGTCAGCATCACAGGGCTCCTCAAATCCGACTCGTCCGGACATGGGAACATCCGCTTCACAGTGGAAAAGGAAACGACTCTTCTCTTCGACGGCAGCTATCCTCCGCGGAAACCGATTCATGACCGGATCTCCCTGAAACAAATTCCGGTCCGCAAAGGAGAACGCCTGTTCTTCCTTGCCGGAATCAATGCCTACAGCGGAAGGATTGATCTGCATGATCTCACAATCACGCTCAATACCCTGCTGGAAGGAAACTAAACCATGAAACTCACTTCTCCGTTTCTGCTCTCTCTGTTCCTCACGGGAAGTCTTGCGGCAAAAGATGTTTATGTGGACAATGCAAAAGGAAACGACAACGCTCCTGGCACAAAAAACGCCCCTGTCCGGACAATTCGCCGCGGCATGGAGATGATGTCATCCGGCGACACCCTGCATCTGACACCGAATCCACAGCCCTATACGGAAAGCATCCATTTCTCGGCACGGAACCGCCATCTTGGAGGGAAACCGGGGCGCCCGACCATCGTGGACGGACACGGTGCGCGCTTCAGCGGACTCCGTCACCGCCCCGCCTCCGAATGGACAAAAACCGGCAGCGATGTCTACACCATCCAGCTCAACAATAACGCATGGGTCATGGATAAACAGGGCTACTGGTCCGGCTTCCCGATCGTGTTTGCAGACGGGAAACCGCTTCCATGGAAAAAATCGAAAACGGAACTGGTCCCGAACTCCTATGTACTCACAAAAGTATTCGGAGCGAAAAAAACGCCGGAACACAACAAACTCCACGTCCGGCTGGAACCGGGGAAAACACCCGCCGACGTCAGACTCGAAACGCCCCACGGAGATTACGCTGTCTGCGTGGAAGGCGTGGATGATGTGACAATCCGCAACATCAAAGCGGAATATTATCCCGGCGATGGGTTCGATTCCGCCTGGAGGAACGTTGTCTTCGAGGGCGTCGAAGGCACGCGGAACATGGATCAGGGAATCAGCGCACACGCATCGGGACTCGTTGTGAAAAATTCCCGGTTCCACGGCAATGCCGGAGGAGGAGTCGTCGATGTCGGAATGCCGTCGGACGGAACGACGCGTCGCTCGAATGTCCGCTACATCAACTGCATCATGGAAGAAGACGTCTTCCGCAACGATGTGCAGTTCTATCATACGGACGCCATTCTGGAAAACTGCATCATCCGCGTGCGGCACGGAAACGCCCTCACCGCCGAAAAAGAGTCCAGAGTCATTTTGAAAAACTGCATTCTGTTCAATCTCGGCAAAACGGGGACAAATACGGCGGTTCTGGTATCCGGTACTGCCTCGGTCACAATGGAACGATGCACCGCGATCGGATTCGGAAGCGTCTTTGCCATTCACGAATCAGGGAAGATCCTCAGCAGAAACAATCTGTTTCTGAACTGCGGAACCATTGTTTCCTCGTTCGGCAAGGGGAATTATACCGGCGGAGCAAACCGTCAGACATCTCAGCTCTACTTCTATCGTCCGGTTCAATTCCGCACCCTCGCCGAGTTCCGGAACGCAAAAGCGCAGGATATGGATTCCGTATTCGATCCGAACGCCACATTCAAACCGTACCCGGATGCCGGAGCCGATTCCAAGATGCTGGAAACATTCAAGCGGCACACATCCAGGAGCAAAGCGGAAGATTGATTCTGCTGCACCGTTCAGCGTCCCGTTCCCCCGCCGAAGGGAAGGAACGTCTTCCCACTCCTCCCCTTCCGCAGCAGAAAAGGAAAACTCCTGGTGGAAGCATTTTTTCCTTTTTTTTCGAGATCGCCTCTTGACATCTTCCGCGGAATGTCGTATAATTATATCATCTGAAACGTTTCAGAAAGAGTCAAGAGCAAGCAGAAACGGAGATGGATGCGGTATGGTATCAATCAAAGACATCGCCAGACATACAGGCTTCGGGGTATCAACCGTTTCCGCTGTCCTGAGCAACAAGGCAAACCGGCTTGGAATCAAACAGGCGACCTGCGAAAAAATCACAGCCGCAGCCGTAGAACTCGGCTATCGACGCAATGACATCGCCGCGCAGATGCAGTCCGGGCGTTCTAAAACACTGATTCAGTTTCTTCCTGATTTTCATGGAGATTATCTCTCCCGAAGCGCACTTATGACCAACATTGCCGCACTCAGGCTCGGTTATACAACCCGTGAAATCGTCTTCAGCAGGAACAGCGACTTCCATGCCCTTGTCAACAGCGCCATTGAACAGCGTCCGGCAGCGTTTTTCGCGTGGAATATCCAGGGACCAAGACTTGAAATTCTTCAGAAAGATTCCCGCAGATATCACATTCCTCTCGCGCTGCTGGATATCGACTCCGGAGATGCGGAAGTTCGTGTTCTCACCGACGACCTCCACGGAATCCGGCAGGCAGTCGATTATCTGTATGAACTCGGACACCGCCGGATCGTCCATGTGACAGATACCTTGAAAGCGCATTATGCGAAGTTCCGTTTCAATGCCTATGACCGCTGCATGAAGGAAAAAGGACTCGTCCTGGAAAAATCGCTCTGTTATCACGACTACCTGACATTCAATCCGGAAAAACTGGTACAGTACGTGCGAATGCTCGCGTCTCTGCCGGAACCGCCGACCGCAGTCACCTGCGGTTCGGATTACATTGCCCTTAAACTGATGATGCTTTTTCCCCGCTTCGGACTCCGGATTCCGGAAGATATTTCCCTGATCGGTTTCGGCGGACTGCCTCTTGCCAGAGTCACGGTTCCCATGCTGACAACCATCGACCAGTCCCTGGACCGTCTCGGAGCAAATGCAGCGGAAACCATGATTCGTTTCCTGAACGGAGAATCCGTTCCGGAACGCATCCTTCTTCCAACCACCCTGACCATCGCTCAAACGACAACAAAACCCAAGACAGGAGAATAAAATGAACTCAAACCCGGAGAAAGAAAAAAAGAAGAAGAAAATTTTCACACTTATTGAACTCCTTGTCGTCATTGCAATTATTGCAATTCTTGCAGCGCTTCTTCTTCCGGCATTGAATTCGGCAAAAACCAAAGCACGGCAGATTGAATGTGTCAATCATCTCCGCATGTTCGGACAGGCTGGCAACAGCTATGCGTCCGATTACAATGACTTCTGGTTTCCCCGGGCGGCAAAAACGCCAGAAAAAACGAATCCCGTCTACTTCATCAACATCCCGACCATCCGGGCAAAATACCTGAATGTCAACATCAAAAAATACAGTACCGATGCCTGGCTTCCCCGCGCGATCCTCTGTCCCGTCTCTTCCGCCATGCAGAAAGAATACTCCTACGGCTGTTATTTCTCCAACTCCTATGGCATCACTTACAACGGCACGGAAAACGAGAATCCAACCGGTTCCGGCTTCCGTGGATTCAAACTGACTCAGATCCGACGTCCCTCCGGCGCCATGGCAATGGCGGATGCGCAGGATTATCTGATCTGGCAGACCAATTATTATGAATATATCAAAAAACGGGAAAATGTCTCACTCAATCCCGGCAACGGAATGCTGGCGTACCGACATTTCGAAGGGTTCAACGGAGTCTTTTTCGACGCCCACGTGGAGAATATCCGCTATGGAGCGTTTGTCGAACGGAAAACAGCGCTTCTGAATCCCCTGAATCCATAACCATCCATTCAAGGAAGCTCTTCAAATGAAACTGCATTTTCTTCTTCCGACACTTCTCTGCACGCTGATGCAGGCAAATGCCGCTCCATCCGGAACAGATCCCATTCCGGAAAAAACCGTTCTCTTCGCCGAATCGTTCGATGAACTGACACACTGGAGTGCCAAACCATTTGCCACGACAGGCAAAAACACTCTGACAATCCGGGCGGGAAACGCCGGCGCAGCCACTCAAAGTGGTGAAATTCTGACACAGGATGTCTTCGGTGACCAGACCAGAGCAACAACCAACAACTACACGATCACCCGGGGGATTTTCTCCTTTCTGACACAAGCAAGAGGATATGAAGCGGAACTCTCGTTCGAAGCAAAAGCGGAAGGAGTGCCACGTCCGGCGGTACCGTGGGAAGGAATCAGGATCGCACTCAATTACGCAACAGAGGTCGATCACTATGTCGACTCCTTCAACGGACTTTCCGGCACATTTCCCTGGAAAAAGTTCCACCTGAAAACACGGATTCCGGCAGATCTGCGCAATGCGTCGCTGACACTCGGAATTCTGGGAAAGCGGGGAAGCGTCTCTTTCCGGAACGTCAAACTCATTGTGACGGGTCCGCCGATGTCCGCTCTGTTTCGGGAGAATGCGTCTCGTCCGTACAAAGGACATGATCTCAAAGCTCTGCGCGGATTCAATACCTGTGACAATATTCTCCCGAACAGAAGAATCGGACAAACCGTAAGAGATTGGAATGTCAATCTTCTGAAACTGCATCTTCATCTCCGGAACATTCCATTCAACCTCTCCGATGCCGAGCTGGAGAAACACCTGGAAAAGACCTTCCGGAAATGGGACAGGGCGCTCGAAGAGGCCGATCAGTGCGGAACCTTCCTGATTTTTCAGGCATTCGCCCCGTGGAGAGACAAAAACGACTGGGCCCGCTCGGATTTATTCTACACAAGACCGGGCTATGCCGAATACTTCGTCAAAATCTGGAGTAAAATTGCCAGACGCTATCAGGGAAATCGAAGGATCTACGCATTCGAACTTCTTAACGAATCCTGTTTGCGAATTGAAAAACAACCCGGATTCCCGGACTATGAAGAGCTGATGGAACGAGCGGCGCAAGCCATCAACACAATTGATCCGGAACGCACGATTCTGGTTCAGCCGGAGGAGTGGTTCGGTATCCGGGCATTTGAAACGCTGCGTCCCATCCGGGCAAAAAACATTGTCTATGCCGTTCATTTCTACTCACCGTTTCCCTATACACATCAGAGAATCGGTTCCGGAAGAACGCAGCAGGTCTCCTATCCGGGCATCTGCGACGGACGTTACTGGGACAAATCCATGCTTCGCAAAACACTTCAACCGGCACGGGATTTCCAGCGGGCCCACAACGTTCACATGCTGGTTTCCGAATTCAGTGCGATCGCATCCGCACCGAACCGGGAAAAGTATCTGAGCGATCTTCTGGAACTCTTCGACGAATACGGGTGGGACTGGACCTTCCACGCCTATCTGGAATTCTACGGCTGGAGTCCGGATTATATTGCCGCGCCCGATTACGAACAGAAATACTGGGACAAGGCAAAATCATGGACCCACAAACCCGACAACCCGACAGCCATGGTCCTGAAACAATTTTTCCGGAAAAATGAACTCCGCAAAAAACAGTTCGACCGGAAAGCCTTCGATCGCGAATTTCCTCCCTCCGCCAAAGCGACCCATTCCGGTGCAGTCTATGTAACAGCCGATGCAGGAAATCACCTGCGTCCAGTCCCCATGCGCGAACTTCCCGGCACCTGTTCCAACCCGAACTGGGCAAAGAAATCCATCTGGGCAAACACACCGCAGCTTCCGGACGGGAAATGGGTTCCCTTCACCTTCTCCTTTCTCCCGGAAAAGGATGGAGAAATTACCCTGACCTTCCTCGTCAACGACTGCATGAACCGCACGGATAAAAGTTCCAATCTCTGTACACTGGCATGGGATGATCTCGCGCTCGAAGGAGCCCGGCTCATCAACGGAGATTTCGAACTCCGCGATGCGAAGGGCAAATACACCTCGTGGCCGTGGTTCGGCGGCAGCGCCTTTCAGCACGAAAGCATTCCGCCGCGCGGTGGAAAACGGATGCTGATTCTGAAAGGGAAACAGCAGGCGGCACAACGAAAGATCAAAGTCAAAGGCGGAGAGCCGATCACCTTCCGCGGATCTGTCCGCGTGATCGACTGTACAAAGAAATGAATCATCGCCTCCCGGAGTCACAGCATCACCTCTCAAAGAAGCGGTGACCGACCGGAGTTCCGGCAAGCAGAATCAGTTCAGCGTCCGGAAAAAGGATTCGATCCGCTCCTCAATATCGCGATGCAGCTTATGGGGGTCGCTCCGGGGAATCCAGATGCAATGACCGTCGTTGCTGCGATCGTAATAATAGGTTTCAATCCGAGTTCCGTTTTTCTCAACCGCGGAAACAAACACCTTAGCAGACTCAATCGGCACGACGGTATCATAGAGCGCATGTGTGCAGAGGATCGGCGGGCTCTGTTTCGTCAGAAAATTCGCAGGAGAGATTGCATCCAAATCTGCCTCGGATGGTGCGTGCCCGAAGAGCTGCGTATAACGTCCCGGAGCAATCTTCAGATCCGCCCTCGGATCATCAATTCCGGAGATGGATACGATTCCGGAGACCCGTTCAGGCGGAAGGCGAAGTCCTGTCATCAGCGCAAGATGCCCTCCGGCGGAAGCGCCGACGACAAAAAGACGGCTCCGGTCAAATCCCCGGAATTCCGGCAAGTCTGCATTCAAAAAGAAATCAGCAGCCTCAAGACAGTCATCCCCGCAAGCGGGCCATGGAGCAATGGTCGAAAGCCGGTAGTGGATGTTGTAAACGGCAAAACCGAGTCCGCAGAGGAATTCGGCAACTCCGGCGAAACTATATTTTTCCATGGCCGACCAGCCGCCGCCATGAATGGTCAGTGCTGCCGGAGTCCGTTTGGAAAGATCATCCGGCAGATACAGATCTCCGAGTCCCCGTACTCCATAGGCTGGCTGGTATACAATTTCTTCCACGATTTTCATGGTTCATCCTCATAAAAAAGGCTGCCCGGTGAACGGACAGCCGTTTTTTGTTTCTTCTGCACAAACATTATTTCGCAGGCTTGATGACAAGCGCGCTTGGAACGCCATAGTTTCCGCCAGCCTTGCCGTTGTGCACGGGAACTTCGATTTTCCCGGCCTTTACCTGTTTTTCATAGACGGTATCGGTACCGGCGTTCCACTGGACTTTCATCGCGGTTTTCTTCCAGCCGGCAGGAATCGTCGGCGTGCCGCGATCATGTACGAGAAGATAAACGGTCGCAGGCTGATCGATTGTAACCGAGAATCCTGCGCCTGGCTTGTTCAACGCACCGCGCGTAATTGTCACGATCTGAAGGTCTTTCAACTGGTCCGGAACCTTGGTGAAGACAAACGGTCCACCGGATGTACGGGTTTTGGCGCTCTGCGCAATTTTCGCGACTTTAACCCCGGCCGTCATTCCGGAAACCTTGACATCAGCAGCGGAAACGCAAACTGCACCCGCGCACAGAATTGCAGCAATTACACTCATGAATTTCATTAGCTCTTCTCCTTTTCCTTGTGGTGATTGATTTCTAATAATAAACCGCCAAAAAGAAAAAGTCAAACCGGGGAAAGAAAAATTTCTTCCGTCAGCGGGAAAATTCTCTCAGAACGTTTTTCCGACCGGGACAAAAACAGGTCAGTCCACGTCAAGTTCACGCCGGAAAGGAATCGAATTCGCCGCGCCGAGGCGTCCGACGCAGAGCCCGGAAGCCGCTGCCGCCGTTTTCATTGCCTGTTCCGGAGAACGTCCGAAAGCCGTCTCCGCCAGAAAATAGCCGATAAACGTATCGCCTGCGGCAGTTGTATCCACAACAGTTTCCACGTTCGAAGCGGGAACAGACACGACCTTATTCTCTGTCCGGCCAAGATACATGGCCCCCCTTGCACCCAGAGTCATCAGAAGATTGGAGGCCGGATACTTCCCCCTGAGAGAGCGGAGGACCTGTTCCGGCTCATTCTCCGTATCGACTCCGGCAAGTCCGGCACCCTCGATCTCATTTACGATAAAAGTGTCGATTTTATCCAGCGGATAGGAAAATACCGTTTCATTCATCGGCGCAGGATTGAAAAAGATGCGCAGGCCCGCACGCCCGGCGGTCTCCATAATCTCTTCCATACGGCTGATCTCATTCTGGAGCAGCAGGAAATCGCCTCGCTCCATTGAGTTGATCGAGCGAACAATCTGCTCTTCGGAAATGCGTTGATTTGCTCCGCCGAACAGAACGATGCAGTTCTCGCCCTTTGCGGAGACCTGAATCATTGCATGACCAGTCGGCTCACCAGAAACAACATCCAGAAGGGAACAGTCCACTCCCGCAGATTCCAGTTTTTCTTTCAGGAAAAGTCCATCGTCCCCGATCCGTCCGGCGTGGAGCACCTCCGCCCCTGCCCGAGCCAGGGCAATCGACTGATTCAGCCCCTTTCCTCCGCAGAAACGGGAATAGTTCCGGGCGGAAATGGTTTCCCCCGGTTTCACAAAGTCGGCAACATTGTATACATGATCAATATTCAGCGAACCGAAATTCAAGATTTTCATTGTTTCTGTTATCCTTACTTTTTTGAAAGTACTAAACCACATGTTCCGTCAGGAATCAAGTTGAAAGAACAGGATTTTTCACGGAAAAAACAACACAATCCGCGTTTTTCCTGTTCTCCTGAAGGAGGGGAAAATTCCCTTTTGATGAAAAATCCTGTTTTTGATTTGCACATTCCGCGCCGAAGCGTTATAGTTCGGGGTCAAACATGCAACAGGAGGAACCATGAGCGTCACAATCGCCCTTTTGCAAAGCCGCGCATTCGAGACGAAGGAAGCATCCATCTCGGAACATGAGAAACGGATCGCGGAAGCTGCCGCGCACGGCGCAAACATCATCTGTACGCAGGAACTCTGCTTTACACCGTATTTCTGTCTGAATCAGGATCCGGCAAACTTCGATCTGGCGGAACAGATCCCGGGACCGCTGACAGAACACTTTTGCAACATTGCCCGGAACCATCAGGTGGTTCTGATTCTGTCTCTGTTCGAGCGACGCGCCCCCGGACTCTGCCACAACACCGCGGCGATCATCGATGCCGACGGCACTTTTCTCGGCAAATACCGGAAAATGCACATTCCGCAGGATCCCGGATTTGAAGAGAAATTCTATTTCACTCCCGGCGACCTCGGATTCCGTGCATGGCAGACCCGTTTCGGCAAAATTGGAGTCATCATCTGCTGGGATCAGTGGTATCCGGAATCGGCGCGCCTGACGGCACTCGACGGAGCGGAGATCATTTTCTGTCCAACGGCAATCGGCGGAATCGATTCGGAACCGGACGAGCTCGCCAAGCTTCAGCGGGACGCCTGGCTGAACGCACAGGTCTCCCATTCTGTCGCGAACGGATGCTACTACGCTGCCGTCAACCGGGTCGGACGGGAGGGCGGGACCCGGTTCTGGGGCAGTTCGTTCGTCTGCGACTTCTACGGCAACCGCATCGCGGAGGCCTCGCAGGAACACGAGGAAATTCTCTATGCCGCCTGCGATCTGCGCGCCATGGAGGAACACCGACGGATGTGGCCCTTCTTCCGCGACCGCCGTATTGACGCCTACCAGAACCTGCTGAGGAGATACAATGACTGACTTTCTTTCCCCCTCGGAATACGGATTCGCCATGCCGCCGGAATGGAGCCGTCAGGAGGGAGTCTTCCTGAGCTGGCCGCACAATCCCGCCACCTGGCCTGCAACCATGCCGGAAATCCGGAAAATTTTTGCAAAGTTCGCCGCCGTCATCTCCCGATATGAAAAAGTGTACATTCTCCGCGGAAATGCTCCGGAAGAGACCATTCTGGAAGAACTCTGTGAAGCGAATGCTACGATCAGCAACGTCCGACTTTTCGACATCCGGACCAATGATGTATGGTGTCGCGACCACGGACCGGTCTTTGTCCGGAACGCCTCCACCGGGGAACGCGCAATCGTCGATTTCTCCTACAACGCCTGGGGCGGGAAATTCCCGCCGTGGGATGCAGACGACGCCGTTCCCGGACGCATCGCGGAAGTGCTGAAAATGAGACGATTCACCATTCCGATCGTCTGCGAAGGCGGTGCGCTTGAAATTAATTCGCTCGGCGATCTCATGACAACGGAAACGGTTCTTCTCAACCCGAACCGGAATCCCGGAATCGGAAAAGAGGAAATGGGAACCATTCTGAAAGCAGCGCTCGGAGCAAAAAATATCCTCTGGCTGAAACAGGGGCTCGCGGGAGACGACACCGACGGACACATCGATACACTCGCCCGCTTCGTTCGCGATGACGCCATCCTCGCCGCCGTTGACGAGACCCCCTCCGGACGCAATCGCGAAGTCCTCCGCGAAAACATCCGCATTCTGGAACGGAACTGCAATTTGAAAGGCGAAAAATTCGAGATCATTCCCCTCCCCTGTCCCGATCCGATCGAACCGGAAGGCTGGCGCGAAACCGTTCTTCCGGCCACCTATACGAACTATCTGATTCTGAACGGAGCTGTTCTCGTTCCCTCCTACCGGAACGACAAATACGACGCAAAAGCCTGCGAGATCCTTTCCCGCTGCTTCCCGCGCCACAAAGTGGAAATGATCGACTGCTTCGACATCATTCTGGAAGGCGGCGCTCTGCACTGTCTCAGCCAGCAGATGCCGGCATAATCCGTTCTCCCGCTCCCCGCGGTTTCATCCCCCGGAGATCAACAAACGATAACGAAAAAACAACGGAGTTCTCCTCGCAGGAAGAGAACTCCGCTTTTTTACAAAAAATCTACAACCGGCCGCAATCAGATGGATGGCAGTTTCACATCCTTTCCCGGGACGATCACCAGTTTTGCACCTTTTGGTGCAAGCTGACGATTCGCCCAGCGGCGGAATTCGTTGATGCCGTAGGCATCCAGATGCGGCAGAGATTTCATCCTTGCCCGATCCTGATGTGCAGCGCAGGTGCAGAAGACCGGCACAACGTTTGTCACAGCAAGCACATCCCCCTCCTGCAGATCCGCCAACTTCCGGCGGACCCATTTTTTCAGCACATTGACCACCCCCGGTGCAGCAAAACAGGGAAGTGATTTCACAGGATTCCCGGCGCCATCGTATGCAAGATACGTCTCCGGCCAGTCGAATGCCGCCATGTCGAACACATCCCTGTATTCCGCAGAGTTCCGGGTTCCGTCTTTTTTCCGCCATGCAAGCAGGAAGTTCATTCTGCGGTTGCGTCCGGAAGGCACTTCCACCTCCGGGCGGGGATGAAACTCATACGGAAGCCATGAAGACTCAATCCCCTTTGCCGTTTTTGTCAGAGTATAGCGGGATGCGGTATTCGATGCGGAAGCAGTCCATCGCCAGAAGTCCTCGCCGGTGGCAATCTCCAGCACGGTTCCTTCCGTACTCTCCGCCAGAAGCGCAACCGGAGGCTGGGCAGAGTCGTAGATGACTGTTCCCTCCGCAATGGAATCAAGCGGCTTCCAAACGGGAGAGGGAAGAGCGGCTCCGGATTCCGGAGCGGAAAGCACCGCAAAGTGTGCTATTTCCCCCTCCAGGACATAACCACCGGCGAAAAGATTGCGCACTTGAAAAGAGGTCCGGATCAGGAAATCCGTCGTCACGGCAAGCAAACCATCGGAGAGCTTGAACTTCCGCGAGATTCCCGGTTCCGCACCAAACGGAATCGTGGACTGGGCATCAAACTGGGCTTCCAGGCCATCGTTCGAATGATGCACCCGGCGCCGGTCGGAAAGCGCGGAAGATTCCTCCAGATTGTCAATGACTGCAAAACGGGAGACAAACGTCATCGTCCGGTCCGGACGGAGCGTGAACAGGCCTGGCTTCGGAGCATCGAAAACGACCTCCCAGCTCTTTCCGGCAGAGCGAAAGGTCCCATCGGACTGTTTCGTAATCTCCAGCATCAGATGACCTCGAAAACCTGGGAGACATCCTTGCGCGCAAAAGGTCCGGGCCCATCCTTGGCATATCCCAGCGGAGAAAGCGCAACCGAGTGTTCCGATGCCTTCACGCCGAGAATTGCATCGACTGCGGCACGGTCATACGCACAAACCCAGCAGGTTCCAAGCCCCTCCTCCGTTGCCGCAAGCACAAAGTGCTCCATGGCGATTGCAGCATCCACATCGACGATGGAGTCTCCCTCCAGACGCTTCCAGGCTGCGGAAGCATCTCCCACCACAACGGCAATCAGCGGCGCTTCGGAAAGCCAAGCCGCTTTGTACACCCGGCAGATTGCAGCCCGTTTCTCCGGGTCCTTCACAACGATCATGCGGAACGGCGGACGGTTGCACGCCGTCGGCGCCAGATTGACCGCCTCGGCAATGCGCTCCAGCGCATCCTCCGGAACAGGAACGGGACGATACGAACGAATACTTCTTCTCAAACGGATCACATCATAAAATTCCATTTTCAAAACTCCTTATGTTTTCAGAAAACGCCGCAAAAGTTTCCGCGCCACAATCCGCGCCTCGCGAATTCTCAACAGAAATGCCAGCACTGTAAATATAGCACCAAACAGCACAGTAGCGCAAATCAGAGAAAGAATATTTTTCGGCAATACCGCAAAAAAACCGATTCCTTCCAGCATCGAACAGAGATATCGCGCCGGCACAGCCGCCACCGCCGAAATCAGCATAAGCTGGATAAACAGACGGCCCGTACTCTTCAGCGGCATCCGCCCGAGACGCTTTCTCAAGAGATACAGGAGAATGAAATTATTCAAATAAGCCGTAATGCTTGTTGCCAGGGCAATCCCCCCCTGCCGCATCACATCCATCAGGGAAATGCTGATGATCACATTCAAAACAATGCAGAACACCGAAACCAGAACCGGCGTTTTCATATCCTTTCTCGAATAGAAGCCGGAAACCGTCACCTTTGTCGCAGCAAACGCCGGAATCCCGAAAGCATACCAGTAAAGCGCCATCGCCGATTCATTCAGAGCCACCGCGTCGAACGCCCCCCGACGGAACAGAAGATCCAGAAGCTCCCGCCCGAAACAGATCATGTACGCCGCAAGCGGAACCGTCAGGAAAAGAAGCTGGCGCATGGAACCGAACATCATGATCAGCATTGTCTTGAGTCTGCCTGAAGCAGCAAGACGCGACATCAGAGAGAGAGAGACCGTTCCAAACGCCACGGCAAAAATCCCGATCGGCAGATAGATGAGCCGGTCACTGTAATATAATGCGGCGACAGCGTGGTTGCTGATCGCCATCGCGATCGTCCGGTCACAAATCACGCTGACCTGCAGCGCCGACATTCCGATCAGCCCAGGAAGAGCCAGATGCCAGATCTCCCGGATCGCCGGAGCGTTCCACAACGTCCTGCGCGACAATTCCGGCAGCATCCCCGCCTTCTTCAGGAGCCATCCGAGCACCCCCATCTCCGCCAGCCCGGACAGCAGCACCGCCACCGAAAGCACATAAAGACAGTTCACCGGTTCATCCCGCATTCCTGAACAGAAAAACAGAAGCGCCCCGATCAGAAACACATTCAGCAGCAGACTTGCCATCGCAGGCAGGAAAAACTGTTTCATGCTGTTCAGCAGCGACGTGGCAATCCCGATCAGGCAGATCATAATGCAGTACGGCATCACCACCGGAGCCGCCAGAAGCGCCATCTTCCAGCGTTCCGTCGTTACATACGGCTCAATCAGCAGCGCAGGAACTGCCACCAGAACCGTAATCAGCGCCAGAAGAAAGGTCAGCCAGATTACGATCGTGGAGAATTTCCGCCGTGCGGAATCCTGTCCCTCCTTTTCCAGGGTGTGGGAGATCATCGGGATCAGAGCGGTCCCCAGCGCCCCCTCCCCCAGAATGCGGCGGAAGAGGTTCGGGAGAGTAAACGCAAGCGCCCACGCACTCATCAGCATTCCGCCGCCAATGAACTGGGCTGTCAGAATCTCCCGAACCAGCCCCAGAACACGGCTCAGAAAGGTCGCTCCGGAAAGCCCCATCGTACTTTTGAAAACGCCCCGATCCGAAGCCATGACGATACGGGCCTCCTCAGACGGAGAAGCGGACAAACACGCAGTCGCCGTCCTGCACGATATACTCTTTTCCCTCGATCCGAAGCTTGCCTGCCTCTTTCGCGCCGTTCCAGCTGCCGTATTTCATGAGGTCATCGTAGGAAACGACCTCCATGCGGATGAAGCCGCGCTCCATATCGGTATGGATTTTTCCGGCTGCCTGCGGCGCAGTGGAACCGCGGGTAACGGTCCAGGCCCGGGTTTCATCGGGACCGGTCGTAAAGAAAGTCAGGTAATTCAGAAGCTGATAGCCGGTATGGATAACGCGTTCGAGTCCGCTTTTTTCCACTCCGATATCTTCCAGGAACGCGAGTGCCTCGTCCGGTTCGAGCTGGGCAAGATCTTCCTCAAGTTTTGCACAGACGGGCACGACTTCCATGCCATGTTTCGCGGCGTCGGCAATCAGCTTTTTCGAAATATCATCTTTCCCGAAGTTCCGGAAAGCCTCCTCGTCGGTATTCGCGCAGACGAATGCCGGTGTCAGAGTCAGGAGCTGCATGGATTTCACGATGCGGACCTGTTTCGGATCTTCCTTGTCATAAACGGGCAGAGTGGCATTCTCCAGATTTTTTATGAACGAATTCGCAAGTTCGAGCTCCAGTTTCAATTCGGGATCACCGCTGCGGGCGAGCTTTTTCGACTTGTCGATTTTCTTCTGCAAATATTCGAGATCCGCCAGCATGAGTTCGGTCAGAATCAGTTCGAGGTCGCGGGCAGGATCGACCACCTCCTTGACATGCACCACATCCGGGTCCTTGAACAGACGGACGACATGCGCCACGGCATCCACATTGCGAATGTGCCCGAGGAACTGGTTGCCGAGCCCCTCCCCCTTGCTTGCGCCTTCAACCAGACCGGCAATATCAATAAACTTCATCGTTGCAGGCACGACTTTGGCAGAATGCTCCAGTTTGACCAGATCATCCACACGCTTGTCGGGAACCGGTACCACTCCCGTATTCGGATCAATTGTGCAGAACGGAAAATTGGCGGCTACCGCACCACCCTTGCACAACGCATTGAAAAGGGTCGACTTACCGACATTCGGCAATCCAACAAAGCCACAGGCGAATCCCATTGATGAAAACTCCATAAAAATTTTTTCTTGATAAAAGTCAACTGGAAATTTACCATTTCATTTGTTTTTTTCAACCGTCCGGAGATTTAAATTCCGGAATTCTGGTGTAAGTTTACACCTCTCATGCAATTGATTGCAGTCAACTTCTGAGGAAACAAAAAATGGAAGCAGAAAAGAAAAGGGTTCTGATCCTCGGATTCGGGATCAGCGGAAGAGCCGCCGCACGGCTCGCGGAATATCTGGACATGATCCCGGTTCCTGTCGACATGAAACCTGTACCGGACGAATCGCGTTTCCGGGAATCCGTCTTCGGCTGGCAGGAAGGAGCATCTCTGCCGCCCGCGGATCTGGCAGTCATCAGCCCGGGAATCCGTCCGGATTCCCCGATGGCAAAGGCTGCGCGGAACGCGGGAGCCGCAATCATCGGAGAGCTCGAATTTGCCTGCCGCGTCCTCCCCTGCCGGATCGTCGCCATTACGGGAACCAACGGGAAAACCACCACAACAGAACTGACAACAGCACTTCTCCAGGCAAATGGAATCAAAGCACAATCTGCCGGAAACATCGGAACTGCTCTCAGCGATGCCGCACTCGACGTGCTCCGGCTCCGCAATCTTGATGTCCTGGTTGTGGAATCCAGCTCATTTCAACTGGAAACCGTCCAGACATTCCGTCCCACGACCGGTGCGCTCCTGAACCTGGCAAGCGATCACATCAACCGGCATGGCACCCTGGAAGGCTATGCGGAAGCCAAACTGCGGCTCTTCCGGAACATGGAAGGCGGCAATGCCGTCATCAATGCGAATCTCCCGGAGCGTTATGCGCAGCAGATCCGCCGCAAATGCCGCACCGCGACCTTTTCCGCCGCGCAGGATGCCGATTTCATGCTTGAAAACGGAATCATCCTCCATCATGGAACGCCCGTCATCCCGCTGGAGGAAATCCATCTCAAAGGGAACCACAACGCCGAAAACATCATGGCGGCGCTCGCAATCCTGAAAGCGGAAGCCGGAGAAGAGGCGCTCTTTTCCGAGGCAACCGCGGAGGCGCTCCGCAGTTTCCGTCCGGATGTTCACCGGATGGAGTTTTTCGCAGAACACAACGGAGTCCGGTTTGTCGATGATTCCAAAGCGACGAATCCGCATTCGGTCAACGCCGCGCTGAACACGTTCGGCGGGAAAAAGAACGTCATCCTGATCCTCGGCGGACTCGACAAGCAGATGGATTTCACCTCCATCCGAAATGATGCGGACAAAATCAAATGCGCCTTCCTTATCGGAGAATGCAAAGAGAAAATCTATGCTGCTCTCCACGATCTCATCCCCTGCGCCCTCTGCGCAACACTGGAAGAGGCGACGGAACAGGGAGCCCGCTCCGCCGCCCCCGGCGACATTCTCGCCCTCTGTCCAGCCTGCGCCAGCATGGATATGTTCCGGGATTACAAGGAGCGCGGCAACCGTTTCAAAGAAGCGGTTCTCCGGCTGATCCGGAACTCATAACCCCTTTCCCTTTTCTGCAGGACTTCGGAGCCGGAATCATGGTTTCGGTTCCGAAAGCACCCGTGCGGATCGCGCCGGAAGGTGGATGGCAAACGATTCCGAAACGGGTTCATCCGTCCAGAAATCGGTCAGGACACGAGAGGTCTCCGGCAACCGGAAGTCTGCGGAACCTGTGTCGTCCCAGTTGAAGAAGAAGTGAAGCGTGCGGTCCGGCAGCTCCATTCTGCCATACCGGAAAGCACTGTCCGAAAACCGGGCGGTATGACCGTAACAAGCCATGATTCTGCGGATCGCCTCCAGAGAGGATTCCGAAAGCTGCGCCAGTTTATCGCTGGAAAGAATCATGCCGCCGGAAGCGAGAATGTGCGCTTTGTGGAAGCTGAACTCATCCGGCTTGATTGAACTGGTCTGACGGCTGGTCGGAATGCCGTCGGGCCCCATGACCTCGACCCGCAGGTTTTCCAGTACGAGACAGTCGGGGTCATTGATCCAGAACCGTCCATTCTGCCAGTTGCGGAGGAAACACTCCCGCGCCAGAGTCTTAAAGACCGGCCACGAACGGCTGATATCGCCCGTAATCCGCATGGCATTGCAAACCCCGATCGACGGCCACATCGGGGCATTGCAGCCGAGAATGACGGAATCCGCACCTGCGCCTTCCATCACGGCGCGCATTCCGGCGCGGTAGGCCTCCACGCTCGTGACTGCCGGATTCCGGCGCCGTCCAAACGGCATACATCCCCACATGATACCGTCGAGTTTGAAATAGCGGCACTGCCACTCGCGACGCATTGTGCGGAAGACATCGCGAATGTAGTCGAGCACCTCGGGAATCGTACAGTCGAGCATGTACCACGGACCGGCGCGCCAGCCGCCGAACGAATACCGGGAAGAAGGAAGTGGAAGACCGTCATCATCGGTCAGGAACCAGTTCGGATGCAACCGGAACAGTTCCGATTCCGTCTCCGCGATGAACGGAGAAACCCAGATCGCAGGCTCCAGTCCGTTCTCCCGGATTTTCAGGCAGAGCGACCGAATGCCAGCCGGGAAGTTCCGATGCGGAATCAGCCAGTCTCCCATGTGCGCCTGATAGCCGTCGTCAATCTGAACAAAACGGAGAAAGGGGAGTTTCTCTTTCATCGCCTTCATATTCTCTTCAATGTCCTGTTCCGTGACATTGGGACCGTAACAGTACCAGGAACACCAGCCGGTGATCCGCTCCCTGTATTCCGGAGTCGGATGATAGAGGGCGATCCGTTCCGCGAAATCTGCAAGCAGCGTTTCCCTGGAGGAACCGTACCGATAGAAAAATTCCTCCAGTTCCAGTGTTCCATCTGCGGGAAGCTCCATGCCGCCGCAGTCAATCACGAATTCAAATGTGCGGGAATTGAAGCGGATCTCATTGGAAAATCTCCGACAGGAGGAAAAGCCCGCAAGCAGAATCTCCCTCCCTTCCGGAAAGAGCAGAAGCAGATTGTAACAGGTAAAGAAGCCTTCTTTTGCAGGAAGTTTGTAGTGATAGCGGTCACTGTACACTCCAGCCAGTTCAAAATGATCAAGCGTTCCCTGATACTGCGAAAGCATGTTGAATCCTTCGCCGTAGAAACGCGTGGAAGCCGGATACGGCATCTCTCCCCGGAACACGACCGCTTCCTTCAGGCGGACCGCTTCCCCCGAACGGTTCTTCAATGAAAACAGACAACCATTCCCTTGCCAGGAACGGACCAATTCCACATTTCCAGCGACAGAACCATTCGTGCACACAACTTCGGATCCGAGCTCTTCGAATCGAATCATTTTTTTCTCCCCGTTTGATTGAAAAGTCCAGTTTCAGGAACTACCTTACCATAGATGCAAAACCGGGAAACGCCTATGTCTTCTTCCTTAAAAATTATATCCAATTCGACAAAACATTCCGGATTTCTTTTCTGTACCTCGTTTCGTTCGGAACGGGATCTTCCCTCGCTGGAGGAACGCGGAATCCGGAATGGTGGAATCGCCGCCATCCGCGCTCCTTATGAAATGCGCAGAGCGGGAGGAACGGAAAACCGCCATATCACAGTCTGGCTGATTCTGGAAGGAACCGTTCATTTTGAAATTCCAGGACGCCGTTTCACGGCTCCGCCCGGATGCACACTGATCATGAATTCAGACGTGGACCGCCTCTGCCGGGTGGATTCGGGAATTTTCCGCCACATCTACTTTACAATCAACCCGGATGGGCTGGCAGGCGAAGCGGTATATCCTTCCTCGTATGCAGTCGAAATCAACAACCTTCTTGCCATGCTCTTCCGGGAAACGTTGGAATCGGCCGAAAGCGGAAGCGAATGCCGACGCCATCTGGGGACTCTCCTTGCCGATTATCTCCAGCGGGAACTGCGGCGCTCTCCCGCTCCCGCACGACTGAAAAAACTTTTCGAACTGCTGGAATCCGATCTGACCACCCTCTGGACAACTGCGACACTGGCGGAAAAACTCCACATGTCTCCCTCGCTCCTCTATCAGCTCTGCCGGAAAGAGTGTGGACGCGCCCCCGGAGAGATCATCAGCGAAGTCAAGTTCCGTTATGCTTCCGAACTCCTCCGCCGGACGGACGACAAGATTGACTCCATTGCAGCGGCCGTCGGTTACGGTAACGCCTTTGCCTTTTCCAAAGCCTTCCACAAATTCACCGGAAAACGTCCCGGCGAACTGAGAAAACGGGAAAAATGATTTTATCTCCCCTGGAAACACCAAAGCAAAGTACCAGAAAATGAAATCATCTCTTTTTCTCCGCCCAGTTTTGCAAATCGCTCCATCGGGGTGTACATTGGAGAAAAAGGAGAATTCCGACTTGAAACTGAATCCGATCTATCTCTTCCATAACGCGGGGCGCTTCATTTCCCGCGGACACGGAAGGCATCCCACACGCACAATCACCTCCCACGAACTGATCTATGTGCTTTCCGGAACACTCGATATGTTCGAGGAGGACCGGGAGTTTCATCTGAAAAAGGGCGAACGGCTGCTGCTCTTTCCGGGACGCAGGCACGGCGGGCTTTCCGCCTACTCTCCGGATCTCTCCTTCTTCTGGATGCACTTCACTCCGGCGGATGAAGAGGCGCAGAACGTTCTCCGCTCCTCTCCGCAGCAGCTTCCGGTTCGAGATCCCGAAGCATTCGTCGCCTTCTGCAATCTGCTTCTTCAGGAGCAGAAATCGGAGGAGAATGCGGAATCCTGCAACTATCTGGCTTCGCTCCTGATCCGCAAAGAGGAAACCTCACGATCGGAGCAGCCTCCCGGACGCATCCCCCAGCGCCTGATCGAAGAGGCCGATCGGTTCATCCTGCTGCATTTCGAAGAAGAAATCTCCACCTCGCTCATTGCGGAACAGCTCCAGTGCCATCCCGATTATCTCGGCAGAATCTACGCGGAACACCGTCACTGCACCATCGGGGATGCCATCCGGAAAAAGCGCATCGCCCACGCGTGCCGTCTGCTGGAGCACTCCATGATGTCGATCAAGCAGATCGCCTACGAATCCGGATTCAATGATCCCTCTCATTTCCGCAGACAGTTTTTCCGTGAATGTTCCGTCACCCCCAGAGAATACCGCAAACTCCACACCGGCGGACATGTCAACACCGAGTAGCGGAATCCTCCGACACTCCGGACAAAATTTCTCTTTTTTTTGCTTTTCGAAACTTGCATTCCTGCAAAATCGCGCTATCTTTCATTTGTCAGACAAATTAAAATATAAAAACAGACAAAAAAAAAACAGAGCATGCGTCAGGAACTTCTCCAAACGTTTCAGCACTGGATGGCAGAGGAAAACTTTCAGCCGGGCGATCGTCTGCCCGGAGAATTGGAACTGGCGGAACGGTTTCACGTTTCGCGAAGCACGATCCGGGAAATAGTCATTCACCTCAGTTTTCTCGGAATTCTGGAGCGGACAACGAAACGGGGAACCTTTGTCAAGCAGCCGGATTGCCTCGACATCGGAGAAACACTCGCCTTTCAACTTCAGATCGCCGGATACGGATTCGAGGAACTGAAACAGACCCGTCTGCTTCTGGAAACATCTCAGATCCCCCTTCTCATTCGACGGATTACACCGGAAATGCTCGACCAACTGAATGGAATCATCAATCGGATGGAAGACGCGGAAACGGAAGACGCGGATCGTCTGGACCTTCATTTTCATCTGAAACTCATGGAGGCCACCGGGAACCGCATCCAGAAAATCTTCGGGCAGGTGTTGATCCTGATGTTCGATCGGAAATACCGCGGAAAATTCCTGAATCCCCGTGCAATCCGGAAATCAGTCGGAGATCACCGTGCCATGCTGAAAGCGCTCTCGGAAGGAAACGAAACCAGACTGACCGAACTTATTCGGCAGCATATTCAACCGTTATAAAAAAGGAAACGATCATGCAGAGAAATCCAGACCTTGCCCTCTACGAACGGTATGTCATGCAGCACGTCGACAGCGCGCTGGTTCCGCCGGAAATCAAAAGCAGTCCCCCTCTCCGCTTTCATCCGGAAGTCGACGATTACACCATGAGCATGGGAATGGCGCGGACTCCCGGCGGACGCATCTGGCTCGGATGGTTCGCAGGCGGCGACAACGACAAGGCGGTTATCCTGCTTGCCCGAAGCGAGGACGATGGAAAAACCTTCTCCGAACCGCAGTTCATTCTTGATCCGGGTTATCCGGACTGCGGAATCCACCTTTCCGCAGTTGTCGGCAACCTCTGGAGCGCGCCCGACGGTCGGCTTTTTCTCTTCTTCACCGAAAGTTTCGGTTATTTCGACGGTCGCGCCGGAAGCTGGTTCTCCGTCTGCGCCAATCCCGATTCCGACAAGCCCGTCTGGAGCACGCCCCGCCGTATCTGGCACGGAGCCTCTCTGAACAAGCCCACCGTCCTGAAGGACGGAACCTGGCTCCTGCCGATCTCTCTCTGGTGCCGGGAAAAAATCGGAATCGAAACCTCCTGCTTCTGGCTCGGGGAACGGAGCACTCTCTTCCACGAACTTGATACCGAACGCAAAGCGCATGTTTTCGCTTCAAAAGACGGTGGAATCACATGGGAAAAACGCGGCGGAGTCCTCAACATCGAACCGACCTTCGATGAACACATGATCGTCGAACGCCGCGACGGTTCCCTCCTGATGTATCTCCGTACCACCCACGGCATGACGCAAACGGAATCATTCGATGGAGGATATTCCTGGAGTTCCCCTGTCCGCACCCCTTTCCCCAGCGCCAGTGCCCGCTTCTTCCTGCGGAAACTGAATTCAGGGAATCTTCTGCTGGTCAAATACTCGAATCCGGAGGAGCCCGAGGCCCGCTCGCATCTGACCGCGTACATCTCCGATGACGACGGAAAAAACTGGAAAGGCGGCCTTCTTCTCGACGAGCGGCACGGAATCAGCTATCCCGACGGCTTCCAGACCGACGACGGACGCATCTTCATCCAATACGATTACAGACGCGAATGCGGCGAAATCCTCCTTGCCGTATTTACCGAAGCCGATGTGCTCGCAGGAAACAATGTTTCCGGTTCCGTCCTTTTGAAACACACCATGGTGCAATCCCGCACAAGACGTCTGGAAAAAGAACATGAGAAGTGATATTTTCTACTGGAAATGCGATTCCGGGCTCTCCCCGGAAGCAAAAAAACGGATCTATTTTCAGGAAAAATACGACTCTCCCGAATGGAATGCCTCCGCATACCGGATCGCAGAACACTTTTCCGGCGGCACGCCGGAATCCTTCCAGCCGCTGCGCGCGGATGGGAATCATCTGACCTATCGTTTTTCCGCATCGGGAAAGTGGTATCTGCTCCGGCTTGATCCGGGTGGAGTCGAAGATGACTACATGCTTGCGGAAAGTACCGTTATGCGTCTTCTGCACGCCCGGGGATTCCCCGTTCCGAACGTCATGGAAACCGACATCTCCCTGCGGGAATTTCCCTTCCGCTGGCAGATCATGGAATTTGTGAACCATCCCTGCCTGAATACCTTTGCCAAGGACGGAACCCTGGAGATGCTCCCGATTGCACGGCAGTCCGGAACCTTTCTGGCAAAACTGCACATGCTCCGCTTTCCGGGATTCGGATTCCTCAACACCGATGAACTTCAGGCATCGGGCAATTTGCAGGGACTTGATGAAACCTGCATCGACTATTTCCGGAAACGACTCGATATTCATCTGGAGTATCTTTTCCGCCACGGATTCCTCAGCAAATCCGAATATGATACTGTAAACACGCTGTTCTCCCGTGCCGAAGCGCTGCTCAAATTCGGAAGAGGGTCCCTGCTGCACCGGGACTTCACGTTCTGGAACATGCTCGGGACGAAGTCGGAAGTTGCCGCGGTCATCGACTGGGATGACTGTGTCATCGGCGACCCGATGGACGATCTCGGAATCGTCAACTGTTTTCAGGACAGGGAATTCATGAAGGAGCTGATCGCAAGTTATTCGGAAATCACGCCGATCGGCAATCAGGAACAGATCCGGATCTCTCTGCACACCCTGCGCAATATGCTCTGGAAAACCATGATCCGGGACTACATGGGATATTTTGAAAAAGGAAACGATTTCTTTCTTGCAACCGCGGGAGAATCTCTGCGGGAAACAACGGTCCGCAGGTTGAAATCGGCAATCAGAGAACTGGAGGAACAGATATGAAATTCATTCGAAATGAGATTCGGGAATCGGCCCTTTCCCGGGGATTGTTCATTGCAAGCGGCGCAGTCTCGCCCGTGGAAATTGCGGCGGAATGCGGGTTCGACTGGCTTCTGCTCGACATGGAACACGGACTCGGTGACGAACACGCGACTCTTCAGCAGATCACCGCACTGAAGCATTCCAATACCGCACCGATCGTCCGGATTCCGACTCTCGCAGAAGCGACAATCAAACGGATCCTGGATTTCGGTGCCGCAGGAATCATGGCGCCGATGATCGAATCCGCCGAAGAAGCGAAACGCCTGGTCCGTGCCATGCGGTATCCTCCGGAAGGAATCCGGGGACTCTCCTCCGGTTCCCGGGCGGCTGACTACGGATTCCATTTCAAGGAGTATTTCCTCAGGGCGAACAAAGAGCTGCTCTGCATCGCTCAGATTGAAAGCGAAGCAGCAGTAAGAAACATCGACTCCATCGCGGCGGTGGAGGGAATCGACGTTCTGTTCATCGGGCATTCCGATCTCTCCCTTGGACTCGGATGTTACAATCAGTTCGATTCCGAGACAATGCGATCTGCGGAAAAAGCCGTTCTTGAAGCAGCCAGGAAATATGGAAAAACCGCTGGAATGCTGCTGAAGCCCTCCATGTCGCCTGCCGACTGCATCGAACGGGGATTCCGTTTCCTCGCCATGGGAACCGATCACAACTGCATGAAATCGGCATTCCGTCAGCTGCTGGAACGATAAACGGAACTCCCCTGTCCGGAACGAGGCGGAGAAAATGTTATTCCGCCTCGGGAATCCAGATCCGCATGGAAGAATCGCCGCGGTTCTGCCACAACGCACTTGGAATCGCAGTGAAGCGTCCCGGAGAAAGTGCCAGTTCTCCTTCAAAATAGAGCTGATCCGTATCCGCCTGAATCATGGCGTTGCCGGAGATGGCGAGGGTTCCTTCGGGCAGGTCTGTCGCCGGCTTCAAGGAGAACGCGGTTCCTTTTTTCAGGCGGATCAGCTCCAGCGGAACGGAATTGTCAACGCTTTCGAGAGCGTAGACCAGCGGTCCGCGCAGAATCGCCGCCCGTCCGATATCTGCACTGACTCTCGGATTGGCATGAAGCACCCGGACCGGCATCTCGAAATTCCATTCGATGCAATCGCCTTTCTTCCATGCGTGACGCATCCTGACATAGCCTTTTTCCGGAACGGCGGAAACGGATTCCCCGTTCAGAGAGATCGCCCAGTCCCGGCACCATCCCGGAATTCGGAGAGCGATGGAGCATTCTCCGGATGCCTCCTGAATTTTCAGAGTGCCGGCGCCATCGTAAGGATAGGAACCGGAAAGCTCAAATTGCAGGAAGCCATTTTTCAAAGTCACATTTCCGGAAGATGCCGCGGGGATGTTGATGGCAAGACAGTCGTCGGAAACGGAACAGGCGAAAGCGGCAATCTGCGGCAGAAAACGGCAGTAATTGGTCGGGCAGCAGGAACAGTCGAACCAGGGCTGACGTTTCCGCCTCTGCTGACCGTGTTCAAACATCTGATCGTCGTTTTCCAAGGGATTGGCATAGAAAAACTTGTCACCGTCGAGACTCAATCCGCTGATAGCTCCGTTGTAAAGAGCGGTCTCCATGACATCGGCGTAACGGGAATCCCCGGTCAGATTCAGCATGCGATCGGCAAACAGCACCAGGGCGATTGATGCACAGCTCTCGGCATAAGCCGTATCATTCGGGAGATTGTAGTCCGTGGTAAATGCTTCGCCGTCACAGGAGGAGCCGACTCCGCCGGTGATGTACATGTTCTGATTGACGACATTGTTCCATAACCGTTCGCAGGCTTCGAAGAGAGAGGAGTCTCCGGTTTTCGCGGCAACATCCGCGGCACCGGAAAGGTAGTAGAGCGCCCGGACGGAGTGACCGCGCAGTTTCTGCATCTCGCGAATCGGACGATCCGCCTGATTATTCTCTGATCCGGCATGCTCCACCGTCTCGAAGTAGTTTGGAGATTGTCCGCGCTCATTGATGAAATAGGCGGCAAGATCGGAATATTTCCGGTTTCCCGTAACCTCGGCGAGCTTACAGAGAGCCAGCTCAATTTCCTGATGCCCGGGATAACCGCGTTTCTGTCCGGGATTGCGCCCGAAAACCTCCGCAATATAATCGGCGTAACGTGCCATGCAGTCCACGAATTTGCGTTTCCCGGTTGCCTTATAATGGGCAACGGCGGCCTCCATCAGATGTCCGGCACAGTAGAGTTCATGCGCCGAGGAAAGATTTTTCCAGCGTTTTTCCGGTTCCACCACGGTAAAGTGCGTATTCAGATATCCGTCTTTCTGCTGTGCGGAGAGAATCAGATCCACAAATTCATCAAGCTCCTTTTCCCGTTCCGGATCCGGATAGAGCATCAGAGAAAGAGACATTCCCTCAATCACCTTGGCAAAATCGGAATCCCAGAAAATATGCGGCTGATTCGGCATCCCCGGCTTCCAGTTCAGACGGAATGCGTCGACGCGTCCGGTTTCCCGGCACTTCCGGACATTCGCTGGAAGCGTGACATCGTTGTTGGTTCTGATCCGGTTACTGAAAAAACAATCCTTCAGACGAATCTCCTGAATTGAGGCGGGGTGATACTGTTTCATATTCATCATGCTCCTGTTTTCTGATTTTCTGAATGACTCTCTGAAATTATACACCAAAATGCCAAAAACGACAGAGAGCTCAAAGGAGAGAAAAAGAAGAGAATTCCGACTTTTTCAAAAAAATTCCAGTTCCGAACTCGTTGAAATTCCCCACTCTGTCTTTCCGGCTCCATTCTTGAAAACTCTGCATTTCCGGTGTATTTTAAAAGTTCTGAACAAAACGACCGGAGAAGATCATGCAAGGCATCACCTGCGAAGAAGCACTTACTGTATTGAAAACAACGGACCTGCCGAAACTTCTGGACTACTTCAGAAAAGCATCCGAACTCAGACAGAAAAAATTCGGGACAAAAATCAAAACCTGTTCCATTGTCAATGCAAAATGCGGCAACTGTGCACAGAACTGCGCATTCTGTGCTCAGTCATCACGATCCAAAGCCAAAATCACCCCTTATCCGCTGATCTCCGCGGAAGAGATGTTCAAAGCAGCGGAAATCGCCGTCGGACACGGAGCCCATCGTTTTGGAATCGTCACCTCCGGCACAAAAGTCGTACCGGGACGAGATCTCGACGAAATCTGCAAGGCGATCCGCATGATCCGTGCCGAACTGCCGATCGTCCCATGCGCATCGCTCGGAATTATGACAGAAGACGCTCTGCTCCAGCTCAAACAGGCCGGACTCGACCGCTTCCATCATAATCTGGAAGCCGCTCCAAGCTACTTTGCAGAAATCTGCACGACACGACCTTACAGTTCTCAGATTGAAACCGTGCAAACAGCCAGGCGGCTCGGATTTACGGTGTGTTCCGGCGGAATCATCGGCATCGGAGAATCACTCGAACAAAGAGTTGAACTGCTGGATACCATCCGATCGCTGAACGTCGATTCCGTCCCGCTGAACTTCCTCAGCCCCATCCCCGGAACCCTGCTGGAAGGTGGATGCGGCATCACCCCAATGGATTGTCTCCGCGCCATTGCAGCCGCCCGCCTCATGATGCCGGAAACCAGTATCCGCGTCTGCGGCGGACGGGAACAAAACCTTCGCGATCTCCAATCCTGGATCTTCGCAGCAGGGGCCGACAGCTTCATGACCGGCGGCTATCTCGTCACCCCCGGACGTGGAACCGACACCGATGAACAGATGATTCGGGATACCGGACTCGAACTTCTGCGCTCTTGAACTGTCACGATTTTTTGCAGAGACTCAGGTTGGCGGCTCCTCGCCCCCCTCGGCAGGACCGGCAGCCCTGCACCTTGCGCTGAAATTTAAAATTCCGGCTTACTCCTTTTCCGGCACCTGCCGGGCAGAGGGCAAACCATATGGTTCGCCCTCTGCACTCCCTGCTCCTTTTCTGCCGCATGACGTGGAATCATCAAAAAGGATGAAGGGGACCAGGAGGAAAACTATTAATTGCCACCCCTGGTCGACAGGAGCGGCAAAAAGAAATCAAAGATGAGATGTCTACGAACGGAATCAGGCTCTAATTTCCAAAGCCTCACGCTGTTCGTCCGTCAGTCCGGCATATTTCGGATTGCCTGGCATGATACCGCGTTTGGATTCCTTGATGAATTCGCAGAACATTCTTACTTCCGGAACATCTTTCACAAAGGGGTCCGCTTCAATTGCGGAGATGGCATTTTTAGTATTGAGTCCTTCAAAGAAGAAGGTTTTGATTGCATGGCGGAGAGCGAGTCGTTTCTCATTATCGAACCCTGCTCTGCGCAATCCGATGATATTGGGACCGGTAATGAAATTCATTTCACGGAGCATGCAGAAGGGGGGCACATCCTGACCGATCATTGCAGTGGGAGCGACCATAGCCAGCGAACCGATACGGCTGAACTGGTGAATCAGAACATAACCGGAAATCACTGCGCCGGCACCGACTTGAACATGACCGCTGAGAGCCGTATGGTTGGAAATTGTCACGCGGTCTCCAAGGATACAGTCGTGAGCGACATGCACGAATGCCTGCAGCAGCACGTGGTCGCCGATCACGGTTTTCAGGAACTCAAACGGAGGACGATGAACCGTCACATATTCCCGGAGCACAGTATCCGCACCGATCTCTACGTAAGAACGGATTCCCCGATAAAAGCGGTGATCCTGCGGTTCCCCGATGTAGGTTCCGAAATAAATGCGGCAGCGCGGTCCGAGCGTTGTATACTGTCCGATCTTGACATGGGCGTCGATGTAGCAGTTATCACCGATTTTGACATCGTCTTCGATCACGGAATAAGGACCGATCTCCACATCTTTTCCGATTTCAGCCTTCGGTGAAACAACAGCGGTCGGATGAATAGCCATCTTTGATCTCCATTCTTTTATGATGCAGCAAATGCATGCATTGTTTTTCTCTATAAAGTAGCATACAATTTGGAAAAGTCTATTCTTTTTGGAGGGAGAAAAAGCCGATTGTTCCTGAATTCCGCAAATAAAACTCTGAAAAAGCTCCGGATTCCCCCGTTTCCGGTCTGATTTTACAGGCAAGAATCAGAAAGACCCTGTGTCCCGGAACGCTTCTCTGCACGTTCGAAGCAAAAAAGGAGTTGAGAAGAAGCAGTTTTTCCACATACGGCTGCGCTTTCAGATAACGATGAAGTCTGGAAAACTCCGAAGGGGAAAAATTCTCCAGTTTCAACAGCAGAAGGCCGGAGTTCGCTTTCGGATCATACGGAACAACACGATATACCAGAAAGTTCATATCTCCAAGCCCCTCTTTGACCTGTGAAAGAAATGGCAGAGGGAATCCCGCTTCGGAGCCGGTATCCAATTCCAGCCCGAGCAGAGAATCTTCGGAATCGACCGTGAGAAAGCGGGACCCGCTCTCACCGAAGGCAGTAAACCGTTTCATATAATCCGAAAGGCTGTCCGGATTGTTCCAGACTGCCGGATAACTCGATGTGGGAGAAATACAAAGGAAATTTTCCGGAGGCAATTTGCGGTAAAGAGAAAAACGTTCCAGCCAGTCAACCCGGCTCCACGTTCTGCAATTGACCCGATAGTCCACTCCCGCCATAGCAATCGAAAGCAGCAGAATCACAGAGTACAGCAGCTTTTTTTTCCCGATTCCCGCCAGAAGATGCGCCAAACCGAATCCAGCAGCCGACGCCAGAAATGGAACCGATGCCAGATACACCCGCGGCGGACCCGTTTTCGTAAACAACGCAGCAACCAGAGGAAACAGCACAATCCACCACAAGGAAATCAGGAGAAAACGATGTTTCTTCCTCCATATTGCAAATCCGAGTCCGAGCAGAGCCGCAAGCAACAGGCATACGCCTCCGCACCTGTACAAAGTCTTTCCCATGAAGTCAAGGAAAAATGACAGGGATTCCACACTCTGTCCGAAGCTCTGTCCCGCTTTCCACGCGCTGTAATTGTAAAGCAGCCAGAAGAGAACAGCTCCGCCGGTCAAAAGATAAGCGACACCTTCAGGCAGATATTTCTTCCATGCGGTCCCGTTCCGTTTCACCTCATACGCACAATGCGCCAGGGAAATCGGAAAGAGCCAAAGCACCGAAGTCGGCAGAGTCAGAATGCTGCAAATGCCTGTCAGAAAAATACCGGACAAATACCATCTCCGGCGCGACAAAGCGTACAGTAGCACACAAATTGCATACAGCAGAATCAGCATCACCTGGAGGGAATAGCCACGGCCCGTGTTGGAATACAGAATCAGTCCCGCATTGAATGAAGCAAAGGTCATTGCAACCGGAACCGCCATGCGGGAACGGAAAAGAACGTTTGCCAGAACCCCCGAGAGGCAAATTGTCACGATTCCCGCGAGAAAAGCCGAAAGACGAAGCACCACCGTCGGGGAAGAGAAAAAACAGGCGCACCATTTGATCAGAAGACTGTTCAGCGGATGATTGTTCGGCGTCGCAAGATCCGTAAAAATCTTGTGCAGGGAACCGGAGGCATAGTGTTGAAAGGTCCAGATTTCATCGTATTCCAGTCCCGGGGTAAACGCGGCAAAACGGATCAGGACTCCCAGCAGAAGGACGAATCCCGCTGCAAAATAAAATCTGCTGTTCCGACCCGAAATCTGCCGCATTGCCCAATCACTCCTTTGTCCGGCGAGCGGAAGGAACATGGCATTCCCTCCGCCGGATACCGACCACTGTTATTTCATCTGCGCAAGGGCGCTTTCCACACGGGCGAGTTTTTCCTTCAGATCCACGAGATAGGCTTTTGCGTCCTCGACCACTTTCGGAGGAGCCTTCGAAATGAAACGTTCGTTGGAGAGCTTCGCTTCGGAGGACTTGATCCAGCCGAGAAGTTCGGCCTGCTGTTTTTTCAGCTTGGCTTTTTCCGCTTCGACGTCGATCAATCCTTTCAGGGGAAGGAAGATCGCTCCGGCCGCGACAAGAGTGGAAGGTGCACCGGAAGCGTCATCACAGTGATAATCCTCCTGCGAGATCGTCACGGAATTTGCATTGAGAAGCCATTTCAAACTGTCGATCCCTTTTCTGAGAAACTCCTCCATGGAATCGTTCGCCGCCTTGACATGGAAATCGATCTTTTTGCCGGGAGGAATGTTGTAGGAAATACGGAGCGTTCTCCCCGCGCTGATCAGTTCGAATTTGGCTTCCGTCTTTGCTACAACGGATTCCGCATCGGGAACCGGGATTTCCTTTTCGCTCATCGGCAGAGGGAATTCGGCATACATGATGCTTTCCGAATCGGAAAGGAATCCCATCTGATGTGCCAGCTCCTCAGTGATAAACGGCATGAAAGGATGCAGAAGACGGAGCAGTTTCCAGAGGGCGTAGTCAAGGACACGGAGTGCCTGGTCGCGCGCCTCTCCACCCGCGGCAAAACGGACTTTCGACGCCTCAATGAACCAGTCGCAGAACGAGCTCCATACCAGTTCGTAGATGTCATGAACCGCCTGATGGAACTTGAATTCATCCAGCGATTTTTTCATATCGATTGCGCAGGCATCGAGTTTTGCCAGCATCCAGGCTTCATCCGATGTGAGTTTTCCATCCCGGATCAGATCGTTCACATCGGTGAAGTTTGAGGAAATTTCCCCCTGCATCCGACGGAAGCGGCAGGCATTCCAGAGTTTGTTGGCAAAGTTTCTGCCGATCTCGCACTTCTCGTTGGAATATTTGATGTCCATTCCAACCGGAGCAATGTAAATGATGGAGAAGCGGAGCGCATCCGCGCCATATTTGTCGATCACATCCAGCGGGTCCGGCGAGTTCCCGAGCGATTTACTCAATTTGCGTCCGAGCTCGTCACGAATGATGCTTGTAAAGTAGACATTGGAGAAAGGAATCTTTCCCTTGAACTCGCAACCGGCCATAATCATACGGGCAACCCAGAAGAAAATGATGTCGGGACCGGTCACAAGATCGCTGGTCGGATAAAAATAATCCTGTTCGGGTGTTTTGTCCGGCCATCCCATGATGGAGAACGGCCAGAGCCAGGAACTGAACCAGGTGTCGAGAACATCCTCCTCCTGCACCCAGCCATCGCCCTGCGGAGGTTCAACCCCGACGTAAGTTTCATCGCCGCGATACCATGCGGGAATACGGTGTCCCCACCAGATCTGACGGCTGATGCACCAGTCTTTGATTCCTTCCATCCAGTGGAAGTAGGTTTTTGTCCAGCGCTCCGGATAGAATTTGATGCTGCCATTGCGGACCGCGGCGATTGCAGGCTTTGCCAGTTCCTCCATTTTCACGAACCACTGTTCACTGAGCATCGGTTCGATCGGTACGCCGCCGCGTTCGGAGTATCCAACGGCATGGGTCAGATCCTCCACCTTGTCCAGAAGTCCCTGTTCCTCGAGCTTTTTGAGAATGAGTTTTCTGGCTTCGAAGCGATCGAGTCCTTCGAACTCCGGACCGGCCTTCGCGTTCATGTGTGCGGTCTTATCAAGCACGGAAATAAATTCCAGATTGTGACGGAGTCCGACCTGGAAGTCATTGGGATCATGGGCCGGAGTAATTTTCACGCACCCAGTCCCCTTTTCAGGATCGGCGTGCTCATCGGCAATGATCGGGATTTCGCGGTCGGTCAGCGGCAGATGCACGGTCCTGCCGATCAGGTGACGGTAACGGTCATCGTTCGGATTGACAGCAACAGCCGTATCGCCGAACATGGTTTCCGGACGAGTCGTCGCAACGACCAGATAGCCGGAGCCGTCGGTCAGCGGATAGCGGAAATGATAGAACTTGCCCTGTTCATCCTTGTAGATGACCTCCTCGTCGGAAAGCGCGGTTTTCGAAACAGGACACCAGTTGATCATGCGTCTTCCGCGATAAATGTATCCTTTGTTATAAAGATCGACAAACACTTTGCGGACCGCTTTGCTGAGACCTTCGTCCATGGTGAAGCGTTCGCGTTCCCAGTCACAGGAGGCGCCGAGCTTACGGAGCTGACGGATGATCGTTCCCCCATATTTCTTTTTCCATTCCCAGACCCGCTCAATAAAGGCGTCGCGCCCGAGATCGTCTCTGGAAATGTGTTCCGTCTTCATGAGCTCCTTGTTGACTCTGGCCTCGGTAGCGATTCCGGCATGGTCGGTCCCGGGAAACCAGCAGCATTCGTATCCCTCCATGCGATGCCAGCGCATGAGAATATCCTGCAGAGTGTTGTTCAGGACGTGCCCCATGGTCAGGATTCCCGTCACGTTCGGCGGCGGGATAACGATCGAATAGGGTTTCTTATCCGGATTGGGACGCCCTTTGAACAGGCCATTGGATTCCCAGTAGGAATACCATCTTTTTTCCACCTCCGCGGGCTCGTAAGCCTTGGGCATTTCCTGTGCAGCCATGATACCTCCAAAAATATGTTCATTGAATCAAATGCAGCGAAAACCTTATACTATACAGCATCGGAGTGAAAAATGCACGTCCGTTCAGTAAAAAAAACGGAGGACTTTCCCTGTTTTCAGGAAAAGCCCTCCGAAGAAACAATTCCGCAGACCGGAAATTACTTGGTGTTGGAATCCGGTGTATTGAAGATCTGTCCGTTGTCGTCCGGATCCTCGACGCGTTTTTCCAGATCGATGAAGAGCTGGCGCGCATCATGAATACCACCGATCAGGAACCAGACTGTGGAAATCACTCCGACAATTCCGGGAACCAGCAGCGTGGTAATATAGAACTTGATTGTCCACCACTCCTTCGGCCACGGGCTGATCAGGTTCCAGATCACAATCGCAACGAAAATAATACCGACACTGTATACCACCGAATAGAAGAACACGGAATACGCAATCACTTTGTCGCCCAGTGTGTATTCCGGGGTAATACCGATCAGACGGCCGAAGAGATTCCGCAGAGTCCATTTTTCCTTCGGCGGTTCAGGTTCCACCGCATAAACGCCGCGGTGAAGCAGCTTGTCCAAATCGTACGGTTTGTATGTCAGGTACGAACCGACGATGTAGCCGCCCACGGAAAGCACCATTGAAATAAAGTAAATTTCAAACGAATTGATCGGGAACTTTACCGGGTCCATCGACCAGCTGATCCACGGATTGAACGGAGAAGACACCGTCACAAGGAAGGTGTTGATCCCTTCGACCCATCCCATCTGCTCCAGGAACGGATAAACCGTCAGCGCCCAGTGGCGCTGGAGGATCAGACCGAGCAGCGAGGTCCCGGAACCAAAGATAATGGCGCACCACGCACCCGTAAGATTGCCGAACCGGCTGTACAGACCGCAAACCATGATCGGTCCCGCACCGCCGCACCACAACGCGCACATGATCGTAGTGAACATGTTGATGTAGTCCAGCTGCGTGAAAAAGAGGGATACAATCAGGAAGAAAATAGCCACGCCGACGGTCATCAGACGGAGATAAAGCAGATGCTTCTTCGGATCCAGACGTCCTTTGAACAGAGGCAGAAGCATATCCTGCATCAGAGTCGAAGAGGCGTTGAAGATACGGCTGTCGTCGGTGGAGATCAGGAGCATCACCATCAGCAGACAGAAGAGCCCGAGCATTCCAACCGGGAAAATCTTGCTGACCACCGCCGGCATCATCATCTGATGATACAAAGAGCGATACTTCTGGAACTGATGACGTCCTTCCGGGGAATCGCCCAGCACTTCGCGAACCGTATTGAAGTACGGAGTGTCCATATTGTCCTGCTGGGAAAGCGGCTTCTTGTAATCCTCGACTTTCTGTGTGGCGGGAATCTTCTCCAGAGCGTCGATGATCTTGGTCCGCACCGCAACATCCGGCACGGCTTCCTCCAGCACTTTGGCGGAGAGTTCCTGACGCACCTCCGAGCTGGAAACCGCAAATTTATGATGCTCCGTCGCGAATTTGGGACTTGTCATAAAGACAATCACAACGATCGCCAGAAGCAGGATCATCATCCATGCGAATCCGTTTCGCCATGCTCCGAGCACGCCGGCCATTTTCTGTTCATGCGGCGTTTTACCCGCACCGCTGGTATCGTTTCCAATCCATGCCGCACGGTTCAGGACGCTTCCCAGCAGAGTGACGATCAGTGCGAAAATATTGAAATCGCGCAGCTGGGAAATGTCATAAGGATTCATGAAGCTCTGTCCGGGAACTCGATTCCACATGACCGGGGCAATGTCTTCCGTCCACGAAAAATGAAGAATAATATAACCGACAATTACAACAAAGATCGGATAACTGAGAAGCCCCTGGACACAGTCCGTAATCAGCAGGGAAATTCGACCGCCCGGCCAGATGAAGATCATAGCCAGACAGAGACAGAGAAATACAATAATACCATAACAGGGCAGATTGATCCCGCAGATCATGACCTTGTGCGGAAGCCCGAGATAATAGATAAAGAAATTCGTCGCAATCGCAGGACCGATCGCATTCGTCACCATTTCAGCGATGGTTCGAAGTCCCGCACAGAAAATACGGAAGAATTTGCTTCCGTAGCGCATTTCCAGGAACTGTCCCATGGAAAGACATTGCGTCTGACGCCAGCGGTACATACAATAACCAGTCAACGCCATGAACACTCCGACGGGAGCCGTAATTGCGGACCAGAACCCGACAGCAAAACCAGTCTGATAGTTCTGCTCGCAACCAGCCACCAGCGTAATCACGGAAAGTCCGGCTGTCATATCGCCGACCGAGAGAACGTAACGTCCTGCGATTCGCCCGGCTGCCAGAAAATCCACCACTCCCCTTGCATACTTGCGTGAATAAATGGACACCCCGATCAGAAGAATCATGGGAATGGCCACTATACACCAATCGATCCAACTCATTTTTCCATACACCTCAATGTTTTGTTATGGAACCCCACTTGTCTGAAACACATAAAAAAACGCCTGTCCCCCGGTTCAGAAAAGCAGAAAGAAGCCGCCAACCACACCCGCGGCTTCTTTGTGTTTTCCTGAAAACGGCGTTTTCCCCGAACGGCGTAATATATCATGAAAGCACTTAAAAATCAACAGGAAAAGCAAAACATTTCCTCAGGAAATGAAGACTCGTACAGAAAAAACGGATTCCGAAACACGCCTGTCCCCCGTTCGACAGGAAAAAAATGGAATATTCCGAAAGCATTGTTGAAATTTTCTCAAAAACGTGGTAATTTATCAGTTCCAACTTTACAGGAGATTTCAGGGAAAATGACAGAACAGACAAATCAGACAGCCGAACAGAAACCGGAAGATATTTTCGCGCAGAGAAAAGCCAAAGCCGAAGAATTCGCCAAAGCCGGGATCAAACCGTTCGGCGAACGTTTTGACGGCGCAATGCCGGTTGAAAAAGCCCGTGCGCTCTTTGTTCCGGATACGGAAGACCATCCCCATGTGATCATTGCCGGAAGAATCACGGCGTTCCGGGTCATGGGAAAATCCGTTTTCGCCGATGTCAAGGACTCCTCCGGCAGAATGCAGATTTACGTCCAGCGCGACGCCGTCGGCGAGGACTTTTACAAACTCTTCAAAAAATTCGACATTGGGGACATCATCGGGGTCGAAGGCAATCTCTTCGCCACGAAAACAGGGGAAATCACCGTCAAGGCAACCAAATGCACCCTGCTCTCAAAATCGCTCCGCCCGCTTCCTGAAAAATGGCACGGTCTCACCGATGTTGAACAGAGATACCGTCAGCGTTATCTGGATCTGATCGTCAATGACGAAAGCAGGGAAATTTTCAAAAAACGTTTCCGCATCATCAGCGAGATTCGCCGTTTCCTTGCCGAAAAAGGATTCCTCGAAGTGGAAACTCCGATGCTCCAGAACATTCCCGGAGGAGCTGCTGCGCGCCCGTTTAAGACCCGTTACGAAGCGCTCGACTGCGACATGTATATGAGAATCGCTCCGGAACTCTATCTCAAGCGCCTGCTGGTCGGTGGTTTTGAGAAGGTTTTTGAAATGAACCGCAACTTCCGCAACGAAGGCATCTCCCGCAGACACAATCCCGAATTCACCATGGTCGAAATTTACCAGGCATACGGCAACTGCGAGACCATGATGAATCTGATCGAGGAACTTGTCACGACGGTTGCCCAGAATGTCATGGGAACGCTCCAGATTCAGCATGCGAATGGTAAAGTCATTGATCTGTCGCGTCCCTGGAGACGCGTTGCCTATCGGGATCTTATCAAAGAGCGCGCCGGCGAAAACTGGTTCGAACTTTCCCATGATGAGAAATTTGCCAAAGCAAAAGAGCTCGGAGCTCCCGTCATGCCGGATTTCGAGGATCGTGAAATTACGCATGAAATCTATGAAAAACTCATTGAACAGACCCTCATCCAGCCGACCTTTGTCACACGCCTCCCGGCTGAACTTGTCCCGCTGGCGAAAAAATGTGAAGACGATCCGACTCTCGTCGACGTCTACGAGCTGGAAATCAACGGTCAGGAAATCTCCCCGGGATATTCTGAACTCAATGATCCGATTGATCAGCGTCAGCGCTTCCTCGATCAGGCTAAGATGAACGATCGCACCGGCGAACTTCAGAAAGTCATTGATGAAGATTTCATGACTGCCATGGAACACGGAATGCCTCCGGCTGGCGGTATGGGAATCGGCATCGACCGGCTCATCATGCTCCTGACTGGCGCGGAATCCATCCGGGATGTCCTGCTCTTCCCGCAGCTGCGCCCGAAAGCGTAATTCTGTCAACGCTCTATATTTGACAGGGAAAACAGGAGGAAAGAGAGCCGCTTTGAAAAGCGGTTCTTCTTCCTTCACGGTTTCCTCTTTCCCTAAACTTTTAACGTCTTTGCAGGACGCCCCAAAGTTTTTCCGTTTCTTCTGCGACTCAGAAGATGACTTTCAGGACTTTGACGCCGTACTGTTCCACATCGTTCCAATCCTGTTGTTCCAGAAGGATTCCTCCCAGCATCCGGAAGGGGATGGTGGTCCCCGTGCGAAGATCTGTAATGGAGGAAGGAAGTTCTCCTGTGGTGCGGAACATGGCATCGGGAACCGGCGGAGCTTCCGTAATCAGGATATAATGAACCCGGGGATCTTTCAGACTCTGTGTTACGGAACAGAAGCCCGGAGGCGACCACGGAGCCGTGAAATATCCGGGAAAGATCATGGAGCGTCCACCACCGGTGGTCTCATAAATGGACTCGCCACCCCATGCCAAAAAGTCGCGGACCGTCTCCAGGGACGGAATGAATTCCGGCGGAGGATTCCCATCAATCATGGGACCGATGCCGAATGCGAAGTTCCATTGACCGTGCTGACCGAGCGAAGAAATCATCTGGCGCAGCAGAAACCGACGATCGGCAAGATAGGGAGCTGCATCCGGACCGAACTCTCCGGGACCATGATACCACCAGCCGCAACAGGTCGGGATATCCTCGTTGAAATCGTGTCCGGGAATGGAAATGTGGAATGGAAGGCCGGAAGTCCGCAGGGCGGAAGGACGGCAGTAGGGTGGTTCGGGAGTTCCGGAAAGAAATTCGGTGGTTCCGCAATCGACCTCTTCGATATCAAGGGAAGTGTTATTGTTGTTGATGATGACCGCATCCGGGAACCAGCGGCGGATATAGGCGGGAAAGGACTTCATCTCGGGATTCATGCCGTCAATCCAGAATCCTGAAATTGCCTTGCCGTATCGCTCAGCCAGCTCGCGGATCAGCGCCTCCGCGACGGGCCGGTAGCCGGCAGGAGTCCGGGCATCCTCCGAAACGGCAGGCCCCATGGAGGCGGACTCCCAGTGATCCGCAAACGCCGGCATGTAGAACAGAGCCCGTATCCCAGCGTTTCCGCATGCTTTGAGAAAAGCCCCGGCGTAGTCGAGATTCGTATGATACCGATACGCTTTTATGGAGGTCGGATAAAGCACGCAGCAGGCCTCATTGGTATGCAGAAGGGTCAGCGTAATGTAGCGTGCGCCGCAGGACTGCGCCATCCGGACCATGTTTGCCGCGACCGAATCCGGATCTGGAACCGCAGCCTCCAGCGCTTCCGGCGCGGGGTAAGCAAGAGGACGTTCCTGATCCGGTTCACGATGCGTGTTTCCGCCGCCGGTGAAGAGTCCCCAGTGAAAAAAGAGCCCGAAACGCGCGGGGGAAAACCAGCGTTCCAGATGCTGCTGCCGTCTCAGATAATTTTTTTCGTACATTTATTTCTCCAGATAAATCATCGGAAGGCGCATCGTGGTCATGAAAAACGGTGCACCGCCGATGTTGAGTTGGCGATGAATATCCAGCTGCGATTCGCGGTCGGAATCGCAGTCCTGAATGGATATGCCGAAACCGAAGCATCCGGCACGACGGATTTCCGCAGGATCACCGGCGGCGGAAAGCGGAATACGGACAGAATAACGTGTCATACCTTCCTTTTCAGAACGGACAATCGTACCGGTCACGACATCTGTCGGAATCATTTTTTTCGGTGGGACTCCGAGATATTCCGTAAACTCCGGGGTTCCGGCGGCGGTGAGGCGCAGGGAAAAAATACGGATTTTCTGCCATTCGCAGTCGCCGGAACTGCCGCTGCCAAGAGCGAATACGACAGAATCCGAACGCCAGGGAGACGCGGGAAGTATCCCGGCATGATGCGTCTGATCCCGCACATCAAGATCAAGAAACAGAATCCCGTTCTTTTCGGAAAGACGATAGCGTGCACTGAAATCGGCGTCGTTTTTCCAGAGTTTTTCATTGTAAGAGATCCGGTCGCGGGAATAAAACCGGGACCATTCGCCCGTCATACGCAGATAGGACCATTGACGCGATATTGAGCAATCCTGCACTCCGTTGCGCTTCAGCAGAAATTCCAGAGGCTGAACGGAATCGCTGTCACAACCGAGAGAGGACCAGGGAATCGTCAGGAAGGTATTGCCGGAAGAGGCGCATATGCCTTTTCCCTTCCAGACAGATTTACCGTTATAGAGAGCTTCCGCCTCGAAAGAAACTTCGCGTTTGGAACGATTCCGACACTCCAGACGGATTCCGGAAGAATTCTCCGTAATCGAATCAAAGGTCATAATGCCGCCAACCGTCAGGCGGCGGGACGCCAGAAGACGTCCGTCCGGAGCCCTCTCCGTGAGGCGATAGTCCCCGGCGGAAAGCGTTCCCGGCAGACTGGTTCCGGAAAGCGGAACCGAGGTGTGTTCCCGTTCAAGGAAAAACCGACCGTTTTGTTCCGGCTTCGCGGCAATCCGGTCTCCGGGAACAGCGGAAATCGCCGGGCGCAATCCTGGAACGGCGGGATCGCCGATTCCCCGCAGATAGACAGGAACCCCATCCAGTGCCAGTTTCAGTTTTCCTCCGGGAGTCCCGACCGTACGGGCATTTCCCATTACATCATACATCACGACCTCCGAAGCCGCAGTATCCAGCATTATATTCTGTTTTCCGAAAGGCGCCCAGAGAACGAACAGATTCTCATTCCCGCGCCGGAACGCATACCCATACACCTGTTTTCCGAGAAAATCAAGGCGCCCGATGCTTTTCGTTCCTTCCAGCAGCCGGACCGCAGCAGCAATGCCGATCGCGGCAGGTTTCGGTGCAATGTATTCCGCGCCGAAGGAGTATTTTTTCGAAAGATTAAAAAACATCCCGTATCCATGTTCCCCGTTGGAATCGGGATATCCTTTCTGGAAAATGCCATAATCAGCGGTATAAAAGAACCAGGTGGTGTTAAAGCCCTCCCCGAGCGCGATGATATGCCCTCTGAGGAAGCGTCCCAGATGACGGCGGAGAAACAGCGGGTCCTCCGCAAGACGCGCGGGTCCGGCATAATACGCACCCCATTCCGTGTTAATGATGGGCGCATCGGGCCCCAGATACCGATCGGTCAGGGCGCGGAGCGCACGGCAATGAAGAAAGAGTCCCTTCTCCTCGGGGGATTTGTCTCCGGACCCCAGCAGATAGAGATGGGTGGCGACTCCGTTGACGTACTTGCCGAGCCCTTTCTCAAACAGACGCTTCAACCGTTTGTTTCCGATGTCGATCACACCGAAATTTCCGGCAAGGATGACCGCTCCGGGATCAGCGGCATCAGCGGCCTCCCGGGCACACTGGTAGAAGCGGATGAACTCCTCATCCGAACCATGCCAGTACCAGTCGGGCTCCCAGTGAATCTGATAGTAGTTCCGCGGCTGATAGGGACGCAGCAGTTCCCGGGCAAGCCGTTTCTCCCGCATAATCTTCTTAAGCAGTTCCGTATATCCTGCAGGATCTTTCAGCGGGTAGGCTTGGGATTTGGTCAGATCTTTTTTCACATCTTCCGGACGGATGTAGGCGGGAAGTTTCAGCAGATGCGCCGGAACACTGTGCAGATCGGTCACAACCGCGAGCCGGTTTCGCGCCTCGTACGAAATTCCCCGGCCGATCTGTTCCGCCGTTTTCTCCCGGAAGGGTGTTTCCGTAGTGAAAAAACCGGCCTTGGGCCCCTGATAACACCATTTCAAGCCCAGTGTCGTATAGACCGGATTCAGGAAATCTCCTCTGGAAACAACGCCGCTTTCGATATAGTTGGTTCCCTGAGCGCCGAAACGGGAACAGGTCGGATCCGCCAGCGGCAAAGGCTCCACCGGGGGAAGAATCCCGAATGCAAGGAATCCGGCGGGACGGCTCCCCTGCCACGGAAGCGTTGCTCCATCCGATTTCAGCTTCAGCCGAAGCTGATAGCTGCCCGCGGGGAACCGGGAACTTCCAAGGGAAAATTCGACACCGGAGTTCCACTCTTTCTTCCGGAACGGAACAGATCCGGAAGCGACGGTTTTATCATTGTAGTCTTTGGCTTCCCAGAGAAGCTCATCGTGATCCAGAGCCTCTCCGCTGCCGCCTTTGACAAAAACGGAGACGTCGGTCCCCGGCGGATAAACTCCGAATTTGACGGGTTCCGTCCGGAGAGCGCCTTCCAGAGTCCGGGAGCTGCCGTAGAATCCCGTCACCGTATAGATCCGATGAATGTACAGAGTAAATTCCGGAGCGCTTCCGCCGAGAGTCATGCAGGAGAGATCGGAACCGTCGCCTGTATAGGAATTGCCCTCCTTGTCTTTCAGATCAACATATTTTGTCACCAGTGCATTGGCTTCCAGTTGAAAGGGTTTCAGGAGTCCTCCATAGCTTTTTCCCGAACGGGTGCGGATGGTCAGTTCGTGATACCAGCTGACCCGCCGGTCTGCGGCATATTCGATTGCAAGTCCTATGGCTCCCTGAATCCGCGCATTGTCAAACCGGATATCTCCCAGCACATAGTTGTAGCGACCTTCACGATTGGCCGGGTCCA
>CASEYW010000189.1 GCA_949292215.1 uncultured bacterium
AACGGCGGAATTTCTGAGCTTCTGAGCCGCGTCAGAAAAGTCATGTCGGCAAGAATCAACGGACGCTTGGCAACGCCTCTCAATGTCGGGCTGGGTATCTGGAATTTATTGATATAGAAATTTATGCAACGATGCTTAAACGCTTAAGAACCGCCGAGAGGTCCCTCCTCTCTTTCCCCCGCAAGAAAGTTCGACCGTAATCATTGCCAAAAAGCATCACAGGAAAGCAGATAACAGTCATTGAATCATTCCAGAAAAACCAGTTCAGGAGTGAATATTCCTTCGAGTTGCGAAGGAATACGCCAATCAAAGTGGAAACGATTTGCGATCAGATCACTTGCCGGACTGTTTTTTGAAACCAAACACTTCCGTATTCTGTCTTTCCATATTCTTGCTGATTTTCGATCTCTCTCTCTGAATTCAGCTGCTTGGGAGCAGGTTGTTCTGAAGCGCTCTCAAACACTGTCCGGAACCGTTCCGGATGCTGCAATGGAGTCTCTTCCAAGTGAAGTCTCTCTCCGGAAGATCTTCTCTCGCAACGATTCCGGGCAAATACACAACTTCCAACGGGACCGGGTATTTGCTGAAGTGTAACGGTTGTCAATCAGCTTATCTCCTTCCGGTAAAGATACATGCCGGAAAGTTTTCGGTTTATACTATAGCATCAACCCCTGAAATTACAAGTCCGTTTGGAAAAATAAAGGAGTCTGATTGTTTCTGATTCTGAAGCGTTTAAAAATATCGCATGCAAATGTTTTTTTGACAATGGATTCGAATCGCGCGCATTGATGATGCCGCAAGCGTTGAAAGGAGAGGGGAAACATCCCTGTTTCCGGAAAAGGAATCCCCATCCGCCACTTTCCGACGGATGGGGTGAAAAATGCTTATTTTTTCAGAACGACTTCTCCGAAGAACTTCGGCGGAAGACGTTTCAGCTGGAAGAAGCCGATTGCGGAAACATCATTTTGTTTTTTATATTCCGCATCCCGGTCGTTGACTGTGCCGGCACAGAAAACCGACATGCCACTTCGGACTTTTTCCATATTGATAAAGTTCCACGGAACTGCGAGCTGATACAGAATTTCCGTTTGACTTCCCTCCTTTCGGGTAACAAGAATGCTTCGTGGGAGATTCTTGGTGGAAATCAATCCTGTTTTCAGGGCATCCGGATCAAAGGTGTAAGCTCTCCATGCTTCCGGTCCTTCCGGTGTGAGACCCAGATTGATTTCGCTGAAGGCAAGCTGACGCTGCTCTCCGACGCTGTTCGAGGTGCGTGGAACGCTTCTTTTTCTGGCAAATCCGAGTTGAATACTGTCGCCGTTCCAGAGATTTCTTCCGCGGGATTGTTGATAGAAGACATCATCCAGAACACGGATTTTGATCAGAAAATAATCTTCATTCCATCCAAAGGCGATGGTTGCGGATAGGTCTTCCGGTCCCTTGTGGAATTCGGGACTCCGGACACAATCCCCCGGCAGTTTCAAGGATGGTGTTGTCTTCCATCCGGAGAAATCTCCGTTTCGTCCGACACCCGGCAGGTAATCGGCCGCAAGAAAATTGAATTCCCCGCGTTTCCGGGAACGGTACCCGGAATTCAGATCAACTGTAAGATCTGTCATAAACTTTTTGAATGGCGGTGGTTCGAATCCGGGAAACAGAAGCGTGAATTCCCCGCTTTGGTTTCCTTTCAGAGAGAACCCTGCTTTTTTTCTGGATTCCGGAATGCCGGGAATCCGCGAAGAGACGAACCCGCTGCATTCGGCTCCAGAGAGATTTTTCAGGGTAAACCGGAGTCCGAATGTCCCATCGGAGGAACAGAACGCCTGTTCATTTTCCACAGAAACCGGTGGACGGATCCCGAGGCGGACACCCGTCGATGCCAGAATGCGGTTTGTTCCATCCACCAGATTCAGTTGGATGGGATAGCGCCCTTCCGGAAGTGTTTGCGGAAGACGTACGTTCAGAGAATAGCGTGCGCCTTTTTTCAGGGAAACAGACGTCTCTTTCATTCGAAGCGCGGCGGGGGCCTTCAGAATGAGGCGTCCATCGGCGAGGACCGATCCGGAGAGTGTGATCTCTCCTCCGGAGACACCGGACAGATCTGTGCTGTCAGGATGAATTTTCCGTTCCGCATTCCTGCCCCACAGTTTTGGATCTGTATCCAGAATATAGACCGGAGCTTCCGTAAGGGTCAGAGCAAGGCTGCCTTTGTCGGTTTTCATTCGTTTCCGGTTCCCCATGATATCGGCGACCTCAATGCTGTCTCTTCCGGTTTCGATCCGCACGTTGGTATTCCGTCCGCTGAAATCCCAGAGAGCAATGACGCAGTGATCGTTTCGATCCGCGTAGGAATACCCGAGGACGGTGTCGCCGAGATACTCAATCGTTCCGGTCGGCCGATGTCCCTCCAGCAGAAAGCTGGCTGCGGCGAGGGCGGGGAAAACAGGACGCGGCGCCACTTTTCCGGTCGCCCAGATATGATGCGGAATGGTCAGATTGTAGGTCAATCCATAGTCACCTCTTCCTGAGGCATCATGATCATAGCCGTAGAACGGTTCGTTGGAAAGGACTCCTTCTCCGAGCAGAATCAGGCTGGCCCGGACTTGTCCGTACATCTGAATCCGTTCCTCGGAGGGGGTGGCTCTTGCGGAATATCCGGATTCGTTTGCCCGGATGCCGATTTTTCTGCCTTTGGAATACTTCCGGATCGTTTCCCTGAGTGCCCGGATGTTTTCTACGAGCCCGTTTTCTTCTACCGGATACTGAATGTACGGGTGCAGCGACACTTCGTCCACCAGGTCCAGAAAGCCTTTTTCAAACAGTTTCCTGTGCGCGTCCACGGAGCCGATGCCGATATGAGAGAAGCAGGGCCCCAGAATCAGGGCGTCCGGATCGGCTTCGCGGATCGCCTTCCGCGCAATCCGGTAGATCCTGACGATGTCGTCATTGGAGAGATAGAGATCCGGCTCCCAGAGCGGCTGATAGCGCATGACTTTGTCAAAGCCTTTCTGTTCCAGTCCCCGTTTTGCGGTATCGTAATAAACTTTTGCAAAGAGGTTTTCTCCTTCCTTGTTTAACGGGCGCAGGGATTGCTCATTCCCTGTGAGGTTCCCTTTTTTCTGTGCGGCGGTCAGCTGCTGGAAGACGCTGCTCGGGCCGCGGAACACCTCATACGAATAGTAGACCCAGGGTTTGTTTTTCCGTGCTTTCAGGAACTCCTCTCTGTTTTTTGCCATGATGCGCATTCCCCAGCGACTTCCAATCCAGGGGCCGAGAGTCGCTTTCCCCGTGGAATTCCCATGCAGGCCGAAAAACGACTCTTCCGGCGGAAGCACCTTTCTGGAGGCAGGGTCCGGCAGAACGGCATAGGTCAGACAGCCCGCCGGACGGCTTCCCGTTTTCTGAAGGAGAGTGCCATCCGAAAGTTTTGCAAGTACGCGGTAGAATCCATATTCCTCGCGGGGGACTTCCGTAACGCTTCCATTCCATTCCCCTTTTTCGTTTGCCTGAAAAGGAATCCGGAGCGTTTTCCGGCTTTTTTCATTCTGGTCCTGAAACTCCAGCAGCAGAGCTTCTTTTTTCCCGGGGGGGAGCCCGCTGACTTTGAAATACAGCGTGATGCCTTCCCCGTGTTTGAAAAGGCTGTTGTATGGATTCGATGTATCTCCGGTCAGCACCACGGCGGCATCTGCCGCAAATACGGCAAAAAGAGACAGAGCGGATAAAAGCAATCTTTGTTTCATAAGGTCCTCATTTCTTTTCCTGTTTGAGCTGGAATCTCAGAATTCCCTTGCGCTCGGGTGATGCGGCAAAGAGCCATTTTCCGTTTGCTGCGAGCGCCGTCAGGCGGCGATTCTGAGTATCGAGAAGTTTTCCGTTCCGATCGAGAAGGAGAAGTTTGTCGCCGGAAACGGCGATGCAGTTTCCCAGAACGGCAATGTCGCTGATTGTTCCGGAGAAGCTCCAGATGGTTTTGCCATCTTTCAGAAAGAAGAGTTTTCCGGCGTTTGCGGCGACAATTTCTCCGGACGGAAACACATCCACTTTTACGACGGGTTCCGGCAGATCGTTTTTTACATTCAGCTTTCCGGAGTCGACGACAACGATTTGTCCGTTGCGAACCGCCATGTCCGTTGGAGCCTGGAAGGAACCTTCCTGAAGGCGCATGCGGTTTTTATCTCCCCAGCGGGTGCGCGAGGGATCGAATTTCCAGATGGCTTTTTTTGCTTTGTCCAGAATCAGGAATGTTCCATTTTCTCCCGGGAGAGCGGCGATTCCGGAGGAGCTCCAGTTCGCTCCGACTCGCCATGCTTCATTGCCGGCGTTCAGCAGGGGGGCGTCGGGCAGGTCATCCAGCAGAAGGCGATGGAGCGCTCCTCCGCAGACAGCCAGCACATGCTCGCCGGAGACGGCAAGCGCGGTGATTCCCGGCAGTCCTCCAATCCGGAAGTCGCATTCGGAAGGAGAGTCCATTCGATAATGATTCAATCCCTGTGAAGTTGCCAGGAAAAGACCGTTTTCGGCGTTTTTGCAGACTGCATAGGTGTAGCGGTCGTTCTCTCCTCCCACTTTTTCCCGTTTGGAGGAAACCGGATGGTCCCGGAATGTGGTTGCTCCCGCCTCCACGCCCCAGCAGACTCCATCCAGAGAGAAGAACGCCGATGCGGAGCCGCGCAGGGGCCAGTTGCCGCTCTGTGCGGCTCCGTCCGGCGTGAATCGGTACGTGCGCAATTCAGGATAGGTGGTCGATGCGATCAGGTATCCCGTACCGGGCAGGAATCCCATAGAATAAAAGGGAGACTGCGGAGTCGTTTTCGTCAGATCCACAACCACTCCCAGCGAGGTTCCGTCGGCTTTCCACGCGTGAATCTGTTTTGCTTTTCGGTCGTAAGCAAAATATTTTGCGACACCGCCGAATGCCTGTTTTGTTTCATCACCGGCGATTGCCACGCGGTCGAATTTCCGCTTCAGATCCAGAACAGGGGCGCCAGAGATTTTGCCGTTTTTCAGTGTGAAGAGTCGAGTGTTGTCAAGCAGATAGATTGTTTTTCCATCGGAGATCAGTGGTCCCGGGGTTCCGGTGCGGAGCCGTTCTGCGGTTCGGCTCCCGGGCGTCAGGCGCCAGAGTTCGCCGCTTCCCTGATAGGGTCCGGGAATGAAATAAATTCCGCTGGAATCCGCCGCGGCGGAGTAGACCGCTGTAAACGGAATGGGCGGTTGTGTTTCCGGCTGGCTTTGTCCGAGCGTTCCGGAATATTCCAGCGAGGCTCCGAAGACGGGCAGGAACACCGTCAGGAAAAGGGAAACAGGAAAAAATCGTGTCATGACAAGGATCCTTTCTGATAGATGAAGAATTTGAGAATCGGTTTCTTTTTTGTTACAGGCCCTGACGGAGATTGCCGAAATTGACGTCCGTCATCTTTTCCTGATCGCAGAGAATGGATGCGACGTGGCCGTCAAAGTGGTAGACGTTGGAGCGCATGTTGTGACGGAAGGAAATCCATACCAGATATCCCACGTTCGAAGGCCAGTTATAGCGGGGATCCGTGATGTTTTCCAGCAGAATCTGCGCTTTCGAAGGTCGGCGGATCCGGGTGATTTTTTTGCAGACGTTCGCCGTATCCCATTCTCCGGCGAAGAATGTGTTCAGACCGTAGGAGTTGGACGGATAAAGGGTCCAGGAGGGACAGGGAATCATGTATTCCCCGCTTTTGTCTTTTTTTCTGGAAAGTCGTGCTGCCACCTCGTGAACCCAGGTGAAATCCTTCCGGACCATGAGCGGCATGCAGTATTCCGTGTCGTTCGCATAGAGCTGCAGAGCCGTTCCGATGTTTTTCATGTTGTTGACGCATTGGATGGCAAATGCCTTTTCCCGAGCCTTGTTCAGTGCCGGCAGCAGAAGCGCCAGCAGGATGGCCAGAATCGCGATTACGATCAGAAGTTCTATCAGGGAGAACACTCTCCTCCCATGATGAGGTTCTCTGAAAAGCCGATACATGGATCAAATCTCCTTATTTTGATTTTTCGGTGAAAACCGCTTGTCTGTTTGATATTCTGGTGTACCATAATATTTTCTGATGGAAACTGCAAACGTTATACCTCCATGCTGTTGAATACTTGTTTTTCTATTCGGTAAGATAGAGCGAGGCATAGCGGACGGGATCCTTGCTTTCCACGATTCCCTGGAAGAGGCAGAGCGCTTTCCGGGAGCCGGAATCCAGATCGTTCACTGCCGCCGCGAATCCGAAACGGCTTCCGGTGCGGGGTGCTTCCTGCAGTCCGACGGCTTTCCAGGGGAAGAACACGTGGTAAGTCGTGATGTTCCCTTTTCGTGTGACGGAGGCTTTCACAGTTTCCACCATACCGGGTTTCAGAACGGGATCGTAGGCATAGTGGCAGTAGGTCTGGACTCCGCTGCTGGTCAAGCCGATGGTGAATTCAAAACAGCGATGGCCCTTGAAGCCGAATCCCTGATTGTTGGCATCCCACTCTTTGGAGGCATCCACATCGAATGCAAGCTGAAGGGAGTCTCCCAGCCACATACGTTCCTGCTGATACGGCTGGGCGAATTCGTCGTCGATGATTTCCGCGAAGACGTGAATCCCGTTTCGGTCGCGGGCGATTCTCAGTTCAGGTCGGCAGTCCTTTGCCTTAAGCAGGGATTTCTTTTCTTTGGGAGAGGTCCATTCCGATGCGGGAAGCGGAGTAACGGTACGGATTCCCTGTCTCGGAAGTATCGGCATGGAGTAGAAGGTCTGGTTGACCGCCTTTTCTGTCCGGAACACTTCTCCCGGCTTTCCGGGATTCCGCACGGAACAGACAATGTTACCGGAGAGTTTCCGGAGATTCCCCAGATCCAGAACCAGTTCATTTGTCCCCTTTTTCAACTGGATTTGCCTTGTGATTCCGGCGCAGGAGAGAGTTCCTGTTTTTTCCTCGCTGAATTTGGACTCCAGACGGATCCGGAGACGGGGATTCTCCTTCCCGTTCCAGACGGGGACCGTTTCGGTGATCGTCACCGCGTTTTCCACCTGAACAGGAAGAATCCGGAGCTTTCCGTTCTCCCGCAGGATCAGGGAATAGGCTCCCGGTTTCGCATGGTAGGGCAGACGGATTTTACCCTGTTCGCGGCGAAATTCCCGGGGAAGGAAAACCGGTGTTCCCGAAAGAGCTAGTTCAGCACCGGAAACCAGATTCAGGCGCGGACTCTCTTTCGCATCGTAAAGCGCGGAGGAGGCGGAGAAAAGATAGAGGGGCGATTCCGAAACCGTGATCCAGCCGTCTGCCGGCACTTTCTCCTTTCCTCCCAGATAGTTTTCCGCGGAGGTGAACGGAAACGGCAGGGAGATTCGATCGCTTCCGGTGGCATGCCAGAGAAGCTGAACAAAATCGCGGTCACGTTTCCCTGTAACAAGGAAAATATCCGGAGTCAGGGAAAACAGACGGGTGCAGCCGATGACTCCGGTCAGGTTCCTTGTGAGCGTCATGTATGCCGCGACAGATGGCTTGGGCGCCAGATGATCGTTCTCTCTGCGGAGAATGGAAAATCCGCTCTCGCCGCGGTTCCGTGTGTTATAGAAGTCACAGAAATAGATGAGACTGTCGACTCGTTCGGAGGAGAGCAGGGCCATGGACCGGGTCAGATAGCGTGCCTGCGTCACCTCGTCCACGGGCGTCTGCCAGGTGCCTTCCCAGGTGGTCCACCCGAATTCGGTATAATGAAGAGGCATATCCCGTTTTCCGATTTCTTTCAGAAAGTTGAAGAAGGCTTTCTGCTCGGTCCAGAATTCATCTTCAGGGCGGGTACCGTCCACATAGCAGTGCATGACGATGCCGTCCATGGATTCAAAGAGTCCGTACTGAGCCATTTTCTTCATGAAATCGAGTTTAATCCGGCTGCATACAGGTCCCATGACTTTGGTTCCCGGATGGATCTTCCGGACCGCTTCTGCGAAAACCCGATGAACATCCGCCAGTTCCTTGGTTGTCCCATACCAGCGGAAATCCGGTTCATTGACCACGCAGAGGTATTTTCCGTTCATGTCGGGATGCGCTTTGGCCCAGGCTTCCACGGCTTTGCGGTAAAGGTCCCAGTCCGCGGGCGGATAGAGTCCATTTTTCTTCCGGTGTTCCGCCTTGACGAGAGATTTTGGAACAGGTGCATCGTTTCCGCCGGCATAAATGGGAATTCTTGTTTCGTCGAATTTATGGAAATTGTTTTCTCTCTTCGGAGGGAGAAGTTTACCGGATGCGTCGACTTTGCAGCTGCTCAGAGAGAAGAAGCGCCAGTCCCAGCGGGCTCCGAGCTTCCGGGCAAAGTCAAATGTGCCGTTTACGACCATCAGGCCGTATCTGGAGCGGAGAAGAAGGGAGCGGTTGATGCTTTTTCCCAGAATCGCCGCTGCGAACTCGGTTGTGATCTGTTTCCCATCCGGATAACGTGCTTCCACAATGCCGATGTAGTAGCCGCGTCCGGAAATTGTTTTCCGGGTTTTGCAGGGGATTGTTTCCGAAGAGAGCTCTTTCCGGTTTGCATCCAGAAGGCGGAGCGTGGTGCGTGGTTTCTTTTCCGGGAAGGCGACCTGAATGTTTAAAGTTCCCTCATCGGAAAAGAAGACATGGCGCAGAGTGTTGGAATTGATTTTGATTTCTCCACCGGTGATCCGGTGATTTTCCTGTTCGATCAGATCCACTTTCAGATCACGCATTTCCAGAATGCCTTTTGGGACAAAGAAGGACCATTCCAGAGCCAGTGAATCCGGAAGAACATTGCCGAAATCAACCAGGACGTCGATTCCTTTCCAGTTTTTGCTGTCGTTGAAGAGATAACAGCTGTGGTCTCCGGTGACACGAATGACCGGGGAGAGCGTTCCCATGCGCCTGCCGTTCCGGTCGTACTGCACGAAATTGAGCCCGATGCCCTGTCCCTTGTATTGTTCTGTCCGATATGCACAGCGGAACCGCATTCGGTAGGGCCTTGAGAATGTTCCATATCCCGCGATGGAAAATCGGGGCGAAGAGACCGATTTTGCCTTCCCCGTCTTTACGAACAGATTTCCTTCGCGAACGGAAATCTGCGATTGGGAAGGTGTATTCTGTTCCGTCGGAACATACCAGCTGCGGACCGTTTCCGACGCGGAGAGTCCGTAGTGAAGCAGAAATGCGGAACAGAGAAGAGAGAACAAAAACGGAGATTTCATCATGATGGAGTGCTCCTGCAACTTTTATAGGAAATTGTATTTTGCCGGATTTGCCTGGATGTATGCTTTGGATACCGACCCGGCATGGCCGTCTCCGTAAAGAAGATTGAATGATCCCAGATGCGGCGGGGTGAACGGTCCGATATACCAGGAATGGATGGCATATTCGGAACAGATGATGTCAGAGGATTTCATTTTCGGCAGGAGAAGAAGTTCCGCGGACGAATTCCCGGTTCCGCGAAGCTGCCAGCTGGATCCGATGTTGTATTTCAGGGCATCCATGGTTTCTCTGGTCCAGTCCATTTTGATGTCCTCTTCGTATTTCCCGCTGGAAAAGTGTTTATGGGATTCGCAGTAGAAATATTGCGGAGAAGGCAGATATTTGTTCCGATAGTGTACGGCGAGGGTCTTCCAGTGCGTCCGGCGGAGATTGTTCTGCATGTCTGTTTCGATGGTGATTCTCGGCCAGATCATCTGATCGAAATCCTCTGCATAAAGGACGCAGCTTTGTCCGATCGTTTTCTGCTTGGAAATGCAGCGGACCTGCCGTCCTTTTTCCCGTGCCTTGTTCAGCGCCGGCAGCAGAAGCGAAACCAGGATGGAAATGACAGCAATGACGACCAGAAGTTCAATAAGGGAAAACATTTGTTTTGTCTTCATTAGAGATATGCTTTCTTTTGTTGAAATGTTCCATTGGTATACATGATGTTTGATTTCTATTCCGCATCCGTGGTCAGTCTGTATCTTCCGGGGAAGATGCGGATGCTTCCGCGATCCACTTGAATCGTCTTTCCTTCGATGCTCCGGCAGTCCCGAATGGGATGGAGGGAAAACGAGAAATCGACTATCCGATCCATCGTCCTGGAGACCGGCGGTTCTTTCAGGCAGTTCACATAGCGGTTCGCCATGGAACGGTAGGTTCTTCCGCGGGTCGGATCCATCAGGAACTTGTGGTCGGGGAATAGATCCAGTTCCCATTCCGTTTCCGAGAGCTTCCGGAGAACATAGCAGCCGCTGCCGGAAGACGCCGCGTAACGGGACTTGCCGCGTCCGATAATTTTGTTCAGGGTGGACGGATTGTCGAGTATCTCGTCGCAGCTTCCGGAATGGATGAAACACTCCGGGGAATGGAAGATGACAAGATCATTTTCCCTGCGGATCGTAAAATTTTTTCCCTTCCATTCTTCGGGACCGCATTCCACGGCGCACTCTTTTTCGTTGCTGCGGAAGATCTCTCCCGCAGCGGCGAATGCGGCGGCGCGTGCGGGGGTATGCTCCATATTCAGGAAATGAACGAGCCATCCCGGATTCCAGGGTGCGATTCCCGAAGGGGTATAGGTGAAATAGGAAGCCATCTGGATTCCGGTTTGCGCATACATGGCAGCGATGGCGGCGAGAGGGTAGCCGGTGGTGGAACCGGTGGCGTCGAATTCGTAGGAGATGCGGGCGAGACGGGACTGCGGCGCTTTTTTAAACCGGTCGAACCAGCGGGTTGCCAGTTCCAGATGATTGGCACTGTCAGTGTTGACCGCGTCGAAGAGCCCCGAAGCATTCAGGTAGGTCCCGATGGTGGCGGCTTCGATCGGCGCCTTTTCGAAGACGGGTCTCAGATCCTCGTCCGGCAGTCCGGAGTAACTGATGAACTGGGCGCGAATGACGTTATCCCCGAAGAAATCCGTGATGATCGGCCAGAGCGACTCGAAATAATGGTTCAATACATGGGCGCGGAATTTGGAAAAACAGGCATCGGGATCGGTCTCTTCCGGATGCGCGTCGCGGAAGTTTTCCCACAAACGAACCAGTTTTTTCCGTTCCGCTCCCCGGGAATAGGTCGCGGCGGACATCCATTCCGGGGTCAGTTCCAGATCCTTTTCCAGCTGCCACTTCTCCGGATAGCGCGGTTCGTTGAACAGTTCGAATACGACGATGTTGGAATATTCGTTCATCCGTTTTCCGCTGACTGTGCTTTTCCGTGAGAAGAGCCCGCGCAGATAGCGCGCCTGACAGTCGATGGCGTCCTGATCCCAGAGCATGGCGTCGCAGGAGAAGAAGTTTGTGAAGCCGAATGCCTCCTGTGCTCCGATGTGCCAGTAGGCGTAGAGTTCCTCCTGCCGGATCTGGTTGGCGACCGTATTCCACCAGACCGTTGGAGAGAGCATCAGATAGATTCCTTTTTTCGAGCACTCTTCAATCAGATAGTCCAGTAGTTCCATGTTCTCGTTTTCGACGATGTTTCCCAGTCTGTCCGTGATTTCCCGTTCATAGAGATGCATGCGGATCAGATCGATTCCCAGCAGCTGGAAATGACGGAGGTCCTCGTCGATGATTTTTCTGTGATCAAGTCCGAGTTCTTTGATGTTGAAAAAATTATGGTTGAACGGCACATAGTAGTTGACTCCCCACAATTTGACCGTTCGCTTTTCCGCATCATAGATGGTTCCCTCTTTGACATGAAAGGGGGGCCGATAACGCCATGCTGTCTGCATTATTCTGTTCCTTTCCCGATGAAAATCAGATTCTGCATCACTTCTTTTGTCTTTTAATTATACACCATTGTACCCTTAAAAGCAAGGGGGGATTTTTATAATTTTTCTGAAAAAACTGTTTTTTGAGCTTATTTTAACAGGGTTTTCCATTGAATCCTCTCTTTTTCAGAGGAAGTCTGTATCCTGATTTAGGAGAAAAAGGGGGTTTTTAATGGAACAAATTTGAAAAAAAGACTTGATTTTAAGGGAACATGATGTATAATATCCTGTAAAGACAAAGAAGGATGTCAACAGCCCATGAGACCGCCAGTCAAACGTATGGAAATTGCCGGAACCCTGAGACGGGAGATTTGTTCAGGTCAATATGCAAACAGCAACCGCCTGCCTGTGGAACCTGAACTGGCGCTTCGTCTCGGCGTGACGAGAAAGACGCTGCGCAGCGCGCTGGAACTTCTCGAAAAAGAGGGCATTGTGGAACGCATTCCCGGAAAAGGAACGTTTCCTGTCCGACGGAATGCACCGGAGGATCGCAACGTCTTTCTTCTGATTCCCTGTTCCGATTATTTCCTGAAATCTGATTATCAGACTCGGACGACTATCCGGGAAATTCTTACCGGCTGTCTTCAGGAATCCTGCCTGCGGAACGCCCACGTTGTTACGCTTCCTGTGACTTCGGATAATAAAATCGAGAATTTTGACGAGGCGGTTCTGGATCGTCTTCCGGACGGCAGCAGGGTTATTTTTTTCAGCAACTGGTATGCGCCGATTTTTCCGTTTTTTCTCCGGAAGAAATTCCGGATCGTACATATTCATCCTTTGACCTATCAGCATTCGGATCTGAAGCGGTTCACGGATCAGTGGATCTGCTGCAAGGCGGATGTGGAATCGGGTGTTCGGAAACTCGTCTCGCGGTTCGCGGAACAGGGATACCGCAGGATTGCATTGGCAACCAGTTTTCTGGAGAATGAATTCAATCCAGCCAAGTCCGGTTATCTGCTTGGGCTCAGGGAGCTTGAAAAGGAGAGACCGCCGCTGTTTTGTGATATTGGAGGAATCAATGAACCACCGATGCTGTTTGTTGAACGCCTGCGCCGGTTTTATGAGAAGGCCCGGTTCGATGCTCTGATTTTCGGGCTTCATGATTCTCTTGTGCTGAATTTTACGCAAACTTTGAACAGGAATCTCGGATTGCCGGAAGGGATTGCGGTTGCCACTCTCTTTCCTTACGATTTCAACAATAAATTCATCCCCGCGGTTCCCTGTATGAGTTTTCATTACGAGTCGATCGGGATTTTTGCGGTGCAGAGTCTGTTTCAGGAGCAGTATAAACCGCAGGAAATCGTATTTTCTCCGCAGATCGGGCTTCCTGAGTAAGGGTGGATTGTTCCGCTTGAAGGAGGACGGGATCCCCGTTTGAAACGGAAATCCCGTCAAAGAGTTTTCTTATTGTTTCCCGGTGATTTTTGTCCGATGGACGGAGATGATCTTTTTTCCGGGTCCGAACTCAACCTCATACAGATGTCCGTCTCGTGAGCGCAGGCGGAATTTTCCACTCCACGTTGTCGGAACGGCAGGCAGAAGATCCGTTTTGCCGGAATGACTCTGCAAAAGCATTTCCTGAAGAGCGGTTGTGTTTACACCGGGAGAATCCAGATACGGTGCATCAGAAACTCCGCAGCGGCTTCCCGTAAGACCTCCGCCCGGACTGTTCCAGCCGCCATAGGGATAACGCTGTTGGCGTTTTGCGTGTTCCAGGATAATTTTTGCCGTATCGGGCAGATGCAGGCGGGCCGCCTGTACGCTGCATTGCGACCACCCGGCGCGATTCGGATAGTTCCTCATGCGGAACGTCCGGACCATGCGTTCATATTCCGGAGCGGGGCTGTACGCATCAATCACGGCAAACGGATAGATCGTGTAGAGTTCCGGATTTTCCTGATTGTAGGAGCCTCTGTCATCCAGGAACTCCCGCAGAGGAGCGTAGACATCCGCGGCAACGATGACCCCCTGCTGTTTTTTTGTCTGGACACGGAAGCCGAAGGGCAGTTCCGGCAGATGCTGATACCGTTCTCTGACCGCTTCCAGCAGGATCGGTTCGAACCCGAATCCCGGACCATGTTTCAATGCGGCTTCAAAGACTCGGCGGACTCCCGCGAGATCCGGTGCGGGATCGCGAACTTTACGGAACTGCTCGATCGAGTCGGAAGGCTCCATGTGGTACAGTCCATCCGTTCCTTTCTTCAGGAAGGTGACAAAAAAGAGCGTGATTTCATGGAGCCAGGGAGAGAAAATTTCGCGTGCGAACTGCGTATCCCCGGTGTAGCGGAAGTAATCTTCGAGCAGATAGATCCATTCTGCGGCGGCGGAATGAATGTGTGTCGTGTAACCTCCTCTCCGGGACTCAAGGCGCAGATCGGGCTGTTTTTCCAGAAGTTCTCGTGTGACGGTTGTCGTGGGATGTTTCTGCGGTTTTTCCAGCACGCGGGTCGGAAGCCACTCCGGAAAGTAGATTCCAGGCTTGCCGAATTTCGCAGTTTCCTGCCGACGGTAGTTGAAATAGGCGTCGTAGAAGTCGATCTGTCTGCGCCAGAGCTCCGGATGGTTGGCCGCTCCGAGGGGCCAGGAGATTTCACGCTGGTTCTGAAACCAGTAGCCGTGACCCCAGGAGATGTTGTCGTCGCGGACGCTTCCGAGTCCTCCGCTGAAGCGCGGCGGATAGACTCCGCCGTGCACGCCTGCCAGACTGTACAGATTGACAAACCAGAGTTTGTTCAGGTAATCGGCATCCGGATCACCGCGGAGGACAATGAATGAGCGCGACCAGAAATCTTTCCACCAGGATTCCTGTTTTTCGGGGATTCCCTGTGTATTCATGATCCGGTCCTGGACAGCGGCAATGTCGATGGTGTTTCCGACTGTGGTGGTTTCCGCCGTTACAAAGAACCGGTAGTTTCGTTTCCCTGCGGCGGATTTCACGGTGATCGAATGTGCATCGCGTTCCGCAGGAAGGAGCTTATCCTGATCCAGCGCGATTGCCAGATGGAGGCTCCGTCCATAGATCAGATCAGTCGGCGATGGTTTTTTCCCTTCGGGAAGAGGGCGCTTGTTTTCCTGCAGGAGATTGGTTTCCCGGCAGAGGATGCGTCCGTTGACAAGATTCAGAAGTTGCGGATTCCGGTGGTTGAAATAGCAGATGGAGGCTTTTGCAGGAGTTCTTCTGCTGTCCTCGACCTCAATCAGAAGCGTATTTTTTCCCATGATTCCGCGGATTGTGACTTTCACGGTTCCGTCGGCGGTTTCGAGTTCGAAGCGAAGGCATCCGTGATACAGGTCCAGTTCCTGCCGAAACCGTGTCAGCGCATCGGGTTTGAGTTCGGGAAAGAGACGGATTCTTCCCGGCGAGAGCGGAAGCGGTGAATAGTGATATTTCACGAATTCATGGCCGAAAAAATCATGTTTTCCGAGTTGGAGTTCAATTCCGGTTCCGAAGCCGACCATCGCTTTGAGATCACCCGAACCGACCGGCATGACATACGCTGGATCGGCGTTGTAGCGATCGAATACTGGATTCAGATTTTGCATTCGGACGGTTACGTCCGAAGGGATGGTCCCTGCGGAAAGAAGAGCCGCCGCGAAGACAGCGCATCCTGCAATGAGAACTTTATTCATAGACGGGAATGACTCCTTTCTCTGTTGTTTTCCATTGAAATTGTTTCGGGATTCTCATGGGGATAATAGTTCCCTCTCCGGCTTCTCCCCGTTCCGAGAGTTCATAGCCGGCACTTGTCAATCGTCCGCCGGAAAGACGGATGGTGTTTCCGTTTTTCAACGTCAGCTCGAATCCATCCGGCAGACGTTTCCGCGAGACGACTGGATTTTCTCCGCGGAACGGAACGATGATGGTATAGAGCGTTTTCGTTCCGCGGCTGTTCCATTCTGCGAAAAGTTGAACAGCGGGCGTGAAGGTCCACGCTGTCCGGTCCGTCAGTTTCGCGACCCATCCGAGAATCCGGTTTTCCTGGAATATACCGTAGTGGATTGAAAATTGCAAATCTTCGATTCCATAAAAGTAGAATGCGGTGTTGACGGAGTTTGGACGAACCGTGAGGACGCTGTCGGAACGGAGATTCAGAAATTCCGGTTTGAATTCGGGCGCGAACAGCCAGCTTTGCGTGAAACGGTGTTCCCGGAGGGATTCAACAGTATCCCGGACAAGAAAAATTCCTGCGGATTTGATGAGAATCACGGCACGATTGTGGGTGACATCGCCGATGACGGTGTCATAGGGTTTCCGGTCAAAGACTGTGACGTTGGCTCCATCGCGGTTGAAGTTCCATCCGGCATATTTCCCCTGATATTTTCCTTCGATGAAGTCGAATTCGCGTCCGGTCAGGAAACGGTTCGCGAGGGGCGTTTCCCAGACTCTCGGGATCTTCGCATCCAGTTTGACTTTCTGTCCGAATCCGTCTACGCTGATCGAGTTGTGCGCGGCGGTGGAGTTCCAGTATTCATTCATTTTCGGGTCGGGGTGGTACATTTCTCCGCCGGAGTTCACGATGAGTGCCTGGCCGAGGGCATGGAGTTCCAGTCCGTTTACGCCTTCTCTCCAGTGTCCGTTCCCGGGACGTGAGGTTTTCAGAAAGGCGTACAATGCGTTTTTGTCCCATCCGCTGCGCAGGACGTTCCATCCGCCGAAGGGGAAAGTGATGCTTTGAAATGCCGGTGGCGTTCCCCGTCCCTCATAGACGAAATCGCGGATCTGCTTCGAGAGTGGAAGAATGGAAAAATCCGTAATCAGTCCGGATGTGTTGCGCGCTTCATTGGAGCCTTTGAAGAATTCCGCGCTGTTGGAGAGTCCGGGCATGGACTGCCGTGCTTTGCCGTAATCGCGCCAGGTATTGTTTTTCCCGGCGATCGGGAGTGCTCCGTCCGGTTTTGCAAGCGAGTGGAGGAAATAGCAGCGGTTGCGGTAGATTTCCTCAAGTCGTCTCTGGAGGGAGAGTTGTTCATCCGGGGGAAGCTGCCGCAGAGCCGTCATCATTTCCTGGATTTTGGCCGGAAGATCGGCGTTGTAGTTGAAGCTCTGTTCCATATCGCTGCCATCAGGGAGGATTCCGCTGTTGAGGACGTTGCGGAGTCCGGTTTCGCGCCAGTGCGGAGCGTTTCGGAATTCCGGGAGGGTGCTCCCCAGCAGAAAAAGCTGAATGGCGCAATGCTGCCGCTGGTTCGGCAGCCACTCTTTTTCTGTCATCTGGCGTTCTGCGGTTTCCGCTTCATAGCCCGTGATATGAAGAAGAATGGTTGCGAATTTACTGTTGTCGATTCTGTCGGGCGCTTCAGGGCGGCGGCAGATGGCATTGAGTCCCTGGAGGAATGACTGAATCCGCCAGCCGAGGTAGAGTGGGATATCGCACCACTGAATGGAGTTCTGTGGGAGGCGGGTACGGTATTCCCGTTTTTTGCGGATGGCGGCATACTGCTTCGGCCAGTGTTCCGCGAAATCTGCCCAGTAGCCGAGCCAGGCGTCAAGATATCGGCCATCGCCTGTCTGTCTGTATTTTTCCGCGAGTTTGTTTGTCCACTGCATGGTGGAGAGATCGCGGACGAGGAGATCGTAGCCGTCGTCCGGGAAGCGGAACCATTGCACCCGGCCGGGAAGTCCGATGCGAGCTTTGGTATCGGTGAATTTTCCATATTGACGGGTCGTCAGAATGCCGCAAAGCAGTTCGTCTGCATCCGCGGGCCCGTGAAGCCAGAAGTAGAGATTTTTGATTTCCGGGGTTTTTGCAATCCGGCTCAGGAGTTGCCGTTTGAATTTCTCGAAGGTTTCTGCTTTCGGCGGAGAAGCGGTACTGCTGCCGGCAGAGAGTTTACGCAGGAGAGCATTCTGAGCCGCGAGCTCCGGCGGTGCAGAATGTCGCTGTTTTACGGGCGAGATCTCCTCTGTTTTGCGGATCTGAGTGTCTGCAAAGGCGAGTCCGGCGGCGAGAAGGAGCATTCCGGCGGTCAGAAGATTTTTTTTCATAGCGGGACCCCTTTGATATTATTGCAGTTTTGTGCGGCGGGCGTTCCACGGACTGCGGTTTTCGTATTGCCGGGTGCCGGAGGGATCGCCTTCCTGACTGTTCTTGAGTTCGACATGCCCGTCGGCATATCCGTAATTGTAGCGGAAAGGACCGTGAAGGGCCGGATCGCCGGTCCATTGTTTTGCGGCATTCTGAATGGATGCGTTGGACGTGTATCCAAGGGTGTTTGTATTGTGGGCCATCTCAACGAGGGTGAAGGTCCGGCTGGGAAATTTAATGCTCCCAGTCCGGATTGCGGCACCGGAACCGTAGATGCCTGGATATTTGTTATAGTCTTCGGGATTGGAGGTCCCGCGTGTCAGAGCGTAGGTTCTCCGGTAGAGATCAGCTCCGTACGAGGAGTTGCCCGCCCGGTCCGAAGGGCAGAGATAAAGATTTGCCGCACCTTTGATTTTGACAAATCTAGCCTCTCTTTCTTCTGCGGTGAGTTTCGGACCTGGTGCATATTCATTGATGAGGTCATCCCAGACCAGCATGGGCTCGCCTGTCGGTTCCGGATTGGCGATGTGAGGAAAATAGTCTCCGTGATCCGTCCCATACTGAATCAGTCCCATGGAAAGCTGTTTCAGGTTTCCTGCGCATTTGATGGTCAGCGCCTTTGCCCGTGCTCCGTTCAAGGCAGGAAGCAGAATTCCCGCCAGAATGGCGATGATGGCAATTGCAATCAGCAGTTCTATAAGTGTAAAACGGAAGTATTTCATGGTCAGTTCTCCTGAATGATTTTCGGATCGAGTTCGAGTCTGGTCAGCGGTTCATTCCGGTTGTCGATTCTCCAGAGGAGACGGCGGACGGCTTCTCGGCCGATTCTCTCCGGCTGAATATCGACTGAGGCCGGGCGAGGAGTCAGATTCTTCAGAAATGCCAGTTCATTGTTGACTCCGACGATTTCAATATCTTTGCCGGGAATGAGTCCGCAGTGCGGCAGAGTCTGGTAGAGTCCGAGCATGATGATATCGACCGGTGCGAAAATCGCGGTGGGCGGAACGGGGAAGCGTTTCATCTCTTCCAGGAGGGTTCCAAGCTCCCGGACGTTTGCCAGCTGTGTTTCTCCGGTTTCCAGAATCAGTTCCTTTCCCTGGAGTGTTTCCAGACGTCCTCCTTTTTCCAGAATGGTTCGGCAGAAACTCTCTTCGCGGCGGGGAAAGGTGGAACGAATGCAGAGAAAAACGCGGTGCCCGTGATTCCAGAGATATTCCGCGGCACACCTTCCAACGGCGTCGTCGTTATAGGTGATGTGATCGAAGAAGTCGTTGCTGCGCGGCAGGCCCATGATCCGGACGCACGGAATTTCACGCAGGGCACGAATGAAGCGGGGATCTTCTCCGGAGAGTGCAAAGAGGATTGCTCCGTCGATGCGCGGCGGCAGTTTGGAAAAGGGCTGTCCGCATTTGAAGTTCCGGAGGATCATATTGTAGTCGTGTGTACTGAGTTCCTCCTCCACGCCGCGGATGACGCGGGAATAGATCGGCGCGTTCAGAACGGTGACCGGAAGACGGGAGAGCAGAGCAATCTGCATTTGTCTGTATTTCCGGCGTCGGAGGGTCGTGTGATTCTGGCGCAGATGAAACGGTCTCAATTCAAACCCCAGACGTTCCGATGCTTCCCTGACTTTCATGACCGTTTCCGGGCTGATCTTCGGATGATTGTTGTTTACTCGCGAGACCGTGGATGGCGAGACTCCCGCTTCCCGCGCGATTTCCTGAATGGTGATGTTATTTTTCATGTCCGATTCTTCTCCTGTAATTGAAATAAAGCAGGCCGCCTGTGATCAATGCGACTCCGCCGATGAACAGAAAACAGATTCTGCCGACCGCTCCGTTCGGAATGAAAACCCCCAGAAGCGTAAGAGCTCCGTATGCGAGACAGAGCATCCCGAGCATCCGGAACTGCATGGAATCGGTATTTTCATGTTCGTCGGAGTCCTCGGTGACCGGTGTTTCCATATCCTGAAAGAACGCATCAACTTCCTGCTCTCTCTCTTTGCCGTTCGTTCCCGCAAAGAGCTGCGACCCGAGAAACCAGATGCAGGAGATGCCTGCTACCAGAAAAATCATCAGGGAGAACTGCAGATCGCCTGCTTCCTGTTCTGTGAGTTTACGCGGAATCCCCAGAACAGTTGCAATCTTTTGAACCGGCAGCTGATATTTGACCAGATACGCAGCAAGAAGTCCGACAAGGATTGTGCTCCAGGCAGCCCATTGAGGGGTCTTGCGGACAAAAATGCCCAGGACCAGCGGCATGGTCAGCGGAATTGAGATCAATCCCGCAAGCAGCAGAGTCAGTTCGAAGAGAGGCAGTTTCGAGACCTCGGCAAACCAGATTCCGAGCAGGATCATCAGTACGCCCAGCACCACCGTGGCAATCCTGGCAAAGAGCAGCAGTTCCCGATCGTCTGCCTGCGGACGGAGCAACGCCAGATAGATATTCCGTCCCGTGATTCCGCTGATCTGGTTCAGCGACGTATTGACCGAGGACATCGTTGCCGCGAAAATTCCGCAGGCAAGCAGCCCGGTCAATCCTGCCGGGAACACCCGCATGCAGATTGCTACATACGATGCCTCCTCCGGATTCCGCAAATACGGAAATTCCGCTGCAATATCGGGAATTACAAACGATGCCGCCATCGGCGGAATGAACCAGAACAACGGTCCGACAACAAAGCCGAACGCAACCAGCAGAGCCGATTTCCGTGCGTCCCGGTCACTTTTTACAAACAGAAAACGACTGGCTCCCGCCGTGAGATTGATCGCACTGAAAATCTGATTGAAAAAAATCGCAATCAGCCAGCAGACGACAATTTGCGGAGAGAGTGTTTCGCTCCAGTTGAAATGATAGCTCGGTATTTTTTCGAAAAATCCGCTGATTCCCCCCACCTCCGGCATCCGCAGCACCAGCACAGCGGCGACAACCGTGATGGACATGACAATCAGAGCCTGTACGAAATCCGAAGCCGCCACAGCCCAGCTCCCGCCTGTCACTGCAAGAAACGTAATGAGCAGTCCCATAATCCAGATTGAGGCATTTACGCTCATTCCCAGAATCGGCGCAAGAAAAATCGACAACGTGTAGAGTCCGAGTCCGCCGAAAATGAAACTGATGATCGTATTGTACCATGCGTAAACCTGTTCCGATCCCTTTCCGAATCTGCGCCGGACAGCATCAATCGGTGTGATGACACGCATCCGCCGGAAACGGTGAGCAAAGAAAAGTGCAATCAGCAGATATGCCACTGCATTGAAGGCAAACAGCATCACCAGCAGGGTTCCTGTCTTGTAAATTTTTCCCGCACATCCGACAAAAGTCCACGCGCTGAACGTGACCATGAAATTCGACGCTCCCGAGAGGTACCAGCTCATGGAGCCTCCTCCGCGCAGAAAGTCGCTCGTATTCTTGCAGACATTCCGGAAATACACACCGATTCCTGCCATGAATACTACAAACACTGCAATCACTGCATAGTCATAAAAACCGATCATTGTTCGAATTTTCTCCTTTGTTTGTCTTCTCTCTTTCATTATACAACAAAAGAAAAAAATAACAATATGCAAATTTTCTGTTTTATGCAAATAAATTTATAATATATTAATTATAAAATAGTTATATATAGTGAAATTTATTCATAAATTCAAGCGGATAACAAAGGCTTAAAATGACAGCAGATTGGGTTTAAGGAAAATTCCGGAGCCTTTGCGGGAAGCACAAAGGCGGTCAGAAGTTTAGGGAAAGAGAGGAGCACGAGAGGAGAAGAACTGCTTTGAATAGCGGTTCTTCTCACGCATTTTTCAAAAAAAGATTCCGTACTCCACACTGCCAGTGTCTCGCTGCTGGAGCGCGACAAGGGCACAGTCCTTGACCCGATAAAATGCTTGTGCATTTTCCGCCCTTAGGCGGTCAGAAGGTAAGGGAAAGAGGCAGCGCGGGAGGGAAAAAATGGGGGGTCTTCACGGGAATTTGTGGGTAAATCAGCGTGAGATACATCAGAACCCGTCGTCAGTCAAGCGGCAATCCGGCATAACCGCTCCCGTTGGTCGCTTTTATTCCGTTTGCCGTTTGACAGCCGCCAGAACCTGATGTGA
>CASEYW010000190.1 GCA_949292215.1 uncultured bacterium
AAAAGAGGAAAAAAATCGGAAAGGAGATCAGACGGAAACCAAATCAAGCGGTTTTTACAAGTAATTCATCTGAAAGGATTTGCAAAGCATTGAAAATGGTGGAACCAGCAGGGCTCGAACCTGCGACCCGGTGATTATGAGCTTTTCATTTCCATCAAGGCGGAAGGTCCCGCCTATGTTCCCGGTTCCCGGAAATCGAACGCAGTCATGGTGGACCGCATTCTGCTGATCCGTCCTCCGGAGGACGGATCCGTATCTTCCGGGATTCCGCTTCCGGAAGAACTCCAAAACCGCAAAGTCCTGCATGACATTACAGGATTCCGCTTGAAAGAGCTTCCGGCTTTTCAGGTGAAGCTTGTCCGCGATCCGGATGCGGCAGACGGCCTTGCCATGCGCCTTGCGGTAAAAAAGGGCGATGCCTTTCAAAGCGGTTTTTATGACGTGAAAAACAGGAAAATGGGGTATGTCAGGACAATTCCGGAAAACCAGATGCCCGCGGATGAAAAGTATCATCTGTATTTCCTGGGGACCGCAGAGCTTTCGGAGGATTGTTATGTCTGGGCTCATCCAAGCTGCCGTATTCAGTATCAGCTTGGCGGTTTTCTGAACCCGTCCGGAAACAATGCTTATCGGATTTACGTCTCCTTGAAAGCGCAGGGACCAGCGTATGTCCCTGCTTCAAAGAAGGAAAATGCGATTTTACTGGACAGAATTCTTTTGACAAGGTAGCGGATCATGCACATCCCGAAGTTTGCCGTTTTCCATGACTTCCATACCATGCCGTCATGTCCGGACGTGGGAAAGGACTTTGACTGTGACGCCATTGCGGAACAGCTCAAACGATGCGGAGTCGATTTCACAACGTTTCCTGCCAGATGCAATCTCGGCATGGCATATTATGACACAAAAATCGGCATCCGGCATCCCGCCTTGCGATATGATCTCTTCAGGCGTTTCCTCGAGGCGTGTCATAAACGGGGAATCGCCGTCAGCGCCTATATTAATGTCGGACTCAGCCACGAGGAGGGACTGCGCCATCGCGACTGGCTCACAGTATCACCTGAGGGGGAGATCTACCGCCGCCCGTGCAATGTGCATGAATTCCGTACGATGTGTTACAATTCGCCATACGGCGATCATGTGCTGGCGATGATTGATGAACTCCTCCACTATCCTGTGGACGGCTTTTTCTTCGACTGCCTGACACCGCATCCCTGTATCGGTGCGGAGTGTATCCGCGAAATGAAAAAACGGAAGATGGACCCGATGGAATTCGCCTGGTTCTCGCAGAAACGCATGGTGGACCGGATTGGAAGGAAAATCAGAGGCAGCGGACGCGATCTGCTTCTTTACTATAACTGTGTGCGCCCGACGGATCAGCTGGAATGGTCGACTTATCTGGAATATGAGTGTCTGCCGACCGGCGGGTGGGGATATGAATCTCTCCAGATGAATGCGCGTCATTTGCGGACATTCGCGAAACCGATGCTGAACATGACCGGGCGTTTTCATGAGACATGGGGAGATTTCGGCGGCATCCGTTCACGGGCAAGTCTGCTCTATGACTGCATCACGGGACTGGCAAATACCATGCCGCCCAATATCGGCGATCATCTCCATCCGCGCGGCGACCTCAATTACGCCGTCTATGACCTGATTGCGGACGTCTATGGCGAAATACGGAAACTCCAGCCATGGACAGAAGGTGCCGGAGCGGTTACCGAAATTGCCATGATTCAGCCTTCCGACACCCCTGATAATTCGATCGAGGCGGTGCCGTCCATCTATTCAGCCCAGGGATGGGGACGCATTCTCTGTGAACTTCGATGCCAGTTTGATGTTCTTCTGCCCCATCAGGATTTCTCGAAATATCCACTCCTTGTTCTCGCCGACCGGATCCGCTTAGATGAAACCTTGACGGAACGGATCCGGAGTTATCTTGCAAACGGTGGAAAAATCATTGCAAGCGCCTGGTCCGGACTGGATACGGAAAATACGCATTTCACGCTGCCCGATGAATGGGGAGTGGAATATCTGGAGGAATCCCCTCATGATCCCGCGTATTTCCGTCTTGTGGAAAAATCAGCGGGATTTCCGGATATGCCCGTCACCTGTTATGAAAAAGGAATCTCCATGCGTTCAAAAGGTGCGGAAGTTCTGGCTGAAATTATCGCACCCTACTATAACAGGCAGTTTGACGGAGAACACTATTATTCCTATATTCCCCCCGACAAAAAGGATGGGTGCACGGCTCTGAGTCTGACGGAACAAGTTGCCCATTTCAGTCATCCGGTGGGATACACATATTATAAACATGCCCAGATCCCGGTAAGAGAGCTGGTGCGCCGTCTTCTGAACCATTTTCTGCCGCAGCCGATTCTCGAAGTCAGAGGTCTGCCCTCTTTCGGGCGTGCAACCATCACCTGTCAGGAAAAACGCTGTATCATCTGGCTGACGGCATTCGTGCCGGAACGGCGCGGTGCAAAGATTGATATGATCGAGGATGCCTGTGAAATATCCGGCCTTGAAATCATTCTCCGTCTGAAAGGCAAAAAGGCGGCAAGCGTCTATACCGCTCCCGATTGTTCGCCTCTACCATTCCATCAGGAGGAGGAAACATGCCGGATCCAGCTGTCATTCATGCGGGGATATGCGGCAATCGCAGTGGAATTCATGGCCGGCGCCAATTGATTTTGCTATCTGGAAACGGGCGTTTCCCTGACAGCACCATGAAAGATGCCCCGGTACGGGCTTACCGGAAATCAGAAGGAATAGGGAAATGCTTCGATGATGCTTAATAAGAGGGACCGGTGAAGAAGAGGACACCAGCGAACAGAAGTACAATTTCCGCAGTATAACCGAAGACATTCACAGCCTGGCGGTTGATCCCGGAAATCGAGTCCAGGCAGAGCTGTTTCGCCAGCCATGCGACACCGCCGGCAATCAGAAAACCAAGCAGCGTCGCCGGGATATGGAAAATCCCGGCGATCAGCATCACAAGGAAGCCGATCCACCACCCGTATTTCTGCATTTTCTCATCAGGAAGAGCGTAATAATGGTCCTCGACAGACTCTCCGGGACGATTCATACCGCAGAGATGCATCCGGACAAGAAACCCTCCCGTCAGTACAATGATGAACCAGAAGGAGCAGTGAACCGAGGCCAGCACTCCGAACATCAGCATCCGCAATGCGTAAATGATCAGCATCCCGATCATGGCGACAGGAGGACGCGGTTCTGTCATGGAGAACGGTTTTGCCAGAAACGCCTCCTCATGGGATGCGCCCCCGCGCCGGAGCTGAATATAAGCGGACAGCGCAGAAAGCCCTGTCCAACCGGTGGCCAGTTCGACCGCCGCAGGGACAAGAAGCGCGGCTGCAATACCTCCGACAACATGTCCGAACACGGCAGTGACACCCCACAGCGGCAGATAAAGACAAATCCCCATGCACGCGCCGACCAGCGGCATCATGATTCTTGCCAGTGCCGGTTTTCCGTCAATTGTCCCGAAGCATTCTCCTTCATCGCCATCCGGAAGTGCGGGCAGTTTCCATCGGACGAAAAGGTTCCAGGTTCCGCAGAACTGAGCCAGATATGCACCGGGATCAGACATATTCCGAAGGCTCCTTCTTCTGAACATGTTTTTCATGGGCACCACGAATCGCCTCGCATGTCACTTCCGCAAGCTCCTTGCGGGTTCTGCCGTCCGCCGTGATTTTCGGAAGGATATAAACTTCTGCATCGATGGAGGGAATGCCGACCAGACGCCAGAGATGCGGAAGCAGTTCCATATCGCCGAACCAGCAGGGGGTGTCGGCTCCCTCCGGCACACGGTAAACCGTCAGAATCGGCTGGATGTCAAAGTTGCCGGAGGCCGCCAGTTCAAATGACGAAGTTTTGAATGGAAGGACCGTGTTTCCATCCGTGCTTGTACCTTCCGGATAGATGATCAGCGGGACCTTGTGCTCCAGGGTTTCACGGAACTCCTCAAGCGTCTTCTGCGACTTGATCCGCGAGGAACGGTCCACCCAGACAGGATGGATAAACGAGGTGTACCAGCCGAGCACCGGCCACGAGCGGATCTCCTTCTTTGGAGCGAAACGCAGTCCGAACACGGCGGCATGAACGAAAATATCGACGTATCCCATGTGGTTGGAAACGACAAGTCCGCCGTCATATCCGGCAAGATCCCCCTTCACATGAAGGCGGATGTTGAAGATGCGCAGAAGTCCACGCCCCCACAGTTTCGTCATTTTCGCCATTCCCGCAATCGCGGACCAGCGGTTGCGCCGCAGCGTGACAGGCACGGAAATGGCTCCCATGTAGATCAGCCACGGCAGAAGAAGCGACAGACGGAAGATCCTTCGGAAGAAAATCCTCATCTGCCACCCAGGTTTGCAACGTTGAAGTGTTTGAGATACCGTTCCGGCAACCCGTTGACATCCAGCAGAATCAGGAAGTCAATCGTTCCGAATTCATGGTCGAATACTGGTTCCCCGCAGATTTTGGACCCGAGCCGGAGATACCCTTTGAAGAGCGGCGGAATCAGCTCGCGCAGATGGGTGCGGTCATTGAGAATCGCATCAATTTCCGCCTGCGGAGGGCGGGGCATGGCGCATTTGGGAAGACCTTCAGCAAACAGGCAGTCGGAAATCTTTCCGGTGGCTTTGAGATGTTCGTAAATCGCCCAGCCGGATGCCGGATTGGTGTCTTCGAGACTGACACAGCCGAACATGTAGCGCAGACGCGAACGATAGATGATTTCAGCGATTCCCCCCCAGAGCAGCGCGACAACCGAACCGTCCCGGTGCTCCGGAGACACACAGGATCGGCCGACTTCGATCGCTTCTTCGGCAATTTTGTCCAATCCGGTGATTTTGAACTCCTGCTCCGAATAAAATCCGAGCGCCTTGGAAGCAACTGCGCCGAGATGGATCCGGTAGGTCCCGACAATCTTGTGTTGTGTCTTTTCCTCGACGATAAGATGCAGACAGTAGTCATCGAATTCATCGCGGTCGATTCCATCGCGTGCGGCGTTCTCAAGTCCCTTGCCCTGTTCCAGATTGAAGATTTCGTATCTCAATTTGAAGGCAGCCCGGATTTCCCCGGGCGTATCCGCAAATTTGATTCTGTATTGATCCTTCTCGCCCAGAATCGGCGGATTGCAAAGTTTGTTCCGCAACTCTGATACGTCCATGGTCATTTCCGTTCTCTCTTTATTTTATGCAAGGCATCCCCGGAGCATTTTTGCCTGGACGACCCGCCTTTCACGTCTAATCCACAATAGGTAATTTAACTCACTTTTATCTTCTTGCAAAAACTTTTTCAGGAAAACGAAATCTTTTTTTGAAAAAAAATGAAGTTTCATCCCGCCGCGGGCACGGGATAAGGAAAAACGACACGCCTTTTCAAGGCTGCCGATTCCGGCAGAGAGTTCTTTTTCCCATTCCGGAATGCTTTCCTGATTGCAGAATCTCTTTCGAATGCTATATTACCTGTCGGAAAGTTTTTCGGAAAACCATCGGAATGCATTGAGGATGCCATGGATAACAAAGTTCAGAAAATGCTCTCGTTTTCCCTGTATGTGCTGCTGGCCATTATTTTTGCTTTTTCCGTGATTCTCGTCCTGCCGGTCTACAAACGCTACACCGACATGGAGCGAAACGTTTCTGAACTCAATGCCGAACTTCGGAATGCACAGAATGAATGTCTGACCCTTACTCGCGAAGTTCATGACCTGGAACACAGTGCAGCTGCGGCGGAAAAAGTCGCACGCGAAAAATACAATTTCTGCCGGGAAGGCGAACAGATCCTGATTTACAAGTAAGCTGCACCTTACCCCGGAAAACAGGAGAACCGGCCAGGATGAGACAGCTCACATCTGTCGTGAATCATCCGGCATTTTTCGGAAAACCACATTTTCAATGTGAATATTCTCGAATATCAGGAGTTCAGCGCTTTCACTTGCAGGGCCTGGTGTGAAACTCTCTCCATTTCTTGCGCACTCAGGATGCAGGATCGGACCGACGGTGTAAACGTTTCTCAAAAGGGTTCTTCTGCAGTTTGTGTAAAAAATGGATAGGAAATATCCGGAACCCCTGTGCTGTCAAGTTCCAATCCGGCATAAGTTGTCGCTCAGCTCTCTATTATTCCGTTTGAAACTTGACAGCTTCGGGAACCCGTCTGAAGGAAATGTTGATGCTTTTCCGAAAAAAGCTTTCAAAAAACTTTGTGGAAAAGAAGCAACTGACCACATCGAACTCTATATTCCCGTATGCACCAAAACATGGAAGAACACAATGTCGACCACTCTTGCATACCATAATACAGGAAATAATCGGATTTCAACATCATTCTTTTCGATATTCTGAAGGAAAAGTGATTCAGCGTCTAAAACGGAAGGAATTTCACTGTCCCAAATGTTTTCATTGTTCTGTCACTGCACATCACTACCGGACAAGACGTATTCAGGGGTTACCCTATGGAAGCATGAAAGTTTATTTTGAGGTAGAATTTCATCGTATATATTTTTCAAGCGCCCCCTCTCAAAATGTGCGCAATTTTCCGGACGTTATCGAGGAGAGATCTCGTGTGCAAAGATTCCGGCATTCAGTATGAAAATCTTTCTGTTTTGACATAATTCCTGAACTGGAGCGGTGTCATGCCGAACTTTCTTTTGAACAGAGAACAGAAATAAGCCGCCCCCTTGAATCCGAGTTCAAGAGTCAGTTCATTGACAGACAAAGTGTGATTCTCCTGCAGAAGACGGCGCGCTTCCTGCAGTTTCAGATCCAGCACATATTGTCCCGGCGTTTTTTGGAAAAATCTCTGCCAGTGGCGGAGAAACGTACTGCGTGACATTCCGTAATGCATCGCCAGTTTCACAATATCAATTTCCTCCTTGTAATGCAGTTGGAAATAGGAAGCGATACTGCGAATTTTCGTTTCGTAATAATCCGGATGCAAAATGGAATAGTTGTAGTTGAATATCAGAAGTTCCAGTAGCTGGAAGGCAACAAGGTCGATTCTGTCGGTCATTCCATATTCATGTGACTTTTCCATGAGATCCATGAGTTCGGTAATCAACTGATTTTCCCGGCCACCCAGATGAATTTCCCAGATTGGTTTTTCCGGAAAAGGCAGAACTTTGCGCAATGCGTCTTCCATTTCCGCAGCATAGGTGAAATGAACAACGTCGCGGGGAAAATTCAAAGCAAAGCTGTGGATCATTCCCGGGATTTTCAAGATGACATTCGGAAACTTGACCTGGTATACCGTTCCGTTGATGCATTCCGTAGCCGTGACGGCTTGCGCATAACGCCGTATGCACACTTCGAAGCGCTCATAACGATGAGTCTCTTCCGGATAGATTCCGCCATGTGTATATCCCAGCGACTGAACCTGAAAAGGAAAACGGCTCAATCTCGGCAGTTCTGCTATATTCAAATCCTTCCACATCATGCCTCTCACATTTCTCATAAGATAATGATCTCTTTCCTTTTTTCAATTTCAGATGAAACTGGAATATGAAAAAAATTACATCGCATGACAGGAATGGAAGTTGAATATCCTGGAATGGAACAGGTCAGTTTCCAGTTTCGATGCGGTAATGGAACTCGCGTTCCGCTCCGGGTGCAAGCGAAACACTGCCACTCAGAAACTCTACCGTCATCTTCGGTGTCCCGGAACTGGCATTCCAGCAGTAGACGCCCTCGAATCCCGGGCCGGGGAAGAAGATCATTGAATCTTTCAGCATATGATTCCGTGCGCTGATGACAACCGGTCCGCCGTCCCAGACACGGCTCTTTACATGAGGCAGAAAATCAATCTTGACATTCTTCCTGAGAAACAGATTGTCACGCGCATTATCCGGAGTAACTTTTTCCGTTCCGAGAGAGATCTTCAGATTCTTTTGGCCGAAACGAACTCCCGGCTTCGGAAGGTTATTCACCCGGAATCCGAAATTCATTGTATGCGCGGTCGGATTGAGAAAGCGGAATTTCACAAGAACCATATTCCTGTGCAGCTCGAAAGTTCTTGTTATCCGGAGATCCATCAATGGATTCTGTTCCGGATTTGCCCCGTCATAAGCAGGAATTACCGCATTCGAGACAATTTCCGGAATCTTTCCGTTGATTCTCATGTCACCCGGCAGAAATGAAAAGGCCGGAAAAGATCGCCGGCGGATCTTTTTGCTCGCATCGCCTCAATTTCCGCAACAAGCGGTTTCTGATCCGGAAGTTCTGAGGAATGTACCACTTCAACCCCGTTCGGAGGAATTTTCACAAGGAATTTCATCCCTCTTCCAGCCACTTTCAAAATAACCGGTTCCTTTTCGTCATAATTGAACAGGGTGAATACGAATCTGCCATTTTTTTCATGAGCAAGGCATCTCAGATTCCGTGAAAAATCCGGAAAATGAAGCAGCAGTTTTCTGCTGTCGCCGACAGTAATTTCTTTTGATATCGTGTTTTCCGGCGTGAAGGCGAACTGCGTTTCAACGCGTTTGCCGCCCGCATAAAAATTCTCGCTTCCTGAAATCAGTTCATACGCCGATGCAATCTGATGAAAATAGCGTCCATCTAACGTATCATCCGGCCATAATCCGAATCCGGCGCCACCAAGCGCAGCAGTCGCGATAATATTCTGCTTGAGTTTTTCCGGTGTATACTGACGGAAGAAATTCCACAGGCGTTCCGCAGGATCGTTCAAAGGGAAAAAAGGTTTTTTCAGAGACTCGATATTATATCTCACATCGTCGAAAAACTTTGTCCCCGTGTAATAGGGCATATGCAGATGGAAATCGACAACAGGATCGGACAAGGAGACATCCACTGCGCACCATGCGGCCACGCGTTCATTTTCCGTTCCGGCATGAAGATTGTCCGAACAAAGCCAGAATTCTGTTTCGGGCGCCTCTTCGCGGAAGATTCCCGCAACCTTCGCAATATATTCTGCATGGAGCTCAATCATATAATCCAGCCACAGGCGCCTGTATTTCCGATTGATTTCAGCAATGGAAGGCACGGATGGGAGACCTCTCTTCTTCGCAAAACGGGCGCGCCCCGTTTCATCCAATCCTTTTGCACCGGGTTCAAAATCCCAGATTGCGATTTTGACTTCCGGATTTGTTCTCCGCCATTCCCGGATCGCATTCCGCAGATAGGAGTCAAAATATTTTTCCGGATCCTCGAGCTGATACCAGTTTGCCGTATAAAAACGGGAATCTTTTTTGCCTGTGTCATCTATATCCGCCGGAGCTTTTTCCTGATACTTCGTCAGAGCCTTTCTTGACTCATTATACGGAAACATAATATAGTTTCCGCCGAGCATGATGCCGTTTCGGTAGGAAGGATCCGGCTTTTCATTGATTGAGTTCAGTTTTAACGGCTGTTTTACAAGCGTCCGCCAGAATGCCGTCATCTTTCCGCTCAATTCCGGAAAAGGAGAATGAACTGCTCCCGACTGTGCAATCATGAATCCGAACTTCCCGCAAGGGCGGAAATCTCTTTTCACGGGAGGAAGGATCTCTATCAGTCCCGTCTGTTCCGTCTGCTGTTCCTCCCCTACTTTCAAAGTCCAGTAAATCCTGCCGCTCTTTCCGGAACTTCCTTCCGCCGCACTCAGAAAAAGACGCTGTGTATACCATGACTGCCCAAACCATACATTGAACTGTTTCTCAAACGCAATCTGATAACGTCGGTAATCCTCTCCATTGCGCTTCACCGGAGTCTGGATAACAGTCTGTGCAATCATAATGCGTCTGCCGTTCCGTACTGCGGCATGAGTCTCCGACACCCCCTCCAGTGTCAGATATTCGGGCAGATCAAGCGTCATGACAGCCTTTTTCCCGATATATTTCCCCTTCCCTTTTCCATACAGATTCAGAGTTCCCGGCAGATTTTCACAAATGCCAAATGGTGTTTCCTTGAGAAAATTGAACGGAAACAGGTTCATTTTGAAAGATATTTCCGCAGGGGCTTTTTCCATTTTCTTCAAAGAAACGGAATCAAACCATGCTGTTCCGGTTCCGCTTCTGATTCCAAGTGCAACAATCGCATCCATTCCGTCGAAATATCTGGAATTGAAACGGTATTTCACCTCTGTCCAGTCAAATGTTCCTGTATCGTATTTCCATAGTCCTCTGCTGCCATAGTGAAGGGTCTTCTTTCCGACCGTTACCGCGATATAGGCGCCGGATCTTGGCTGAACGGCAATATCTCGGCCCTTGATATAACAGGATATTTCATATTGCGTATCGGGTTCCAGCTTAATTCCCCGCTGTATCGCATAGGGACGCCATGCCGGTTCCTGGATCCGAATCCGTGTCAGTTTCACGGAGGCGGAATCCTGATCTGCGGAAACCGTCTTGTCAAGTACCGAAACTGTTGCCGGAGATTTTTCCGTTTCCGGTACCTCCCAATGTTCCAGTCCGTTGGAAAAGGATCCATTCTGAATCAATTCAGACCCGGAAAGGACGAAAGCTGTACTGAAGAGCAGTATCCATACCTGCAGTTTCATCGTTTAATCTCCTGCTATTATGTTTCAGAATATTTTGCCCGTATTGCGGTCATAACCGCAGTCCGCAATTTTTGACGAGGTAAACCTTCCATATACCGGATTGCCCGGCAAAGCCATCTCCAGGACCCTCTTCGGGGCGGAATGTCCATCGGCGAAAAGGATGTTTGCTCTTCCCGTCAGATAATAGGGCACCGGATCGGAATAACTGCATGTCTTCCGTGAATCCGGTCCTCCGTGACGGAATGCAAGCATCTGTATGTTGCAGGCGCCCGGATTGTCCCTGATCACCCCGTCTCCGATCCAGATCGCAATACTCGGCATCCTGACATCGATAATCCGGCGCATTCTGTTCTGAGTGGTAAGCGTTGAATAGATATTATGAGAGACACAAACGTTAGAGAAGTAAAATCTCTCGAAAGGAGTTTCTCAAAAATGACGAAGTTTATTGCCGTGAGAAAGACGGGGCTCTGCCCCGAACCCCGGGATTTTTTCAGGCATGGAAACATCCCGAA
>CASEYW010000191.1 GCA_949292215.1 uncultured bacterium
GAACAGTTTTTCCGCCATGCCTGCGTCACGGTTCCGGTTCGCGTGGGACAGACCATTACGGCTCGGGGGAACGCAATCCCGAATTTTGCTTACCAGACCGCAATGATTTCGAAGCGTATCGCAGATGTCGTTCAGCCCCAAGGTGAAATTGTCCGGCAGTGATGCACAGTGACAGAACAGTGAAAATATTTGGAATAACGAAAGGCCATCCGTAAATTCACAATTTTTTTCAGATTGAATGCTTGTATTAATCTGTTTCAGCACCTATATTTAAAATAGATAGAAATAAATCCATCAATGATAGAATAAATAAAAACAAAGGAGTTGACATTACAATGCGGAAAAGCATGTATATATTGCTTCTGATCTTTGTTGCATCCGTTTTGAATGGGGCGGGGCGGATGATTGAAATAGGAAAACAGTTTGCCTCATTTTCCGGAGACGAGCTGGAAATCGTTTTGGCTCCCGAAGGCTGCAAAACCACCGGATTTGCGGCAAAGGAGCTTGGATTTTTTCTCGGAAAAGTTCTGAGTGCAAAAGTTCCGGTGGTTTCTGCTCCGACGAAGGGCAAGATGAGCATTTATGTTGGAATCAGCAAATATTCCAGAGCAGCAGGTATGGATGAATCCAAACTTTTCCGCGACGCGTTCATGATCCGCAATGCCCCCACAGGAATTTATATTCTCGGACGCGATGATGCTTCCGCCGATCCTGAGAAAGTTTTGCCGAAAGGGATCTGGGCGCAATACTTTGAGCGGGGAACGCTGTTTGCCGTTTATGACTGGCTGGAACGATTTGCCGGAGTGCGTTTTTATTTCCCCGGAGAACTTGGAACAATTGTGCCGAATCAGAAAAAACTGGATGTCTGTCACGCGGAAATCTTTGATTTCCCGGATTTTCCGGATCGCAAAGTTTCTCAGTATCATGGAAGCTGGCCGGGGAAACCTGCTTCCGACCGGGCTTTTCCGGAAAAGAACCTTGCGGCATACCGCTATCGCTATGAAACTCGTTATATTCCTAACAATCATGGACTTGCGCGACTTGGCTATCTGCTCCGCTTCGGCAAGAAGCATCCGGAATATTTTGCACTGATGAACAATGGGAAACGTCACAACGACATCAGTATGGCGCATGCGGGATCTCTCTGCTATTCCAGCGGCATTGCGGAAGAAATCTATCAGGATGCGAAAAGCTTTTTACTGGGAGAAGCACCATCCAAACGCGGGGTCCTGTATACGACGCGCCGAGACGGCAGATATCTGGAAAAAAATGGAATTGTCGTCTGGGATCCCAGCGGATTTCAGAAAGGATATTTCAGTATCATGCCTCCGGATGGCTACTCCCGCTGCTATTGCAAAATGTGCGGAAAAAAATTCGGAACGGGGGAGAACTATGCCTCGGAGTTCATGTGGAGCTTTGTTTCGGATATTGCAAACCGCTTGAAAAAGGAGAAAATTCCAGGTTATCTCACCATGATGGTATACCGCCCCTACCGCAATATCCCGAAGTGTGAAATTCCGGATAATGTTCTGGTGACAGTTTCCGAGCGCGGGCCGTGGAGTTATTATAATGCGGGAGAACTGAAAGCTTCGCATGAGGAAGTGAGAGCGTGGAGCCGGAAACTGGGACGTAAAGTCAGTCTCTGGAATTATCTCTGCAAAATGGAAAAAACCGGATTTCCCGGAATTCCCTCTCCCACCCCGGGAAGCATAGTACCTTATTACAGAGAGATTGCCCATTGCATCAGCGGAGCTTATATGGAAAGTGAAACGGATCGCTATATCAACAATTATCTTGCCTATTATATTTTCGGGAAATATGCGTGGAACCATACGATTGACGTGAAAGCGATCATTGCGGAACACCATAAACTGATGTTTGGAGATGCCGCACCGGAAATGAAAAAACTGTTCGACCTTTTTGAAGAAGTCTGGCTGCAGAAGATCGTAGGCCGGCAGGTCGATACCGATCTCGGTCCAATGGCGGTTCCTCCGACGGATCTGGAGCTCTGGACGAAGATTTATCCGGCAGACAAGATTGCTGAAATCAGGACACTTTTTGACCGCGCGGCGAAACGCTGCGCCAGAGATCCGAAGGCCTCCGCAAGAGTCAGACTTTTCCGCACAGAATGGCTCGAGCCTCTCTATGCGGCGAGAGAGACATACATTTCGCAGACGGATGCGGTCCGCAGTTTCCGTTGCTCACCTGCGCATCCGGCATACCTGATCCCGTTCCAGAAGGGGAAAAACATGCTTTCCCGGGAGAAGACGGTTTCAACAAAAGTCACAGCATCACTGGAAGGGGATCATCTGGAGTTCATTTTCGACTGTGAGGAACCTTTTATGGACAGGACTGTCGCATCCAGACGCAAATATGATGACCTGGATCTCTGGAAGGACAACAGTGTAGAAGTTTTTCTGAATCCCAGCGGAGACAGAAAGGTTTACTATCAGCTGATCCTCAGCAGTGCCGGATCGTTCACCGATCAGAAATGGAATTGTCATGGGACAAAACAGCAGGGTGACATCAAATGGAAATCTGAAGCGGAATATCGTATCATCCCGAATTCTAAAGGTTATCAGGCCGTCATCTCCATCCCCCGGAAAAACCTCCCGGGGTTCCGCAGAGAAGGTTTCCCGGTGAACTTCAGCCGGAACCGTATTCTTTCCGGATTTCAGTGCCTGTATACCTGGAGTCCTTTTGTCCGGGATTTCCACGATCTGGAAAATTTCGGGACTCTCTTCTTTCAAGAAACAGCAAAGAAAAATCTTTTTACAAACGGAGATTTTTCCGAAGCGACGAAAGGAGGCCATATCCATGGATGGGGGGTTGATAAAAGGAATACAGGGGAGAATGTCATTCTGGACGAAGAGATATTTTTCAGTGGTCCCGCCAGCGTCAGATTGTCAAATGCAGAAGGCTGCAAAGATTATATCTATTTAACCCAGTCTCTGAAAAATCTCAAGCCGGATACAGAATACAGATTCCGCTGCTGCCTGATGTTTCAGGATGTGAAACCTCTGGATAAGCAAGGAGGGATCACAGTCAATGTTTTTACCACGAAAAACCTCTGGTTTCCTAAAAATCGTCTGACAGGGACCTCCAATGGATGGATCCGCCAGGAGTATCGCTTCCGAACCTCGCCTGAGCTGCATAAAAAATACATACCGTATGTCCGGCTGCGTCTATTCCGCGCAACAGGAACCGTCTGGTTTGATGATGTTACGCTGGAAGAAGTCGGGAAATAACAAAACGCCTGAAATAAAAAACAACAGGAGTCCAGATAAGATGAAACATACAGTTTCAAATCCGAAACGCCCCGGCAGTCCGGAAATGGTCCGGGATCGGCATATATTCACCCTTATAGAGCTCCTCATTGTTATTGCAATCATTGCCATTCTCGCGGGAATTCTTTTGCCGGCACTCAACGCGGCACGGGAAAAGGCGCGAACAATCTCCTGTCTCAGCAACTATATGCAGCTGGGAAAAATCTGTGCCATTTACCTCGCCGATTCTGGGGATCATTTTCCTACTTACAAGGGGAGCGGATCAAGAGCCTGGTTCAAGAGATCATCTGGTCCGTTGGCCAACTATGTTCCATGGAAAACATACCTTTCCACAGAAAACATCGGGGGAATGTATCACACCAACGGTTATTCATTCGGCATTTTTCTCTGTCCCTCCGTCGGTCCCCGGAACTTCCATTATACCATTCCCAGTGGAAAGTTTGTCAATTCTGCGGCAGATTCGGCCGGGACCACGTTTTTATCCATCGGAATCAATGTACGCTATCTGTGTGTCGGCGGAGCACCGTTTACCAACGCCAAGGTCACTCAACTCCGCAACCCGTCCCGATTCGCCGTCATGATGGAAAGCGGAGGTGGTGGACTGGCCGACTGGAAAAGTTCAAGTGTGGCGGGAGATTATATTTCCGCTCGGCACGGCGGCACCGGAAATTTCCTGTATGCCGATTTGCATGGGGAACGCGTCGCTTACAATGCATTCCCGAAACAGGATGGGAGCAATCCTGATTTCTGGAATGCGGATAAAAATTGACTGATCTTTTCAGGAACGGATTTTACTTCTGCGTTTTTTGTACTAAAGTATGAATGGCTTTTGGCCGGTTTGAAAAGATCATTGAGAAAAGATATGAAGAGAGGAGTGTCTTATGCCAGGCAGTGATCCGGTGCAATCCATCGTTCGTGCATTTTCCATCATGGAAGCGGTTTCCCGCGGACATTTTGGAATGCGTTCCTCCGACCTTGCCGGAATGCTGAACTTGAATCCGAAAACTGCATTCAGCCTGCTGAAAACAATGGTTCAGTATGGCTATCTGCAGAAAGATTCTCAGCGCCGTTACCATCTTGGGCCGACCTTGTGGGAGCTGATCCGCAACGACCATGCAAACGCGGTGTTACGGCTTGCGGAAGATGCTGTAAGGAATCTTGCTGCTGCATTTCCCGGGTCCGTGGTAACCTTTGCGGAACTGATTGGCACGGAATCCCGGAGCCGTCTCCGGATCTCACCGGATCGTCCCGGGATTCTCCAGTATCCGTTGTATCTGACCCATCCGCTTTATACCTCCGCGACGGGACTTTGTTTTCTTTCGCAGGACCGTTTTGCTTCCATGCTGTATTCCGCATGGGACTTTGATGAATACGGGGTGCAGCGCTGGAAGGATTTGAAGAATCTGAAACGTTTTCTGGATTCTGTTCCGCAAGAGAACGGGGTCATCAGACTGGAACTCCCGCCCTCTTCAAACGTTGCACTGGCCGTATCCGCGGGGGAGAATTTTTCATTGAGCATCAAAGTGTCGGCAAGTAAAAGCGACGATGCCGCAAAACAATTACTGGCAGCAGTAAAGGTCATTCATGCCACGACAAAGGAGGTTTATCCATGACAGGGCTGTTTGAAAATCCGAAGGATGCTGCAGGACTTGTAAAGAAACGAGCGCTGGAACTGGGGGCGGATCTTGTCGGTATTGCTCCGATGTCCCGGTTTGAAGGAGCGCCGAAACAGATGGACCCGCGCTATATCATGCCGGAAGCCAAATCATGTATCGCAGTGGCATTCCGTGTGCTGCGGGGCAGCCTGCGCGGAATTGAAGAGGGAACGTTTTTCAGTAATTATTCCGCGATGGGATATGGCGGAATCACGTATGTCTTTATGCCGCTGACTGTGGCAAATCTTGCAAAATACATTGAAGATGAAGGATATGAAGCATTTCCTATGGGACATCAGAGTGACTGGCGCGCTATTGACAATGAAGGAAATCTGCGTACAGGATTCAGCAAACCGGTCGTCCCGGGAAAACCCTGTCCGGACATCATGGTTCATCTGCGCATTGCAGGTTATCTGTGCGGCCTGGGAGAAATCGGCTGGAGTAAAATGCTGATCACACCGGAATTCGGCCCCGCGGTCCGTATCGGTCTTGTTTTTACGGAACTGGAGCTGGAACCGGACCCAATCTACGAAGGACCGCAGCTCTGCAACAGGTGCATGGCCTGTACACGGGCATGTCCGGGATCCTGTATTTCCAGAGAAAAGTCTGTGAAAGTCACTGTCGCCGGACATGAACTTGAGTGGGGAGAAATTGATACCGAAGGCTGCGACCTCGCATTTCGAGGCGCGGAAGAAGGGAAAGGAACGTATCTTGCAGGAAAAGATAACTACCGTCCGAATCATGTTTCACCTTTCTATCATGTCCCGCCCAAGGTCTATACCGCAGGGAAAGCGGTTTGCGGTGCCGGCGGCTGTACTCGTGCATGCCTTGCCAGCCTGGAAGCACGCGGTGTGCTGACCCGAAAAATGCGCAAACCCTTCCGCCGTGCGACTCCGTGGAAAGTGGACTGGAGCAATTACGAGGAAGAAGTGAAGACCCTCGGGCCGGAGACGGTCGGAATCAATACGAAGCTGGATACTGACTGAAAATCATGAGCAATACTCTGGAATATCATTTTGGCCAGCGCCGGATCTGCTGGATTCCCTTCTGGGGAATTTCCAGACTGCGTCGGCGCGGAGGATGTTTTGCCGGAGCGATTCCGGGTGATCTGCAGGATTATGATTCATGGTATGAACATGCTGTTTCTGAAGAGGTTATAGCGGATCTTGCCGGACTGGGATTCAATTTGTTTGTCCTGCCCTATTCCCTGGGAGGAACGCCGGAGATGGAGGCGCAGGAACATGCGGATTTCCGTCATACAGCTGCCCTTTGCCATGAATATGGAATCAAGGCGCTGCCTTATCTGCAATATCAGAACATCCTGCAGGAAAGCATGTATCCGGAAGCCCCCTGCTGGAGTGAAGACGTTTTTGGCAAAGCGCGTTATTATGCCAGTTACCGGCGAACACTTTGCCAGTCATCGAAAGCATTCCGTGATTACATCAAAAACCTGATCCGTTCCTCGCAGCAGAATGGAGCGGACGGCATATGGATCGACAATACCTATCTGCATCCCTGTTTCTGCCCGGAATGCCGCAAAGCGTTTGCCGCTTATCTCAAGGAATATGAGAACGGGCTTCTGGAAGACTTTCATCTGATCCCGGAGCGTGTGGAGGTCTCTTCCGCCATCTCGCAGAATATGACGGATCCCGTATCCCGGGCCTACCACCGATTCAATACAAGACGCAATCTGAAAATCCTTTCCGAATTCAAAGCCGAAATGCGGACCTGGAATCCTCACGGACTTTTTGCATCCAATCCGGCGCTCCACCGCGGGACCTGGGAAGCACTGCGCGGAATTGATATTTTCCCGCTTCTGCAACTCCATGATATCATCTATATTGAAAACAGGTTCTTTGCCGGAACAGTGAACGGAGCTCTCGTTGGCAACTACCGCGGATTTCTGGAGGCGGAAAGCGCGGGGACAACTGCTGTCGGCGGAGCATGGAAAACACATGAATTTGACGGCGTGCCGGATTATAATGCCATGCCCTCTCCGAATGAGATTGATCTGCTTCTGCTGGAACCGGCCGTGTTTCACGGAATCATCGGAGCATTCTGGGCGATTCGGGAAATGCCGGATGCATACTGCAGGTGTGGCGAAGATAAACGGAAAATGTATTTTGAATATCCTCCCATGCATCGTGCACTCCGGGAAACCATGGATTATCTCAGGACCCTGCCGGAAACGGGAAATTTTCAACTTGCAGCAAATGTCGGAATTCTCTGTTCGCAAAATGCGCTTTTCTCAAAATTCCAGCCGCACCGGGAAGTTCTTTATGCCGTGGAGGAGGCGTTGACTCTCGCCAATATTCCATGGAGACCTGTCTGGAGTGGAGTTCCCGGGCAATTTGCCGGATTGCGTTTACTGATTCTTCCTGACATCCGTGTATTGAGCGATACGGAAATTTCCGAGTTGAAGAAACTCGCAGAAGAAGGAATCAAAATTCTCGCAATTGGGAGAAATTGCGGACTTTTTACGCCGGAAGGATTGCGCCGTCTGGACTCTCCCCCAGCCATGCTCGCCGGGACCAGCCGCTATGGACAGGGGGGGATTTCACGGAAAGGAAACTTTATCTGTTTTCCCGATTCCCAACCGCACATACGGGAATTTCCATGTCTCTTTCCTGAGGCACAGGGTTTTCTGCATCGTCCCGCCTGGATCGAAGACGGAACATTTGCCGCACTGGTTGCGGAACTGGAAGTTCCTCCTTATAAAATCCATGGGAAGGCAGTATCCTCTTATCGGCGGAAAGGGGAAGTTTTCCAGCTGCAACTGCTCAATTATGACCGTCCGGCACAGACGCAGTCGATCACAGTGGAGCTGCCGTTCGAAGCGGAGGGAACCCTGTATTCTCCTGATATTCCTGCGGAAAAACGATTCGGACAAGTTTGGAAAATCAAAGAGTTTCGACGCCACGCTCTGCTGGAATTCCGGAGGAAACGATGAAAACAAAACTTGCCGTCGGTTATCAGAAAAGAGACAGTGGAGAACTGTTTTCCGACATGGTACTCCCCTATCTGAACGAGATTGGAGAGATCTATTTTTCCTGGAATATGACTCCATCCGGAAGATCAATCACGCCTCTGACAGATTGGGAGGCTCAGGCTCAGATGGAATATGAACTGCACCGTCTGCGCGCGGCCGGACTCCGCCTTGATCTGCTTTTCAATGCAAACTGCTACGGCGAAGAGGCAATTTCGACACATCTGGAAAAAGAATACTGCAATCTGATTGATTATCTGGGAACACAGGAGCTTTTTCCGGAAATCGCAACTACAGCATCTCTGTTTCTGGCGAAGGTTTTGAAACGGAATTTTCCGGAAATTGAATGCAGGGCATCAGTTAATATGCGTCTTGACAGTACGCTGGCACTGGAATGTATTGCCGATTTGTTTGACAGTTTTTATCTCCGGCGCGATTTGCAGCGTGACCTGGATACGGTGCGCCTGTTCCGCAGATGGTCCGATTCCAATGGCAAGAAAATGGGAATACTTGCCAACAGCGGATGTCTCAGGAACTGTCCGGCACAGACGTTTCACGATAATCTGGTAGCACATCAGCAGGCCGTTTATAAATTGCAGTTTGATCCTGCTTCCGCTCAGACCCTCTGCTGGAAACATTATCAGTCCCGGAAGCATCGCGTCGATTTTCTGAAAAGTTCGTGGATCCGCCCGGAAGATCTCGGCAGTTATGATGACTTAACCGATTTTATCAAGCTTGCCATACGGCAGCATGACCGGCCGGATCTTGTCATCGCCGCCTATGCGGAACGGAGTTATGAGGGAGATCTTGCCGCTCTGATGGAACCTAATTTTTCCACTCTTTTTGCTGAAGATGGAATCCTTGAAAATCAACGCTTGCCTTCCTTGAAGGATTTGCCCGGCGCATGTGCGGCAAATTGCCATCACTGCGGGAAATGTGATGCTCTTTTTGAAAAAGTGTATTACAGAAAAAATATCACTGCCGTCCCATAAAGCTTTGAAATTGTCATTTGCCTCCCCCATTGAGCTTGTGTTGACTGTTTTCTGAAATTATCCATTTCCGTTTTTTACTTTCTGCTGACTTGGATTATACTCGAGCAAATCCTGGGAAACATGCCTGTTCCGGAGTGAACGCCTCGCATACGGACTGGATCACTTGCTGCCCCACAGCAGGAAAGGACGCTTCCCCTATCCGGACAGCGCCATATGACTACGCACAATGCTGTGAACAATCATGTAAAGGTATGCTTCCATTGTATCCGCCCAGCCAGCTCCATGGTGAGGAGGAAGAGGGATTTTTTTGAGTGGGAATTTACCAAAAAGATGAATGCCGTCGGGCTATGATGACCGCCCGACGGCATTCCCCTCTTCATAATAATGAGCCCGAGCTCATTGACTACTTTGTTTCGCCCC
>CASEYW010000192.1 GCA_949292215.1 uncultured bacterium
ATGAGCTCGGGCTCGTATTATGAAGAGGAAATGTCGTCGGGCGGTCATCGTAGCCCGACGGCATTCATTTTGTGGCCATTTTCCCCTTCGAAAAAATCTCCCCTCGATCCACCATCACCATGGAGCTGGCTGGGCGCTTACCAGACACATATCATTTCAAGGAAGCAGCGATCAATCTTCAGGCGGAGATGATTTCTGAGCACGTTCTTTCCGCATTGGGACTGAAAAACGCGGAGGGAAAATTGCGTCAGGAGTCCTCTGAAACAGGACCTTCCGGCGCGTTGCGCTGACGTACAATGCACATCCTCCTCCGCTGAAGCTATGGAGGACAAGATGGAGGAAAGGGGCTTGCCGCCCCTTTGCCCCCGCTTGAGTTTTATTTTCTTATGAGTTCGTAACCGATGGAGGGAGTGTCGCCAAGCGTATTGTCCGCTGTAAAGATCAGAACACCGTTTTTTTCTGTGAACGGAACTGAATTTAGGCGTTTTCCGGTTATGTCAATGGCGTAAAGTTCCGCTATGCCTTCCGCTGTATTTTTCAGAGACACCTGTGCTTTTGCTTTACGAAGCAGGAGCGGATATCCGCCCCAGCCGTATACGCGGAGTTTATCCTTGTACATTTTATAAGAGTTTTTTCCATTCTTTACATCCGTGATATGAAGGATCAGAATCCGGCGGCTTTTTTCAAGAGGTTTATTGTCCATTGCCGAAGCTGAATAAGTTGAGAAAACTTTATTTCCCGTGATGGATAGATTCTTTGCGGTTCCGGAAGGCTCTTGCAGTGTCAACGTTTCCGTTTTTGGCGAGATCACGATGAAACGATTTTCTTTTGGAAATGCCCGGATGCCTCCATCTGCGGAGCATATTTCTTTCTTCGGGTCCAGTCCGATTTTTTTCAGGAGAATATCCGTATCTGCGTTGATTGCCGTGGAAAGCGGAAAGGTTATTTCATTCTCCTGCGCGTTGAAGCGAATGGACAGGGAGGAATAAAGAGCCAGTTTGCTGTAGGATTCCGGCAAAAGATGACGCTTCCCGCTCGGTCTCCTCCATGTAAGCGCATTCGGTTCCGCTGACAGATTATCCGGGATTGAGAGGGAGTATTTTTTCACAGAAGCCGGCATGTCTTCCCGCAGATAGAGTAATGCTGTGATACGGTTGCTCAAAGATGTTACCGGATCCGAGAACGAATTCAAGGAAGACATATAGGGCGGTTCCGAAGACATTGCTATTTTTATCCATGAACGATCATATGCGACAGGAGCGTAATCGAAGATTCCATCCACTTGGTGCATGCCGCTCAATGCGCCGATGATCGGTCCGCCTTCCAATCTCCAGATATTCGGTGAAACATAATGGTATTCTGTGATCATCAGGGGCATACCCTCAATTCGGGATGCAAACGAGGGGAGTAATTCCTGATAGAATGTTTTTCCCAGAGAACGGTTTTTGTATTCGAATGGAATTCTCCATGGAGCGACAGGGAAGGTCGGATGATCCACATAGAAATGTGTATCTACGTAATCGAAGGTTTTGCGGATGGGATAATTGGCCAGCGATTCCTGGCAATTTATATCGGTCTGGGGACAGGAAACTCCGATAGAACGGAGGTAATTTTTCATATCGAGAAAACTTTCCTTATGCATATCAGTCAGAAAACGGGTCAGCAGGGATATGTCATCCGGGTTATTCTTCACATTGTTTTTGGTGCTCCATTCGGAAAAACGCGTCAGGAAAACCTGATACAGATATGAATCCTTGGCGGCAGTGGTAATTTCCGACCAGTCGGTAAGTTGCGGATTCTCGTTGATGTGGCTGATTGAAAGCAGGACGGGGTCTTCTGCCAGCGTCATTTTCGTGTAGGGATTGCGTGTCGCAAAAAGCTGACGGGAGAATTCCTTCAGGTTGTTTCTTACCGCAGGATCCAACATGCAGAGCGCCTTGATTCCTTTGTGATATTTCGGATCAAATCCATTCTTGCGGGATACAAAGAGGTCCGTTGTGATATAAAGTCCAGCTTCCTTGCACGCTGCAACGGTTTTAAAGAAACGGTCGAGTGTTTTGGGATCTATCTGAAGTGTTTTTTCTGGAAGCGCCAAGCGGTTGTCATGGTGATGCAGACGGACGGCGTTGAATCCCATTTGTTTTATTTTCGGAATAAACCATGCAATCTCCTCATCCGTCATGTGACAAGCGTCTTCGCAGAGATTGGCGCCGAAGAAACGAGCTTGGACTCCGGGGCGTTTTTCGAATTCAAAACGTCCGTTCCTAACTACGACTTTTCCGTATTTTCCTGCGGGAGCATCCTGAAGGAACGAGAAATCCAAAATAGAATCCGGCAGCGTTTGCGGAACCCGGATTTCCCGCCAGTCTTTTCCAGCTGACACTTTCCATTCGATTTCCGCCTGGTTTTTCAAGGAAAACGGAATATCTTCGGTAAAGGCTCCATTCAGAGCCAAGACAATCCAGACGGTGTTGTCAGCACTTTTTTTCAGGCGGATTGTGCGAATTGCTTTTTCCGGGATCGGGAAACGGCTCATCTGGAATCCTACTTCGGGACAGGATGCGCCTTCCGCAAGGAAGACCGGCCAGCCATTTTTCAGGTTTACAGGTCTCCACCAATTCCCTACGTCTTTTCCAATCGTGACCGGAATTTTTATGGATTCTCCGTCCATGAAATCAACTTGGATTGTTCCCGCGTTTTTTCCATTTCCGCTACACCATGCCGCTGTATGAAGAATATACAGGAAAGGTATTTTTCGGCCTTTCCCGGGGAGTTCCACTTCGTTCAACATCTGCGGAAGAGCGCTGTTAGCAAAGACGAGACACGCTTTGCCTGCGTTTTCGGCAGGGTTCAAGATGGTGAAATCCATATTTCCAAAACGTTGTCTGCCGGGTTTCAGCATCCGCAGATCATTGGCTGGTCCCTGATCGGTCCATCCGCCTTTTCCATCGCTTTCCACTTCATCGGCGAATCCCATATTGGCGATCTTGCTCAAGTCAAAAGATTCTGTTTTGAACGGTTCCATCTTTACGGTAAAAACGGCATCGCAGTTCCCCTCTGAATCAGGAGTCAGATAAAATCGAAGATTGGCCATGCCGGGCCCGTATTTGAGCCCCCAAACCGTGGCGCGGAATCCTTCCACGGATACAAGGCCTTGAATCATCGGGAATTGAACGCCGGTGCAGATGTTTTGAAAATCTTGTATGAATGTTTTTTCCGCGGGAAAGGGAAGTTCCGCACTTTGTTTGTTTTTTTTGCCATCTTTTTCAAAAAAGAATTTTAATTTTCTGCCCAGCATGTTTTCGTTAAATGTGAGATCGATAAATGGTTTTCCATATTCGTCTTTTATGTTTTTGAAATTACGGACGGAAACAGAATAGCGGAAACTGTGCTTTCCAAGAGGTTCAATTTTTGAGTTCAGATCAAACGTTTCAGATTGAGCGCTGGCTTTTCCTTCCCAAACATAAGTGTCTTTTTTCTTTAGGTCAGTCTTGTTGTTGAAGCGGCCCACTCCCATAAAGGTCATTGAAACATGGTCGTTTTCCGGTGTCGGCCACGCTGGGAAAATCTCCGGTTCCCAGCAACTTAGAATATCTACTTTGGGCAATTGCCCAATGCGATAATATGGCGCTTCATCCAATCCGAATGAGGAGTAGGTTATCGTGAAGATAACGGATAAAACAAAAAACAGCAATTTCATGAAAAAATCCTTTTATGTTATTGAGGTTTGTTATAAAGGTTTGATATAAAATTGAGTCAGATACAAATCCGCGGAGCCTCCCATGTAGGTGCCGTAAAGCAGTTGTGTTCTGAGTTTATGATAATCATAATCGCCGACATGCCCGTCCCAAAATGATAGATGTGCTCTTCCGTTATGTCGTAGATGAATCTTGTTTAAGTCGTTTTGGTGTACCCATTCCGCAGCCTGATGCCAGACCGTGTCCGCAAATCTCGCACTGTCAACGAGAGCGAAATAAGTGCTGGCGTTTTTCAGCCGATTCAAATAAAAGACGTGCCCGGTGTCTGAAAAGACATTTACAGTACGGAGTGGACTTCCATACTTTTCTTCCCATGCGTTCCAGCTGCCGAACTCGGATGATTTAATTCCATATCCCTGTTTTGTTCCGGTTTTTGAGGTATAATATGGATCGGATGGACAAAAAGTCACGGAGCGCTTGTTCACATTATAACCAGTTATGATATTATCCACCCAGAAACGGGAATTGACTGCGACATAACGCAATCCCGCAACGCCGTTGTTGTCGTCGGTATACATCATGAGGATTTTTTGGGCGCCGTTGAGGTTGCTTTTGCATTGGACGGCATAAGCGCTATTTCTGGCTTTCTGAAGAGCGGGCAGAAGCAATCCTGCCAAGATTGCGATGATCGCTACAACGACCAGAAGTTCTATAAGTGAAAAAAAATCTTTACTATGGTTATTGTGCATTTTTTTCCCAAACCTGTTTTGCATTTTCTTATCTCCTGAGCCAATTTCAAAAGTTTTGGCTTTTTCTTGTTGATAAGTTGTTTTCTTGTGCGTCAAAACCATTTTGACGCATTCATTGCGTTTTTTCTCGTAAAAAGCGCCCAAAATTAGATTTTAATGTGCAGACCTCCTTATCCCGGTTTAAGGGGAGTACTTTGTTCTTGCTGTTAATCAATTTTTTAATCTATTCAAGCATGTTGAATAGTTGCTTCACAGTTATGGCGATCACACCAAACATCAAATGACAAAGAACTTTCCAATGTCCCTTGACTCTAGGCTACCTCTAAAAAACCATTTTTCAATCACCATGGAGCTGCCTGGGCGCTTACTTTGATTGGAACCCGGATGTGCCGGCAGCGGGAAGGCGGACCCGGTCGCTGCCTGTTGGCGTACCTCGCCTCTTCCGTGTTGTCCGAAACAGCTTCTTGCCGTTGGAGAGGGAAGAGGCCTG
>CASEYW010000193.1 GCA_949292215.1 uncultured bacterium
ATGGGATGCGAGAGGCGAAAACCGCTTTGAAAAGCGGTTCTTCTCCTCTCGCGCTCTCCTCTTTCCCTAAACTTTTCGACCGCCTTTGCGCTGCTCGCAAAGGCTCACACTCCGTTTTCAAAAAATTACGGAAAAATGCGCCAGCATTTTTCTCGGGTCAAGGACTGTGTCCTTGTCGCGGTCCAGCGGCGAGACGCTGGCCGTGCGGAGCACGGAATCTCTAAAAAAAACACCCCGGTTCTTTCTCGGAACCGGGGTGTTTTTTTGTTCGCGGATGGAAATCCGCAGTTATTTTTTCCGAATACGATCCACGAGAGCCATCAGGCGTTTTCCGTATTCGACGTAATTCTCGAAGGAAAGTCTCTCATTGACGTTTGCATCAGGATCGTGGAAGACCTTGTTCATATGAGGCTCAATGGAGATGCCGCCATCATAACCGGTCGCGAACGCATCGGCGAGAATGCGCTCGACTTCGCCCCAGCCTTCACCGGCGAAGGTATAGACCGGCTGCTCGCCGTTCCATTTCGCATCCTTGATATGGATGTAGGCGATGAACTCGCGGACGTTCTTGTAGAACTCCCAGGAGCTCTGCTTGCGATACGGAGCCTTGCCGCGGATATCGTCGTTGAAGACGGGATTTCCGGTGTCAAACACAAGACGGAATGAAGGAGAAGATGCAAATTTATCACAGAGTCTGAGGGTGTGCTCATAAGAGAGTCCGCCCCAGTTCATGCAGTTTTCATGAACGCAGACGACACCTGCATCTTCCGCCATTTTTACGATCACGGCAAGACGTTTGACGACCTCATCGTAATATTCCATCGCACGCGGTTTGAGTTCTGCCGGAACAGCAAAGCTCATGATGCGAATCAGTTTGGTTCCGAGCTTCTGCATCCGCGGGAGCGCAGTACGCATTTCCTGATAGGATTTTTCCGGGGATTCCGTAATGGAATTTGCCCAGTTTGCCACGGCGCTCCCGTAGCAGTTGAAATGAACGCCGGATTCCTCCAGTTTGCGCTGGACAAGTTCGAATTCCTCATCCGAAATAGTTCCGAGGTTTTTTCCCAGGAGAGCACGTGTTTCAATATTCTCCCATCCAAGCGCCTTCGTCGCCTCAATCTGACGGTCGAGGTCGGCGGACGCCTCATCTGCAAATCCGGTGAAATACATGATCAGAACAACTCCCCTGCGATATAGTCATAGCTCATTTTCAGGGAATCGAAGGGGCATCCCGGGCAGGTATCCTCTTCGACGATGTACCAGAGGCATCCAGCTTCATCAGCAGCTTTGACGATCTTCTTCCACTCGAGATTTCCATTGCCGATTTCGGTCATCATAGCCTGTCCGTTGATGTAACCGGTATCCTTCATGTGGAGAAGGGGAAGACGTCCGGAAAGTTTTCTGCACCATGTGACAGGATTGGCTCCGCCCATCTGGACCCAGTGGGTATCGGGCTCGCCTTTGAGATTGTCGGCACAGGAGGCGGAATAGATGATATCAAGAGCGGTTCTGCCATTGTATTTGGCAAATTCGATATTGTGGTTGTGGTAGCAGAGGGTGATTCCCGCTTCGCGGAGCTTCGCGCCGACTGCGTCAAGGCGTTTTGCCAGAGCGATCCACTCGGCTTCTGTTTTCGGATTCGTGTGCGGCCAGGGATAGGCGACATACGGGCATTTGACCGTGTGAAGCTTTTCGATCAGAACATCGGTTTTGTTAAAGAGATCCTCACCACCATCGTGGGAAGCGCAGCAGACAAGTCCTTCCCCGTCGAGGATTGCCGCGAGTTCTTTCGGATCAATCGGTCCGAGTCCGGAAATCTGAACGGCGTCGTATCCGATCGCCTTGATTTTCTTCATGGATTCGGCGATGTCCTTCGGCGTTTTCGTGTATTCGCGGATCGTAAAAAGCTGAGCCGCCAGATTTTTCTTGCTGATTTTCATACTCTGTTCCTTCCTGTTTCCGAATGGGTTTCCGGATGGCGTCAGGCCATCCTGTTCGCAGGTAATATAGACTTCTCCGCGCGAATTGAAAATGGAGAAAATCGTCATAAAAATAGATTTTCTGATTTTTTTCAAAAAAAACCATGCCGACAGGGAAACTTCTGTTGAAAAATCGGGAAAAAATAATACATTAGAATGTCAGAAAAGCCACCCAACCGCCGAATCGTTTCAAAGGATCATTTCATGAAAATTGAAGAAATTGACCGCAATTTTAAAATTTCCACCGTGGGAGAAAAAGAGATTGTCTACTTCAACGCGCTGGAGAAGCCTTTCCGCCTGGAAGGATTTCCCTGGTATCCGCAGCATCACCGGCTGTACCGTCTGCCGGAACATTTCACGTTGCAGCATGTGAATCAGGGAGAGCTGGATCTTGCACAGCACACCAGCGGAGGAGCCGTCCGATTCCAGACAGACGCCCGGGAGATTGCCATTCGGGCAAAACTCGTCTTCTCCTTCGACATGAACCACATGCCGAGAACCGGCAGCGCCGGGTTTGATCTTTTCCGAGGAATCGGACGGGAAAAATTTCACATTGCCAGTGCCCAGCCGAACCGGGACCAGGAAGTTCTCGAACTTCTTCTGATTGCCGACAACGACGCAGGAATGCAGGAATGGATGCTCAACCTTCCCCTTTACGGCGGAGTTGGTTCTCTGGAAATCGGCGTGAATCCGGGAGCGGTCATCAAACCGCCTTCTCCGCACAAAATTCCGAAACCGGTCCTTTTTTACGGCTCCTCCATCACGCAGGGCGGATGTGCGTCGCGTCCGGGAAACGCCTATACCTCCATGCTCTGCCGGGAAGTTGATGCGGAACAGATCAATCTCGGTTTCTCCGGCTCTGCACGCGGCGAATTTCCGCTGGCGGAAGCCATCGGTGATCTGGAACTTGCCGCGTTCGTCATGGATTATGATCACAACGCCCCGAATCCGGAGCATCTCCGGAAAACCCATGAACCATTCTTCCGGATCATCCGGGAAAAACAGCCGGAACTGCCGGTCATCCTGATGTCGAAATGCGACATCTGGAATTACAAAAAACGGAAGGATGACGAAGAACGGCGAACCATCATCCGCACAACCTATGAACATGCTGTCGCTTCCGGAGACCGCAATGTCTATTTCATTGATGGTGAGACGCTCTTCGGCCCCACACACAGAAGCTGGTGCACAGTCGATAGCTGCCATCCGAACGATCTCGGCTTTTTCCGCATGTTCGAGCACACATTGCCGGTGCTGGAGGAAGCGCTCAAAAAATATCGCTGATTTTTCACAGATTCTTTTGAAAAATACGCTGCACCGTGTCATATTAACGGCGCAGTTTTTTTTGAAGCGCGTTTTTTCCGGCTTGCCGAAAGAAACGGGAATGTCAAAGTTTCATCAAAGAAAGAAATAAAGAGATGTTTCCTTTTAAAGAATTCAGTCATTTTGTCATGGGGGATATGACCGTCTATTATCTGAAAGACGGCGGCAGACTTACATTCACCATGATTCCGACAGGAATGGAAAAACAGCTTCCGAAACACCGGATCAATCTCAAGGACACCGTCGCATGCCGCGGGATCGCCAAAGTGTTCCAATGCGATTTTCCCGCCTCTGTACTGGAGGACATGACCCAGTTCAAACTCATCGGCGACGGCTATCCAAACCGTTTTGCGCCGGGCAACACCATGCGCGGCAGCGCCAGTTTGAAAGACCTTAAATTCACAGCGCAGAAAGAACGCGGAAATACCGTTGAAACGTTTTTCATGGATGACCGCGGAATCAAACTCGTCCATACCGTCAAATACAAAAAAGGGACCGGATATCTCGAAATCAATACCGCAATCACGAACGGTTCCGACAAAACGGTTGAATTGGAAATGCTCGACAGTTTCTCCATCGGGATGCTTTCCCCGTTCCAGCCGGACGACGGTCTCGACAAATACAAAATTCACCGATTCCGTTCTTACTGGAGCATGGAGGGCCGTCACGAAGCAGCAGCAGTCGAAGACCTCGGATTGGAAATGTCCTGGTCCACCTACGGCATGCGCGCCCTGCGTTTCGGACAGACCAGCTCCATGCCGGTCAAGGAGTTCTTCCCGATGATCGGATTCGAAGATACGGAAGCCGGAGTCATCTGGGGCGCTCAGCTCGCGACAAACGGTCCCTGGAGACTCGAAGCAACTCGTTTCGCAGATCATCTCAATCTCTCCGGCGGGCATACCGACCGCGAACTCGGAGGCTGGATCAGAACACTCAAACCCGGAGAAACGTTCCGGGGACCGGCGGCAATCGTCAGCTGCGTCAAAGGCGACATTCAGGACTTGATGACCCGTCTCACCGCATGGCCGGTTGACAATGCCCTTGCCAGCGTTTCCGCGGAACAGGATCTTCCAGTCATCTTCAACGAATGGTGCACCACCTGGGGCTGTCCCAGCCGCGAAAATCTGCTCCCGATCGCGAAAACACTCAAGGGACACGGCATCCGTTATTTTGTCATGGATGACGGCTGGTTCAAAAACAAGAATTCCAAATACAACGGAATCGGAGACTGGATCATTTCCGAAGAAAAATATCCGGGCGGACTCAAAAAATTCACAGGGGAACTCCGCAAAATGGGATTCATTCCGGGTGTCTGGTTCGAATTTGAAAACTGCCTCCCGGGTTCGCATCTGCTGGAAGAACGCGAAGACCTGCTCCTGACCCTCGACGGAGAAATCTACCAGACAGAACGCCGTTTTCTCGATTTCCGGAAAAAAGAGGTATGGGACTACTTGGATAAAAAACTCATCAAGATGCTGAAGGACAATGACTTCGGTTATCTGAAAGTGGACTACAATGCCCCGATTGGATTCGGTGCCGATACGGAAAACGGAAGTGCAGCGGAAGGCCTCCGCGAACACCTCGAAGCAGTCGGCAGATATTACGCTCATCTGCGGAAGGAACTGCCGGAACTGGTCATCGAAATCTGTTCCTCCGGCGGTCACAGGCTGACTCCGGAATGGATGCGGATCGGAAACATGGGCAGTTTCTCAGACGCTCACGAAGGTGAGGCGATTCCCCTTGTCGGAGCCAATACGCAGATGCTGATCCCCATGGAACGGAATCAGATCTGGGCGGTTCTCCGGGCGGAAAACGATGCGAAACGCCTCTATTATTCCCTCGCAGCAGGATTCCTCGGAAGACTCTGTCTTTCCGGAGAAATCGACAAACTCGCGCCGTGGCAGAAAAAAATCATGTTCGACGCCGTCGATTTCTACCATCGCATAACGCCTCTGATCAAACACGGGGTCTCCCGGCTGGAACGGGAGCTGACAAGTCATTCCAGCAATTATCCCGCGGGATGGCAGATTCTCTCGCGCAGCTGGAAAAATGAGGAAATGCTGGTCATTCACGGCTTCCGGAATGCTCCGGAACAGCTCTCGATTTCCCTGAACGGAGATCAGAAAATCGAAGGAGCGTTTCAATCCGACGATGTAGATGTCCGGATCAGCGACGGAAGACTGCTCATCAGCGGACTGAGCGATTATTCCGGACTGGTCGTCCTTTTGAAACAATAAATCAAAAAAAACATCACGTCCGGAAAAGAACAGACGGCTTTTCCGGACGATACCACTCTCAACTCAATTCAGCAAATTCCCGCCCACAGAATCATCCTCGGTACACAATCATTGGAAGAGCCGTCAGACGGATTGTCAACTTACAAAAATTCAGCAAGAATTGAACATTTATGATTGAACTGGATGCAAAAACACAGACTGTTCTGTGGATCGGAATCGGAGTGTACATTGCCGTCATGCTCGGCATCGGCTGGCTCTCCGGACGAAAAGTAAAAGATATGAACGATTTCCTTGTTGCGGGCAGAAGGCTGCCGCTTTGGATGGCAACCGCCACTCTGCTGGCGACCTGGTTCGGAGCAGGTTCCAGCATGGGAGTCGCGGCGACCGTCTATTCCGGGGACCTCCGGGATGTGATCGCCGATCCCTTTGCCGCAGCACTCAGCCTGATTCTGGCCGGTATTTTCATTGTAGGCTCCCTGCGGAAATGCAATTGCCTTACAGTCACGGACATCATCCAGAAAAAGTACGGGCGCGCAGCCGGAATCTACGCCTCATTCTGGATGATCCCGGTTTATGTCGGCTGGCTCGGTGCGCAGATGCTCGGACTCGGAACCATCCTGCATCTTCTGACCGGAATCAACATGCTTTACGGAACGCTGATCGGCGCGCTGATTGTACTGATTTATACAGCCTCCGGCGGAATGTGGGCTGTCACACTGACGGATATTGTGCAGGTTTCGCTGATCATTGTCGGACTGGTCATTATTGTTCCCGGAGCAGTGCGTTTCGCCGGCGGATGGGAAGCGGTCTACACGAATCCCGGAGCAGACCTCTCCCTGCTCCCCGCGGAGGGCGGATGGAACAATACGGTCAACTATCTCGGCAACTGGATGATCATGGGACTGGGCTGCATGGTCGGTCAGGATCTGGTCCAGCGCTCCCTCGCCTCACGAAATGAGACAATTGCAATTCAGAGTTCCATCTATTCCGGAATCCTCTACATGCTGATCGGCATGATCCCGATCACGATCGGGCTTGCGGCGAAAATCGCATTTCCGACATGGGGAATCACGGAAGCCGCATTCGGGACCGATCTTGAAAACCAGGTCCTTCCGAGAATGGCGATTCAGGTACTCGGCGGAATTCATCCGATTCTGCTGACTGTCTTTCTCAGCGCATTGATTTCCGCCATCATGAGTTCCGCAGACAGTTCTCTGCTGGCGGCCTCCAGTCTCTTTTCGAACAACATCCTGCATCCGCTCTGCCCGAAACTCCCGGAAAAGAAAATGCTGATGATAATCCGGATCATCACGATTCTGGTCCTTGTAACCGCAACGCTTCTTGCACTGAAAGTGCGCAGCATCTACGCGCTGATGATCAACTGCTGGGCTTCGCAGCTGGTGATTGTGTTTCTCCCGGTGGTCTCTGCGATTTACTGTCCACGGGCTTCCGCACGTTCGGCATGGGCGGCGATGGGGACGGCTACAGTCGTCTGGATCGGCTACATGATTTCGGTCGCGCTCGGCATCCATGGTGGGTTTACGGAAATCATGGGTTCCGATCAGTTCCAGTTTTCGCTGACCAACGGAGCCGTTTACGGGTTTGCAGCTGGAACGCTCGCCTTTCTGATCTCCTATTTCGACGATCTCGCCGTTTCCCCGGCGAAAAAAGAAAACGGAGTGGAAACCTGATCCTCTTCTCCTTCATGGGCAGCGTCCTGTTCCATGACCAGAAATTCGAAACCGCGGATGCGTTTTTTCAATGATTTATTTTTTCGGATTTCCGCCGTCTTCTGAGAAAGAGGCCTCCCGGTTCGCCCGGTAGCTGGAAGGGGAACAGCCGTAACTCCGCCGAATAAATCGAGTAAACGAGGACCGGTCACGAAATCCGCATTGAGAAGAGATGCGCTCAATGGACAAATCCGTTCCAGTCAGCAGGGAAACCGCTTTGGAAAGTCTCATATTCAGGATATACCGGCCCGGTGAAATATGGGTATGTTTCCGAAAAAGCCGAGTGAGAGTCGCAGGAGAAATTCCGAAATGCTCGCAAAGAGTTTCCAACCCGAAATCAGGATTGGAAAGGTTCTGACGGATCAGGAGAAGACTCTGCGGAATCATTTTTTCCGTCTGATGCTGATCGTTCTCCTCCGGAGCGATGGAGGACAGAATCTCCATGACCAGACAGCTTTTCCGGCGAATGCAGCGGGGGGAATCATCGCTCATGATCCGATCCAGTTCATCAAACAGCGCCTCCGGATACTGACCTCCGGTCATCAGGCGCGGATAACGGAATCCCAGGAAAAAAGCCTCCGCCAGAGGTCCGTCGAAACAGACCCAGCGGATACGGCAGGTTCTGGAAAGACAGCGGAGAACACGCTCCTCGTTGAAGAGCGTATAAAAGACCGTATTCGGACCGGCAATAACAGAATGTTCGTTTAGAAGCGTCTCGCACTGCCCGGAAAGAATCCACGAAACACGAACAAAAGGATTTAAAATGCCTCCAGAATGCTCTATTTTGCCCTGTTTCAATTCCAGAATTCCGGTATTATGCGCATAAAAAGGAAGTGGAATTACCGGACTCTCGCTTGAATTCAAACGGGTCCTGAAGAAATTATGGGAAATCTGCTGATCCATAGTTTGACTGAAGAATCTCTTTTTTAAATGAAAATGTCTCTTGTATTATGGTAGGAAATATAGTATAATTAAAGCAGAAATCAAGGTTCCTTTGCAAAAAAAACAGAACATGGGAAAGAAAAAAGAATGCGAAAACAGAAATTTTCTTTGATAGAACTTTTAGTAGTAATTGCAATCATAGCAATTCTTGCAGCACTGCTGCTGCCGGTTCTGAACAGCGCGCGAGAAACGGCCAAACAGGCACAGTGCATCAATCAGGAGAAACAGCTTGTACTGGGAATTGCCTCCTACTGCTCGGATGCAGACGACCACTTCCCGATCATATACCGCTGGGCAACCGACCATTACTGGGGAGACAAAATGTATCGAGGGAAATATATTCCGAATGTCCGGCTTCTGAGCTGTCCCAGTTATGCGAAAGGAGCATTTCTGCCCTCCCGCGGAGTCGTTATGGCGGAGAATGACCCGAATTGGAAATTCACACAATACGGTCTGAACTGGGAACTGGATAATAACGTCTGCGACGGCTACAGTTTTGCCCGCACGGTAATGATAAAAAATCCCTCGAAAAAATTTCTGCTCTCTGATTCCGTCGCTGCAGACAGTTCCGCGGCAAAAGTAAATGGAGACGGAGTCAACGTCTATGGCTTTGCCCGCATCGTTCCTGCTCGCTGGAGCAGTTCCGGACAGGGGGTCGTTCTTGCGCGACACAAACAGCTGAGATCGTGCACGGTTGCCTGGATTGATGGCCACATTTCCACCCTGACGGCACCGGTCGCCGGATATGATGCAATCGCCTATTTCTACGCCACCCACCTGAAGCAGTTCCGCAATTTCAGACCGCAGGACTGAACCATGAAAACCATTTTTCTTCTACTTTCCCTGATTTCTGCCGTTGTCCACGCAACAGATTCTGCATTCTCATCTCCGCCAGGAACTCTCGTCTCCGCAGAAGGTGTACCCTTTGAGATCCGTCACTGGAGCAGGAACTGGAAGTCACTGACCCGTTCCAATAAAAACAATCCTGTCTTTCCGGGTGAATTCGGCACAGAAGAAGAGGGCCGGGGCATCGTCCGGACAGGAACCTTCCGAGTGCATGAAGGAGAATTCCAGTATCTGGAAGCAAAAGATCTTGCATCCGTCAACCGGGCACGGATTGAACTGCATCTTACTTCACAAGAACCAGTAGAGACCGGCGCACTGGTTCTCTCGGCGCGCTTCCAGAACCGGCTTCTGAAAAACCGTCCGATCCGGATCAATGGAACCGAATACTCTTTTGAGAAGAAATTCGATCCGAAGCATCCGCAAATCTGGTTCGGCAAAGCGGAAAACCGATGGATTGAAATTCCGCTTCAGCGCGGGACACTGCGCCTGACCGGAAATTTTTCCGGAAGCTGGAATGACGATCGGGGATGGGGAAAGCAAAGTTGTGAACTCCGTCTGAACTTTCATTCGCCAGACAAACAGTATTGCCGGGCCGATCTGCTTGTGGAAATGAGCTATCACCCTTTCGAAACCCGTCCACTGGATATTTCCTCAGCGGTCAACATGGGGCTGCGGGATGAAGTCGCAGAGGATGGAAAAGGCGGCTGGGGCGACAGCGGTCCCGACAACGATCTCCGGATGCTTCCCGTCGGAAGGCAGAACTTCTCCGGATTCCTCTTTGATATTCCCGACCCGGCAAAACATAACGGACGCGCCTGTATCAATCTTCGCGGTCAGAAGCGGCCCTGGCTGCCGGAATCCGCACGGATCATCACTCCGGGCGCGAAAGGCTCGTACCTTTACCTTCTGAATGCACTCGGTTGGGAACCGGTCCGACGTACAGAGATCGGAAGCGTAACGATCTCCTACACAAACGGCAGAACGGAAACCCGAGCCATTTTCAGCGGGGAAGATACGGCAAACTTCTGGAATCCGCGCAGTCTGAAAAATGCCTTCGCGGTCTGGAAGGGGGAAAATCCCTCCGCGAAAGTCGGATTGTACGCCACTCGGATTCCGCTCTCCGGAGATCCGGAAGAAGTGACCTTCCGCTCCGCCGGGAATGCTGTCTGGATGATCGCCGGAGCGACTCTCGCCGATGCCGATCTGATCCCGGAAGAGAGCGGTCCCGTAGTCATCCAGGCTGGAAAGGATTTTATCCCCACAAACCAGATGGAACGTGTGGAAAAAGGTTCCCTTCTTGATTTCTCCGATCTGCTCGACGCCCCGGCCGGAAAATACGGATTCCTCCGTGTAAAGAACGGACGCTTTGAATTTGAAAAACAACCGGGAAAAACCGTTCGTTTCTGGGGCGTCAACAATTCCGCCGACGCAAACATCATGACGCATGACGAAAGCGACCGCCTGGCCGATGATTTTGCCTCGCTTGGTTACAATATCATCCGATTCGCCGGATACGATGCACAGCTCAACACAGACAGCACCACGTCCTCTCTGGAATTTCAAACCGAAAATCTTGATCGCATAGATTACCTGATCGCAGCACTGAAAAAACGTGGAATTCATGTAACGTTTGAACTCTATCAAAGCCGGATTCCGCTCCCGGACGAAATCCAGGGACTCCCGGCCGGGATTCCCTGGAAAAACAAGAAGAATTATAAGGCTCTCCTCTTCCTTTCTGATCCGGTCATGCGGAATCTGGAACAATTCGCCGAGCGGTTGATGAATCACGTCAACCCCTATACAAAAACGGCATGGAAGGAGGAACCTGCCATCGTCGCAATAGGATTGATCAATGAGGACCCGCTCTGGGTGCAATTGAACGGATGCTCTCCGCAGGTCCGCAGAATGTTCGATAACGCCTTTTCCAAGTTTGCGGCCGAACGCGGATGGAAGGTCACAGGAAGGAACCGGGAACGCCTGTTCACGCGATTTCTTTATGAACTGCATGGAAAAGGATTTCAAAGACTCTCGGCGTTTCTGCGCAAACTCGGTGTCCGGATTCCCCTCACCGACCTCAACTATATGAACGATCTCTCCACGACGGTCTCCCGCGGAATGTTTGATTACGTTGACTGCCACGGATACTGGGCGCATCCGGCATTCCTTAAAAAAGGAATCTATCCGGCTTCTTTTGAAAACAGCAGCGGGATTCGTTCGTATGGAGCGTTTCTTTCCGGAATCTTCGGAGCGCGACATCTCGGGAAGCCGTTCGCGATCTCGGAATGGAATCACTGTTTTCCGAATCCATACTTTACAGAAGGTCCCTTCCTCGTCGGTGCGTACGGCTCACTTCAGGACTACGGGATGATCTGCCGATTCAACTACTCCTGGGGCGCTCTGCCGCTCCGCGATCGGAGCAAAAGCAAATATGTCTATTTTGACCTTGTCAATCTGCCTCTCCAGCTGTTGGCCGAACGGGCTGGAGCACTGCTGTTCCTCCGCGGCGATGTTGCGCCATCTGAAAAAGTGATCCCGCTTTACAGGAATCCGGAGTGTCTGAAGATTCCGGGCTATCCTCGCAACATGCCGAAGGCAATGGAATGTATCGGACTGATCGCAAAAACGGGACTCGTCTGGACACGCCCGGAACAATCAGCTTCCGTTCTGACCGATCGAAAAGAAGCATTCGGAATTCATACAGGAGAACGGACAGAAACCCTGCGGAAACTTCAGGAAACAGGCATCATTACCCGAAATGAATACGATCCCGATACGGAACGTTTTACCAGTTCCACAGGAGAACTCGTCCTCACCCGCAAAACAGGAACGCTTCAGATTGCGACCCCGAAAAGCGAAGCTTTTGTACTCCCCGCCGGCACAATCGGGAAAGGACGGTTCATCTCGGTCCGGAACAAACATTCGTTTGCCTCCTTTCTGATTGCATCCCGTGACAATCTCCCACTCGCCGAAAGCCGCAGGATTCTGATTTTCCATCTGACCAGCGGATATAACAGCGGAATCACCTTTGCCAATCAGGAACGGAATATCGTCCTCTCCCCAGGGAAACTTCCGATTCTGATGGCACGCGGAGAAGCAGAAATCCGCATCGGAATTCCCGGAAACTTTGTACTTCATGCCTGTTCGTTTCATGGGAAACGCCTCTTTGAGGTCCCGCTGAAACGCGAAGAGGACTCTCTGGTCTTCACAGCATCCAATGCAACGGGACGGGGCCCCGTTGCCGTCTATGAGCTGATCCGGAAGTAAACCTGCGATCATCCCGGCATCCGTTCTCCGCCCCGTCTGGACCAAAAGCGTGTTACTCTTTTCACATTTTTTCTCTACAAGTCATCCGCCCCGCAGTTGAAAGAGATGCCAAAGAGAAATACTGTACCGGAAATCAAATGGAGCGGAACAAACCAAAAAGGACAAAACGATGGCAGACTTCATAGGATTCATGCACGGAATGGGCATCGGGGGATGGCTAACCAACTACAAACGATTCAATGTGCTTCCGGTGGAACGGCGCTTTCCGCTCTCCATCGGAGACTTCGAACATTTCGACACCTACATCACACGGCGCGACATCGACTACATCGCCTCTCTGGGAATGGATCACATCCGTCTCGGATTCGACCAGGTTGTGCTGGAGGAAACCCCGGGAGTCTACCGCGAACGCATCTGGGCGCTCTTCGATTCCTTCATTGAATGGTGTGAAACAGCGGGAGTCAACATTGTCCTGAATCTGCACAAAGCCATCGGGAATTACTGCGACATCCCGGAACCACTCTCCCTGATCGACTCGCCGGAACTTCAGGAACGGTTCCTCAACCTCTGGCTCGCATTTGAAAACCGTTACTCGGATAAGCCGGAAATCGCATTCGAGCTTCTCAATGAAGTCCGCGATATTGATCCAGCTCTCTGGAACTCTCTTGCGGAACGGACCATCGCAGCAATCCGGGAAAAGAATCCGACCCGCCGGATCATCGTCGGCAGCACCTGCTGGAACTCTCCGCACGCGCTGAAGGACCTGAAACTCTACGATGATCCCAATATCATCTATACCTTCCACAACTATGCTCCGTTCGAATTCACGCATCAGCGCGGAGTCCTTCAGCCGGAAACCCTGTACTACAACCGGGAAATGCCGTATCCGGGCGGGGTTGAACGCTATCGCGACTTCCGGCGCTATGTCTGCGGAACCGCCGATCCCTATCCGCAGTTTGAACGCATCGACAAGGAATATCTCCGATATGAACTCCAGCCTGCTTTCGATTTTGCCGAGCAGCATCCGGAAAAAATTCTCTGGTGCGGGGAATTCGGCACGATCCGTCACTGCCGTCTCGAATACCGCGAAAACTTCATGCGCGACATGATCTCTCTCCTGAAAGAACACAACATTGCGTACTGCGTCTGGAACTATCTGAGCACACCGAATGACGGCAACCGCTTCAGTCTTGTTGATGACGATTCCCGCCGGATTCTGAGTCCGGAACTTGCACGAATCATCGCGGGAAATGCGGAGTGACGCATCCCGCAATCTCCCGTCCCATTAAAACGGTTACAAGAAGAAAAAAGCCGGATTCCCATTTCAGGAATCCGGCTTTGAATTGATCTGTTCTACTTGAATTTCATCCGATCAGTATTTGCTGTCGGCGTAATCGACCCAGCCGCCCGCTTTGACAAGCTCGAAATCGAACTCGCCGACGGCAAACGGATAGACTTTCGTCACTGTTCCGTTGGAAATCGTGAACGTTTTCTTTTCCGTGTCAGTCGTACAGACAGCATCCGTTCCGGCAAAGGTTTTGAAAATGTCATCAATCTGCTCTTTCGGCAGGGAAATCGCCATCAGTCCGCAGTTGAACATATTCTGGCGGAAGATGCGGGCGAAATTTTCCGCGATCACAAGGTTGATGTCGTTGTATTCGAGGACCCAGGGGGCGTGCTCGCGGGAAGAGCCGCAGCCGAAGTTCGCACGAGTCACAACCACACTTTTCCCGGCAATGTCCTTTTTGGGATCGAATCCCGGAAGGTTGAGGTCTTCGAGGCAATACGGTTTAAGCGCATCCTTGGTCAGTTCCGTCAGGTATTTCGCCGGAATGATTTCATCGGTATTGATGTCAGAACGGTCGAGAAACAGTATTTTTCCACTGAAGTTTTTCATTTTGCAATCCTTTCCTGATCAGCCTTTGTAGAGCGGGGAGTTGGTGACGAAACCGGCGACTGCCGTCGCAGCCGCGCTTGCCGGACTCATCAGATGCACCATGCCGCCCTTGCCCATGCGGCCATTGAAGTTCCGATTTGTGGTCGAAGCACAGCTTTCGCCCTTGGCAAGCACACCGTTGCTCATGCCGAGGCACGCACCGCAGGTCGGATTCGTAACGCAGAAACCGGCATCCATGAAGATCTGGATGATTCCCTCCGCAAGAGCCTGCCGATAAATCTTCGGGGTTGCGGGAGAGACAATCGCACGCAGATTCGGGCTGATTTTTTTGCCTTTGAGCACCTCAGCCGCAATGCGCAGGTCTTCAATCCGCCCGTTCGTGCAGGAACCGATGTAAACCTGATCGATCTTTGTGCCGGTCATCTCACGGATCGTCCGGACCTGATCGGGCTTGTAGTTGATCGTCATCAGAGGTTCGAGCTTCGATGCGTCGAACTCAACGACTTTGGCGTATTCCGCGTCGGCGTCCGGACGCCATTTGGAATATTCGGCGAGCGCGGCCTCCTTGCTCGGGAACTCGTCCTTGATGAACTCCCAGAGATAATCGACCGTCACGCGATCCGGATAGCAGATGCCGCAGGTACCGCCGGCTTCGATCGCCATGTTGCAGAGCGTCATGCGGGACTCCATGGACATTTCATCGATGGTCGGTCCGGCGAACTCAATTACCTTGTCTGTTGCGCCATTGACCGTGAGGAGCTGAATGATCGCAAGAATCAGGTCCTTGGCATACACACCCTCAGGCAGTTTGCCCGTCACATTGATTTTGATGGTTTCCGGAGAACGCATCGTACAGACCCCCTTCAGGATGCCGACTTCGAGATCGGTTGTTCCCACTCCGGCGGCAAATGCACCGAACGCTCCGTGCGTACAGGTATGAGAGTCCCCCATAATGACCGTGTATCCGGGACGGACAAATCCTTTTTCCGGGAAGATCGCATGGCAGACACCGTTCTCTCCGATATCAAAGAAATCCCGGATGCCATGTCTGCGTGCCCAGTCGCGCATCGTCTTACCCTGCTCGGCGGTTTTGGAATCCTTCGCAGGGGTAACATGGTCGATGACCGCTTTGATCTTCGCCGGATCGAACACACGGTCCTTGCCGCGCTTGACAAGATCGTTGATAGCAATCGGGGTGGTGATTTCATGGCAGAACACCCGGTCGAGAGAGAGCACGTTAACCCCTTCGGTCGGCTTGTCGATCAGGTGTGCGTCGAATATCTTTTGCGCAACAGTTTTTCCCATTTTTTACTCCTTGTTTGCGTTCGTAAAACAACTCTTGTTTTCAATCGGATAACATAGCACAAAACAAAAGAAAATGCAACAGTTCATCAAAATTTAAATCCCCCGGAAACGAAACACCGGAAATCCGCTTGCATAATCCGCCTTCGAATGTATCTGTATATGAAACAACACGGGAACAATATGAACAGCGCCATTCGAACAGTTTTCAGACACCTGCTCCGCCAGATCATGGAAGGGAGACTCTCCCCCGGCGATCTCCTGCCCACGGAAACAGCCCTCGCAGAAGAGTTCGGCACCACCCGGATGAATGTCTTCCGTGCAATCGAACAGCTCAAACTTCACGGTCTCGTCGTACGCAGGAAACGCGCAGGTACCACCCTCACCTCTTCCACTCCCGATCCGGAACTTCTCAGACGGCTTTTCAACGAAAGCAGCAAAATCGTCTATCTTCTACTCTCCCGGAATCCGCGTGGTATTCACTGGAGCCGGGCAACGCTTTCCGCACTTGCCCAAACCCTGAAAAACGCAGGATACGGAATCCGCCGCATCCGCTTCCCGGAGAACAGCGATCCAATCGAATTTCAGCGGATTCTCGACCGGGCAACCGCCGATGGTGCCGCAGCCCTCGTCATCTTTCCCGATACGGGCGATGAAACCCTTCTCCGCAAACAAATTCCGCGCCTTCTGGCGACAAAAACACCGATCATGATTCTGCACCGATCCGACGATCTCGACCGTCTGGACTTCGCCTCTTCTGTCGTCATCGACCATTTCAGCGACGGCATCCGCCTGGGAACTCTTCTCCGGCGAAACGGAGTCCGGAATGCAATCATCCTCCGAAACAGCGGCTCGCCACCGGTATGGAGCCGTCTGCGCATGGCCGGACTGAAAATCGGTCTCTGCGGAAGCGGAGAAAGTACCAATGGCTTTCCTTCTGAATGCCCTGTCTTCCTGGAAGAATTTCATCCGGAACTTTCCGGTGCAGAAAGAATTTTTACAAAAATCAGAGAGGACCGGAACCGGGAACTCTTTTTCATCGCCATAAACGATGAATACGCAGCGGCTTTCATTGCGCTGGCCCAGAAACATGGACTCTCCGCGGGATGCGACTATCATCTCGCGGCATTCGACGACAATCCGAAATACCGATCTCTCGGAATTTCCACAATGCATGTTCCGCAGAAACAGATCGGGGAACTCTTCGGGCGCATGATCTGTGAAAACTCCTGGTACCACCAGTATCCGGTTCATGTTTCGGTCCGCGTGGAATCGCAATTCATACAGCGAAAAAGCTGCAGGAAGCTGAAATGAATGTTGCCGTGGTCCGGAATCTTCCAATCAGAAAACCTCCTTCCCGAAAGGAAGAAGGAAAAATAAAGCAGGGAACCTTCCAAGAAATCCTGGGAAAAAACATTCGCCTCTTTGATTTTTTCCTTTTTGAAAGTACATTTTATAATGTTCATCAGTATTGAACTTTAAATCCGGAGTATGAGAAATGTCGATCAGCGAAAAACAAACTCTGAAAGCCGATCTTTCCGGTGGATTCCGGATGGATGGATACTGGGTCTGGTGCGGTTCCGTCCTCAAAGGTACGGACGGATATCACATGTACGCCGCCAGATGGTCAAAACAGCATCCGATGTTCGTCGGCTATATCTACCAGTCCGAAATTGTACATGCGTTTTCGGAGACGATGTGCGGGCCTTATCGTTTTGTCGAAAAAATCCTGCCGAACGGGATCAATCCTGCCGCATGGGACGGACGCATGGCACACAACCCCACGGTCCTCCGCTACGGCAATCGTTTTCTGCTCTATTACATCGGAACGACGTATGACGAGAAAAATCCCCGGATCACAGATCATGATCCGGCTTTGACGGATGCCATCTACAAAAGAATCCGCATCGGAGTCGCTATTGCCGACGCCCCTGGGGGTCCCTGGAAGCCCCTGGACCATCCGATTCTGGAACCGCGCCCGGGACACTGGGACCATCAGATTGTCACAAATCCGGCCCCGTGCGTTCTGCCGGATGGACGCATCTATCTCTACTATCGCGGCAATACCCCCGATGGACTGCGAATCGGGCTTGCCGTCGCCGATCGCCCTGAAGGGCCCTATCGTCGCATTCAGGACGAACCGGTCCTCACCGGGTTCAATGTTGAGGATCCCTTTGTCTGGCACAATGGCAGCGAATTCGAAATGCTTGCCAAGGATATGCGAGGCACCATCACGGGAGAACTCCATGCCGGAGCCCATTTCCGCTCCCCCGACGGCATCCATTGGGAACTCATCGGCAAAGGGTACTCCCGCACGCTTGAAGATGCAGACGGCAATCCCCTGCACCTCGGATGCCTCGAACGGCCCCAGCTTCTCTTCGGTGAAAACCGGAAACCGTGCTGTCTTTTCGCCGCGGCGGCGGATGGTCCCGGCGGGTTCCACAACGCACTCAACACCTGGAATATCGCGATTCCGCTGTAAAACCGGAATCGCGCATCCCGCTCCGCAATGCAGAAAAACAGGGAAAAAATCAATTCCGCGGGAACCTCCGGGGGTTGATGCTTGTCTTTTCTGAAAAACAATGAACTGTTTCCATCACGGAATCTTTCAACGACAAGGAACGACAAGATGAATCGCAGCAAACAATTTCTATCCCTGCTGACCGCCTCCGTGTGCGGGGGAGTGGCCGCACTGCTTCTGGCTCATGTCTTTTTGAAAGAGGAATCCCGTCCTTCTCCCGCACCAGCTCCGGTTGCGGAGAAAACGGGCGGAAAGGCAAAGCGTTCAACGGTTCTCCCCGACACCAATGCTGATGCCGGCACACTTCAGTCGCAATTTTCTGAAACGATCTCCCGTTCGATGCCGGCAGTCGTGCTGATCACAGCCCAGAAACGCATCGGAGTCGTCAGTCCCTACGCGAATCTTTACAACTACGGACGCAGAAGAATCGATTATATGGAGATTCCTTCCGGACAAGGCTCCGGATTTTTTATTCGCGAAAACGGCTATATTCTCACGAATCATCATGTAGTGCGCAATCAGGACTCCTTCTGGATCACCACGCACGAAGGAGAGGAGTATCCCGCGAAAGTTGTCGGAATTGATCCGCCCACCGATCTTGCGCTCCTGAAAATTGATACGAACCGGAAATTCCCTGTTCTTGAGTTCGCGGATGCGGAAAGTGTAAAAATCGGTCACTGGGCGATTGCGATCGGAGCGCCGTTCAGTCTTTCGCGCACCGTCACGATCGGAATCGTCTCCAACACCCGCCGCAACGGCGTGGGAATGAACCTGCATGAAAGTTATGTGCAGACCGATGCCTCCATCAATCCCGGCAACTCCGGCGGCCCGCTTCTGAACATTCAGGGCAAGGTTATCGGGGTCAACGACTTCATTCTGTCGCCTTCCGGTGGAAACATCGGACTCAGTTTTGCGATCTCCTCGGATATTGCCAAGCAGGTTTCCACGGAACTCATCCGCAACGGGCATGTCGAACGTCCATGGCTGGGAGCCGTTCTGACGCCGCTCAACCGCAATGCCAGGAAGAAGCTCGGAATCGAACACGGGGTCCTGATCTCGCAGCTCTTCCGGAGCTCTCCGGCGGCAAAGACTCTCCGTCCCGGAGATATCGTTCTGAAGGCGAATGGACGCAACGTCTCCACGCCATACGATCTCCAAGGGTGCATCTTCAGTCTTCAGCCAGGTTCAAAATTGAATCTGACAATCCGCCGGGAGGGGAAGACCATCCCCGTCGAACTGACCTTGACGAAGTCCCCGCGCAACTGGTTTCGCGGCGGAATGAACGCGGACGACGAATCCGTCTACGTTCGCCAGATGTAATTTGCATCCGTTTCCGCCGCAAAGCGTTGCACCGAGGAAAGTTCAGCGGACGTTCACCTGTTTCCAGACGGAGAGCGTCCGCCGGGCAAGTTCCATCATGGAGACTTCCGTTTCACCGATGAAATTCGGTTTGATTGTATCGTGCAGTTTCTCCGCCAGACGGCTGGAATCGTTGATGATTCCGACAATGGATCCGACGGTAGCTCCGTTACAGTCCGTATCCAGCCCCGCCATTACAGCGAGAGCGCAGGAGCGATCAAGATCCAGTTCCCCGTACAGGAGCGCCATCAGAACGATCAGTGCATTGTTAACCGTATGGACCCCGCTCATGTTCTCATATCTGGCATCCAGACGGTCCATGAAATCCTCCCAGGAGGGACTCTGTTTTTTCCATTCAAGCGCCTCACGGACTGCCACCGCCAGCTTGCATTGCTCCGGAATCTCGGAAAGTCCGATTTCAATCAGTTTGTACGGATCGTGCTCCACAAACGCTGCGGCGATGACAGCAGCAAAAAACATCTCCCCGTAAATACCATTCCTGGTATGGGTCCAGTGGGCATCGCGCCAGGCGAACTCAGCGGCAAGTTCCGGATTTCCGGCGCAGGCATACGCCCAGCCGTCAGCGCGAATCTGGGCGCCGATCCACTCCCGATAGGGATTGTTGAAACGGCGGGTAAATTCCGGCGTCACCACAGACGGCTGGGTTCCGTGACGCTGACCGCGCATGTTATAGTTCAGAATCGCCTGACGCTCCGCCGTGCAGATCGCATAATACGGCAGATGCGTGTTCCAGGAATTTGCAATGTCGTACCACTGAAACTCCGGACCGAATTTTTCCAGAACAACCAGTCCCATCAAAGTGTAATGAATATCGTCATCGGGCTCCATGAATGCGATGTTTTCGCGAGTCGAAAGCGGACACCATGTGAACGTGGGATCATTCGGTACATAATCGGTTAGTTCCCACGCATTTCTGGAAATCAGATACTCTTTGATCGGCTTGCGCCGTTTCGATTCGACCGGTTTGCCGAGAGCGCATCCCACGGAACGGCCGCGCCACGCACCGTGAAACCGTTTTTCCAAATCCGCGTCGGAAAGGGTCAGTTCCAGTTTGCGTACGCCCTGCGGACGCAGGGCACGGATCTCATCCAGACCGTTTGGCTCCACCCAGTTATAATCCGGACGTTTCTGCAACTGTTCCAGCCGTTTGTAAATCCGGAGAATGGAATCTGAATACGCATCGTGCTCCGAATCGATCATCGCGACTTGTTCCCGGATCTCCTCCGGAATCAGAAATCCTTCATACTCAAGCTGAACCAGTTCCTCTTTCAAAAGCTGGATTGGTGTTGTCCATCCTGCAACCGGAAACATAAAAACCTCCTTACTTTTGGTTTGTTTCCTACTAGTATAGCAGGAAATCTTCGGAAAATCTTCCTGAAAAAAGCCATTTTCAGAGCAAAAAACACCATTTTTCTCTCTAAAAAAAATTGCTTCCGGGCTTGACATTTCCGGAAACGGGAATATAGTTAGCTTTCTAACTGTTTCAGAAAGTCTTCCGGAAAATGAGAGTGGAACAATCTTTGCATTTCATGCTGCTGAAAGCGGAGGCGGCACTGGCAAAACAACTTTATCAGACCCTTGCCGAAATCGAGCTCTCGCCCGGACAGCCGAAACTGCTGGACTACCTGTGCGAACACGATGGCTGCATCCAGAAAGAGCTTGCCTCTGTCTGTGAAGTGGAATCGGCAACCATCACCAGACTTCTGGCACGCATGGAAAGTACCGGACTCATCGAACGCAGGACTTCCCATTCAGACAAACGGTCGGTCAGCGTCTTTCTGACGGAAAAAGGCCGACATGCCGGAACCATCGTCCGGGAACGGTTCGCAGGAATCGAAGCCGGCGCGTTCGCGGGACTCGACGGGAAAGACCGAAAGCTCTTCCTGGAACTTCTTTGTAAAATCTATGACAACCTCTCGCACCGGAAACCCCAATCCGGACGATGCCGCAAATATCATCATTAACAGAAAGGACCGAGCCACCATGAAACCGTTGCTCATCGGCGGAACCGAATTCAAATCAAGACTTTTCCTCGGAACGGGGAAATTCTCTTCCAACGAGGAAATGAAAAAAGCGATCCTCGCTTCCGGAACGGAACTAGTTACGGTTGCTCTGCGCCGTGTCAGCACCCAGCCCGGCAGCAAGGATGACAATCTTCTCGACGCCATCCCCTCCAACGTGAAAGTCATGCTCAACACCAGCGGAGCCAGAACCGCGGAGGACGCCGTCAAAATCGCCAGGATCGCCAAAGCCGCCGGCTATGACTGGATCAAACTCGAAATCCATCCCGATCCGAACTATCTCCTGCCGGACCCGATCGAGACCTTCAAGGCCGCGGAAGAACTCGTCCGCATGGGCTTTACCGTTCTGCCCTACATCAACGCCGATCCCGTGCTGGCGAAGCGTCTGGAAGACGTCGGAGTTGCGGCGGTCATGCCGCTCGGTTCTCCCATCGGCAGCAATCAGGGAATCAGAACGGAAGCCATGCTCCGGATCATCATTGAGCAGGCAAACGTGCCTGTGGTGGTTGATGCCGGACTCGGCCTGCCTTCCCATGCGGGACAGGCGATCGAACTGGGCGCCGATGCCGTTCTTGTCAACAGTGCAATTGCCGCGGCCCAGAATCCCTGCGCCATGGCAGAGGCATTCGCATCCGCAGTAGCAGCTTCCGAAAAAGCAATCAAGGCGGGTCCGGCAGCGGTACTCAGCAATGCAAGCGCATCCTCTCCTTCGGATCTGTTCAATGAGGTGATCTGAAATGAAAATGCTCCCCTATTCCAAGTACACAGCGGAGGAACTGGACTCCTATATCAACAATGTGACGCAGGAAAAAGTCAAGGCGTCGCTGCTCCGCCGGAACCCGCAGTTTGTCGACTTTCTTCACTTCATTTCGCCTGCGGCGGCAGACCTCATCCCGGAAATGACTCCATACGCGGCGGCAATCAAGCGCCGCTATTTCGGCAACACGATCCGCATGTTCGCCCCCCTTTACATCTCGAACTTCTGCATCAACAACTGCGTCTATTGCGGCTTCCGGAAATCGTTCCAGTACGAACGCAGACGCCTCAGCTTTGATGAAGTCATGAACGAGGCACGGATCATTCACGAGATGGGACACGACAGTCTCCTGCTGATCACCGGAGAGGACCCCAAAATCTCTCCTGATTTCACGGCTGACTGCATTCGGGAACTCAAGCACAAATTTGACTACATCAACATCGAATACTATCCGATGCGCGAGCCCGATTACCGCAAACTCTTCGAAGCGGGATGCCACGGACTCACCATTTTCCAGGAGACGTATGATCCTGAACTCTATCCGAGTCTGCATCCCTCCGGGCCGAAAGCGGACTACCATTTCCGCCTGAACGCTCTGGCGGAGGGCGGACGCGCCGGATTCTACAATCTCGGCATGGGAGCGCTCCTCGGACTCAATCCGAACTGGCGCATCGAAGCGACGAACCTCGCAATCCACGGGATGTGGATCCGCAAAAACTTCTGGAAAAGCCATATTCAGTTCTCCTTCCCCCGGATCACGCCAACCAAATGGGGATTCAACGTGCCGGCACCAATCACTCAGGATAATCTTGAACAGATGATCCTTGCGTTCCGCCTCTTCTTTCACGAAGCAGACCTGATCCTCTCCACGCGGGAAACGCTGGAGTTCCGACTGCACATGGCGGAAAGCTGCCTGAGTCACATGAGCGCTGCATCGCAGGTCAATCCCGGAGGGTATCAGGACCATCTCGACGGAAAGTCTCTCGGTCAGTTCAAAATGCACGACGAATCCTCTGTGGAAACCGTTGCCGCCGGACTCCGTTCACATGGACTCGAACCGGTCTTCAAAGACTGGGATATGAGTTTTGCCGGATAACTTTCCGCTCCCCGATCCGCGAACCAACGGCCGGGAGAGTGTTCCTCCCGGAGAAAAAAACTCTCCGCACCTCCCGGCCGTTTGATTTTTCCCAAAGGAAATGTAGGTTATCCATAGCCGGAACCAAAGGAAACACCATGCCGCAGACACCGAAGACACCGATGGAAACAGCCGTCATGCTGCTGACCAGGCAGCCTATGTCGCGTCTGGCGCTCAAGCGCAAACTGCATGACAAAGGCTTCTCCTGGAAAGATTCAGAAGAAACCGTCTCGGAATGCGAACGCTACGGATACATCAATGACAAACTCGTTGCGGAAGCCAAAGTCGCTCTGATGCGCGACAGAGGCGACGGAGCCAAAAAAATCAAACTCCATCTCCGTCTGAAAGGGTTCGAAAAAGAGACCATCGACGACGCATTCAAATCCGATGACAGGAACTCGGAACGCGATGAAATCTCCATCGCTCTGACCCTGCTCCAACGGAAAAAACCCTCTTTCGACCGGGAATCCGACCGAATCCGAAAAAAAACCAAAGCCCTCCGGATTCTCGCGGCAAAAGGCTTCTCCGCCAGCGTCTCCTACGAAGCCCTCGGACGCTTTTTCGGCGATCACGAATCCGACTTCCCGGAAGACGACTCCCAATGAAACATCTGTTCCCGCTCCTCAGTCTTCTTGCCATTCTTCTCCTTCCGGGCTGTTCCGGCGATTTCGCACCGGAAACGAAATCGAGGGTCCTGCACACCTGCCTGAACAAAATTCTGGCGACTCTTGATCCTGCTCTGGCCGCAGATACCGCCTGCCAGTACATGACAGCAGCCTTTTACGACACACCCCTTCAATACTCCTTCACCGCCAGGCCGTACAAACTGGAACCCTCCATGCTCGCCGAGCTGCCGGAGATCCGAAACGGATCAACCGTCTTTCTCTGCCGCCTGCGCGACGATCTCTATTTTCAGCCGGGCGAATGTTTTCCAGGAAAACACAGAGAAGAACGGAAAATCACCTCAAAAGATGTCGTGTTCTCCATCCTCCGACTTGCAGATTCCCGCCTGAAATCCAGCGGATACTGGCTCATCCGCGGCAAAGTGAAGGGAATCGAAACATTCCGCGAACGGACCGGCAACGCTCCCCCGGGCGACCTCTCGCCTTATGATTCCGGCTGCGAAGGTTTGAAAATCCTCGACGACCACCGCTTCTCCATCACCCTGAACGCTCCCGATCCGCGGTTCATCTACGCTCTTGCCATGCCATACTTCTCCGTCGTTTCCCGAAAAGCCGTGGAGCACTGGGGCGATAAATTTGCGGATCATCCTGTCGGCTCCGGACCGTTCATTCTGACTTCATGGAAAAAGGACTACCAGATCCGGATGAAACGCAATCCGGAATACCGACCGGAATATTTCCCCGCCGCGGAACAGGAATCCGACAGAACACGATCGCTTCCGCTGCTGGATGAAATCGTCTGCAGCTTCATCAAACAGCCGCTCGCAGGATGGCTGCTGTTTCTGCAGGGAGAACTGGATTTTTATGTACTGGACGGCGAGAATTTTGCCGCGGTCGTCAATGAAAAACTTGAACTGGCGCCATCGCTGGTCAAGCGCGGAATCACGCTGAGCCGCACACCGGAATTTCAGACGAACTACATCGGATTCAATTTCACAGATCCGCTCCTCGGTCAAAACGAAAATCTCCGCAAAGCGCTTTCCCTCGCCTTCGACAAGCAGAAACGCCTGACCTTCTTCAGCGGACGGATCGAACCGGCATACGGTCCCGTTCCGCCCGGAGCCGACGCATATCTGGACAAACCGGAACCCTTCGGCGAAAAAAATATTCCTCTTGCCAGAAAATATCTGGAGCTGGCCGGCTATCCTGGAGGAATCGATCCTGCGACAGGAAAACCGCTGGAACTCTCTTTCGATCAGGCAGGCAGCGACTCCTTCTATCGCCAGACCGCCGAACTGCTGGCAATCGACCTGCTGGAAATCGGCATCAAACTCCGTCCGGAATTCAACAACCGCGCGCGTTTCCTCCAGAAACTCGCACAGGGACAAACCCAGATGTTCCGTCTCTCCTGGACCGGAGACTATCCGGATGCGGAAAATTTCCTTCAGCTTTTCTACGGTCCGAATGCAGGTTCCAGCAACCGTGTCTGCTGCTCGTTTCCTGAATTCGACCGAATGTACCGGGAAATCCGCGAAATGCCGGATTCTCCGGAACGGAAGAAAAAATATGAAACGATGGCAAAATGGATTACCGGAAAATGTCCCTGGATCTTCGAAAGTCATCCCGTTTCATTTCTGTTGAAACACGGCTGGCTGGAGAACTACCGTCCGCACGACTTCGCGTTCAACCGCTGGAAGTACCTCTCGGTCGATTCTCCGGACAGAACCAGAAAAAAAACAGCATTCACGCCTCTCAGCATGAGTGAACTGCGGAAATAACAGCCCCCAGCAAATCAGGAAGGAAACCGAACATGTACGCTGAAAAAATGGAAACCATCAAAGAACGCATCCGGACCTCCCGGATGAGACCGGAACGAAAAACAGAGGTTCTGCATCTGCTGGACGAACTTTCCAGAGAAATAGAGTCTCTGCCTTCCAACTCCCGCAAAGAGGCGGATCGGCTCGTCGAACTTGCCAACAAGTCCACAAAAGCGGGAATCGACGATACCGAGAATTATCCGCTCAAGGAACTGGAGGCATCCATCAAGGAGTTTGAGGTCAACTATCCGGCTCTGGTCCGCATCATCAACCGAATCTGCATGACGTTTGCAAACATCGGAGTCTGACGGGTCCCTTTCCCGCAGCCGGCGGAAATCCGCAGCAGCAACAATAAAAAAACCGTCCCCGCCGCTTTGCGCAGGGGACGGTTTTTTCTATGGACGAATCTTCTCCGTCCGGAGGATTCAGTTCAACGAACCGCGTTACCCGACATATTGATGGAGCGGGAATAGAAAATCAATCCGCCTTCATAATACTGCGACGCGATGTTCAAAGTCTGCGAAGCCTTCAGATCCTTGCTCTTTTTCGTCAAAACAGGAAGCATGGATTCGACATTGACGGTATCCGTGAACAGGGCAATACTGCCCGGAGCCTCGGTGGAACCGGTCAGCAGAGGAATTGTAAACAGGTAAATCCCCCAGTTCTGCGCATTGATGTGGGCAACAGGTGTGCCGCTGTAGCTGATTTTTTCACCGTTCAGATTCGGATTCTGGACGGCTTCAACACTGACGCAGCCGACAAAAAGCATGGCGGCGGCAAAAACGGAAGCGAGAAGCATTATCTTTTTCATTTTGAATTTCCCTGAATTAAAGATTCTCTTGGTTTTCACGGACTCAGCGGACCGCATTGCCGGAAACAGTAACCGTGCGCCAGTAGAAAATATACGGGAACGGAACCGGAATTGTTGCACTGCTGGCAGAGGAAACGAGATCGATGGTACGAGAGGCTTTCAAGCTCTTGCTCTTCTTCGTAATCATGTTCGTCACAGCGGAAACATTGCAGGAATCTTCGTTAAACGCAATCGTTCCCGGATCCACGGCGGACCCTGTGAAAATCGGAATCCACAACAGATACAATCCACTGGTATACCCGCTGACATGGGCAACTCCAGTTCCGGATGCTGTGATTTTCTGGCCGTTGAACGCATTGCTGGACTGCAAGGAGGAACAGCCCGTGAACAGTGCGGCGGCTCCGGCCATGACGAGCAGGAGCATGAGTTTCTTCTTCATTTTCCTTGACCTTTCTTTTGTTGTTTATACCTCATCCGGGAAAACCACCAACCACTGATTTCCCCTGGGACAAAGCCTATTGTAATATATGGCACTCACATAAAAAAACAAGCGGATTTCTGAAAAACGCCACCCTTTCCTCTGAAACCAGGGAAAAAGGACTCCCTGATAAAACTTGAAAACTGCAGGGAAACAGCTTGAAAACGTCCCGGGATGCGGATATATTCCATTTTTCTCCAATAAGGCCGAAAAAGACATGAAAACTGACGATCCACAAACCATTCCCCTGCTGGAAAAAATCGTACCTCCGCTTCTCAAATGGTATGACATGAATGCCCGAATCCTTCCATGGCGGGAAAATCCATCGCCGTATCGCGTCTGGATTTCCGAAATCATGCTTCAGCAGACCCGCGTCGAAGCGGCAAAACCGTATTTCGAACGCTTTCTTGCGGCTCTCCCTTCCATTCAGGATCTTGCGAAAGTCCCAGAAGACCGCCTGATGAAACTCTGGGAAGGCCTCGGATATTACAATCGGGCACGAAATCTTCAAAAAGCCGCCCGGATCATTCTGGAACGTTACAACGGGATCTTTCCTCAGGAATTCGAAGACATTCTCGAGCTGCCCGGAATCGGGGAGTACACGGCGGGAGCAATCTCATCCATTGCCTTCAACCGGCCGGAACCGGCAGTTGACGGAAATGTCCTGCGGGTTATGTCACGTCTGCTTGAAAGCCCGGAAGACATCACGTCACCTGCGGTCAAAACGAAGATAGCGGCCGCACTGAAACAGGTCTATCCGCAAAATCGGTGCGGGGACTTCACTCAGAGTCTCATGGAGCTCGGAGCAACGGTCTGCCTGCCGAACGGAACTCCGAAATGTCCGGAATGCCCGCTGGCGGAATTCTGCCTTGCCAGACAAAACAATACAATCGCAGAACTGCCCGTCAAAGCGCCGAAAAAGGCAAGAAAGCAGGAGAAACGCACTGTTTTGCTGATCTTCTGCGGCGACAGAATCGCAATTCGGCGCAGAAGCGGGAAAGGGCTCCTCGCCGGCCTCTATGAATTTCCAAATTGCGAAGGGATTCTTTCCGAACAGCAAATCAGGGAATGGCTGAACTCGGAGGCGGAGATATTCCCTTCCGTAAGCGCCGTTCACATTTTTTCCCATGTTGAATGGCATATGAAGAGCTGTCTGATCCAGGTCAAAAAAGAACTCCCGGAATTTCAATGGGTGAACCGGGAGTCGCTGAAACGGGAAATCACTCTTCCCTCCGCATTCAAAGTGTTCCGGGAAACGATTCTCTCCGCAGATCACACTCCTGCAAAAAACTGATTACGGACTCAGGCTTCCGCGATTCGGCGCATCGCTTCAACAATCCGTGTAATTTCATGTTCCGGCGTAATGAACGGCGGCATCGTATAAAGCCAGGAACCGAACGGACGAAGCCAGACGCCGGTCTCGTGCACAATTCTTTGAACTGTCTCAGGCGACGGCACCTTCCGGAGCGCAGCCACGCCGACCGCCCCCAGTACACGGATCTCCGATACATTCGGCAATTCTGACAGAGGCTGAAGTTCGCGCTTCAACTGATGTTCAATGCACCGCACCCGGCCTTCCCAGTCGTATTCCCGGAACAACTCCAGAGAGGCACATCCGGCAGCACAAGCCATCGGACTTGCCATGAAGGTCGGACCGTGCAGGAAAACTCCCGGAGTCCCGGCGGAAATCACTTCTGCCACCTTCTCGGAGGCAACGACTGCCGCAAGAGTGATCGCTCCGCCGGTCAGACCTTTTCCAACGCACATGATATCCGGCACAATCCCCGGGTATTCCAGAGCGAAAAATTTTCCGATCCGTCCGAAACCGGTTGCCACCTCGTCAAGAATCAGGAGGATTCCGCGGTCACTGCATGCTTTTCGCAGACAGCGCAGATATTCAGGATGATAAAACCGCATCGCATTCGCCCCCTGAAATACCGGCTCAATGATAACCGCGGCGATCTCATGTCCATACCGGTCGAGCAGACCTTCCATCGGCACGAAATCGGCGGGGTCCCATTCTTCCCCGAAACGGGATTGCGGCTGGGGTGCGAAATAGTGTCTGGAAATGATTCCGCTGAACATCCGGTGCATGCCGTCGGGATCGCTGAGCGCCATGGCACCCGCGGTATCCCCGTGATACCCCCCCTTGACACTCGCAAGACGGCAGCGTCCCGGGAAGCCGGACGCCATCTGGTACTGGATTGCCATTTTCGCCGCGCATTCCACACTCACAGAACCGGAATCCGCATAAAAAACCTTATTCAACCCCGCAGGAGTCCGTTCCGTCAGCAATTCCGCAAGACGGATTGCAGGTTCATGCGTGAAGCCGGCAAACATCACCTGCGCGAGCTTCTCCGACTGGCGGCGAATCGCTTCCATGATCTTCGGATGATTATGTCCGTGGCAAACACACCACCAGCTCGAAACACCATCAATCAATTCCTGTCCATCTGCAAGACGAATATGCGTACCGGAAGCGGATTCCGCAAAGTTCACCGGCGGCGGCTGTGTCATGGAAGCATAGGGGTGCCAGAGATGACGGCGATCAAATGTCATCAGATTTTTCATTGCAGTATAGTCCATCGTACTCCTCCGTTCCTTTCCATTCTCTTCCTTTTCTCCTGTCGCGGACCCGCCCGGACGGTTTCCATAATATACGCGCAGGAGCAATAAAATCAATCCGGTTTTCTGCTCCATTTCATTCCGTGCACGGTAACACGCAAAAGAATTTTTCCTTGCAGTTGAAAATGCAGATTCCGCTGTTATATTATGTGCATACGCACAATAAAAAAGCAATCATTCCGAAAGGAAGGACATTCCATGTCAAGAAACAAAAAATGCAGAAGAATCTGCCTGAATGTGGAATGCCGAACCTTTCAGGCGCTCGGCGGAGCAGAAAACACTCTTCTTGCGCTTGATGAGCTGGAGGCAATGCGCCTCGCAGATTATGAAAACATGGATCAGGAAAGCGCCGCGGAAAAAATGAACGTCTCGCGCGGTACGCTCCAGAGAATCCTCTATTCAGCACGCCGCAAAGTTGCCGATGCGCTTCTCAATGGACGGAGCATTCTCATCGAATCCCGCGAACGGGAACGAACCTGCTGCACAACGGGACCGGTTTGCAGTCACTGCTACTTTCACAGGCAGGACGCCGGAACCTTGAATCAACCCAGTAAAGGAGATAGTATGAAAATCGCAGTCACATGTGAAAACGATCAGGTTTTCCAGCATTTCGGCCATACGCCGGAATTCGCCATTTTTGAAATTGTCGATGGAAAGATCAACGGAATGCAGAAGGTTCCGACGGGGGATTCCGGACATGGAGCGCTCGCAGGATTTCTTGTGGAACGCGGTGTTGATCTCCTTCTCTGCGGCGGAATCGGCGGTGGTGCGCAGCAGGCGCTCGCGGAAGCAGGTATCCAGCTGATCGGAGGAGTATCCGGCGATGTTGTCCAGGCTGTCGGCGATTACCTCAAGGGAGAATTGAAACCGAACCCGAACTTCAGCTGCAATCACCACCATCACGAAAACGGCGAACACGGCCACAACTGTCACTGCCATTCTCACTGAGTCCGGCAGAGGAGACGGGCCCATCCCGGACAGGAACTTCAGAATCCGACGGTCCCGTCCTCCTCCCCTCCCCCTTCGGCTAGAGCAAGACTGGCAATATCGCCGATCTTCTCCCCCAGCGCGGCGGGAACAATCCGGCAGACGGAAACCGCCTGCGGAAGCGCCTCCTGCCGGATCACCTTCTCCATCTCCTCCCGGAACAGCTCTTCTGAACGGGCAAAGACACTGCCGATAATGATTCGTTCCGGATTCAGCAGATCCATCAGAATCGCAAGTCCCTGCCCCAGACGCCGGGCGGACTCCCGGTAAATTTCAAGTGCCAGCGGATCGCCTTGAAACGCGGCATCCGCAACTTGTTTTGCATCCACGAGCTCCGGTCTCGGCGCCCAGGAGACCTTTTCCCCTCTCTGCTGGATTTCCAGAATACGCATCGCCGCCAGCCTGCCGATTCCACCGCCGCTGCAAAACCCCTCCATGGAGCCGGCCTTGCCATAGCCGACCGGACCATACGAAGCCAGACGGATATGTCCGCATTCGCCGGCGTTGTCATTGGTTCCGGAGTAGAGGCGTCCGTTCAAGATCAGTCCCGCGCCCATGCCGGTTCCGAAGGTCAGAAAGATCATATTCCTTGTACCGCGTCCCGCACCATACTTCCATTCCGCGACCGCACAGGCGTTCGCATCATTCTGCAAAAAAACGGGAAGAGAAAACCGAGCCTTCACCCAGTCTACGACAGGAACATCATCCCAGCCAGGCAGATTCGGAGGAGAAAGAATCATTCCCCTGCGGCTGTCCAGCGGTCCCCCGCAGCTGATGCCGATCCCAGCAAGGAAAGAGCGGGAAACGGAATTCTCTTTTAACAGCATTTCAGCTTCAGCGCAAAGTCGTTCAACTGCTTTGAAAGGGTCCGCGGCATCCGCCGTCGGGAAACGAACCTTTCCAATGATGTCGATTCCGCTGCCGTCGGGAGTCTTCCGTCCCAGCACGACTGCACATTTTGTTCCTCCGATATCAAACCCCAGCAGAAAACGATCCGATTCCATTCAAAAGCTCCCCTTTTTCCATGAATACCAATAAAAACCGGAATAATGTACCGTGGCTGGAGAGAGAATTCAATCCGTCATCCGGAAGATTGGCGGAAAGAAAGAATCCAGAATGATGCTCGCCCGTCTTTGCGGAAGGCTGAAAAGCGATCCCAAGGAGCTCCGCCCGTTTTCCTCAGCCTCAAGAGCTTCCGGAGAAAAACCCCGTCGGATTTTTTTTATGAAAAAGTGATTCTGGAATTTCACATTTCCCTTGTAATTGCCCGGCATGGGGATATAGTAAATTACAATTTGTTTTGCAGTCAAAACGGCAACTATTCATCTTTGTTGAGGTCATAATGGCAGAGAAATGTGAGCTGGAGCTTACGGGCGGAGAAAAAAACTCCGATTATATGTCCCGCTTGGAACACAGGGAATCCAACGCGAGAACATATTCAAGAAAATTCCCGTTTTCCCTGAAACGGGCAAAAGGGTGCCGAATTGAAGATGTGGAGGGAAACCGGTATCTGGATTTCCTCTGCGGAGCCGGTTCGCTGGCCCTGGGGCACAACGACCCCGAAGTCAATGCGGCAATGATCGACATGCTGACATCCGAAGCGCCGCTTCATACGCTGGATCTGATGACCCCCGTCAAGGACCGGTTTATTCAGATGCTGATGAATCTGCTTCCGGAAGAGTTGCGCGATCATGCCAGGATCCAGTTCTGCAGTCCCTCCGGCACGGATGCTGTGGATGCGGCAATCAAACTGTGCAAAACCGCCACGGGACGGGCATCCGTTGTCGCATTCAGCGGAGCGTATCATGGAATGGGACACGGTGCACTTTCCCTCACTGGCAATCTGAACGCGAAAAACAAAGTCAACGGCCTGATGCCGGATGCTCATTTCTTCCCCTATCCCTATTCCTACCGGTGTCCGTTCGGACTCGGCGGAGAGGCGGGAACCGATGCCGCCTGCGCGTATTTTGAACGGGTTCTCAAGGATCCCGAAAGCGGAATCACGAAACCGGCTGCGGTGATTATCGAACCGATCCAGGGAGAAGGAGGTGTCATTCCGGCACCGGTCAAATTTCTCCAGACAGTCCGCAGAGTCACTCGCGAACTTGACATTCCGATGATCGTTGATGAGATCCAGTGCGGCTGCGGTCGCTCCGGACGCTTCTTTGCGTTCGAATATGCCGATATTGTTCCGGATGTTGTTCTGGTTTCCAAGGCAATCGGGGGATCTCAGCCGCTTTCCGTTGTCGTTTATCATGAAAAACTGGACGTGTGGAAACCGGGCGCCCATGCGGGAACCTTCCGCGGGAACCAGCTTGCCATGAGAGCGGGAATGGTGGTCATGGAGCGGGTCGCAAAACCTGAGTTTCTGAAAGATGTCGCGGAAAAAGGAGAGTTCATCGTCAAACGACTCAACGAGCTGAAGAAGAAAGTCTCAATCATCGGAGACATCCGTGGAAAGGGCCTGATGATCGGATGCGAATTCGTCAATCCGAAGGCGACTCCCGATTCTCTCGGGGCGCTGCCGCCGGATGGAGATCTGGCAGCCCTGATTCAGCACAAATGTTTCCTGAACAAGCTGGTGATCGAACGTGGGGGACGCAACGGTGCGGTGCTGCGCTGTCTGGTTGCTCTGAACGTGACACGTGAGGAAATTGAAGAGATGCTCTCCATTCTGGAACGTGTTGTTCTTGAGGCCAACGCCGATGCCGTCCGCTGAACTGCTCCTGACCGACCGGAAGGCCGATCAGGCGGAATTCCGCAGACAGCTCCACGCAACCATTGATGCCATTGCAAAGGCGATGGAATCCTCCAAAGCATATGCGGGAATGCTGCCGCGCGATCTGGAGCGTTATCTTCATGAGGAGGAGCTGCTTCCGGAACGCGGATTCGGGTTCGATGAGGTCCTGCGCCGTACAGCGGAAAAGGTTCTGCCGAATATGCTCCATCCATCGTCACAGAACTACATGGCGCATCTGCACAGTCCGGTTCTGCTGGAAAGCATTGCGGCGGAACTGATTATCACGGCTTTCAACCAGTCGATGGATTCATGGGACCAGTCACCTGCAGCCACAGAAATTGAGGTTGACACGATTCGTCATCTCTGCCGTCTGTACGGATTCGGCGAGGGAGCGGACGGAGTGTTCACTTCCGGCGGATCGCAGTCGAATCTGACGGGAATTCTGCTGGCTCGTGACCGTTTCTGCCGGGAGAAACTCGGATGCGATGTTCAAAAACACGGTCTGCCGGAACAATATCGGAAACTGCGGCTTTACACCTCGGAAATCTCCCATTTTTCAATGGAAAAAAGCGCACATCTGCTGGGGCTCGGCTATGATGCCGTGGTCAAAGTCCCGGTTGACGCCGCTCAGAAAATGGATGTCGGCGCACTGGAACGCCTCGTTGAAGAGGATGTCCGCCACGGCGACATTCCCTTCTGCGTCGTGGCGACAGAAGGAACAACCGATTACGGCAGCATTGATCCGATCCCCGAAATCCGTCGAATCTGTGACCGATACGGAATGCGCCTCCATGCGGATGCCGCATACGGAAGCGGAGTGATCCTGTCGAAACAATACGCATCCAGAGTCGCGGGACTCTCTCTCTGCGACTCTCTGACGGTTGATTTCCACAAGATGTTCCTTCTTCCAATCAGCTGCAGCGCGATCCTGCTCAAAGATGGGGCCGACTTCCTTCCCCTCGAATACCATGCGGACTATCTGAACCGCGAAGAAGACGAAGAAGACGGCTATACCAATCTTGTCGGGAAATCCATTCAAACGACCCGCCGCTTCGATGCGCTGAAAGTATGGATCTCTTTCCAGGTGCGCGGAAAAGACGGCTGGGACCAGCTCATTTCGGGCTGCATTGAAAACGCGGCCTATCTTTATGAACGTCTTGCCGCGCGTCCTGAATTTGAAACGACCACTGTCCCGGAAATCACATCGGTGGTTTTCCGCGTCAAGGATTCCGACGAGGTGAACCGGAAGATCCGGCGAGCCTTGATTCATCAATGCGGAGTTGTCATCGGACAGACCGTCTTCCAGGGACGGGTTTGTCTGAAATGCACCCTTCTGAACCCCGAACTTACCAGGGAATCGCTGGACTCCCTGCTGGATCTGATTCTCCGTTTGCGGGATCAAGTGAAACAGTAAATTTTTCTATTGGGATGCGAGAGAAGAAAAACGCTTGGAAAAGCAGTTCTTCTCCCTCTCGCGGTTCCCTGCTGTCTCAGAGGAAACGCTCCATGGCATTCCATGCGATATCCGCGTAGAAACGGTGCTCGCCTTCTCCGACAACATGGACACAGTTTTCTTCCTTTCCAACGGCCTTGTAAATCCGGCGCAGACGCTCAAATTGCCGGTCTGCGGCAGAAAGAGGAAAGATCGGGTCGAAGCGCCCGTTGACAATGACCATCGGCTTCGGAGCGGCAAGTCCGACAACATCTGCACTCTCGCCGTAGAGGAGAAGCCCCGGGACAAAATTGCAGATGCAGTGATACATCGCGCCGATGCTGTCCTTGAATGAGGAAAAACTGCACGACGGCATCACATGAGTAATCCGGTCGAGCAAAGCTCCGGCAAACATGGAAGTGGTCCCTCCGCCGGAATTTCCCATGATTCCAAGCGTGCGGAGATCAAGATCCGAACGAGTATAAAGGTAATCAATGAGGCGGTCCACATCATAGATTCGAGCGCCAAGCATGGTCCGGTTATAAAGCAGCATAGCGGTGGCGGGCACATAACAGGAGGGGGTCCGATCCGGAGAGGTCCCGCGCTCTCCCATGGCGCGCTGCTCCAGACAAACAGCGGCAATTCCGCGTTTCAGACACCCAATGGCAAAATCCCGGTCTCCTTGAATCTCCTTCGGAGTCGTCTCATCTTTCCACTCCACCCCGATTGAATTGTGTATTCCGGTGGAGTGTCCCTGCAGACAAATAAAGGTTTTATACGGTTTTGCCGCATGATTCGGCAGACAGAGATAGGCACAGGCGCGCTCTCCCGGTTCCGGTTCAAAACGGATCTTTTCAATGGTTCCGAGCGCAGTCTCACGTTTCCAGAGCGTTTCCGGAACAATCGGAGGCCGCGGCATGGCAAGCCAATGCCCCAAACCGAGTCTGTCAATCAGAGCCGGTTCCGCCTCTTTTTTCCATGCCTCGAACGAGGAGTAGTTTTCAAATGCGTATCGTCCTTCTTCCAGCTTGTTTTCCATCCATGCGTTCATCGAAACAATTCCTTTTTTTTTTGCAGAATCCGGAAAGATCATTTCTTCCCGTTCGATAATATAAGATACACCAATTATGATTTCAATCCCCCGGAAGCAAGGAAAATCCGGATCCCGGGGCTGTCTTCCATGCTCCGCGGCGGAAACGAGCGGGCGTTTCTCCGTAAAACCGACGGAACATTCTCGTGAAATAATAAACGTTTGAGAAGCCGGACTTTTCCGCAATCCCTTTGATCGGTTCTCCGGTACCGAGGAGCAATTGTCCGGCTTTCTTCATCCGGACATTCAAAACAAGCTGCTGGAACGATGCACCGAGAAGTGTCAGACACAGGTGACTCGCTCTTGATGCAGAGACCCCGAGGTGCCGTGCGAGTCCAGCCAGTGTAATTCTTCCACACGCATGGCGGAGAAGATACTCCCGGATGGCTTCCTTCCGGTTCGGCAGTGGTTTTTCCGGCTGATTTGCCTGAAGCATCCGCAGATGGAACGCCATTCCAAGGATGAGACACTCTTCAATCAGGTTCGCCTGTTCAGATTCGGGATAGTCGGGCAGCACCTCCCATGCGCTCGTAAACACGCCATCCGACGGACGCTCTCCACGAAACGGACCAACATAAAAGATCAGTTCCAGCACCCCATCCCAGACAAATGGAACCACCAGTTCCATCACACCTTTCCAGCATTTGTGACGAAAAGGACGCCCGGACCGCAAAGCCTCCGCTTCCACTCCGGAACCGCATTCCTTCAGACAGGACTTGTCGTATTTCCGTATTCTGTACCGTTTCCATTCACAGAACCTGCTGCGGTGGGTTCCCCAATGAAGGAAAAGAAATTGGTCATCGGCATCATACCAGCGCCCGGTCATCGCATGAACGGTCAGAGACACATGATGCCTCTCTTGAAAACGACAGATGGCACCGTCGATGAATTTCGACAGCGAAGAAGCGGTATATTGATCCAAAACATCTATTTTCAGCATAATACTATAAATATATAGTTGTTTTCTGCATTGTCAAACGCCCCATTCCGCAGTATAATCAGAAACAAACAAAAAGAGGAAGGTTTTTTTATGCAGCAGGTAAGAGAAAGTCTTGATGTTCCCGTTCGGAATGAGTGCGATATTCTGGTAGTCGGAGCAGGTCCCGCCGGAATGGGTGCGGCAATCTCCGCGGCACGATGCGGTGCCCGCGTCACACTTGTGGAATACGGGGGAAAACTCGGAGGCATGTGGACACTCGGGCTTCTTTCCCCCTTCTTCGACAACAGAAAGGAAGGACTCAACCGGGAAATTCGGGAAAAACTCATGGAACGCAAGGCCTGGGGCGGACTCTGGAACATGTCGTTCGATCCTGTCGAAATGGCGCTTCTCATGAACAGGTACGCAATGGAGCTGAAAATCGACGTACTTCTTTATTCCATTGCATGCGAACCTTTTATGGAGAATCGAACCGTTCGTGGAGTGTTTGTTCAGAACAAATCGGGCAGGCAGCTGATTCTTGCAAAAATCGTGATTGACTGTACCGGAGACGGCGATATTGCGGCCCGCGCAGGCTGTCCTTTTGAGATCGGACGCCCCTCCGACGGAGCTTTCCAGCCCATGACCATGATGTTCAAACTCGGCGGAGTCCGCAAAGAGTATTCCTCCGACCGGCTCCTCGACTGGTATAAACTCATGGAACAGCGCGTGAAGGATAAAAAACAATTTGTCGAAGATGTTCCATTCACAAATCCCGCTCTCATCAAACTTCCGCGCGAAGAGGAAGCCCTGGTGCAATGGACCCATATCCGCAAACTTTCCGGATGCAGCGGGGATGAACTCAGCCGGGCCGCTCAGGAGGGCTTCCGGCAAATCGAACACGCAATGCGCTATTTCGACTTGATCCGGGATTTTCTCGGAGACGTTTATCTGGCAGAACTGCCCGCAGTAATCGGAGTACGGGAAACACGCCGTATTACGGGCGAATATCACATCTCGGACGACGATCTGAAGGAAGGACGCTCCCAGCCGGACAATATCTGCACGGTTTATTTCGGAGTGGACATCCACGAGCCATCCGCGGAACATCAGACCGGTCTGCCGAATCCGGGATTCGACATTCCCTTCCGCTCGCTTGTTCCTCTGAACGCGGAAAATCTCCTGACCGCCGGACGCTGCATTTCCGGGTCCTATCTCGCACATGCCGCGTATCGAGTCACCGGGGACTGTCTCCAGATGGGAGAAGCCGCCGGAACCAAAGCGTGCGAAGCGATCAATCGCGGGATTTCCGTCCGAACCCTTGCCACCGGGAGCCTCCCCGCAAAAACAAACCAATAACGGACGCAGAAAACCACACAGCCGCACTCGCAATCAACAGCCGGCACCTTTCAGGCAGTTCGGTCCGGCCACCTGATTGAGACTCCGGGTATCGGCGACGAAAACGCGTCTCCGTCCATCCTGTACGGCATTGAATATCAGCAGATTGCCGCTGTCGCACCAGACGGGATGCGGATCAAGACGGAAGTCCGCAGCCAAAACCAGCCCGGGCATTCGCATTTTGATTCTGGTCAACACCCGTTCGGAGCCTTCCGCAAGATCAAAAAGACGGAGCGGATTCGTCATCGGCGACGAATTCCCGTTCATGCAGGTAACACTCCGTGATACCATAGCGGCCGTTGCGCAGAAACGAAGGATGGCCACTGCCGGTATAATCTCCGATGGCATGCAGTCCAGAGCCATCATACCCGCACATGCAGAGGCGCATACGCTTCCGGTCAATGTTCAAATTCATGGTAAGGGAACGGCCGTCCGGAGTCCAATTGGTATGGTGTCCATGTTTTTCCCACTCCGATGCGGGAATGGCGACGAACAGTTCGGAAGCATCCGGACGCATAGTGAAAACATCGTACCGCAGAGAAGAAAAGTCATGAGCCATCATGCGGAACATCCGCCCGCCGGAGTCGGGGAAATGGCGCAGGGAAAACATCAGGCGGTCCCCGGTGGGACTCCATTTTGTATGAAACCCGTACACCTCGCTCCGGGCATATTCCGCCCGGCGCTCCGGAGGAAGAACACGTTCCGCCACTTCCGCAATCGAAATCAGCAATTTCCGATGCCCGGATGATAAATCGGTCAGATAAATTCCATCGTCAGCGGAAGCTCCGCGATTACATCGTACACATTCATCTGGCAGAACGACCCCATAGCCGCCCTGCGTGCGCCGCATGGCTCCGGCATCTGCGGACAGTGCAAAACGGCCGTCCGGCGAAACATGGTAGACCGATGCTCCGGGAATTCTCCGAAATGAACCGCTTTCTATGTTCAGCACAACAATCTGCGGCTCCCAGGATACCGTATCCACATCGTTGAACACCAATTCCTGATCCGATGCACCCCAGTTCAAATTGGCACCCATCTGATACTCCCATCCGGCCGTTTCCCAGACCGTCCGGCAGCACCCGGAGAATGTATCGACCACATCAATCCGCACACGGTCACCGGGACGGGGAAACACTCCATCGGTCTCAGGCAGGCGCGTAAGCGCAACGTAACGGCCCGAAGGACTCTACGGAGACGTGTCAAAAAAACGATGAATATGGTTCGCATCCGCCTGCGGCGTCAGACACCAGACCGGCACTTCAGAAGGATAATCGGTATAACGGGGAAAATTCTCTTCAAAACGATCCATATCAACAAACATCCTAATTTGTTATTGTATCCGGAAAAGACCATTTTCCAATCTCTCTCCCATATTTTACAATGGATTGGAAAAAAACGGACTCTGATTTTTCGGCTCAACTTTCCGCATCTCCACGGAATCAATCATAACGCCGGCGAAATCGGCTTCCTCCGAAGGAGACTGCAAATGCAGATAACTGAGCTGATCTGTAATATTGCCGGTCAGAGGAACAGTCCCGTTTCCCCGGGGAGCCTCCCAGAAAAGCCGTTTTTCCGACAAATGGAACCAGAAGCGCAAACTTCCCGTCTGATCAGGAAGAAAGGCGGGAATTCCGTTGATTGCCCCATCCGGAGCGATCCGGAAGACAAACCCCGCATACCGGTCCACGAACGGATCAGACGGATTGATCCACCGATCACACAGGGCTACCTGAAGTCCTCGGCTCCCCCTGCGCAAAGTCATCCTCAGTTCAAGACGACCATCTGCCGCCGCAGGGAAGTTCCAGACGGCTCCTTCGCGACAGGATACCAGATCCGGATCGGGATGACATCCGATCAGAAGCGATTCACGCGGAGAAAGATCCGGCGAAGGCATCAGTCTGGCCCCGGCACGACGGTTCCACGCGCAATGCCCCGCCCAGCGGAATCCGCCGATGTGCCCCTTGAAATACTGTTGAACCGACCACGCCGCCAGTCCGGAACGGAAATCCTCTCTGCGCCCGGTTGCATACAGAAAATCAAGATCGAAAATCATCAGAGCCTGACAAACCGGATGCTGACCGTAAGAGACAAGCACCTTGTTCTCCGGCAGCTCAAGCACCTGATTCTGATGAATGCTTTTATCGTGAAGCGCATAATATCCGCCAAGCGTCCGGAAGTCGACAGCATTCCGAATCGGATTCAACGCGATCTCCCGGAATCCGATCCACGTTCTTCCGCAGGTCTCGGAAATGGCGGCATGCAGCGCATCGCGGTTGGTAAACACATCCTCCCAGATTCCGTTGACCAGGTCGTCCGTGCAATCCGGATGGGTTCTCTGATCAAATTCCGGCAAAGGAGTCGTATTATTCCAGACCGCCAGGAGACGCCCGTCGGAAAGGGTCATCAGATTCGGCATGGTGGCAACGCTGTAAAACGGAGAACGTTCCATCGGGCTCCAGGTCTCACCGCAATCCTCCGAAAAACACTGATAATGAAAGTCTGCGGAAGTACGGACCAGCATCTGAAGCCGTCCATCCGGAAGTTCGGCAATGACCGGCTCGCATCCGCACTGCGACCAGCGCATCCCCCGGTGCGGCCAAGACACTTTTTCCATGCGGGGAACCGGTGGAAGAACTCGTTTGGTCCAGCGGATTCCATCATCATCGGAAAACATAACCACTGGATGCTGAATGCTCCCGATCCACTCTTCCCCGGGAAGAATCCAGCGTTTCTTCCTCTTTAACGGCAGCGGAAGTCTCTGAATGTGAGGGAGATCCCTTGAAATCAGAGTTTTCGTAAACGGTCCGTCCGGACCGTTCACGGAACGGAAACACCAGATCCCGTTTTCCGATAGATGCTGAATCGCCGGATAGATCCGGCTCGGAGCAATGCACTGCAAATCATACTCCGGCTGAAGAACACGGAGCAGAACCAGGAAGTCACCGGACCACGGACTCTTCACAGAAGGACCGGGGTGGTCTCCGTGAATCGGAGTTTCCTCCCAGCTCAGCCCGTAATCGAAGCTCTGCTTCATGACAAATTCAAACTCTTTCGACCCATCCTCATGTTCGAAGATATGGACACCGTAGTGACGGATCTCTCCGCTGTCGAGCATGACCATGTCCATGTGCGCCGGAATCCCGGGATTGCCTACAATCTGCGGTTCCCGGATCTTTTCAAATGTGGATTTCCTGACAGCTTTTCGCATAGCATTCTCTTTTCTCGCAGTCCTTCACCTGCATTGCCTCGGAGTCCGGAGCTGCCGGAAAAGGAAAAGCAGCAAACCGAAGCCCGGTTCCATGCCGGACAACTGCCGTTTCCGAATATCTTACAACGGAAAAGAGAAAAATACAACATCCGGATGAAAAAAACTCTGCGCTTCCGCAACGGTCTCATCTTCTTTCGGCTGCGAGAACAGAGAGGCGCCAGGAAAACGTTCCCGTTTCCGGTCAAGCGCTCTCCAAATCCCGGACAAGATGAAAATCAGGGGACAAGATGCCATGCGCTCCAGACCTGTCCCGTATTCTGGAAAGAACGAATGGAACCGTCAGCCCGACCGGTAATCTCCTCAAGCCCGTGTTTTCCGGAACCGATATAGCTGCTTTCTCCAATCTTTGAAAGATTCTCCACGTTCCCGTTCACCACTCCGACAGCCGTACTCAAATACGATTCTGTGCTGAGCTTCCCGCAGAAACTCAACTTGGCTGACGGATACAAATGAGAGATCCGAAACGTTTGATTCCTGCTTGGAGAATCCACGGAATTGTTTACCCACCATACACTTCTGGACTGATCTCCCCATACTGCAAGATATCCCGAAGTAATCCCGTAGGAATGATAATAATAGGAACAAGTTCCGCCTGCCGGGGCACTCAGAGCACCTGTGAATTCCGGACAGAACAGGATTCCGCCGGGAGAAGTCCTTTTGTGACCGGATACCCCAAGCCCCCAGTATGTATTCAGGTATCCACCCGTAATCATAGGACGGGGATTATCCGTCCCGTTGATCGGCAGGAAATCGCCATTATCCGCCGTATAGGACAGCACACCATGCACAAACTGCCGGAGATTGCTTTTGCAGGCAATTGTTCTCGCCTTGGAACGAGCCTTGTTCAGAGCGGGCAGGAGCAAGCCGGCAAGAATTGCGATGATCGCAATGACAATCAGGAGTTCCAACAGAGAAAAAAATTTGATTTTCATGGAATGTACCCTCCCGCTTGAGTCTGTTTTTTCGTTTCGTATTTCCGTTCCGGCAAACCACGCAGAATAAGATCCGGCCAGGTTCCGGGACGTTTGTACGGAAAAATGCGGGGAGAGGTCACCATCCGCTGGAGCGAATCCTTCGCAATCACACGATTGTTCACCATTACACAGATTCCGAGCACACTTTCCGGTTTCATGGCAAGCCCCGGAAGCGAGCGCGCCGGCAGGAACACCTCATACATCGTACGTCCGTTTTTGTGAATCATCGCATAACGAATGCCATGATTGTTCCAGTTTTCCGGATGCGTGCAGATCTCCAGTTCGGCCTTTCCATTTCCCTCACTGAGAATGAATTCCAATTCACTCCCGCGGTATTCATTGACATCGTAATCCGATTGATTTTCAAAATCCAGGAACACCTGCAGGGAATCCGCGTTGATCGAACGCAGTTTGGGAGAAGGACGGAAATAATCGGTGTCCTCCACGGAAACGGCAATCGAAATTCCCTTCTCATTCCAGATAGAACCGATCTCATACTCATAACGGGCAATTCCGGGGCGATCGACCACCTCTTTCCGCATTCGATACGCTTTGAACGACCAGTCGGAACCGGGTTCCGGAAGATTCCCGGAACAGTGCGCAGCCATACCTCCGCAGAGATACCGGAACTCATGCTCCGAACCACCCGAACTTCGGATGATTGCAGAAATGATCACGGAGGAACCATCGGACGGCATTTTCGTGAGGGGAAAACGGACCGTTTCCATTGTTCCCGGTTTCAGGTTCTTAAGAATTGCAGTTCGTGTATCCGGAATCACACCATTCTCCCCCTTGAGTTCAATCCGGAGTTCTTTCTCCGGTTCAATCTGCGGAAGAACGGTCAGTTCAAAGCACTTTTCCGGAACAAGCATCCGGCCTCCGACCTTCAGATTTTTTGTCTTTTCCAAAGCGCGTTCCACAGCTCTGTGAAGAAGGATCCGCTGGGCCTCCGGCCAGTTCCCCGTTGAGACGGAATGAAGCAGCCTGCCGCTCAAGTCTGCAAGGGATTTCTCTTTTTGTGCCGCAAATTGAAGTTTCTTTGCCGCATGTTTGAAGAAAAGGACGCCATCCGGGGCAAGCGTCTGGCGGAAACTTCCGGGAACAAATCCGCCCTCAGACCTGAAGACAAGAAGTGCCTGAGGTGGAAGCTCAAGATGGAAAATACCGTGATCAGCGGAATACCGTTTCCCGCTGATCACATCCGTACAACTTCCACCGGTCTTCATTTCCAGCGAAACAGGATATCCCATCCGGTTCACGACATAGAAGTCGAGTCCTGAGACATAAACGGCGGCACAGTCGCTCTCTCCGGTCACAGTGCTAAAACGGGCGGAGGGAATGGAGCGGAATGCACGATTGAAGTTCCGGTACTGATCGGTCACGCCGCTGTCAGGATTTCCCCACCAGCCGATCTGAATCTCATCAATATCACGGTTTGCAAGCTGGCGTATCAGCGGCAGCAAAGCCTCATGCGCATTCGGATACGCATTGCACCAGCTGAGAAAATGAAGAGGCTTTTTCCGAACGATCCAGTCGGCTGTCGGAAAGAAGAGTTCCGGAAGCGAACAATGGCGGGAGGGAAAATTCTCCAGATTGTTGTGCAGCATCATGTTCAATGTCCGATAAGAGGTTCTGGCAAACGGATTCGCAAAACTTGCGGCATTGACCAGATACTCTTCGGAAACTTTGCTTCCGAGTCCATGAACCCGCTGGTAATCGGGACGGATGACCGGCACGAGATCCAGCCCATCTATCCTTTTCATCAGAGCCAGATCGAATCCAGCTTCCCGGAGCTCCTGCTCCACAGAATGGTTTTTCTTCCAGCCGTTGCCCAGAACGGTAGCACAGTCTACCCAGAGCTGAAGGCGGAGACGCTTGTTCCCTTTGCGAAGCTCCCGGACAAGTTCGGAGGAAACTTCCGCGAATTTCCGGCATCGCCACTCGATCCACTTCTTCCGGTTTTCCGGAGAGGTCAGGAATCTCCAGCGGAAATAAAAGCGGGTTCCGTCTGTCACCTTCGGCGTCGTGATTCCCGTTTCCTTTTCAAACAGGGAGACAGTATAATCATCATAGCCATAATCCAGATTTTTCAGGGAATGGATCGTTCCGGTGCCCCGGAGAGTAATGCCCATGAACATCGGATTGTCCTGATAGCGGTCCCGATAAAATGCCAGGATGTGTTTCATACCTTCCCGATAACGGGGATGGAAGGGATTCATCAGGGCATTCTGTTCGAGCTGACCATTTTTGTTAATCAGCTCCACTGCATCTTTTCCCCTGCGTGCAAAGTCGGTACTGTCCTTTGCCATGCAGGTTTCTCCGCCGATGATTCCACGGGAACTGCCTCGAAAGGGATCCATGCCAAGCCGACCGTAAAAATGAATTTTCTCCCGTTCGAAAATACGGGCAAGAGTATCTGCATATCCATAAATGTGTCCAGCAGTGCCCGGGACTTTCATGGGCTTCAGCTGACGCAGCGAAAGATCCGCCCCCGTTCGGTCGCCGTAGTATTCCATGAGCTGAATGGTCCAGAGATTGTAGCCCATGTGGTGCGCATACTCCGCAATGCGTTCGCCCTTCTCGCGCCAGAACTCCAGATCAACGCCTTTCTCCTTAAGAAGATAAGACATGTTGAACCAGGTGGCATCCATTGTGCAGTCTTCATCCCAGACACCGATCTTCCGTCCGTCGGGAAGATTCGGAAGCCGTGGCAGAAGATCACTTTCCACCTCATAGATTTTCAGTTTTGAAAGGGCGCCTCCGCGTTCAGAACAGTGTGAACCATAATTTTCGCAGATCAGCATCACATCCTCGGAATAGGGAACCCATAAAAGACGTTTCGTCTGCATCGTGTTTGTAACGGGATGAACTCCGCCTGTAAAGATGCCGGTTCCGTTCATCTGTCCGCCGATTACGATCCCGTTTCCCGCCGAATAAAGGGTCACGCTGAAGGTCCGTTTGGCATTATCCGGATACACCAGTTCCAGAATATGATAGCGCAGAGGATTCGCCAGCTTCGGAAAGCGGACAACAAAACTGTTCCGTTTTTCATTCCCCGTCTCCCGGTAATTGCCGAAAGAGGAATGGACGATTCTTCCGGAACCATCCGTCCGCAGAATCTCAGTGCCGTGATTGACGGAGCAGTCGATTTCCGCGATCTGTTTCAGAGAGAAATCGCCGGGTTTCATGCGCTCCGCAATCGACACTCCGGATATTGCAATCATTTCAAACGTTTTCCCGGAAAGAAAATTAACACGATAGAGCCCGCTCTTTTCCGGCTGGAAAGAGATCTTCACATCCTGCATTTTTCCAGGCGCAGCGGCAAGATCAAATGAGGATTGAAACACCTTTTTTCCATCCGGGTCCACAATTTCAACCGATTCCCGGAACACCTTTGACGAACCGGAGATATTCTGGAAACGAAAGCGGACACGGTTCTCTTTTCCAACAAACCATGCAAAATCATGGCATTCAACAAGATAAGGACGGTATTCCGAATAAATCTTCAAGATTTCCGCTTTGGAAAGAGGACGATCGTACAGGGTAAATTCGTCAATTGTCCCGCAAAGACCTTTTTCACTCCAGGCGCCGAAGCGGATCGTATCCAGAAACGGCTTTCGATTCTGCACATCCTCCTGTTCAAAATAAAGCCCGTTGAAAAAAAGTGAACTCTTTTTCTTTTCGGAATCCCATGCAATGGCAACCAGATGCCAGCGGTCCTTGAACCAGAATTTCTGAATCCCCACGCCCCAGCCGAATCCATTCAGCTCGCTTTCAGTGTAAGTGATGTTGCCTGAAGTCTGGACTCCTGCCCGGAAGATCTGTCTCCGGGAAAATCCGACGGGACCGATGCTTCCATCCTCTCTACGGTCACGGTCCAGGACAGTGGTATATCTTGCCCGGGGATCACGATCCGGCTTGAACCAGAAGAGAACGGTTCCTTTTTTCTCAGTAAAGGCGGGAGGCCGCTTGAACTCAAGAGAGCCGTTTTCACCGAAAGCAATGGCATTTCCGCGAATACCCGGGACCGTTTTCAGATTCTTCGCCCGGACAGGTGCCATTCCGCTATTTCCGGAAGCAGCATGGAAACCGCAGTCGCCACTTAGCAGGAACACCGGATTCTCCGCAGCAAAAAGCGATGATGCGGCAGTCAGGAACAGGATAAGCTGTTTCTTCATCGGGGCTAACTCCTCATTCACACGGGATCAGGTCGAGTGCATAAAATTTGTAAATTCCATCCCGGGAGAAATCGTAACGGAGAGAAAAGAGAGAGATCGCCGTGCTGAATCCGCCCTTGAATGAAAAAATCTGTTTTTCCCCGGTCAATTCAAGCGTTGAGCGCTGGGTCATGTGTTTTTTATCCACAGTATACCATTCGAAGAAAAGGGTCAGTTTTGCGCCTTTCGGTCCCTGAATGCAAACGGTCTGCTCATATTCTCCGGGTTTGAAGAATTTACGGTCCAGGACGCGGAAATTCACCTGAAGAGAATTGGCACCCGAAGCAAACGCTTTGTCCAGATGAATGACAAGTGCATCTTTTTCCGTCGAAACCTTCACATTGGAAATAACCGATTTGGGCGAAAAAAAGAAAATCGCCTTCCGGGTTTTCTCTTCCCAGATGGACTCTTTTCCATCGAAGCGAAGTTTGGCAAAATTCGGAAGAAGATTGTCTGCAAAAAGGGTAAGGGAACAGATTGAGAGAAGTCCGATAAACAGTTTTTTCATTTTCACTCTCCTAAGTTTTCATCCATATCATGATTCAACGGCAACGATGCGTTCCGTCCTCTTTCTTAAATTATAATGTTTTCAAAAAAGATGGCAATCCCTCCTCTTTGTTTTTTTATTCATTAAAATCGCAAATCATTCTGAAAACTGTGAAAAAGAAACCGGCATGGGAAGTTCCCGGAGCACTCAGCTTCTATTTTCCGGAATCCGTATTCTTGGCAGGTCCTGCTCCGAGAGATGCCCGGAGGTACCCGTAAACATTGTGACCACCGAACAAAAAAGGAACCGGAGCAGAAAATCCGTACCGGTTCCCGCTCCGGTTCGCACGGAGCATCATGAAAGAGAAGACATCCCCGGGACGCGGAGAGCGGCCGCACCATTCTCCATGCCAGATCCGAAAAGGAAGAATTGCTTCAATCGTGAAACGCCCCTTTTGAAAACACCCCTTGACTGTCACTCCGGGAGTACTGCACTCCCGATCTACCGAAGTAAAGCCGCCCCAGTATCCCGGAATATGGGAAAGCTGCCAGAATTCTCCCGAGCCGTTGACCAGAGTTTCAAAGTATTGAAGCTTATTGATTTGCGGACGAATAAAAAATTCCAGACAATCTCCCAGGTAGAGATATTTTCCGTCGGGACATCCGTTTTTTCCGTGATAGATTTCCGGATCATCATCTCGGAATGAAACCGCCAGGTAGAGAAACTCGTTTTTCCATCCGATCAGCCAGAGGGAATCGGAAAAACTGCGATCCTGATTCAGAACGCCCAGGGGATACTCACCCCGAAACACAAGAGATTCCGACATTTCCTCTTCGGAAATTTTGCCGTCCGGGAGCGGAACGTGTTTCATCCACGGAATTTTCACCTCCGGCAGTACAACGTTCCATTCCATTCCGCGCTGGATTCTTCTCCGGCATTCGACAAGCCGTTTCATTGCGGCGGCGCGGTCGCCATCCTGCCTGCCTTTGAAAATCCGCATAGCGTCTTCATTTCGGCAGATGGCATTTGTCGCATATTCATAAGGGGTTCCCTTCCCCTCGTAAAAAAGACGGGTTCCATGTTCGACAAGATACTCCGCATCCGCGAGATCCCGGGAAGAGAATTCCGTCCGGCAGCCAGACATCATCAAGAGAACCGGCAGCATTGAGCAGAGAAAAAAAAATCTCATTGTTCCATCCTTTCTCACTGTTTTCCTCTATTCAAACTACCAGTCTTCCAGCGAGATGCACATTCCGGACGCCACAAATCATTCGGAATCTTCACAAAAGATTAAGATTTTTAAGAAAACGGACTTGCCAAACATCGTTTGCAGGATATTTTCCTGTATGGAAGAGATACGCCGGTTCCTTTCAACAACGGATTTGATTTTCCGGAAACCGGCACTGTTATGGAGCCGAATCGTGCGATTGCTGAAAGATCACAGTATTTTTGAACAGCAGGGAGGATACTTTTTTGCCCGTTCCAAATTTTCCTCCATTTATGTAAACGGGAAAATGGGTCGGGAAGAAAAACGGGAATACACACAGGAGATCTGGCAGGATTGTTCTCTGTTCTGCCGCTATGCAAATCATCAGTGGACGGATTCCCTGTTTCTGAGTCGAAGAAACAACCAGTCCTTCTATTCTGCGGAATATATCGTGTCCGGGAATCTGCTGCTCCGGAACGGAAACTATTATTTTATCGCAGAGCGCGGAGACTGCATTCTCTTTCAACCCCATCATGATACGGCGCTGCTGCATCTTCCGGGTGAAAAAGTGGAATTTTTCGGATTCATTTTCACGGGAGAGCTGCTGCCCGAACTGTTTCACACCTTCCAGCTTGACAGGACGGAATGCGTCCCGGTCCGGGATCCGGATGCGCATACGGAATTCTGCCAGTCCATGCTGGATGCCATGCAACCGGATCCGGATATGAAATCCATCATGCGCACCTCCGGGAACGTATATGAATTTTTCCAGCGGCTGGCTCTGGAAAAACAGGCACAGGATCCTGACGATTTTGCAGACAAGGTCAAAGAGTATCTGATCCGGAATTTCCGGAATGAAATCGATATGGAAACCCTCGCGACCCTCTTCCAGGTCTGCCAGACGACTCTGACCAATCGCTTTAACGACAAATTCCATCAGACTCCGTTCCAGTTTCTCAAACAATACCGCATCGAACATGCGGCCCGCCTGCTGGTGAAAAGCAATCTCAGCGGCAAGGAAATCGCCGGACTTTCGGGATTCTTTTCCCCCCAGCATTTCTGCACGGAATTTCAGAAATACTATGGAATGAGTCCAGGCAGTTATCGACGGATGTTCAAACGCCAGCAACCTGGCCCCGTCTCATCGGCCATCCAGGACGGGAAGTACTGAAACTGTTTCCGGGGAAGTACTTTTCCCGGATTTCGAAATTGTTTCTGATTTTCATGAATAAAAAGCTCCTGACGGAAGTTGTTCCTCCTCAGAAAACAGGATATACTGCCCGCGGAGACAGGTGCGGAGCAGAATAACTGGAAATGGATCAGATTCGCCCTCACCCGCTCCGTGGATTCGGGAGTAAAACAATGTTGAATCTGAACGGAATATGGAATCTGGAGTATGAAAAGGACGGTATCATCCGGCATCTGAATGCCGAGGTTCCCGGCGATGTTCTTCTGACGCTGATGAAACACGGCATCATTCCGGATCCTCTCATACGCAATAATTTTCTGGAATGCAAATGGGTCGGAAAACGTGCCTGGACCTACACAAGGAGATTTGCAGGGAGATTTCCGGAAAATAAGAAGCATATCCTTGTATTTCAAGGACTCATCTATCTGGCTGAAGTCTATTTGAACGGACATCACGTGGCGACTCATAAAAATATGCACCGGTCGCTGAAAGTCGATGTTTCCGGCATCCTCCTCGACGGGGAAAACGTGTTGAAAGTGATTCTCCAGCCGTATGACAGGACGGAACTGGAAACACCCGTCATCCGTCTCTGGAGCGGCTGGTCCGACGCAATTGCCGATCCGGCATACTGCATCAAACGGGGAGCCGCCCGGAGAGCCGATTACCTGACCGGATGGGACTGGACACAGGGACTCCCCGTCTGTGGAATCTGGCGAGATGTCTTTCTGGAATCCGTGGAATCAATTCAAATTGCCGATCCGTTTCTCAAGACGCGCAACAGTGGAGAAATCCGGTGCAGTTTCCGTCTGACTTCCATTCTCCGGCAGATGGAAACGGCACGGTGCCTTCTCGAAATCCGGAAAAAAGGAAAAAGCGAAATCCTGACACGGACGGAAACGGAACTTGTCGTCGGCCCCGGAGAGATCGAATATGAAATCAAGACCCGTCTGAATTCCCCCGAACTCTGGTATCCCTCCGGCTGCGGGTCCCGGACAATGTATCAATGTGATATTGAAATCCGTCTTTCCGAATCCGCCGTCAGACGGACTGTTTTTTTTGCATTCCGGGAGTTTGAAATCCAGGAGGAGGCCTTTACGGAAAAACAGGGATCTTTTCATTTTATTCTGAACGGCAAACGTATTTTTGCCCGTGGTGCAAACTGGATTCCGCCGGATATCATTCCATGCCGGGCAACGGAAGAACGATATCGGCATCTGCTGAATCTCGCCGTTCTCGGGAACCTCAACTATTTCCGCTTCTGGGGCGGTGGATTTTTTGAAAACGAACTGTTTTACGATCTTTGCGACGAACACGGAATCATGATCTGGCATGATCTGATGTTCGGCGGAGAGGAGATTCCGGAATTTGATCCGGAATTCCGTTCGGAATGCCTGCGGGAAATCCGGGAAAATGTAACGCGTCTGCGGAATCATCCTTCGATTGTTGTCTGGTGCGGTTCCAATGAAACGGATGATTTTTTCTCTCCGGAAGGCAGTCACAAGCCGCCGCGCCGTCCGGAAGGCAGGTATTACGGATATCGTCTTTTTCACAGGGATCTGCCGCCCTTGATGAAGGAACTGGTACCGGATGCCGTTTACATTCCCTCCTGTCCGACGCCGGGGAAAGCGGCCCCTCCCGGCACGAAGATCAATGCGTGGGGATTTGGAACCACGCATCGGAATTTTCTATCCCAGTATGATACGGATACCCAGTATGATTCACAGCATGAGGTTCCGGCTTTTTTCAATGAAGCCTATGGAGTATCTCCGGATTCAGAACGAACTCTTTTGCGCTATCTTTCCGAGGAGGACCTCTCCAGCTATACAAATCCCGTCTTTTCGAATCACAACATCATGGATTTGCAGAGAAATGACGAGTGGACGCTGTTTTTCCGGCACCTGGCTTTCCACCATGAAAGCCGTCGCTTCGACCTGCCGCTCCGGACCCTGTTCGCTTATTTTACGGAGGCTCACTGCGAACTGATAAAGCGATATACGGAATTTCTCCGCCGGAATCGTCAATATGCCGGAGGTGCTGCATTCTGGATGTTTAACAGCGCTTACACGATGTCGGGTTGGTCATGGATTGACTACTACGGAATGCCGAAAGCGGTTTTCTATGCGGCGAAGCGGGCATACAGTCCCATTCTTCCGGTGATTGCCGTCTATGAAGATTGCTGTCGGATTTCAATCTCGAATCTCTCGGATTTCAACGGTCCGGCAACTCTGGAAACCACTCTTTTCCGCTTCGACGGCTCTATCCTTCTACATTCGTCAAAGGAATTCCGTCTCTCTCCGGAAGAGAACCTCCCGGCGGAACTGGTAATGTTGAACGACCTGAAAAATTTTATTCCGGAAGAGTGTTTCCTCTCCTCCGTGGTATCGGTCAACGGAAAAAGAACGGAAAATCACAGATTTTTTGTTTCTCCCCGGGAGCGTCGCATTCCCGATGCGGAAATCAGGTGCGAATGGAATGCCGGGAATCCACAAATCTGCACTCTGGAAACGGACTGTTTCGCGGACACGGTTGTTTTCCCCGGATGCGGGGAAAACGGTCTGCCGGACGACAATTTTTTCGATCTCTGCCCGGGAGAAATAAAAACGGTAAACTTTCTTACTCCGCCGACAAGAAAGCCGGAAATTAACTGGAAAAACCGCAATCGTTCCCCGTATATTGTAAAAAGCGAAAAGAAAAAAGCTGGCTGCTGCATCTGGGAACTCTGCTTCTTCAACCCCTCGAAAAGCAACGCCATTTTAAATCTCCGAGTGGATGCTCCAAATGTTTTCTCCAATCCGGAATTTGCAACCACTCTCCGTCCTTATGAGATCAGGAAGGTCTCAATTCCGCTTGTTCCATCTTTTTCTCCGGAATACCCCTGTGCATTTCCCATAACCCTTTTCCACAACGGGAACATGCACCTTGACCTTCTGGAACTGGATGCTCCAAATGAATTCAAAAACGGGTCATTCCAGAGGAACAATCCCCTGCGGATTCCGATCACCGTTCCGGCATCAGAATTTACGATTACCAGGAATGACCTTACGGAATATCGTTGTCTCATTCCGAGCAAAACCGTTGCACCGGGAGAAACCTACTCATTCCCGCTGAAGATTCCTGCCGGAGCCCTTCCCTTCACAGCATCCATCCGGAAGGAAGAATGCCTGGCATCCTTTTTCTGGGAGGAATCTCAGCAGTTCATGCGGTCACAACTGAAACTTCTTCCATGCAGAGAATTCAAGGGGGAACTTACCATCCGGACGATGCGCAAGATGTTTCCGCTTTCAAAGGAAGAGGGCTGCGGCATACTCTTCCATCCGGCGGAAAATATGACCGGACGTCTTTTTCTCCGCCGCCGCTCCGCCATGCTGTATCTGCACGTCTTCCTTGAGAATGTTCCACTGGAACAGAACCTGGAAAATGAAGCGGTTTACCGGGAAAGCTGTATTGAATTGGCTTTCTTTGACCGGGAAAGGAAGCATTTCCGGGATTATTCCCTTGCCAGCACATTGCATGGGGATCAGCTGTTCCTGAGACGGGGAAGTCTGCCCTTTTCCAAAGGCCTCCGGAACCATCTTGACGGACAACTGGCTGTCCGCAGCCTTCCCGATAAAGTTACCTGCTATTTTCTGATGCTTGACACGGTCCGGGCAGGCTTGGAACAGCTTCTGAACAACGAACTGTTTTTCCTCCGCGTTTCCGTCTGCTGGCCCGGACACAAATATCAATTGACTGTTCCGGGGGAAAATCCGCTCGACATCCCGGTCCGGATTCTGCCGGAATGATGCAGAACTCAACAGGGAAAAAAATACCGCAGGGAAAATAAGGAGACTTCTTTCCGGAAAACATACCGTCTTCCTATTCCCCGGCTGACTGGATTTTCCGACACACAAAAGCCCGGCAGGAGAACACTGCCGGGCTTCCGGATCATTCCGGGGAATGGATCAGTTCTTTTTCGAATCCAGCTTCCGTAGGCCGGCTTCAGGAAGCACGACGCGGAATCCGAGATAGATGTATCCCCCGTATCCCGGCGAGTTGAATTCCCGGTCTTTAGTCCGCTGGCTCATCCCGTAGTATCCCCATGAACCGCCGCGAATCGAACGATAGGGAGAGGGACGCTCATCCAGGGGATCAACCGTTTCGGACGGATATTCCAGGTGATAGGTGTCACTGCACCATTCAGCGACATTGCCCGCCATATCCATGATGCCGTCGCGCGAGGCTCCGGCGGGGAAAGAGCCGACCACAGTCACTCCGCCGCCCGGCCATGCACGGAGAACCGACGACTGGTTCATGGCGTCAAATGAAACATTCCCGTGTTTCGCCTCCATTTTCGTGTTGCCCCACGGATAAAGACGGTTTTCTCCGCGTCCGGACGCTGCATATTCCCATTCCGCTTCAGTCGGCAGACGGAATCCATCCGCGGCACGATCAATCTTCCATGTGCGTTCGTCATACGCGGGCTTCAATCCATGTTTCCGTGAGAGGAAGTTGCAGTAGCGTGCGGCATCCATCCAGGAAACGTAGATGACGGGTTCGTTGTCGCGCCATGAGAAGGAACTCCGGTACTCGCGGTGCTCGGGCATGAATTCTTCGAATTCCCGGTTGGTCACCTCATATTTTCCGATGGCAAACGGAGAAAGCTTCACACGGCGGGCAGGAAACTCATCCGCTTCGGATGCAGGAGTCTGCGCAGACGAAAAGAGTTTCTCAAACCAGGAGTGCCCGTCTTCCAGCGGTTCGGCGGAACCGCCCATCCGGAATTCACCGCCGGGAAGACGGACCAGTTCCGGAAGCGTTTTCTTCCCGGGAACCGAAGTAAAGACGTGATTGCGGACCAGTTCAATCTTCACCAGGGTGGCATCCCCGAAATCCTCAAAATCACGACCGAGCTTTTTCTGTCCCTCGTTCGCGGGGAAATCTTTCTTCACGGTCAGGGACTTCACAGTATCGTTGATCGTCCAGAGGAATGAGGTGGTTTTCAGTTCTCCGCCGGTCGGGGGAAGATAGAGCGGGAAATAATACGCCTGAGCAGGAGAGCCCTTGTCTGCAACAGGCTTCTCATCGGCATAGAGTGTGAGGCGCGCCTCTTCATCGCCGGAGTTGGAATATGTCACACGGACCGCGAAGGACCCGGGTTTGAACTCTTTCAAATCCCATGTGGCGGATGCACCTGGCTTCAAGGTCAGAGCATCGCCGCTGCGTTCCGCGCCGGAACACGTTGCGGAACTTGCGGAAAAACTCTTTTCAACAGGCCCGGCAACTGCACCGGACGTCCAGGTGCGACCATGATGATGCGCCCCGAACTGACTGTTTGTCTCGGTCTCGGAGGCGATGATCTGCTTGCGTCCGGCGAAGTCGATAACAGGCTTCCCGCGGCGTGTAATTATAACTTCCGGCGTCGTACCGGGGACCATCGGAGCTTCAAACAGGGAAATGCCTTTGGCAAGGCGGCCTTTGAAGACGCGGTCTCCCTGACGAACCGTGATATCGGCGTCATCGGTCATGAATCCGGTCACATAGACGGCATCCTGCAGATCGTCATGAATCTGTTCGAGGGGACGGGCCGGAGGCATCCGGGCATCCATCCACTTTTTCGTTGCCGGATCGTACAGTTTCTGGGCGTTGCGGGAACGATGGCGATAGGCCAGATACGCTTTGTCCTGACGGATTTCCGGATAGACCCCATGCTTATAGGCATTGGCATAATAGGAGGTCACATCAAGATAGCTTTCATCGTGATCGAACATAACCTTGGAACTGGCGACCTTGTCCCAGCCCCAGCGGTTCGGCATGAGATTCGAGTCCTCCTGATAGTCGTTCCAGGTGACGAGTTCCACCAGTTCGGGATTGTCGTTGACAATTCCCTGCCACATCATCGCATAGCCGTATGCGCCGCGATAGTCGCGGACATTCGAACTGTTGTACGCCGGACACGCTCCCGCCATGTGGATCTTCCCTGCCTGTTTCGACGCAAACGTGCGCTCCGCGTTCGAAATGATCAGATCGCGGGTGGTGCCGTCGCAGAGAAACGTGAAGATTCCGTCAAGCACCGTACCCGGCTGGTACAGGTGGCGCAGGATCACATCAGACGACGCAAGCATGGAGTGCCGTTTGACATTCATTGAGGGAACCAAAGTGAAATCGAATCCCTCCTGTTTGAGCTGAGGAACGAATTCCGCGTAAACATCGATGTTGCCGCCCCAGCCGGAAAGCAGAGGCTTGCCGTTGTAGACGAAGTGATTCGGATGCCTGTAATACCGCTTCGCCATGTTTTTGAAGTTCTCCTTGATCCAGGCATCGCGGTTGCCATCCGGAGACATGAAGATTTTGAATCCGGTACCAAGACGTTTCGCCGCTTCGAACATGCGGTCGGCATTTCCCACATAGCGGGAATCCAGAAGGGAGCCGTCCTTTTTCGTTTTCTGCCATTCGCCGCAGTTCAGGGCGAAGCCGTCGATTCCGTACTGCTGCGCGAGCTTGATCTCTCTCTCATACCCGCCGACGGAATTGCCGAAGCAGGTCATATAATGTGCGAAAACCGTTTTGGGTTCTGCGCAGAGCGAGAGTGCCGCTGCGGAAAGTGTCACGGCGAATGTTGTGGTCAGATGGTTCATTTCTGCTCCAGTTTGTTGAGTTTGATGTTCAGATTCCGGAACTTTACTTCGGCTCCGTTTTCCGAGCAGTTCCCGATAAAGTAGAGGCAGTCGCCCTTCCGGACCGGGATCGAATCGAATTTGAGGTTGAACGCCTCCTTCTGTTCCTTTCTTCCGATCTTCTTTTCGTAGAGGACGCTGCCGTTTTTCATGACTGAAAAGGTGGAATTGACGGGTCCGGCTGTAAACTCGCCCTGCGCGGTCAGTGCGACCTCTCCATCAACAGGACTCTTCCAGCTGAGAATCTGCATGGCCTGCTTCCGCGGAACGATCTTCAGCGTGAAGGAGCCATCCTTGTTTTTCTCCCTCGCAATCCAGCCGTGAATGTAGCGGTACGGAGGCGCGTGATGCGGAGAGAGATGGACCATCAGACCGGCGTAAAAGACGTTGGGGCCGCTGAAGGGATCGCGCTCGTATTTGCCGTCTGGCACGATCTTGCCGACATCGCCGTGTTTGTACATATAATACCAGACAGGCCGTCCGGTTGTATCCAGATCCGGATTCCAGCTGAGTCCCGATTTGTGAATCTCATCCATGTTCCAGACATATCCGGCGGCATATGTCGGCTGTTTTGCCAGAGGATTCGTCTGATCCTTCCATTCCTGAAGATTGGATTTGCCGTCCTGATCGGGATCCGCGGCGGGATCGGCTCCCGAGGCGGTTTCCATGAACGGGAACTTGCCGAACCAGTACATTTCGAACCAGTTGGGGAGACCGTCACCGTCAACATCGCCGTATTCGCTGTAATAGAGGGGCTTGTCGTTCGGGAAATCGGCTTTCCACTCCTCGTCGTAATTGCTGGAGAAGCAGGCGAGCGTGTTGTTTTCACGGAACGGACGATCGGTAATCTCTTCCTGCGTGGTCACGCTGGCGGCGGTACTGCCGAACAATCCGCGTTTGACCTTTGCGGAAATCTTTCCGGGCTTCATCGGGAACTGCTTGACAAACAATCCGGCGGGCGCCTCATAGGAGCCATAATTCTCAACATCAACCTTACCGGGCGCAGTCAGAATCGTGACGATCTCGACGCATCCCTCCGCCGTACGGCGTTCCCGGAACGGATAGGTCACGGAACCGGGCATGTTCTTGCGGAAGATCACATGGATCACGTCCTTGTCCACTTTCGGTTCGCGTCCCTGTTTCCACCAGTCGATGAGATAACGGTTGAGATTGAGTATCGTGTAATTGGTCTCATATCCGGGAGCCAGCGAAGTTTCCTCTCCATAGTCATTCCAAGTGACGAACTGAATCAGAGTCGAACCGGTTTTGCGTGCCTGTTCCCAGTTTTTACGGAGAATATCGGTCCCCTTTCCCGCAAGCAGACTGCCCGCCTTGTTGTTGTACTGGAACCACATCGGCATGGACCATTCCGCACCGCCCTTTTTGATTGCAGAGATCAGTTTGTCATCAAACCGCCACTCTCCGCCCCCGAGAAAACCGCCGACCGCATCGTAGTGCGAGCCAAACCATTCAGCCTTTTCAGGAGTCTTTTTATCATTGTCAAAATCGTAATGGAAATAAAGTTTCTGTCCGACAGCCTGTTCGATTTTTGCGTAGGCGTCGCGGATCTTCCGCCATTTTTCGGGTCCTTCGGGCATCTTCTTCATCTCTGCGGTATTGAAGATTCCAGCGGAGGAGTATCCGAAAATCAGGGGTTTTCCGTTCCGGCGCGCCAGATTCGGGCTCTTGCCATGTTTTTCCAGAAGCTGTTTGATGGATTTGATGTATTCCTCAATCTGATTGCCCGGCTCCTTCGGATTGCGCGGGTGACAGGAAGGGTCCATACAGATTGTCAGGTAGAATGGAACCTTCATTTTTTCCGCAGCGGCAAAAAGGCGGTCAAGAGTCTGTTTTGCACCGTCGCCTCCTGCCCATGCGTCAATGGCGAAACCATCAAGACCGCCCCGGATGGCGCGTTTGATTTCCAATTCGGCGCTCTCCTCCGGAGTCAGCCTCCGGTTTTGCGGAATCAGGGGGAAATTGACGATTCTTCCGCCGACGGCATTCACCAGATTCCGGCTGTCATGCCGAACCTTGTGCGCTTCGCCGAGCGAATGGTGAATCGCACTTGTCCCGGCGGGCCAGCATGCCATGTAGTGCGCATAGATCTGCCGCCCTTCCGCAGCGGAAAGAGACAATGCCGCGGCAGAGATCAGAGAAAGAGAAAAAATCATGGATTTCATCGGTTATTTTCCTTTCGTTTTCCCTTCTGAGAAGAGTTTTGCCACGGCTTCCGGAGTCAGCGCCTCGTTGTAAAGACGAACATCCCAGAGAGCGGAACAGACCGGCTGATACTGTCCCGGAACCCCCGCTCCGATCCGGAGATCATCCACTCCGGCGACAGGAGAATTCTTTCCGATGTAGGAAGTCGAAAGGAGCTTGCAGGACTTCCCGTTGATATAAATTTTCAGTCCCTCCTGATTGCCCGGTTCATATACCACGGCGACATGGGTCCACTGATTCTTCGGAGTTGTCTCGACGGAATTGCGGTGTCCATAGGCGGTGGAACGGAAACGAATGGCTCCATCCGGAAGAACGGAAAGCACCCATCCGGCCTTGCCGTTCCCGCTGAAATTGCCGATAATGCCGCCCTCCTTGTCATTCGCCCGCTTGATCCACAGGGAAATCGAAAGTTTCTCTCCGGGTTTGGAGAAGCTGACCTTGTCACGACTTCCGGGAACAAGCAGCATCGCCGCCCGGTTTCCTCCGGATTGGAAGGTGAACTCGGCGGCATTCCCGCTTCCGGAGGGGGTGTCCTGAATGAATTTCACGGTCTGCCCGTCGATCTTCTTCAGCTCAGCGGTAACGTTCTGTGTACCGGAGCTTTTCAGGCGTGCGGCATCATCGGCGCCATCGAACTTGAACTGGTAGAGCATCTCCGCCTGTGCCGTCGAAACGGCCAGACAGCCTGTCAGAAGCATTGCTGTAAAAATGTGTTTCATCGTTTCTCCTTTTTCAATATTGATTTTTTATGATTCCGTTTTATCTGCCGGATTATTTTGTTTTCGGTTTGAAAAACTGGAGAGGAAGAACCAGGAATTGCGCCCGGGTTACAGTCCCGGTGTGTCCGTCCAGATAGGCGACGACGGCTTTCCCCGTTCCAACGACAACCGTCTCTGCACCGGTTCCCGTTTCCGCAACATCCGTTCCATGCCAGAACCCGAATTCATTCGGCTCTCCGGAAGTCGGGCCATCCGGCGTACTGAATCCATACGTGCCGTCGGTCCCGCCCCACTGACAACCGCCGCGCGTATCGGAAATCTGCGGCCGCAGGGAATGACTCGTAATCTGATTCAGCTTATATACAATCTTTGTTCCATATTCCCTGGAAAATCGATAATTCAACCCGGTAGTCGGCCCAACATTTCCGTTGTTTGTATAACTGCCGAGATTGCGTTCCTTCATGCTGCAAAGAGAAAGACGGTTCAATTCGTTTTGTGTTTTCACATACCCCAATCTCAGAAATGCAATCTGCATGGAACCAATCACAACATGTTCCGCCCCCGCTACAATGTCATCATTATCCGAGGAATAGAGCATCGCAACCTGAGAGAGCTGTTTTTTCCGGCTGACACAGTCCGCTTCCTTTGCTTTCAGCCTGGCATTGTTCAACGCCGGCAGGAGAATTCCCGCCAGGATGGCAATGATGGCAATGACCACAAGGAGCTCTATCAGTGTGAAATTCCGACAAACTTCATCCCTCTTTTTCATGAATGGCTTCTCCTTCTTTCGTTGCATTGTATTTTTTATAAAAAATTTCCGTTCCTTTGCGCGTGATTTTCAAACTGAGGGGCTCCGCCTCCTGACATGGCTCAAAACCATAGTTGACTGTGATTTCGACCCCGTTGTCGTATGTGAGTCTGACCGCTTTTTCTCCAAGAAGCTCATACTTCTCAATAAAAGCCTCATGAATTTCCGGGACAAGATCAAAATTCAAACGATACGTTTCAGCGATATCACGGATGGAATCCTCGTAGTAGTCTCCATTGCAGAGTCCGCGCATGGAGACCTCAATGGACGGACGCGCCCCCTCTGCAAACTGCTGGAGAATTCCGGGAATCAGACCATGCTTGCGCAGTCCGTGCCCCCACTCCGTCTGATAGGTAATAATACCGTGAACCGCAAGATTGTAGAACGGTATCACTTTTCCCTCCAGCTTCCGCAGGGATTCCGGCAGATGATCCTTGAAACACCGCCAGGTGCTCTCCCCCTGCAGATGCGCTGCTTCGTCGATGAACTCCAGCGAATAGACTGCCGGATTCTCCGTGGATGACGCCCCATACAGCATCCTGGGAAATTCAATCATGCGAAGCTGTCCGCGCGCGAACTCCTTTTCATTCGCCGGATGTTCCGGATCGGAACAGCGGAAAAGTCCGTTCGCGAGTCCATCGACATAATAGCATCCGGAAAATCCAAGCTCTTTGATGCGGAGGAACTCCCCGCCGTAACGATTCAGAAACACCTGAGGACAAGCAATGTAAAGAAGTCCGCCCGCCCACATTCCGCCGCTCTGCGGTTCGCCCGATTCATCTCCGGACACATAGCGGTAGTCGAAGTCAGGCGAGCCCATGTACAGAGCGCAGACGCCGTCATGCGGAACGATCTGATATCCGTTGTCAAGCGCCTTCCGGATGAGACGGCGCAGTCCGGCTTCTCCGCCCGCGGCCTCGTTGACCGGAAAATGGGTCGGGTATGCCCCGTCGTGTCCGCCGAGATTCCAGCCGACCAGCGTGATGATCGCCTTACGGATTCCCGCCCGGATCAGGGCATCGATGATCTCCTCCGCCTCCGCAAATGTGGTACAGTTCACATACGGGGATTTCCCGTCTGCGACAAACGGTTTTTTCTGTCCCATGAAAATTTTCAGTCGCATCGCCTTCACCGCATACTCCAGAACGGAATTGCCTTTCATCCGTTCACGCAGCGGCGAAAGTCCGCGGTCGTTCAGCAGATATTCCCGGTAGGCAAATGCCATGTCCGTATAGTCCGCGACTCCAGGAAGCGCATCGAAGAAAACGGCTTTCTCCTCCTGCTCCAGAAAATCACCTGGATCGGACCGTATCCCGATGACGGCAAACTGTCGGTTCCGCCCGGGCAGAAAGTTCATTTCCGTCCGAATCCATGCACGGAAATCACCGGAATGGACAATTCCAAGCACCGCGCCCCGGCTGAACAGGGCTCCAAACGCATTGATGAGCCCGAACTTCTCCCACTCGCTCTGCTGCATGTAGACACGGTCATCGTTGGAGATTTTCTCCTGCCTGTTGAAGGTCGTCAGCATTCCGCTGTAATTCGGCAGAAGATATGCACCGGACTCCGTCACAGGAAATTCCAGAAGCGAAGGCGCCACACCGATCCGCATCAGACGCCATGTATTTCCGTTCGTTTCGACAATCGCACCGGCATCAATCACAATCCGGAGATGCCTGCCTTCACACGTTAGTTTCACGGGAATCAGAATTCCATGCACAGAGTCGTACAAATCCAGCGATGCCGTAGAATCGGTATGATAGTTCTGGAACACCAGCAGATCCGTCTGAACAACGGTTTTCTTCTCCGGTCTGTGATAGAGTTCCAGACAGAGCAGTTTCTCAAATTCAACGAACCGCTCGGCGAACTCCAGTCCGATCCCCCGTTCTGTAATGTGAAACAACATTTTCTTCCTTTTTCCGATTACGTTTAATAATTTGATTGTTCTGAATTAAGATTCCCTGTTTTCAGCATGTTTTTCCTTCCCGGATCACAGCCTTGATTCTCTGGGAAATTCGTTTTTTTCCGCGGATTCTCGCTTCCAGTTCGTCGAAGGTCTCCCGGGCGAAATCGAAAGGCGCCACTTCCAGAGTTGTCAGCGGAATATGCGTCAGCGGCTCACGCCCCCGGTTCATGTGGGTGATAATGGCGAGCTCCTCCGGAACCCGGATTCCAAGCTCCATCGCGGCATACCAGACTCCGCGGAAAATACAGTCGTTGCAGATCAGAACCGCTCGCGGACGCACCCCGCGCTTCCACTCCTGCTTGAACTTGACATAGCCATAGAGCTGAAGCGGACGCATTACATAATAACCAATGTTCTCCGGCGGCAGATTGTATTTTCCGAGATAAGTTCCGACCATCTGCTCCAGTTCCGGTTTTGTCTGTGTGTAAACGGTTTTGCTGCCCGAGTTCGCATAAATCCGGATTGTATCATACCCCTGTTTCAACAGATAATCAAGGCCCAGCGAAAGAAGCTGAAGATGATCGTGAACAACGGCATTCGCATGAGCAATCGGACAGACATTCTCCAGATACTCCTTCGCGGCAAAACTGGAACAGAAATCAATCACGCCTCCGAGTTCTCCGGCATCAATGGCTTTCCGGAGTTCATAGAGAGCGGTATCTCCAAGACCTTCGCGAACCGTCATGAAAATTTTGGTCTTCCAACCGCGGCTCTCCGCATACTGGATCAGTTCGCTGAGATAAACGGGAAAGAATGCCAGATTGTTGTCTGCGAAAATCTCTTTTCCGAAAACAATGCCGAGAGTGTTGCTGTGATAGGACCCGCGCACGAAAGTACCGCGCTTCGGTGCCCGGCTGATCAGCCCCTGATTCATGAGGATGCGCAGACTCTGCTGAATCGTATCGGGATTGACCCCGAACTGCTTCGAAAGTTCCGTCGTCGGGGGGAGTTTTACACCAGGCTGAAGGCGCCCTTCCCGGATCTCCGTCTCAAAATAGGTCGCAATCTGCTGATACAATGTGTCGTTTCGTTTCAGGGCAATCATTTTAATTATACCGTATTATACTGCTTTCCTACATTATACCATATAAATAATTTTTTGTCAATCCCCCTTTTTTTGGAAAAATGGAAAAAAAAAGAAAAAGTCCGGGACAGAAAAACTCCAGCCGGAATGGAACGAATCCTCCTGTCAGACAATGCTGAAGTTGTTGATGAAAACGCTTTCGGCAGCGGTTCCTTTTTCCAGGGCCTCCGCCATCGCGGATGCCGCGGCACGACCGAGAGCTTCGGCATCATATTTCATCCGTCCGAGGACACGAACCTCCGGAAACATCTCATTCCAGCCGGGAAGGAAATCCGGGGCATCACGCAGCAGGACAGCAGGACGACGGCTTTTCGGAAGCTGCATCAGCAATTCAAAAACGGAACGGTAGACGCGGTAGCCTCCTTCCAGAATCAGAACGTCGATCTTCCGCTTGCGAATCCGTTTCAGCAGCAGGGAGGGAACCTGACGGGTCAGGAGACAATTCTCAGCAGGCATGAAAAGCCCGTATTTCTGAAAATGAGAATTCAACTTCACATCAACAAAACCGAAGTAGCCATCAATCAGCATCGGATTCCGGAATCCTTTTGCAACAAGAAAATCGACGATTGCCGCACTCTCCAGAACAAGGTCATGCTGAACAATCGGCAGTCCGGCGATCCGGCACTCCGCTTCCTGGCGGTAATCCCGGAACCCCGTTGCAACGACAGGAAATCCGAACTGTTTCCGGATACGGGCAAGCTCTTCAATCAGTCTCGATGCAGGATCCACGCAGATCACTCCGCTGATATTGTAGATGACCAGTTTTTCGTAGAGCTTCTCAAGCTGTCCGCTCTGAATGATATGCTGCTGATACTGAAGGGAACGCAGCTCCGCCAGAATCGCGGAAAACTCTTCCGCATGGGAAATAAAAGGAGATTCCGTGGCATCCAGAAGAATCAGTCCGATTTTTTTGCTGCTTCTCACCGGAGCAGGAATCAAGGTGCCTCCGCGCCCGCGGGAAGCAGCAGCAAGACCATGTGTGCAGACCGTTTTCAAAGCCTTTCCGTAGGTCATACGCGAGACCTTCAGCCGCCGGCTCATCTCGGGTGCCGGCGGCAGCTTTCCTCCTGCCGGATATTCCGTTTTGATGATGGCTATCAGCTGCGTCAGCGCATTCCAGTAAGATGAAGATTCGTTTTTGATTTTCGCCATTCTCTTTTGCCAACTGTTCTCCTCATTACAGTAATCCGTTTTCCCGGAAATAGCAAAAGAAAAAACAAGCTTATTTGAAAAAAATTCCCTTTTCCTATTGACAAAAAGAACAAAATGATCTATAATTAAATATGCTGAAAAACGACTCCACGCAAAAAAAAGTTTGAGGAGTCCCTCCGGAGAAACAGATATGAAAAGAAGAAATTTCACACTTATAGAGCTTCTTGTTGTCATTGCCATCATTGCAATTCTTGCGGGGCTTCTGCTGCCTGCATTGAATTCGGCAAGAGTGAAAGCCAGAACAATCTCCTGTCTGAACAATGTCAAACAGATGGGAGCAATCGGAATCCAGTACAACAACGATTTCGACGGCGCCCTGCCCAACTATTACCTCGCACTGCAGGATTTTTCCGGCAGCGGACAATGGGACGGCAACTCCTTTCTCGGACGCGACGTTCCTCTCTTTTACGCAGGCAAATTCAACAACGAAACGAAAACCGACAACAACATAGCCAAACAGCGGGAACCCAATGTCTTCTGGATCTGTCCGGAACCGACCTCCGGAACCGACTATGTCTCCAGTTACGCCTTCAATAACCAGCTGATGAGGGTAGATACATCGGATCAGACCAAACGTTATCTGACACGAAGCGTCAAGGCCTGCAAGATGCCGAGCCGCAACATGCTCATCTGTGAGAATGTCGGATACCGCAGCGATCCCAACTGGGAATGGCCGCCATCCGGTTCCGGAAACGAAGTCGGAAGACACATCTATTTCCGGCACGCGGAAAAAACCAACGTTGCTTTTCTCGACGGTCATGGAGAAACCCGAACCATGTACAAGATCCCGACGAAATACAATCCGAACTGGGATCTCATGGGATTCGGCGATCTCGCAACGAACTGCGCCTCCACCTTTTTCTGGAGCGACGGTAAACACAATACCGAAGAATGGGCCGCAAAAATGCGGAACGCAACCGGTTTATAATCCCGCACGATTTTTGCATTTTCCTATCAACACGAACATACCAAGGTGTACGAATGAATTCATTTCTGCTTTCCGGACTCTCCTTCCTCTGTTTGGGAATCACCGCCTTTGCCGCTCCGCTCCCCTATTCCGGAGTGGTCAAAGGCGGAACCTCCTCCGACTGGACCATGCGCGGCGGATCAGTCGGCACGGGTCCCTTCGGGGAAACAGTCATTTCCCTCACAAAAACAGATACCAAAGGTTCGTCCTCGCTGAGTTACATGGGATTTCTCAATCCGGGGGAACGAAAGCAGATGAAGCTGGTCTACCGGAGCAATCTGGCAAACTCCAGCCGGGACCGCGGAGCATGGGTCTTCGTGGTCTGGCTGAACAAGCATGGACAGGGAGTCAAAAACGAGTATTTTATTCTTAAGGAGAGCGCAAATTGGGTGGAACGGACCCTGGAGTTCTCTCCCGCACCGAAAGATGCAAACAGGATCAACATCCAGATCCGCGTTCAGGAACGGGTCGGGACTCTGACCTTGAAATCGGTCGAACTCTCGGATCTCCGGGTGCAGGTCCAGACACAAAAGAAAATCACGGCTCATGAAGACACCGATTATCTCAATTCTCTGAAAAAAATCGCTGAATATGAGCTTATCCGGGAACCCGGGAAAAAACCATACCTGAAAGGAGCCGGAGAAACCATTCCGGCTGCCGACACGAAAAACGGGACGCTTCCCGCTTCTTTCCGTCTGCCGGAACGGTTCTGCGGCAAAGCGGATCTGATCTATGTGGTTCAGGTCCGATTCCACTACAATCAGGAACCGGGGCAGAAAACGGTCGGGATTTTCCAGACCGGACGCTGCATGCACGGACAAACCCCAAATTCTCTCGGGCTGAACATCTGGGAAGGAAAAAGCTATTTCGCCCGCCTCATCGGAAAGGTTCCCGGTTCAACCGCACAGATTCAGCGGCAGAACTTCCGGGCGGCACCCGGTGAGCAGATCGTCTCCACACTGGTGGCTGCGCCGGATAAACTGATTCATTTTCTGAATGGAACCAAACTCGGCGAAACAAAGACAAAAGCACCTCTCATCTGGCAGAAAAATCAGGTTTTCTGGGTCGGATCGGAAGACAAGGGGCTCAGTGAACTGCCCGGAGAAATTGAATCCTTCAAACTGGGGATTTATGAACGCCCTTTTGACCTGAAACAAAACGGAACAGCCTGGTTTTATGGAAAAGGGCCGCATAAGATTGTCCTCAATCTGCACGGCACCATTCCCCGGGATGTGAAACCGGAAGTACGGCTCAGCACTCTCGGCGAAAAAAAAAAGTTTCTTTCTCTCAAACCTGAACTCTCCCGCGGGACCTTCACGGTCCCGCTTCCTGGCGATCTGAAATTCGGTTATTATGAACTTTCTGTGAAAATTGGAGACTACGGTTTTCAACACTCGTATGTGATCGTTCCGGAGCAGGCGAAGCGCACCGCCGGACTCGCCTCGCCCTTTGCGGGATGCCAGGGTGTTCGAACCGCCGCAGAGCAGCAGACGCCGGGAGAAATCGAACAGTTCATGAAATTTCTTGCCGAGGCGGGGATCTCTCATTTCCGTTTCTGGCTGCCGTGGGATTCCATTCAGGACAAAAACCGGAACTATCATTTTGCCGGACTCGACAAGATTGTCCGGGAAGCGGAAAAAAACAAGATCAATCTGTATGTAATTTTCACCGGTGGAAAGTTTGATTATCAGACCGGCATCAAATCGAAGCGCAATACGGTCGAGGGACAATATCCTCCGCTTGATGCCTGGAGCAAACATCTGAAAACTGTCGCAGAACGTTACAAAGGACGTGTCAACGAATATCAGATCTGGAACGAGCCGGAAACACCGGGCTATTTTCAGCCGTTCGATCCGAAAGCCTACGTTGATCTGCTGAAAGTCAGCTACAAGGCGCTGAAGGAGGTTGATCCGAAAATCACGGTCGGACTCGGCGGCTTCTGCGCCGCACTGACCGGAGATCTGCGGAACAAAACCTCCCATAAGCCAAGTGACAACGCCTGGGGAGCCGCTCAATTCTACGCACTGAACCCGCAGCCGTATTATGATGTTGTCGACATTCACCGCTATTCCAGCGGATTCGCCGGGCAGTCCTGGGACTGGCACTATTCCGATATGAAAGAGATGAAAAAATATCTGGCTTCTGTTGGAGAATCGGCAAAACCGATCTGGAACAGTGAAACCGGATTCGTTACGGGAACGCCCGGACGTCCCGGCGGATGGGGAGTCGAAAACGTGATCTCCATGGAGGATCATGCCGCCCGGGCTGTCCAGTGGTATGTGCAGTCGCTTGCCTCGGGGATTTCGCGCAACTACTGGTACATTGTTGTCGGTGATGAATGCGGGCTTGTCCGCTCGGATTACTCCCCCTACCCTGCGTTTGCCGCTTACGTCAATATGGTCAACCAGCTTTCCGGCGCGAAATTCGACCGGGATTTCGAGCTGGGACACAACATCCGGGCCTATCAGTTCAGGAAACCGGACGGAACCTTCTGTCTTTATGCGTGGACCATCTCCGGCAGTGAACTTCTCACCTTCCGCGGAAAAGCCACTGTGGAAACCTTCGATCTCTGGGGCAACTGCTTGGACCGCGATACCAGAGTCGGCCGTCTCCATTCCATCCCGACCCTGTTCACCAGCAAGACGCCGATGACTCCCGAACGAATGGTCCGCCTCATACCCCATCCCTTCTACGCGAAAGGGACACCCGTTACACTGGAATTCGAACTGATAAACCCGGCGGAAAAGAAGGTCGAAGCGGAACTTCATCTTACCGGCGACGGCAAAGCAATGGCATCGGAAAAAGTCTCGATTGCTCCCCGCGCATCGAAGCGCCTTGCTCTCCGGCTCCCGGAAACGCCGGCAAAGCTCGAAATCGGAATCCGTTATACAGGCGGACTCGTCTATTCCACCATCATGGAAGTTGCACTGAATCCGCGGACAACGATTGATTTGCGCAATGGAAAAACCTTCCGGGGAACCATCGGCCGAAGAGAACAAATCCACATCGGAAAGGAGATCCGCGACGACCAGAACCGTATTGTCTCCCGGTGCCTCTGGAAAGGGGAACAGGATCTCTCCGCAACCCTGACACTTTCCGCGGCAGAGGGAACTCTTCACTTCTCCATTGATGTGAAAGATGACGCCGTTGTCGCCGCTCCCTCGGATTCCAGAGCCCTCTACGCCTACGACAGCATGGAACTCTTCCTTGATCGGAACCTCGGCGGAACAGCCGAGCGTATTCAGGCGGTCATAAGCGCGGATGGACGTTCGGAAGTGTATTCAAAACAGAAACCGGAGAACTTCACTTTCAGGGCAGTCCGGATACAGGACGGATACCGGATTTCCGGCTCGTTCTCTCTCCCTGCGAAAAAACCATTCGGCATCGACTTTTCGATCAACGACTGCGATTCGCAGAACATCCCCCGGAAAACCGCAATGGCCTTCGCCGGCGATGACCGGAATTTCGCTTCTTCGGACAAATATGCAATCGTTTTAACGGAATAGAGAATCACGGCAGTTCAGCTTCTTGATTTTTTCTGTTTCCATGATATTGTTCTGGAAACATGGTCATTTTTACATGGGAGAGAATCATGAAACTGATCCAGATCTGTCTGCTTGCCGCATTGCTTCCATCCACGACGGTCTACCTTTCTGCGGATACGAAATGGGAAACGTACCGTCTGCAAAAAGAATACCGTCCGAAACTCCGATTCACGGGAACCATTGATTATTCAAACACAGTCATCGTCTCCTTTGAAGAAAAAGGGCGGCTGGCCTATGTGGCTCCGGTGGGGACGTATGTTGAGAGCAATGTTTTCGATCTGAATGGAAAAATCATCCAGAAAGGCGATCTTCTGGCGAGACAGGATACGGAAATCCCGGAAAACAACCTGAAACTGGCGGAAATCAAACGGAAGGAAGCAGAAATCACTCTCACGGAAAAGGAGCAGACCTATCTGCGGGATAAGACGCTGTTTGAAAAAAAAGCGGTCAGCACCAAACAGTTTCTGGAGTCCCAGTTGATCTATGAAACGGCATTCTTCGATAAGCAGAAAGCCAAACTGGAAGTTGAACGCTGCAAGCGTGTCCTTGCCGCCTGTTACTATCATGCGCCCTTCAACGGAATCGTCGTGGAAGTATACCAGCTGGCGGGAGCGGCAGTCGATGTGGCACACCGCGTGCTGAAGCTCTCCGCCGTCTCGCCGATCAAAGTTTCGATCCAATTACCGGAAGACATCACCCAGCAACTGGATCAGACAACCCAGGTGCTGATTTATCCGGTCGATTCCCTGACCCCCGTCCCTGGATGGTTCGACAGCCGGGGACTGAAAACAGGAATGCTGGAATGTTTTGTGGACAATCCCCGCCTTCCGGTCGGAGGACTGACGGAAGAGGAGAAAAAACTCCCCGTCATCGATAATCTGAGTATCATCTCCAACGAAAAACTGCAATGGAATCCATCCCTTTTCTGGATCGAAGAAAAGGCGCTGAAAAAGGACAAGGACGGTTATTTCGTCTGGAAACTGAAAGGTGTGAAAGCTGCCGATCTGAAAACCCGACTCAAACGGATCAATACCATTGAAAAAATCCGGGTCACTGCGCAGAATGTGGAAATTTTCAGAGGAGTCTACCGGCTGCGCGGCATTGAAAAGAATCCGCAACTGAATACGGATGACATTCTCGTCTGCAACGTCCCCGATTCTGTAAAGAATGGGGACAGGGTCGCGTATCAGACGCTGAGGCGATTGTTCCGTCCTGGAGAACAAGTACAGGTTGTTCTCCAGCCTCTGATGGAGGAAGCATCCTCCGGATTCTTCGTCCCTCTTGCAGCACTCCGCCGGAATCAGGCAACCGACGAATTTTACGTGATCGCTCTGGAAAATGGAAAAACCAAACGTCTTCCCGTCTTCTTCCATCTGAAACAGAAGGAGTTCGTCAAAGTGTCCTCCAATGCGCTGAAAGATGGAATGACGCTCATTTACGGTGAAAAAATGGAACTGCTGAAAGACGGATCGGACCTCACCATCGCTCCCTCTGCAAAGGAAACGGGAAAGCAGTCTCCTTCCGTCGGGAAATAACAGCACGTCCGGCGATTCCGTCCGCTGGCAAGTTCCGAGGGGAAAGCGGCGCAGTTCACACCTCCGCGCCGCACTCCTGTTTCAAGGACTCCAGAAGAGTGATCGCATCCCGGATATCACGGTTCAATTCCTCCCCTTCCGCGATCTCCCGTTCAATCGTCAGCGGACCGCGATATCCTTTTTCATAAAGTTTGTGGAAAAGCTCCCGGAAACGGGTTCCGCCTTCCCCGAGCCTGGTTTCGTGTCCGAATGCGGCGCCACCCGCCGGACGTACCGCATCCTTGCAGTGCATGTGAACGACTTTATCGCCAAGCACATCCACAAACAGCATCGGGTCCTCATTGTTGTAGTAAAGAAGATTCGCCGGATCAAAATTGAGGCGCTGATTCTCCACTCCGATATCTGTCATGGTACGAATCAGAATCTCCAGGGGCTCCTGGCCCGTTTCATAGGCAAGAACCTGTCCGTTCGATTCCAGAAACCGGATGAATCCCCTCATTGCGCGGACAAAACCTTTGTATTCCCCGCTTTCTGCATCCTCCGGCAGATAACCGACATGTACAGCGATCTGTTCAATCCCCAGCTCTTTTGCCCAGTCAGCGGTCCGGCAGGCGCGAGCAATCCGTTCTGCGCGGGTATCCGGCGGAGTCAGGCCGACCGTCTCCTTCGCCCGTCCCCAATCCTGCTCAGGAAACGAACAGAAAACGGAACAGCTTGCCACGTCGTACTGCTCCATCAGGTCCCGCAAACGCCGCGTATTGTCATGTCCGGCCGTCCCGTACAAATACGCATCCGAAACTCCGGCGAACTGGCAATGCCGGAGTCCAAATGATTTCAGTCTCCGGAAACTCTCCTCGACCGGAACGGCAAAACGCACCATGACACCAATCCCCAAATCATCCACTCGCCTCATGAAAACACCTCCTGAATCTGATCTGTTTTTCCTGATTATACATCATTTCCGCAAAGAAAGGAATATACAAAACATGCAAACAGATACACTTTTCACGCAGATCAATTTCCACGGAACTCCCTGCGATATCCGGAAGGGGAGAGCGCAAAACTCTTTTTGAACAGACGGGAAAAATAGAACTCATTTTCGATTCCGACCGACATGGCGGTCTCCGCAACGGACGCATTCGAATTCAGCAGCAGTTCGGCCGCTCTCCGCATCCGCGCCTGAATGACGCACTGTCGCGGAGAAGTTCCCAGATATTTCCGGAAAAGACGATTGAAATGGTTCAAACTGACACACATTTTCTTTGCCTCCATTTCGAAATTCCACGTTTTTTCCGGATTCGCAGCAATCTTCGCAGACAACCCGGAGAAACGCTCCTGCCAGTCATCCGCTTGAATCTGACAAATCTCCGAATCGGCCTGAAGAGTAAACAGAAGTGTCTCCAGCAGACAGACCGCACGATCGTGTTCGCGTCCTTCCTGAACAAGCGTAATCAGCTGCATCATCATCGCCCGGAACTCCTCCGGACGGCGCAGCCGGAAAAAGGGTGTCTCCGGATCCATGCGTAAGAGTTCCTCATCCCGGTACTGCACCGTTTTCGGTCCGTAAAAACAGACCCAGTAATGGTCCCGTGCATCCATGCCAGGCGACGAATATTCATAAAAGTGCTCGGGACAGGTCAGAAATGCAGCCGGACCTTTTCGCCGAATCTCTTTTCCGTGATCAATGGCAAGCACGATTTCTCCTGAATAGACCAGCTGAAGTCCATAATAAAACGGATAGTTTCTCTTGCTGTTTCTGGACCCGAACTGAACATCCGCCATTGCAAAATCAATCCCCGCGTAGTATTTCATTGATGCACCAAAAATATATGTTTTTGCATGAAGAGTGTATTCTTTTCCCTCATTTTTAAGATATAATAAAAGACAGGAAAATGCAAATTGGAGAATGATATGAACTGGATAAAAGTGAAAAACTATGAAGCCATGAGTCATCTTGGTGCTGAAAAAACAGAGCGGGCAATCCAGGCAGAAATCGCAAAAGGAAACCGGGTCAACATCGGACTGGCAACCGGCAATACCATGATCCGTCTTTATGAACTGCTGGCGGAACGACTGAACCGGAACAGAACTCCGCTGCATCTGCTGCACACCTGGAATCTGGATGAATATGCGGATCAAAACGGAACTGCGGTTCCCGTCACCCATCCCCTCAGTTATCGAAAGTATATGGCGGAACACCTCTTCCGCCGCTTTGATCCCGCTCTCGGGTTCCGAGAGGAAAACATTCATTTTCCGAATCCTGTGTCTCCGGAAGAATTCGACCGGGAACTGGAACTTGCCGGAGGAACCGATCTTCAGCTTCTCGGAATCGGATTCAACGGACACATCGCATTCAACGAACCGATGGAAAAAAATGAGCTCTCCACAGAACAATTTGCCGAACTGCCGAGCAGACTCATCCGACTCAAACCGCTGACCATTGCAACAAACCGGCGCCTGACGGCCAATGGAAAAGACATCGTACCGGAATCCGCAGTCACCATGGGAATGAAACAGATCCTTGCTTCCAGACATCTTCTTCTGCTGGCATGCTTTCCGGAACAGGAAAAACCGTTGAGACAGATTCTCAAAGGAGAACCGACTCCGGAACTGCCGGCATCTTATCTGCTGAGCAAACCGGATTCCGAAATCATCTACTGCGCGGATGCCATTTCACTGGAGTGACCGGATCATGAGAACACTGTTCTGCAATGCACACATCGTTTCGCCGGGAATGGACCTTCCCGGCGGTGCAATGCTGATCCGGAATAATCGCGTCGCCGGACTCTATCCAGATCCGGAGGGACTTCCCGAAGCGGACAAAACAATTGACCTGAAAGGCAAATTCCTTCTGCCGGGTTTCTTCGACATCCATTTTCATGGACGGGACAACTGTGATTTCTCCGACGCCTCCGAGGAAGGATTCCGGACGATCGCACGTGGAAAACTCTCGGAAGGAGTCACCTCGTTTCTAGTCACGACTCTGAGTGTGGAACGCAGGGCCATCGCAGACATTTGCCATACCGCTGCACGCTATGCTGCCCATCCGGATTTCGGAAGACCGCTGGGACTCCATCTGGAAGGACCTTTCCTCAACCCGGAGGCGGCAGGCGCGCAGAATCCGGAGCATCTTCTTGATCCGGACATCGGAATGGTCGAAGAATGGAATCGGATTTATCCGGTAAAAAAGGTCTCATTTTCACCGGAACTGCCCGGAGGAATCGTCTTCACCCGCAAACTGGCGGAAGCAGGAATCGTGCCCTCAGGAGCGCACAGCACAGCAGATTGCCGATGCTTTCAGCAGGCAAGAATCGCCGGAATGAAACATCTGACCCATTTCTGCAACATGATGACACCGCTGCACCACCTGCATCCGGGAATGGTCGGAGGGGGATTGCTGGCAAACGATGTCTTCGTCGAACTCATCGCAGACGGCATCCACCTGAAAGAGGAAATGCTGCGGATCATCCTGTGCATGAAAGGTGCGGAACGGATCATGCTGATCACCGATGCAATGCGCGCATCCGGTATGCCTGACGGCTGTTACCAGCTCGGTGGACTCGACGTTCTCGTTCACAACGGAAAAGCGGCCCTGCCCTCCTCGGGACGGATCGCGGGAAGCCTGCTGGGATTCAGCGATGGCCTGAAACTCCTGCGCGACCTGCATCTTCTGCCGGATTCGGAACTGATCCGCTGTGCCGGATACAATCAGGCCCGGTCGCTCGGCATCCCTGACATCGGAGAACTGAGAACAGGAGCCTTCGCTGATTTCGTGGTCGCTGACAGCGACTGGACTCCGTGTTCCGTCTGGTGCAATGGCAGAGAACAATTTTCACAATCCATCAAAGAAACAAACTTCTTTCCCTCTGCTCCCGGAGATGATGGAAAGAACTGAATCCAACCAAGAGGAGAAGACAATCATGATCCGTTATGGAATCATCGGAGCCGGACGTATGGGGAACGCCCATGCGTCGCAAACAAGACAGATTGAAGGGACCGCAGTAACCGGAGTTTACGATATCAATCCGGATGCCGCACAAAAAATGCACACGGATTACGGAGCAGCCATCCACCGCAGTCCGGAAGAACTGGCAAGCGCGCCGGATGTGGACTGTGTCATCGTCTCCTCCCCGACCTACTGCCATCAGGAAGGAGTTCTTGCAGCGGTTGCCGCGCATAAACCGATCTTCTGCGAAAAAGCTCTCTGCCGCACGCAGGAAACAGAGAAAGAACTGCTCAACCTTCTCAAGAACTACGATCAACTTTTCACAGTCGGATTCGTACGGCGCCATCTGGCAAAATCCATTCTCATAAAGAGAATGGTCGAAGAGGGAGCCATTGGAACAATCCGCTATTGCAACGTCGATCTTCCACTCGGAAAATACCAACGCATGCCGGGCGACTGGTTCTCCGATTTCGATCTCTGCGGCGGCGTCATCATTGACATGCTCGCTCATCACATCGACCTGGCGAACTGGTATTTCGGCGCGGCAAAAAGGGTCTATGCGGACAGCCTCCTGCTCTCAAAGGAACAGCCCATGCCTGCGGATTATGCAGCAGCAGTTGTCACATACGAAAATGGAGTCATCTGCAACATGATGTGTTCCTGGCAGAGATTCGGACGCACCAACGAACTCATGGAAATCTATGGCGACAAGGGCGCTCTTCTCATGGATGGGTCCAACAACATCACACACATTTCCGCCGATGGGAACACGACCCTCATCGATTCGGAAAAAGAGTGGAAAAAAGAAAAATGCACCGCTCAGCTGGAAGAAGTCAACATCGGCTCAGGACTCTTCTGCCAGTTGAAGAATATCACCGACACCCTGAACGGAAAACCGCATCCGCTGCCGACCATTCAAGATGCCTGCAACAGCCTGGATATCAGTTTTGCCATGATCAATTCCGTAAAAAACGGAAAAGCCATCCTTTTGGAATCCTGAAAATGGCCTGCCGGGAATGAGGGAAACATCATTCCCGGTTTCAATCCTTCAACGAACCGTTGAAAATCACGATTTCCCTGGCAAACGTTTCCAGCTTTGCCAGAAGCCCGGAAAAACGAAAGTGTTCCCCGTTCCGGTTCTTCAATCTCTCCAGAGATTCCAGCGGAAGACGAACCACAGCCTTCACTTTTGTCTTCATGGAGTAGGTCCCTGAAATTTCAGCGATTTCAAATACGGCTTTTACAGCGGGGCCGTTGCCCAGCACAAAATCATTCCCGAACTGATAGGAGGATTTCAATTCGCCGCTCCATTCGATTTTCTTTCCTTTTACACGGCTGAACAGCTCCTGCTCCTTCTGTCCGGGGAACGAGGAGGAAAACAGAGCGGCGGCAAGCGCATTCTGATCCAGCAGAGAATCCGACGGAGAAGCGGCGTTCTCCTGCACCTTCTCCGGCTCCTTTCCATACGATGCGGGACGAGTAGATGAAACGGGCGCCGACGATGCCGGCTTCACCTCCGGCATCCGCGACGTGGAAAACACCGGGGACGACACGGGCTTCACTTCCGGCATCCGCGACGTGGAAAACACCGGGGACGACACGGGCTTCACTTCCGGCATCCGCGATTTGGCGGATGCCGTCTGATGCTCTTCCGCCGGACCCGTCGGCAAAACCGACTCATCCGGCTGCAACAATTCGGCATCATCGGTCACTGGTTTGATCGGAGTGAGAATCGTTTTCGGCTGCCGGAATTCCGGAACCGCGGCAGCGGCTGAAGAAGGCTCCATCACCGTCTTGATTCCGGGCAGGTCATCCTCCTCATCTCCCTGAGCAAACTCCTGAAAACCTTTTGTGGAAAGGGTTTCCGATGCTGAATTCTTCTGCAGAGCGGATGCCAGAGAAACAGTAAATTCAATGAAATTGGTCAGATGATCCGCGTCCCTGCACTCGCCCGCCAATTTCAGTACGACATAATCATCCGTCACACGAAGGGTCCGGTAAAAAGAAAGAGCATTCTTAAGTACATTGACACGCATCGGCGTCAGAAAAGATTTCAATACCTCCGCATTATTCGCAGAGCAACGGACATCCAACCCATCCAAAGCCGTCACGCGCAGCATTTTGCGATCGGCCAATTCTTCGGCAACGACAGTTGCATCATCGCGTATGATCAGAAGCCCGATCCCGAGTTTTTCGGGAAATTGAACAGAACAAACCGTTGCAAGACTTCCCGACGAAGAATATTCGATGTGCGTCTCCGTGACAAAATCCTTGACCATTCCACGCAGGGAAGGACGTGCTCGCAATCTGGCCGGACGCACATACTGCAGATCCAGCGTCCCCGCAACTTCCATCCATGCTTCGTTGCGCGCCTGACTGGACAGGACATTCAGCAGATTTTCCCCTCCCGAAGCCCCTTTGCCGGAACCGCCTTCCATTTTCCGTGCTTCCTTGATAATCACACGCACAATATTTGTAAACACCAGAATAAAAACAACAAGAAGAATGAAAACGTGCATAAGGAACTCCATTGCAGACATTTTCCGGATTCTCCGGAAAAAATACAAAAAAAAGCCCTCCGGTAAAAGAGGGCTTTTTCAAAGTTACTTGCCGAGGGTCAGGAATTCAAGCCCAGGCACCTGGATCTGCATCCCTTCCCAGTGATTCAAATACTGAATCACCACGACGGCAGTCAGCAGAATCACCGCGATCAGCGCAAAAATAGAAGAAATGGAGAACAGAATATGCGGTTCTCCACCCGAAGCGGCATCTTTCTTTTTCTTCAAAGAAACTTTCTTCTTTGCAGTTTCCGCTTCCGCAGGAGCTTCCGCCGCAGGAGCTTCCCCGGCGGGAGCGGGAGCTGGAGCAGGCTCCGGAGCGTTCTTCTTAATGCTCAGGGAGGGAGCCACAGGAGAAGCCGGAACTGCCGGAGCTCCCAGTTTCACGGTACTGGCTGCTGGAGCGGGAACGCCACCGAGCTTGATGCCTGTCGTGGAAGTTGAAACTTTCTCCCCGGATGCAGGAGCCGGTGCGGGACTATCGAGTCTCACAGTGGTTGCCGCTGCGGGAGCCGGAGTTCCATCCAGTTTGATATTGGTTGTGGAAGTCGGGACCTTGGCTGCAGGGGGTGTGCTGCCGAGCTTGATGCCTGTCGTGGAAGTCGAAACCTTGGTGGGCATTCCGGTCAGTTTGATCCCTGTTGTTGAAGTGGCATTTTGAGCAGCAGCCGGCGTTGCTCCGAGGCGGATGGTTGGAGATCCAGGAGCTGGAGGTGCAGTTTTCATAGGAGCGGTTACAGTCGGGATGGGCATTTTCCTGGTCGGTGTCGCGGGAATTGAACCGGACTGCGTCGAAATCGGTGCAGAGTGAGTCGACATCGGTTTAGGAGAAGGTCTGTTCAGTTTTACCGTAGAGGTCTGAACATCCTCGGCACTCTCATGCTGAGGCACGCTGGCAACGCCGCTCAGGGGAATTCCTTTTGTTTCAGTATCGCCCGGTTTCGGGGAAAGAACAGTCGTCGTGCTCCCCGGTGCAGGAACTCTGACCGCAGAAGCGGCTGTTGAATTCAGAGAAATCGGCGCCCCGGCTTTCTTGAATCCTTTCAGCGGAACAGCCTGTGTTTTTGTGTCCATTCCGGCCGGCGGTGGATTTGCGGACGGTTCCGGACTCACGGAAGGAGGTGCGGCTTTCGGCTTTAACGAAACTTTTGAGTTGATCTTGATCGTACTGGTATTCTCCGGTTGTTCCGGAGCAGCGCCCTCCCCGGGAACGGGTTTCACATTTAACGGAGTCAGTTTGATCGTCCGATGTCCCTGGGGGACATCTTCCGCCGCAGACTGATTGCCGCCTGGAATGTTCTCTGCCATTATCCACCTCAATTTTATAGTTTGAACATACGTTGTCTCTTATCATTCAACTGAATATAGCATCATGTTTTCAGTTCTGCAAATCAATATTCGATGCAAATGTCAAATATTTCCCCTCTGCCGACGATATTTTCTAACAAAACCGCTGAAATTCCTCCATTTTCCTCTTGACAAAAATTGAATTTTAGAGTATAATATCAAAAAAACTAAAGGTTTAGTTAAACATTGACGGCGTATGAGCATTCCAGGAAAAAGAGTCACATTGAAGATGATTGCGGAAAAGGCGAACTGTTCCGTGGCAGTCGTCAGCACAGTCCTGAATTCGGCGAAAGGTCGAACGGTTGTCTGCCAGGCCCTTCGCGACAAAGTTCGCAAAATCGCGAAAGAACTGGACTATGCCCCGAATTTCGCGAGCCGCTGCCTGAAAGCGAACCGGTCGAGGACTCTGGGAATCTATGATCCGCCAAAACAATGGCATTCATACTCCAATCAATATGAGGTGTCGATTCTTTCCGGAATCGAGCGAGCGGTTTTCGAACGCAACTACGATCTGCTTCTGCTGAATTTCCATCAGAACAATCTTCCGGAAATCTGTGAGAGCCGTCTGAAGGACCGCCGCATTGACGGCATCCTTCTTCTGCAATGCGACACTCGCAGGGAGTGGATTCGGAATCTGCTGAAGATCAGTCCGAATCTTGCGGCAGTCGATTTCAACGAAGAGTTTCCCGGATTGAACCGCATCGCATTCGACAACCGCCAGGCCGTCCGGCTTGCGGTTGAAACTCTGCTGGAAAGCGGGCACCGGCGCATCGCCTTCGCGGGAACCTGCATCGAAAAACCGGAATACGATTCTCTTGTGCGCGAAAAGGCGTTTGCGGAGATCGTCCGGGAACGGAATCTGGAGGAAACATTTCTCTTTCATCGGGACACTTGCCCGAATGTCATTTCCGAAAGCGAACACTACTGCCAGAGAGAGGGCCGCGAAGCAATCCGGTACCTCTCCGCGCTCCCGCGGAAACCCGATGCAGTCATCTGTTACAATGCTCTCGCCGGGGGAAGTCTTTATTACGAGGCTCTGCGCATGGGATACCGCATTCCCGAGGATTTCAGTCTGGTCGTCATTGATAAACCCGGCTTCGACCATCTGGGAGGCCCGCAGATCGCGTACATAGATCATCCGCTGGACGAGATGGGATATGCCGGAGCATCCCGCCTGATTGATCAGCTGGAAAACGAACGGGAAACGGAACCGTTTTTCCAGCTTTTTTCTCCAGTCTTTGTTGAAAGGGAAACATTTCTCAGACGCATTTGAATCAAATGTCACCAACCAAAAGAAAGGGCGTGCTCATGACACATCGGAAAAAAAATGGATACGGGAATCTGAAACACAAATCATCTCGTCTATGTTTTACATTGATTGAACTTTTAGTCGTTATTGCAATCATTGCGATTCTTGCAGCGCTTCTGCTTCCGGCGTTGAATTCGGCAAGAGCAAAGGCCAGAGATGCCTCCTGTTTCAACAATCAGAAACAGATTGGACTTTTCCTTCAGATGTATCTGGCGGATCGGAACGATATTTGTCCCACTTACGCCTTGAACGGCGGTCTCGGCGCCGGAACCGGAGCTTCCAAAGTGCAGGATGCGCTGACCCCGTACCTGAATCCTTCCCTTCCCATTTATGACGGGGTGCATTGGGACGCGAAACGCAAGCGCCCCAGACAGGTATTCGACTGTCCGGCACAAACCAATTTCATCTTTGAGGACAGAGGGGATGGCGGCAGAAGCTATTGGGCACAGTTTTACGGGGTCAATCTTTATGCGATCAGCAATGAACTTCTCTCTGCCAGCATACAGAAGAAGATTCACTCCAAAATCAGGCGGCCCTCCTCCCGGGCGTTCCTGTTCGACATCGACAATAAAGGCGAGTGGAAAATGGGATGCGCCTTCAAGAAAACCTCCTGGCTGACAGCCAGTGCCAGCCGCCATTCCAGCGGAACATCCCTCAATGTTCTGTATTGCGACGGACATACAGGGAGCATCAAATATTCCCTGATCCCGGAAAACATCACAACAGCCCCCGGCGGTTTCTGGGGGGATCCAAATGGCGACTGAGATTCAGAGAAAAACAAAAGGGAGAGATACCATGTTTTTTTTACAGAGATTCTTTCCGGCAATTCTTCTCTTCTGTGTGTGGAGTGCAGGAGCGGAGGACAAATTCGAGCAGCTGGCATCCGGAATCGTTGCCACTCCCTTCCACGGAAAAAGGCTGACATTCGGGGTGTTCGACGCCGAGTGGAAAGGCTGTTATCCGGGAAATCTCCAGGAACCGCAGTGGAACGGAAACGTTTTTTCCGGAGTTTGGCGGATTGACGGAATTCGCATGACCTACCGCTCGGAAATTCAGGAAAACGGTCCCGGCTGTTTTCAGGTGAAAACGAAAGCGGTTCTGGAAAAGCCCCTGAAACTCAGCACGGTCTATCATTCCCTGGATTTTCCGCTGGAAGCCAGAGTGACAATCGACGGAAAAGAAAAACCTTTGCCGAAAGATTATGAACGATTCGAGCTTTATAAATACCTCCCCTTCCGGAAAGTTGAAATCACCACGGACAAAAAACAGCTTGTTGTGGAAACACCGGACTCTCTTTCGCTGCTGATCGGGGATTACAGAAGATACAATCAATCTGTTTTTTTCCTCCGGATGATGCTTCGGAAAACGTCTCCGACCACCTGGGAGGGGTCCTTGAAGTTCTCCGTGAACAGCCAGAGTTCCACCCCCCTGGATATCCGCAGAGCAATGAACCGCGGTTTTTCGGATGATCCTTCACTTCCGGTCCGCGGCTGGAGCGGACAGGGCGGCGAAAATGATCTATCTTCTCTGAAAGTGCAGAATCTCCTCTATTCCGGAGTCGGGTTTCAGATTCAGGATCCGAAGAAAAACAACGGCCGCAGCGTTCTTGTGCTCGGGGGAGGAAAACGCGGACAGGATGTCCCGGCAGACGTGACACTTCCGGTTCCGGACTCTTTTCCGGAATTCGGCGCTGTGAATCTTCTGCACGCCGCGGCATGGCCGCAGAAAAAAATCGGCACGATGGAAATTCGATATGTGGACGGGTCTTCCGAAAAACGGACGGTCGATTCGCAGTCGGTCGGGAACTGGTGGGAACCGACGGAAAGAACAAACGGGGTGGTCGTCTGGGAAGGGGAAAATCCGGCTCAGCGCGTAGGATTGTATGCTTCCACCTATCCGTTGAAACGGAAAAAAATAAAATCCATCCGTCTTTCCATGGCGAACGAGGAAAGCCTCTGGATGATTCCGGCCATTTCGTTTTCAGCCTTTCCGTTTCTGACCAGAAGCATTGTCATGCGGGATGTCAGGAGAGTTGCCGATTCCCGATGGCTGCCGATGGAATTCAAGCAGTGCGTGATTCCCGGCTCCCCGCTGGATTTTTCCCGCTTTGCCGATGCTCCGGCGGGAAAATACGGAAGGGTCCGCATCTCTCCGGACGGGCATCTGTGTTTCGAGAAGAGACCGGGAAAACGCATCCGCTTTTTCGGTGCGAATCTCTGCTATTCCGCATGCACTCCTTCTCATGCAAGTGCGGAAAAGATGGCCGTCGAGATTCGGAAATGCGGGTACAATTCCGTCCGGTTTCATCATTTGGATAATTTTGCAACTCTTTTGAATCCGAAGAGTTCCGTTTCAACGGAACTGGCCCCGGAAAAGATGGAGAAGTTCGACTATCTGGTTCACCAGCTCCGGCAGCAGGGGATCTATTTCACATTGGACTTTTATTCCAGCCGAACGCTGAAAAAAGGGGATGGCGTTCCTTACAATGGCAAGGGGTACAAGGCGCTTGTCGTGATCGACAGGGCGGCACGGGAAAATCTGAAAAAATACATTCGGAATCTCCTGACGCACAGGAACCGTTATACGGGAAATTCCCTTGCGGAAGATCCCGCGCTGATTGCGGTCAATCTGGTGAATGAGGATTATATCGCGGGAACCTGGAAAAGCACTCCTCAGACCACGGAACTGTTCAAACAAGCGTTCGGGAAGTGGAAGGAAAAACATGGAATCCGCGAAGCGGAAGCGGAAAACGCGGATCCTCAGTTCTACCGTTTTCTGCTGGAAACGCATCGGGACGCCATGCGCGACCTTGCCGAGTTTGTCCGGAAGGACTTGAAGTGCCCGGTCCTGCTGACCTCTTCCAATTTCCATCTGGACCCGCTTGGAGCAACGCTGGTCAGGAATTTCGACCTTGTGGACAATCATTATTATCAGGATCATCCCTCCTATCCGGAAAAAGCCTTTCGTCTTCCATCCGCCCACAAACAGAAAAGTTCCCTTGAGAATTTCTGCCATTTTCCTCTGGTTCTTGCGCCGACCCGGATTTTCGGCAAGCCGTTTTTTGTGACAGAATACAACATCTGCTATCCGAATCAGTTCCGCTCGGAATGCGGACCTGTTGTCGGGGCTCTTGCCTCTCTCCAGAACTGGGATGCGGTCTACCGGTTTGCCTGGTCGCATGATGTGAAAAAACTCGAAGACCGGAATTCCGGAATCGGAGGGTTTGACATCGGAAACGATCCCGTCGGATTACTGGCGGAGAGAATTACCGCTGCAATGTTTCTCAGGGGCGATGTGCTCGCATCGGACAGAAAAGCCGCCCTGGAACTCTCTAAAGACGAATTCCGGAAAAAGGATGCCAATTCGCGTTCCCATGAATTTTACAAACTGGGATTGCTGGCCCAGGTCGGACGGGCGGATTCCGGACGGCCGGAAGTGCGGTTCCGGAACCGGAGCGAGATTCGCCCGGACCGTCTTCCGGATCCGGTTCTGTCCGCCAGATGGACGAATCTTCTGAAATGGAAAAAAGGGATCTCCTCCACAAATGAAATTTACTTTGATCCGAAGGAAAAGACCTTGTCTGTGATATCGCCGAAAACGGAATCCTTCACCCTGCGGAGCGGAAGTCTGCGGGGAAAGATGATGTCCGTCCGCAATCCATCCGCCTTCGCCACGGTGGCGCTGATTGCGCTGGATGACAAGGAACTGCAGCAAAGCCGGGAGATGCTGCTTCTGCATCTGACGAATGTCAACTGTACAGACATGATTTTCGGATCGCCTCAAATGACGCTGCTTCGCCGGAATGGACAAATGCCTGCACTGGTTCTGCGGGGCAGCGCGGAGATCTCGTTGAAGTCGCCTCACGACTTCCGGATCACCGCTCTGACCGCCGACGGCGCTCCGCTCGGAACCGTTTCCGGCAGGCGCTCCGGCGACACATTCCAGTTCAAAGCCGATACCGGATGCTTCAAAGGCGGCGTAATGGCGTATCATCTGACCCGCTGAACAACGGTGAACGGAACGAATCTACTGTTCCACGGACCATCTTCCGAGGTCTCCCCAAACGGATCGCCACCCCCTGCCGGCATCGGTTCGTCCTACCGGCAGGATTCCGGTTTTGCGTTTGGTGAATCCTTGGTTGAAGGAAGGACCTGATTCGTCCAGCAATTAGGAAAAAAATAAAAACAGCTGTTTTGCAATATATATCAGATGTAATCAGTTATCAAAAAATTGTTTCCTTTTTTCCGGGTTGATCTTGTCATTTTTTCTTCTTCGCAGTATAATGAAAGCGAGGAGAAAAACAATGACCTATATGGAAATCGCAGAACAGCTCCAGCAGGAAATCAGCGCAGGAGGATTCGCGCCGGGAAGCAAACTCTCCGCACGCGGAATCGCCGATCGCTTTGCTGTTTCGTACCTGACCGGCAACCGCGCACTGAACACCCTCACGGAGCGGGGACTCGTCCGTCGAAAGCCGCGCGGAGGTTCCTATGTAAACGGCGAACCGGAAAAGAATTTTCTGATTGGCTACTCCATCGAACACTATCTGCAGAACGCATTCAATCAGACCGCCGGAGTGTTCCGGAAAATGCTCCTGAATGAATTCCGGCAATACTCCTGCAAAGTCCGCATGCTCTCTCTGGACGACTGGAATCCCGACTGGCTGGGCGATCTGGACGCACTCCTCTTCTCTCACGAAATCAACAACGAACAGCAAAAAGTCGCGGAATCCCTCGGTATTCCCGTCATTCAATTCTACGGAGAAACCATCCGGAATCATCCGTTCCATCAGGTTGTCATTGATCTGGAATCCGGCTACCGGGAACTCTTCGGTCATATTTCTCCGGAACGCTTCCGGAGAGCAATCATTGTAACCGGTGAGGAAAAAACGCTCGCCGGGCGCGGCAGACTCGCAGAACGCTTTCTTCGTGAAGCCGGCTTTTCCAGAGATCAAATCGAATTCATCGTCGCCGACAATCTTCTTCCCGAACGAAACTGGCCAACCTGGAAAGAACTCGGAAAACGATGCCGGGGATGTTTCATCTTCACCTGCGGAGACTATCTTGCCGCGGGACTCGTCAGCGCTCTGATGACCGAACAGATCGCAATCGGACGCGACGTCGCCCTTGCCGGATATGACAATCTGGAGGAATACGGTTTTCTGCCTTTCGGAAAACCGATGATCACAGCGGTCGGTTATTCCCGCAGGGATGTCGCCTCAGCCATCGCAAAACTTCTCCGGACTCTCATCCGGGAACCGGACGTCATGAACTGTCAGACAATCCTTCGAATTCCCACCCGCCTCGTTTTCCGCGAAACCATGAGGCCCGATAATTCCGCCGAAACAGGTCAGGCTCACAAAATACAAAAAAACGGAATACAATCCGTCTAGTCTAAAAACTGATTTTACATTTTTCAAACTGCAAGAGGTTATCATGCAAATTATTTCCTTATTTCTCTCAACCGTTCTGCTCCTTTCCGCAACGATCTGTACAGGAGCTCCGGAAAAGGGAACAATTCTCCGGACCGTCTTTTTCCAGGATGGAACGGAGCTCTCCGAACGCGGCAAGGGATCTTTCCATGGCTTTCTGCCCCGTCCGTGGCGGCAGGATTACACGCACTGGAATTCCGCACGGGCAACGTCCGAAACCGTCAATCGCGGACCGGAACAGTTTCTTCGGCTGAATATCGAAACAGGAGCACCCCAGTTTCTTGCACCGCTTTCAGGAATCCGTCCGAACCGGAAATACCGACTGACCGCATACCTGCGGAACCGGACCGGAGCTCCCGTGAAACTGAGTCTCCGAATCCTGCCGCCTCCTTATACAACCCTTACTGCGGGGACCTGGAAACCCGGCGAATCGTGGAAGACTCAGACACTCTATTTCCAGACTCCCGCCTTTCCTTCCGCCCTGCCTGTCGGACTCCTGATGAACATTGAAGGCCCCGGCGTCCTGGAACTTGCCACCCTGAAGCTGGAAGAGTTTGAAGGCGCAACAGCCGTTCTCCGCCGTCCGGATGCCCGACTGAAAAATGTTCTGCGCTCCACCCGTTTTCCTCTCGGTCTGCCTCCAGCCTGGACTCTGATGCGCAACCACACAGCGGGAACGGTGGAATCCGCATCCGGAGAACGGGGACCATCAGGCGAAACACCCCTGGTTCTGAGTTCGCATGAAAATGGGAAAATCGGAATCAGCAGTGAACCTTTCAATGTCGCAGACCCCGCAAAGCTCCAGGCGCTCACATTCTCCTGCCGGGGAACGGGAAGTTTTCTGGTGGAGATCCGCTGCGAAGGAAAAGAACTCGCCCGTCTTCCCCTGACTCCCGATGGGAAGTGGCAAAGAAAAAAACTTGAGTTCCGAATTCCGGCAGACGCACGTGCGGCAGTCTTCCGGATCCACGGCACAGGCACCATGGCGGTCGATGCCTTCCGGATCGCTCAGGCGGGTGATTCGGACTACCTTCCGCCCGCCGACTGCGAAATCGCACTTGCCCTGCCCGAATCGGAACTGAACCATACCGGAATCCAGTTTACAGAGGAACCAGCGCTCATCCGTTATACCGTGACGGGAAACTATGAGGGAGGCATTCTGGAGGGAAGAATCGTGAATCTGTACGGAGAAAGCCGGGACCTCGCACCCATCCGCCTCAACGGGAAGAATCGAACCGGGACGATCTCCTATGCTCTCTTCCCGGGACGGGAACTGGGACAATTCCGTCTGGAACTGCGAGTCCGGAAAAAGGGACGTCCGATCTCTCCGCCCGCCGAACTCATCGCGACCCGGATTGTCAGACCTGCTTTCTGGGAACAGGATGCTCCGGATTCGCCCTTCGGAATTCACGTTCTTCCGGATGAACATTCCATGAAGGCTGTCAAAGCGGCTGGGATCAACTGGGTCCGTCTCCACGACGCAGGTACCGACTGCATCGGCTGGTTCTATCTTGAACCGGAAAAAGGGAAGTGGAACTTCCGCGATGCGGAGATCCAGGCCTATCGCCGGAATCATCTGAAGATTTTCGGACAGCTCGGAACCGCACCTGCATGGGCCAGTCATCTCTCCGATCCCGGAGTGATGCGGCAGGAAATCGCCTATCATGACCGTTATTTCCAACCGCTGGATCTGAAGGAGTTTGCCAACTATGTCTCCATCGTCGTCCGGCGCTACCGGGGAATCATCGACGACTGGTTTGTATGGAATGAACCCTGGGTGCCCGGCTGGTGGGGAATCGCCCGCGGAAAAGACGGCGGATATCTGACAAGTGCCCGGCCACAGGCGGATTTTGCAAAACTGACCGCAACAGCATACGCCGCTGCCAGGAAACAGAATCCAAACGCCGTCATCTCCGGGTTCAATACCACGGCCGGACGCGAAGGCGAAGCATGGACGCAAGGGGTCCTCAATTCCGGCGGATTGAATCACTGCGACACGATCGACTTTCATTTCTACACGGAAAAGAAAACCGGATTCCCCGGAGATGCCTGTCATGGAGCATGGAATCAGGCGCTCGGACCCATCCTGAAAAAGAATGGACGCATCGGGAAGCCCGTCATTCTCTCGGAGGGCCAGGGAGCCAGTCTCGGAAGCGCCGCCGGTGACACATCCATGCGCTATGCCGGAATGTACAATCTTACGCTTCCCTGGAAAAATGAGGAGGATTTTCATTCCGCCGCCGAACGGAATGTGCGGTACATCGTCTCGTTCCTGAGTCTGGGAGTCAGACGAATCTTCCTCTACTCCGCGCATTGCTACTCTGATTTCTCGCAGGCACCGAGTTTTCTGGTTCTCTTCAATGCTGACGGCACCCCCCATCCGATGCTTCCCGCTTTTTCCGCAATGGCAAGGCGGCTTGAAAACCGGAAATTCATCGGTTCTCTGGAAACAGGCGACGGTATCCGCGCATATTTCTTTTCCGACGGCAAAACAGGCGTCGCCGTTTTGTCAGGCGCTCCGGAAAAAATCATGGCACAGATGAAAAAGGCAAAAGCCGAAGGCGTAAACCTTTTTGATCTTTATGGAAACAGCATCACCGCTCCCCTCCCCCCGGGAATCGAACTGCTCTATGCGGAAACAAATGGAAACTTCAACGATTTCAAGCAACTTTTACAGAACTGACAAGGAGTCCAGCATGAAACCACATCCCAGACAGCAAACAAAAAGAAAAACAAGCACCAGACGTTTCACTCTCATTGAACTCCTGATCACCATCATGATCATAGCCATTCTGAGCCATGCTTCTTCCGGCGCTCAACAAGGGACGCATGAAAGCACGACAGATTCAATGCACCGGCAATCTGAAACAAATCAGCAATGCAACCCACATGTATCTCGCCGACAACGGAGATTATCTTCCTTATGCGTATGATACTTCCACCAATGTCACCTGGGATGATCTGCTGGGAATCGGACGCTACGACGGCCGTCACCTGACCTGGAACGACGCAATCTCCATCCCGCTGCCGTTCAACCGCCGAACCACGACGCTTTATATGTGTCCGGAACACAACAAAAACGACTCAAGCCGCCGCTCCTATTCCATTGTCAGTTCCCATGTAGCGGGAAGCACAGCTGCACCGGGCAACCCGGAAAACACACATGGAGTCGCCTTCCGGGAATGGTCCATCAAACTGTCGAAAATCCCGCAGGCGTCCGCCACATTGATGTATACGGAACGACCCACCGATGTCAACTACATCAGCGACGGTTCCTGCAACAACATCAACTCTGTCGCCGACCAGTACGGGACCGGAGCAGAACTCGTTGTCGCCCGCTCGCACCTCGGACGCCATGTATATGTCTTCGCGGACGGTCACATCGAAATCCACCATCCACTCTCGACGATCAGCCGTCGTGACGGCACCATGAACAATCCCAAAGGGATTTGGACGTGGACGCCCGGAGACTGAACCCCATTCCCACCGCCATCTTCTCTCCGGGGAAGTTTCTCCCCCTCATACACCTTCCCCGGAAATGGCCCCCATTTTCCACTCAAATCAAAGGAAAAATCTCTTTTTTTTTGCAGAAATCTCAACTTTCCACTGGAAAAATACCGGAAAGCGGTCTATCATACCGGGAACAGAACCACGGGAGATATTCTTCATGAGCAACGACGCGTTTTTGATACTGTTTCTGATCCTGATCACCCTGATGACCGTAATCCCCCTTTTTCTGCGCCGATTCAAGATCCCGCAGGTAATCGCACTGCTGGTGGCAGGCATGATCATCGGTCCCAACGGATTCGATCTGGTGGGAAGGCTCGCTCCCGCGCTCTCCTTTCTCGGAACAAAGCCCGGAGTGATCGAGTCCCATTCCCTTACGCTGATCAACTCGCTGGGATCGCTCGGACTGCTTTTCCTGATGACTCTCGCGGGAATGGAGGCGGATTTCAAACTGATTCGGAGTTCAAAACGTCCGGTAATAGCTCTCAGCATCCTTACCTTTCTGCTGCCGGCAATTTCAGGATATCTGATCTATGCCTATTTCAAAGCGGAAGATTTTCCCGGAAAACTGCTGTATGCCTCTCTGTTCGCCTCTCACTCGGTCGGCATTGTGTTTCCGATCATCCGTGAACTGAAGATCACCAAAACAGTCTTCGGATCGGCGGTGCTGATCTCGACCGTCATCACAGACATCGCCAGCATTGTGCTTCTGGCGGTCAGCGTCCAGATGAAAAAAGTCGGCATGGTACAGCATATTGAAATGCACAAGACGCTCTCTCTGTTCGACTACATCGATCCCGCTATCTTCGGCAACTATTTCATTCTCTTTTTCCTGCTGATCGTCATGATCTACTTCGCTCTGGTTCTTTTCCTGATCCCCCGCGCGGGAAATTTTATTATCCGGATCATGAACAAAGGCGAGGATCTGATGATTACCTGCTTCATCTGCGTCATTCTGGTGGCGGTTCTGGTTGGAGAATTCCTTGGAATCAATCTTGTAGTCGGAGCGTTCCTTGCAGGACTCGGACTTTCCCGTCTCATGAACAGCCAGGACCAGACCGCATCCGATGCGTTCCATAAATTTGAAAGCATCGGTTACGGATTTCTGATCCCATTTCTTTTCATTTCCATCGGAATGAAAACGGATTTACGGATGCTGTTCGATTCCGTCGGCAACATACAGATTATCGTACTGACCATTCTGGGCCTGGTCTGCAGCAAAATTCTTTCCGGCTGGCTGGCACTCCGGCTCTGCGGTTTTGAAAATCTCAAGGGGCTTTGTGCCGGCGTCATGACCGTCCCTCAGCTTTCCGCCACCCTTGCTGCGGCCGCCATTGGAAAAGAACTTGGAATGCTGGACAACAATTTCTTCAATGCAATCATTGTTCTCTCCATTGTGACGACTCTGCCCGTCCCGAACATCGTCCGCTGGATCATTGAGCACTACGATCTCAAATTCCACGAATCTCAGCCCAGCGAAAAAGCAAAGATCGACGTCTCCGACAATATGCAGGACAATCTGCTGTAATCCGGAATAAGGATCTCCGGAAAAGAGAAAATGGACCTCATGCCAGTTTCCGTGCGCGGATCCGGATGCACCAGCCTGTCCCGGCCGGCAGAAGAATGGAGCGTTTTACTCCGGGAATCCACAAAATGGAACCATCCGGCAGACGCAGTACCGGATAGGACTCCCGGTCGTATGATTTGATCTTTGCATCCAGAAACAGTTTTTTCAATAAAACCGGTGAATGTCTTCCAAACGGGATCATCCGCTCGCCGTCCTCCCGGACGGAAATACGGAGCTCCGGCGGCAAATTTTCGGAGAAAAAGGCGGTAAAGGAATCCCCGAATACCGGTTGTTCCACACGCTCCGCGATCAACTCGAAATTGCCATAAACAATACGATTCCTCTCTTCCCGGTTCCATGCGAGGGCGGGCATTCTGACCTTCCGGGAGCGGACCGACACACATCCATGTTCTACACAGAGAAAATGCCTGGAATCCTCTTTGAGTTCCACAATCCGGTGCTCTCCATTCTCCGGAGGACAAGCGACGGCACGCCCGAAACGTTCCAGAAGCGACAGATCCGGAATATAATCCTTCCCAAGACGATCGCGCAGAAAATACCGAAGCACCCGGCAGAACAAAGCCCTGTGCAGCGCATTCCACTCTGCGGGAGCAAATGACTGCTTCTGTTCCATCCGGTGATAGGCCTCCCGAGCGGAATGCTCCAGGAAATCGGCATCGCACTCCACTGCGGAAAGAGAACGGAACATCCCTTTCCGGGCGGAGGGGAAGAGAGTGTCAATCACAGGAAGAAGCTCCAGACGCAGAGCGTTTCTCCGGAAACAATCCGCCTGAAGGTTGGAGGAATCAAGGCGCCAGGTTTCACCGGCAGCTCTCAGGGTATCTTCGATTTCCTGTTTGGAAATCTCCAGGAGAGGACGGATAAAATCCACAGACTCGATCCGGGAAAAAAAACGCATGGATGTCAGTCCGGTGGCATTGGACCCGCGAAACAGACGCAGGAACAGATTCTCCATCCGGTCATCGGCATTATGTCCCAAGGCGACAACGCATTCTGGCGAAGCTGCATGAAGCTTCTTCCATTGCTCCAGGCGAAGGCGGCGCGCAGCGGCTTCCACCCCTTCTCCCGGATGCCGTTTTCCATTCACATCCAGCGGAATCACTGTGCAGGGAATGCCTTCCTTCCGGCACTTTTCGCGACACCATTCGGCATCCGCACGGCTTTCCGCACCGCGAAGTCCATGTTCAAAATGGACTGCCTCCAACGTAAAATGAAAAAGCGCTGAACGATGGTTCAGCGCCAGTAAAAGATAAAGACTGTCGGAACCGCCGCTGAATCCGCAGAAAACCCTGCGTCCGCACAACAGCGGACCTGCGGCGGCGGAAATCCGGAACATTTGTCACACGCTCTCGATTTCCCGGACAAGTTTTGCCTTGTCCTGAACTCCGGTGAACTGTTTGACAATTTCGCCGTCCTTCAGAATGAAGAGAGCGGGAATGCTCCGTACGGCAAAGCGTTTTGCAAGTCCCTGAGCCTCATCGACATTGATTTTGACGATGGTCGCTTTCCCCTCGACCTCTCCGGCAACTTGATCCAGAACAGGACCAAGCATTCTGCACGGTCCGCACCACTCCGCCCAGAAATCGACCAGGAACACTCCTTTTGCCGTCTTTTCATCGAATTCTTCTTCCGTAAAGTGCATGACTTCCGCCATTTTGAACTCCTTATTTTCGTTATGTTTTCTGTTCTGTTTCAGTCGGGGGATGAACCGCGTTTCGCAGTGTTTAAAAGTAACCTGTTTCTCGTTTTTGTCAAGAGCGGGAATCAAAAAACGACAATGAAAAAACGGAAGTCCCGCTGTCAAAGTTCTCTCAGAAGCGGACAGACATCACAATAACGGCACCCCCGGCAGACGTCCGGAAGTCCGATCTCCGGAAAATCGGACAGCAGAACCACATTTCCCGGACGGATTTTCCGTTTCATCAAAGCAATGCTTCCACGCATCAGCTCTTCCGCACTCTCCGCGCTGCCGTGAAAGGAAAACACTCTCCACTCTTCACCGTCGCGGGCAATGAAAAAGGAAATCGTGTTTTCCGCCTGGAACCTCTCCCGCGAATAGCATGCGAAGAGATCAGCAGTCATCCTGCAAATCTCCTCTTCGAACGGCGAATACTGAATCCGCAGAGAACAGCGGCATCCGGGCTCCTGCCAGCGGAGCCCGGGATCAAACCAGATGCGGACGCCATCACAGTAAAATTCATACTCTTCATTCCGATGAATGAAATTTGACCGCTGCAAGCGCAGGAGCAACTGGAAAACCTGTGATGAAACAAGACAGCGGAACGCACCCGCAACATCAAATTTTGCTTTGCGAAGCAAATCCTCCGGAGGAAGAGCAAAATCGAACGGAACCATCTCTCCGACCTGTCCGAATTCCTCAAGGATATAATCTTCAAAACAATTCCGGAAACGGCGAAGGCGTCCCCCCGGAGTCAGGAAACGCACCCGGTCAAAAGCCTCCTCCAGAATCCGGTTCGTCAGATCGCCGAGCCAGCCGGCATAGGAAACGGACTTCTTGGCAGCATAGACCTGATGCACCAGTTCATCTGCGTAACGATCCCATCCGCCCTGCGCAAAATAATAGTGGAGAAAATAGCCGCGTTCACACCGGCGGAATAATCGATGACGCGTCAAAGACCATGAAAACTCCGTGGCAGGAAGTTCCGAAGCCGATTCAGATGCGGCTGTGACTTCGCGCCGGAAATCTCTCACGGCAGGAATTCCCGTGCCAGATAATAGAGACGTCCCGGCGGCAGTTCTCCGGCGGACATCCCCGGCAGATTCAGCTGAATCCGCGGATTTGTCCGGACGTCAGCAGTTCCAAAAAGCAACTCAAGGAACGAAAGATTTCGTTTGTATCGCACCACATTCAGACTTCCGGCGGGAACACCGGCAAGTTTTTCCGCTTCGGAAACAGCAGTTTCCATGCGTCCGAGTTTATCCACGAGTCCCAGTTTCAGAGCCTTGGCTCCGTGGAGGACACGACCATCACCGATGATCGTACTGCGGATACGCTCCTCCGGAATCCTGCGTCCGAGGGATACCAGACGGACAAATTCAGAATAGCTGTCGTCGACCAGTTCCTGGATCACCGCAATCTCCTTCGGGGAACGGACCTTCGCCCCGTTCAGCATATCCTTCATTTCGCCGGATTTATACACTTCGGCGGCAATACCGACCTTGTCGAGAAGCCCTTTGTAATTATACGTGGAAATGATGACACCGATGCTGCCGGTCAGAGTCAGGCGGCTTGCAACGATTTTATCACAGGCAACTGCCACATAATACCCTCCGCTGGCAGCAATCGAATTCATCAAGGCGACTACAGGTTTGGCCTGCTTCAGTTTCAGAATCCGTCCGTGAATGTCATCGGAAGCAGTCACCTCTCCCCCTGGCGTATTGAGACTGATGATCACCGCCCGGACAGAATGATCCTTTTCCGCCTTTTCCAACTGACGGCAAATCTCTTCCGAATCACAGAGACTTCCGTAGGAACGGCCGCCGTTCATAATAATACCGGAAATCTCAATGACCGCGATTTTTCCCTGCCGTCGATCCTGATTACTCTGAACATTCTCTTCCGAAAAATCACAGCTCCGCCCGGACGATAATGTCGAGGCAATCCCCGCAAAAATGCCAATGCACAAAAGAAGGATCAGCAGAATCAGCACCACACAGCCACAGCCGAGAAGGCAACCGAAAAAACGGGAAGAGGATTTCCGTTCCGTTCCCTGCTGCGGTCTCCTCAAACCTGTTTCCGTCTTCTCCGCCGATGAGCTTCCCGCATCCGCAGGCGAAGAGTTCTGGACTTCCCGTGTTTCAACAGCGGACAGCTCCCCCTGTTCGGCTTCATTGCCGACAGGACTTGTTTTTTCGGCTTCCAGATTTTCCATTATCCAATCACTCCCGTTTTTTGTGTATACAAAATCACACGGCCGCAGAAATTTCAAACCGTCTTTCTCTGAAAGAACAAAAAATATGCGGATTTGTTCGATTTTTTCCCGCAGAAAATGACAGAAAGGAACGTTCAGAGAATCTGTTTCAGGGAAATGGATTTCAGCAGATGTTCCGCATCCGTTCTGCGATAGACCGCCGGATACGATGTCATACAGCTTGCACTTGCAGCGGCAAGCCCGCAGGCAAACGCCTCTGCCGGAGTTTTTCCGGAAAGCACTTCCAGGAACATGACCGCAGTACAGGTGTCCCCAGCCCCGATCGGATTGGTGAACGGTTCCACCGGCGGAACGGCAAACATCCAGACGCCTTCGGAATCAGCAAGAAACGCGTCCTCTCCGCCATCGGTCACAGCCAGCACACCGGGAGAGCCATTCCGCCGCAGACGAAGAAGCGATTCAATGACATCGGCACTGCCCGTCAATGCAGTCAGTTCCGCTCGATTGATTTTCAGGAAATCGACTCCGCCTTCCAGGGTCGGATGAATTCCCTTGTAGGCATCCAGAATCACAGGTTTTCCCGCCGTTCGCGCACAGGCAGCTGCCCATGCGTAAAACCCGGGAGTGATTCCGGGCGGATAGGTACCGCACAATGCGAGAGCATCGGAGTGTTTCAGTTCCTGTTCCAGAGTCTCTTTCAAAAGTTCGACTTCTTCCCGGCAAAGCTCCCCGGAAGGTTCGATAATCTCTGTTGCACTCGTACTTTTCCCGCAGATCAGTGTCGTACAGGTGCGTGTTGGGGCGTCCACAGGAACGGAGTTCGCATCCAGCCCCTCCTCCCGGAGCGAATCCCGGATCAGTCTTCCGGTATATCCCCCGACCGGCTGAACTACCACAGCCTCAGCCCCTCCCCAGGTCCGGACGGCTCGAATGAAATTAATCCCTTTGCCGGAAGCCATCGCATGAGCCTCCGACGCACGATTCACCTCCCCGAAGCGCAGTTCGTCGAAAAACAGCGACTTCTGCCATGCCGGATTCAATCCCAGAGCCAGGATGCGTTTCCCCACACGTCACCTCCGATCAGAAGGAAACGTTGACATCGCCGGAAAGCGTATGCGGCGACGGAACCAGCAGACAGCCCAGCGGAGCATCCACATGCCGGTTCCAGTCACGAAACATCAGAGGATCCGTCGGCTCTCCCCAGGGATTCAAATCCAGGACGAGCACTTTTCTGTTGCTGGTAATGTAGATATCCATTGCCAGAGAAGCTACGGGAAGACTCTCTTTGATTTCACAGAAAAACTCCTGCACAACCCGCCAGTACTCCTCCTTCCGTCCCTCCAGACGCCGGAAGTGACGCACCAGATGGCGCTGACTCATCGCCACCAGATCCCCCTCCCGAATAAACAGACGAAATTCACGCGGCACATCAAACACCCGGAACTTGCGGACACAGACACATTGAACCAGTCCTTTGGCGGCAAGAGCACGGATTCGGGCACTCCCTGCCAGGGAAAACCAGGCGCTTTCCGCCGATACAACAGAACCACGTTTCGAGGAAAGGAAACGGGGAGAATCCGTCGGCGCGGCAAAATCCGTGGAGACAAACCGTTTTCCACTGAACGGACGCATCGCCTCGGAAATCCGCCGGATCGCCGATTCCACATTTTTCCCCGTGGTTTCGGCATTCGCCAGCGCATTGATCTCCACATCGCGCAGGAAAGCAAAGGTTGCCGGCATGGAACAGTGGGCAAACAGCGGATAATAGTTCTGCACCCGGAACGCATCATCAAGTTCAGGCATGGAAAATCTCCTTCTCTAAAATAGTCCCTGACAAGGAATACGGAATCAGAAAAAGTCCTGATCGTCTTCGCTTTCATCTCTCGGCGGAGGAGGATTCAGGAAACGCTGAACTGCTCCAATCGCCAGCATCTGATAGATGAAAAAAACAACAAGAAAAATCGTCTGAAACCCGAAAAACGGAAATTCGACAATCATCGCCGCCGAAGCGATCACCAGTGCGGGAAACGACGCATAAATCATGACCGAGAGAAGAGGACCGAACTTCAACCGCACATCCACCTTCGGCACAAAGATATGCTGCATGATCGCGAACAGAAGAGCCAGAATCAAAGCAATAAAGAAGATTCCCAGAAAAACGGAAACAGAAAATGTCACACAAAGCACTTTCAGCACCATGGACGAAATTTCCGCCGGTGTCCTGACAGCCGTTCCTTTGAACAGGGGCGCATCTTTTTTGCCCCCGGGAAAATAGTTCTCCTGAAGATACGTTCTGAGTTCCGGCGGAGTCAGCATCTGCGATGAAGCAAATCCGACCGGAATGAACAACGTATAAACCCAGTCCACCGGTGGAGGCAGAGGCGTTGCCAGATAAATTCCGGGCTCATTCAGTTTTCGGGTCCAGAGCACAAAACCACGCGGACACCAGAAAACTCCGGCCAGCTCCTTCCAATCCTCCATTCCATCGATTTTCTTCAGGGAATCCTTCGTCAGATAATCGAATCGAAACTCCGGAGAAAGCAGAAAAGTACGCGGACGATCCGCATTCCGGGCAGGAACAATCCGTTCCTTCTCCATGGAAACGGAACCGAAATAATCTGTAAAGGCCTCCACAATAACCCGCCGTGCCCTTTCCATCTCAATCAATTGAAAACCGGAAATCACAACCGTCAGCAGCAGGCACAGCAGAAACAGGTGCAGAAGCGCGCGCTGCGGCGAACGCATCATCAGATTCGGAAACGCCGAGGGCCCCGAACAGGCGGATACAACTGTTCTGAAAAATTCCATCAATTACTTCAACCGCTTCAATTTAAAATTCTTTTTTCCCGATTTTTTCACGATTTTGTCAATTCCCGGCTTGATTTCATTATAATCTTCGTCCTCCAGGCGCTGAACAAATACAATGCCGTCAAGATGATCATATTCATGCTGAATCGCCCGGGCAAGCAGCCCGGCACACTCCAGACAGATCTCGCCACCGCCCAGAATCCGCGCTTTGAACACCACAGAGACGGGACGCTCCACCGGAGCCCACAATCCCGGCACACTCAAACATCCCTCCTCGCGAGTTTCCTTCACTTCGCTCCGAGAGACAATTTCCGGATTGATGAACACCAGAGGCATTTTCGGAAGGAGTTCACGCTCCCCGGGAGAAGTCACCGGAAGCGGATTACCATTCTCATCCTCAGGCGTATAGACATGAAGAGCGAACATGCGCAGCGGAACCCCCACCTGCGGAGCGGCAAGCCCCACTCCGTCGTGTTTGTACATGGTCTGCACCATCTTTTCACCGAGCTCCAGAATCTCCTCGTCGATCGCTTTGACCGGTTTGGCTTTTCCGGCAAGCACCGAATCGCCCAGCAGACGCACAGGCAATGTTTTTCTGATCCGTTCAAACATCTTCGACTCCAAACATCTGTTATTGCTGATTCAACGCCAGAGCGCGGCGAATGCGCGACACGGAACCGGCGGACCCGATCAGCTCAATTGTTTCATAAATTCCGGCGCCGATCGTTGACCCCGTCACGGCAATCCGCAAAGGCTGATTCAATTTACCCTGTGCAATTCCATGAGCCTCCTCCACCGCGCGGATTTTCGCTTCGATCTCCGCCGCCGTACAGGATTCCGGAAGAGTTTCCAGAACAGAGGCAAACTCCTCAACGCTTTTGCGTATCATATCATCCGAAAGGAACTTTTTCAACGCTTTTGCATCATATTCCACGTTTTCCGGAGAGCGGAAGAAGTAGTTCCAATGAGCGACATCCGCAAACGTCTTGGTCCGGCTGTGCATCAGATCCGCAACCTTGTCAAGAAGCGGACTGCCGACCGCTTCCGGACAGAATTTCTCCAGATACGGAGCAATCCGCTCCATAAACTCCTCACGGGAAAGCTCCGCGATATAGAGAGCGTTCATGTTCGTCAGTTTTGCTATGTCGAACTGCGCAGGGGAACGAAGAGCTCGCTCAATCGTAAACGCTTCGACCAGCTCCTCTTTCGACATCTTTTCCCGGTCATCTCCCGGCGACCAGCCAAGAAGCGAAAGATAGTTGAACAATGCCTGCGCCATAAATCCCTTCTCCCGGAAATCCCCCACGAACGCATCGCCGTCGCGCTTGCTGTACGGTTTTCCCGCCTTGTTCACAATCATCGGCAGATGGGCATATTGCGGAGGCGTAAAACCAAGAGCCTCAAAAAGAAACAGATGTCTGTACGTATTTTCCACATGGTCATCTCCACGCACAATATGCGTTACGCGCTGCTGCATGTCGTCATAAACGTTCGCAAGATGGAAAACCGGGCTGCCGTCGCTGCGGACAATGATAAAATCCTTCATGCTGTCAAGCGGCTTTGCCAGATCGCCTTTGACAAGATCGTGATAAAACACCTCCCGGCGGAGGAAGGTGAGCACCGCACAGTTCTCCACAGTTCTTTTCTCCTGCGGATTCGACGGCAGACCTTTCCGCGTCTCGTCATCCAGACGAAACAGAACAGAACCATCGGCTGCGAGAATCTCAAGGTCCTTGAATCCCGCCAGAGAAGCGGCATTCTCCACGGTCTTGCCCTTCGGACTGACCGTGCTGTATGCAATTCCCGCCTGATTAAGCTGAACCGCAGAACCGGGCGCAAGTTCAATCCGAGCAGGACCGGCCTGCCGGACAAATTTCATGTTGTCACACTCATAAGGGAGTTTGAAGAGAACAGGAGAGTGTTCCTCCGCCGGATTCAACTTGTAGGCATATCCGGTTTCGATGAGCTTCTCCGCGGCCTGCTTGTGAAGTCCGCTCTGCTTCGTCTGATACATTATCTCTTCATCGTAATCAAGTCCGAGCCATTTCATGCACTCCAGAAGTTTGTCGATGGCATCCTGCGTGGAGCGTTCCAGATCGGTGTCCTCAATGCGGAGAAGAAAGGTTCCTTTGTTGTGACGGGTCGCAAGCCAGTTGAAAATGGCCGTCCGGATGTTTCCGATGTGCACCTGTCCGGTCGGGGACGGCGCGAAACGAGCTCTGAAATCCATAAAACTCTCCTAAAATAAAAACTTTGCCGGGGAAGATCCTTCCTCAGCAAAGCGTTGATTGGCAAACTGTTTCCAGGCGAATTACCGAAGACTGATCGCAGCTTCCAGCTGAGCCTTCGCATTGTTCATCTCAACGACGGAGGAAACCAGGTTGCCTTCCGCCGTGACCAGATCGTTCTGAGCCTCGTTCAGACGGGTCAGTTCTGCATTACCGGCCTTGTATTCCTCTTCCACCAGATCGCGGGTCTGCTTTGTCAGTTCATAGGTTTTCTGATACAGCTTTACCTGCTTGAGATTGGTAATGTAATTGTCATAGGCTGTGCGGACATCTGTGATTACAGTGATCCACGTTTCCGTCAGATTGTATTCCGCCTGTGCCATTTCCGCCTGAGCCGCTCTGGCATTGAAGTATGTGTTTCCGCCTTCAAACAGGTTCCACGAAGCAACTCCGCCGTAACTCAGGGCACCGTTGCTGTATTTGGAACCGATCGTACTCAGACCGGAATCAAGATTCTTGGAAAGATTGCGGTTTCTGGAATAGGAAAGCGAATAATTCGCACTGAAGGTCGGTCCGAATGCACAAAGGCTCGCCCAGAAGGAGAACTTCGCCGCTTCGAGTCTTTCCCGGTACGCACGCAGATCCGGACGGTTCGCCAGAGCGGTATCCAGGTAAATTGAAATATCGGGCAGCACTTCTCCATCCGCGGACGGCATATCCGGGAACATGACATCCTCGGGAATATTGCCGTCGGTCAAACCGAGGAGAGCAGCAAGCACATATTTGTTTGCCGCATAGTTGTACTGAGCAGTGATCAGGGAGCTTTCCCCGTTGTTGTAACGAATTTTGAAGTTGAGAACATCACTGAGAGGAACCGCTCCTGCTTCGAATTTGATCTGGGTATCTTTCAGAAGCTCCGCACTGTAATTCATATCGGCGATGGCGATGCGCTGCTGAGCGGCAGCGAGCATCACGTCGTTGTAAGCATAGGCAACGGCCCGGAGAAGAAGACGTCTTGCATCATCCTCGTCGGCAATGGAAGCCTTCCAGGAGTGGCGTGCGGAAAGCATATTCATTTCACGGACAAAGCTGTCGAAAATCAGCCAGCTTCCGGAAAGTTCCGGCGTGTAGCTTTCGCTCTGGGATCTTGTCCGTGAAGTGTTGTGCGTGGCATAGGACCGGTTGAAACTCTGGTTGATGCTGAACGATGCGTTGAGCGTCGGATAGTAAGAAGCAAAGCTCTGATAGTATCTGGCACGTGCAGCAGCAATGGCGAAATATTTTGTTTTGAAGCTGGGGTTGTTGTCCAGAGCAATATTCTGAGCTTCTTCCAGAGTCAGGAGCTTCAGATTCTGGGGCAACATACATTTTTCCTTTTCGGTCAATGTGGTGTAGCTGTTTTTGTTCACCGCTTCGAACGGCTTTTTGTAGGAGGCACAACTGGTGAACACCATTGTCGCCATCGCTGACGTCAGCAAAAGGTAGATCGCATTTTTTTTCATTCTTCGAATCCGTTCCCAAATTAAATCTGTTGAACAAGGCCGCCTGTTCTTTTATTCTCCCCGGCCTGCAAAAAAGCCGTCTCTCTCTTTATCCGTATAAAATACACTCTTTCCCTGAATTCTGCAAATCAAAAACGATTTATTTTTCATGAAAAACAAAAAATTCATGCCGTCTAAGAATTAATATATCTTAAAAATATAGTCGCGAAAGGAACCTCTTCATGCAAAACCGGCCTCAGCAAGGCGCTCTTCCCGCTGAAGTCCGGCGACGGCGATTTCGTTCAGCCGCCGGAAAAGCCCTCCTTCCCTGGCAACAAGCTCGTTATACGTTCCGCTTTCCACCACTCTTCCGGCATCCATGACGAGAATCCGGTCGGCGTTGCGGAGGGTATTCAGACGATGTGCAATCACCAGAACGGTCCGATCCCGGCTGAGAGCCTCAAAGCTCTGCTGAATGAGAGCCTCGCTTTCCGGATCAAGCGCACTGGTAGCCTCGTCAAGAATCACAAAACGGCTCGGGAGCAGAAGGCAGCGTGCAATCGCCAGACGCTGACGCTGTCCGCCGGAAAGCCTGGAACCACCTTCTCCCACACGGAAATGGAGCTGTCCGGGAAGCTCCTTCACGAAATCCCATGCCTGGGCACGTTTGAGAGCATCGACCATCTCCAGGTCCGTCGCGGAAGCGTTCACCAGACGCAGATTGTCGAAAATCGTCATATCGAAAAGGTACGGGTCCTGCAGAACGACTCCGAAGAGCGAACGGTATTCCCGGAGCGGCAGTTCGCGAATATCCTTTCCGTCCAGCAGAATCGCTCCGGAGGAAGGATCGTAAAAACGCATCAGCATATTCGTAATGGTTGTCTTGCCGCAGCCGCTTCGTCCGACAAGCGCCACAGTCTCATTCCGATGCAGTTCAAACGAAACGCCGTCCAGCACCTTCTTCCCGGGAATGTATTCGAAGGAGAGGTCGCGAACCTCCAGCTTTTCCGGTTCCCCTGCCGGCATGACGGCGCCGGGAAGTTCCGGAACATCGGAATGAGTATCCAGAATGGTAAAAAGCTGATCGAACGCCACGCGCGTCGCCGTGAACTGACTGTACACATTGCTGAGCGCGTTGATAATTGAGATCAGAGACGCCTGATAACCGATAAACGCCACCAGAACCCCCACCTGATAGCCATGATGCAGAATCTGCCATGCTCCGCCGACTACAACGAATGCAGTCAGCCAATAGCCAATCCCCTCAGTGACGAAATTGAATTTCATCGTCTCTATGACTCCGGCGATCCAGCGCTCCTGTGCGGTCCAGACCTGTGATTCAAATTCATTCTGAACACGGTCTTCCATGGAATATGCCTGAATCGTCTTATACCCGTGCAGACGATCCATGATGATTTCCGTCACGCGCATCTGCGCCTGTGCAGCCGCTTCACTCCGCAGATAGATGCGCGGAGCAAGCTTGTGAGCGGTAAAAACATAACATACCGCGCCGAACACAATGACCAGAGTCAGTGACCACGAAAAATAAAAACAGACAATAATGCTGAAAAACAGTCCCGTCACATGCAGGGAAAGAGTCTGCATCACGGTCTGAATGAAAAGCCCGAGCGCATTGATGGAGCTCCCGAACACTCGCTCATACAGAAATCCGGACGGGAAACGACTGTGAAATGAAAGACAGAGATGCTGAAGATGCCCGAACGAACGGGCTCGCAGCTTGAACACCACCGACTGCTGCACACGATAGATCCCCCGCATCGCGATGTACCACAGCCCCATCCGGCTGAACTGCACAATCACAAAGATCACGGCGGCAACCACTGCAAGCGTCATGTTTTTCGCGGGAATGGCAGTATCAATCACATACTTCGGAAAGAGAGGCATCAGCGCAACAGCGATTCCAGCAAGCGCAACGCAGATCATTGAGACAATGATCTTCCATTTGAACGGCGCCACCAGCGGATGAAACCGTTCGTAAATATCATGCCAGCCGTACTGGGTCACCTGCATTTTATCCGCTGACACATTTTCTCCGCCGCCCTGCATCTCACTCATTCCGCAACCTCATGAATTTCCGTTTGAAACAACGCACCGTGGAAATAATCTACCATGCCTCCCCGATTATGCAATCCGAAATTTCCGGAAAAACAAACAGAAAAATCATCGAAAAAATAAAAAATAATGTTGCGAGAAAGAATTTCCGGATATATATTCCTCCGGTATGATATTGTTTTGAGATGCTTCAACGAGAAAGACTGGAAAGAAGAAAATGACAAGAAGAATCTGTTTGGTCGTTCTGTTTGCGGGACTGGTTTCCGGCTGGTTTCTCTCCTCGGCGCCGGAAGCCAGGGCGATAGACCCCGTCACAATCGCGATCCTCACCCCCATCGCCATCAAGGCCGCCCAGATTGCTGCACCGTATGTTCTCAAAGGACTGAGCAATATGGGAAAGGCATCCCTTAAAATTTTTCCGGATATGCTGAATATCTTCAAACTTCCGCTGGGGATCGGCATGACTCTGCTTGCCTGGCCTTTCCCGGGATATTTTGTTAAAGGGATTTCCTATACTGTACAAGGATTTCTCGCCCCCTTCAAACTGGTTTTTCATACCATCATGATACCGGTGGCGGCATTCGGCATCAACGTCAATTAGCGGGGCGCAGGATGAGTCTGCCCAGACGGGATTACAATTATGAATGGATGCTCCGGGACTGGTATGGAAGCGATCGCGCCCAATCTGAAATAGCGGCAAAGCAGCCCCGTCCGAAATCTTTGTCGGATGCTCTTGACAACGCACTGAAAACAGTCCTCCCGAAATCAAAACTGGCGATCACGCAAATCCAGGGGCGCTGGGTTGAGATTGCGGGAAAAGTAAACGCAAAACATTCTACGCCGTCGTTTATCCGGGAAGGGATTCTGCATATTGAAATCTCGCACCCGGCCTTCCGCATGGCAATCGACACACCGAAGATGCGCGATCTTTTTCTTTCCCGTATTCAGCAGGCATTCGGACAGGATATCTGCTCTGCTTTAAAATTTATTCCCGCAGGACGCAGAGGCCCGGGACGATTCTGAACCAAACCGTAGCGACATCATTGCATCTCCGCAGTGAACAATGTGAATCGTCTTTTCCCTTTGCGGAAACAATCAGGCAATGGAATGGAAAAAAGAAACGCCATGTCCCGTAAAAATTTTCAACAACGCCCGAATTTCCGTCAGATCGCGAGAGATCTGGATATTTCCGCAACCACGCTTTACCGGGTACTGAATCGGAATCTCTGTGTAAAGGAATCAACCCGCATGCGGGTTCTGGAAGCATTGAATGAAAAAGGCGTTTTCCTGTATCCGGCAAAAAAAACGACGGTCGTCTTCGATTATGGAGACAATACGTATCTCCAACGATTCACCCCGGCACTGATGGACCGCCTGAACAAGGATTTCGAATGTATTGTAACCAACAGCGACCGTGACCGAGAAGAATTCCTGAATGCGATTTCTTCGGCGGAAGTTGTTCTGTTCCTTTCCAGCCAGACGCAGAAAACGGTTGATGATGTCCGGAAGATCAACCCCAACATTCTCACGATCGGCGTATTCCCGGTCGCGGAAATGGACGTGCAGATCCGTTTCAACGATGCCCTCTCCTGCCGTCTGGCGGCAAACTATCTGTATGAGATGGGACACCGGCATGTTCTAGTGCATCGCAGAGAGATGCACATCGACGGAATTCCGCGTACCAATTTTTTCATTGCTGCGATGCTGGGACTCAATCCGAACGTACGGATTGACATCATTGAAATTCCCGGAAAAATGTATGATGAATACATCTGGGAAAAGTATATGCGCAAAACTCCGGAGCATGAACTGCCAACCGCTATTTTCTTTGTCGCAAGCGCAGGATATGCCGCATTTGAAAACAGGATGCTTTCCCGTTTTCCGGAACGTTACGGTCGCTTCAGCTGCCTTACTCTGGGAGATCCCCGCGATCTCTGGTGGCCGGGTTATCCAATCCATGTCGATCATATCGGCGGACGTGTCCAGGATCTGCTGGAATGGGTCGAGTATTTTGTCAGAAACCGGCCGGTCATGAAAAACCAGAAATCCATTTCTCTCCAAGTCAACTCTTCCCTGATGCAGGAAGGAACCGTACGCAGAATGACACACGTGTAACATTTTTTCCATAAAAAACCGCCATCCCCCCTATTGTGGTTTTACTCCAAGCGTTGTATAATGTAAGTAAGCTACCATACATTCAAGCAACGAACGGAGAAGGATTTGTCATGTTTTTTGATACAGAACAAGGACCGTTTCCCTGTGCTTACGGTTTGATGGAATGCGGAAGGCTGCACAGCAGAACCTCCGAAGAAATCGAACACAACGATTTCAGCATCGGATTTGAAACGCTGGACAGGGAACTGTTCGATCCGGAACCGTGTTACGACAAGCTAAGTGAATGTGGAATCAAATGGGCACGAATCCAAAGCGGATGGTCCAGGACGGAGAAAAGTCAGGGAAGTTACGATTTCGGCTGGCAGGACCGCATCGTCGGTCAGCTGATTTCGCATGGAATCCGCCCATGGATGAGTCTGACATTCGGTAATATTCTCTATTCTCCTGAAGCAAAACATCCGTCCGCTGTGGGAAGTCCACCGATCTGTTGCGGACCGGAGGCCATCTCCGCATGGGAACGTTTCGTTGCCGCTGTTGTCCGGCGCTATCGGGATCGGATTCCCTTTTTTGAAATCTGGAATGAACCGGACAATCCTCTCTTCTGGGGTCCCGGCAAACCGGAAGCAAAGGAATATACAGATCTGGCCCGGATCACCTCCGCCGTGATCCGCCGCGAAGCGCCGGAAGCAAAGATCATCGGAGGAGCTTTTTCCGGCCGGAGTGAATACATCACAAAATGCCTCGAATACGGACTTGGCAGCTTCTGCGACATTCTTTCGTTTCATACCTACGGCATGCAGCCGGAATACTGTTTGTGCAGCGAAGTCAAAGCGCTGAAAGCGCGTATCCGCAAACACGCGCCGCACCTGCAGCTCTGGCACGGGGAATCCGGATGCCCGTCGGAATCCCGGGATCACTTCGATGAATGGCTCAAACTCTACCATTGCGACAGGGAAGTCCAAGCAAAATGGCTCGCCCGCAAGATCGTAACCACATTCCGTGCCGGAATTCGCTTTTTCAGCTATTACCACGCAAGCGATCTGACATGCAAACCCTACATCGACGGCAGAGGCATCCCGACAAAAGTCGGACGCTGCGGACTTCTTCACGCTCCTGGAGCAGTCCCAAAACCATCCTGGCATGTCATGAAACATTTCTGCTCCCTATTCGATGCTGAACTGAAGTTCGATGCGTTCCATTTCCAGATCGGGAATGACAATGTCAACGATCCCATCCTGGAAAGCAATCCAGAATTTTATACGAACATCCTGGCAGACAGTTTCACGCGCAGTGGGTATCCGTTCTATGTCTATTACTATCCGGGAGACCTTCAGCGGAATCAGATCCTCCGTTCCGCTATCGGCAACTCCTTCACCGCCATTTCCGATCAGGGTGCGGCAATTTCGGAACCGGTTCTGGCGGACCCTTGCACGGGCAAAATCTTCCGCTTTCAGGATTTTCAAATCAGATCGGGAATACTTCTGCTGAAAAGCATCCCCGTCACAGATTATCCTTTGATCATCACAGACCTGAACGCTCTGGATCTCGATAAACGATGAATTAAAACGAAGGAGAAAGAACAAATGAAGAGAACATCGCAGAAAATAAAGGAATCTCTTCTGAAGCCATCCCGCCGAGTTCAAAGAATGGAGAATTTCACATTGATAGAACTTCTGGTTGTAATTGCAATCATAGCCATTCTGGCAGGGCTCCTGCTGCCGGCGTTGAATTCAGCACGGGAAAAAGCCAGATCTGCATCGTGTCTTGGCAACCTGAAACAGAGCGGACTCGGACTGGTGCAGTATACGGATGCTTTTGACGGTTGGCTTCCTTATCCGGAATCCACTACCTCCGCCATCAATGGAGATACCTGGATGCGCAGAGTCCGGGAAGGGATTTTTGGCAAAAAACAAACGTATGAAGATAAATGGACAGACCGGAACGGATATCGGATGTTCCGCTGCCCCTCTCTCGATTTCAAGGGTACGGTAAATGGAGTGGTCTACACTCCGCGCGAAATTTTCGGAATGAACGGCTGCCTGACAGGAGCTCCGATCTCCGACCGATCAACCGATGCGGAACGCTGCATCAAACTCTCGGGCATCGGAAAAACGGAATCTCTCTGGGTTCCGCTGAAACAGCCGGGGAAAACAATTCTCCTTGCGGACTCCGCTGAAAAAAATATGAAGGGACAGTGTGCAGCATTCCAATACGAGGCAAAAAACTGGAGCAATGGGAGAATCCATCTGCGCCATACCACAAAGGCCAATGCTCTTTTTCTGGACTGTTCCGCCCGTTCAATTGGAATAGGACAGATGATAACAGAGTACAACGGCAAATATGGTGTCGGCAGCAATGTCATTTTGTTTGATCAAGCCTTCAACAGCCTCAGTTTATAAAACAGGAAATTGCAATGAAACTTACATCACTACCTATTTTCTCTGTGTTGCTTTTTTCCGCGGCTCTGCCAGCCGCCGGAGAATGGTACCGCCACTCCATACAGAAGGGAATTGAAATCATCAGCCGGTCGGAAGCCGGTCAGGAAAATTTTCAAAACAAACGTCTGGAGAAAAACGACGATCAGGTCATCATCGACTTCCGGGATACACATTACCGACCGGAACATTTCTCCAACATCCGGAACCGGAACGGTGTGCTCACAGCGGATCTGAAACTGACCCTCAACGACGGAAAAACCGTCGTGGGAAGCGTCAGAAGCAAAGTTGAGAAACGTTCTGATTCCAAAATCCGCTGGGAATACACCCTGATCCTTCCCGAACCGGCGCCGCTCGGGAACTGCTACTTCGGAATCGGCATGAATGAAGCGATGCTTGAACGCACCATTCGTCTTCTTTCCTGGAAAGAGGAATCCATTGTCCTGGATGCCCGGAAGGAAGGCTGCCTGAAACACGGTCCATGGGGACATCCGGTCAAAGAGATCTGCATTCCGCTGAACCGTGGAGAACTGCGCATATCGGGCTTTCCCTATCCGGGAAAGAGGCACTCTGTCAGCGTCTTCAAATACGGCAAAAAATGGGCACACATCCGCCTCTGGGCCGCGTATGAACCGATCCGGGAACTGAACTATTCCATGGAGATCGAATTCAAATCATGGCAGTCGGAACCCATTTCCCTGCGAAGAACGGCAAATATGGGTCTCGCTGACTCCGTCGCAAATGATGGAAAAGGGGGATGGACCGATCAGGGTCCGGACAATGATCTCCGCCTTTTCCCGACGGGGAAACATCAGTATGGGCCCGCCGTCTTCGATGTGATCGACCCGGCAACAAACGGAGGAAAAGCAGCAATGGTATTCGCCAATCCGAGCAGAAAATATCTGCTTCGGGAAGCGACGGTTCCGGTCGGAGGAAAACAGTACGACTATCTCTATCTTCTCCACTGTACGGCATGGTCATCAAAACAGCATATTGCGGGGACAATCGAAGTCCGTTACAAAGATGGCTCCAGGCAAAAAATCACGGTTCGAGACCAATACGATACGGCGAACTGGTGGTCCACGCAGAATGTGGAAAACGCGCCCTGTGTCTGGAGATCGGAAAACTTCTTTTCGCTCATCGGCATGTTTATGACACGTTTTCCTGTGGACCCGTCAAAAAAAATTGATACTCTGGTTTTCCGGACCGGAAATCAGAGTGTGTGGTGTATCCTCGGCGTCAGCGGTGTCCGCGGCAGGAACATCCCCTTCTCGTTTCAGGTCGACCGGGAAACCCCTCTGGTCATCGCAAATGGCAAAAAATGGAAAGAATTCCGCCATTTCTATCAGCCGTTCTATATCAGGGACGGTTCTGCGTATGATCTCAGTTTCATGACGGGAACTGCTCCCGCCGGTACACTCGGCAAACTCCGTGTGAAAGGAGATAAATTCGTCTTTGAGAAGCAGCCGGATAAGCCGGTCCGTTTCTGGGGAGCGAACATCACGGAAGAAGTCTGCATGATGAAAGACAGGGAACTGAACATTTTTCCGAAACTCCTCAAACAGCTCGGGTACAACGCAGTCCGACTGCACCATTTTGACGAAACTCTCATGAAAAAAGGTGCGAAATTCGAAATCGACCAAGTACAGCTGGACCGTTTTTTCAAAACTTTCGCCGCTTTCAAGAATGCCGGTCTCTATGTAACGCTCGACCTGTTCACAAGACGAGTCTCCGGTTTTGAAGATATGCACGGAAAAACGGCTCACATCTATAAAATTCTTTCCTGGTATCATCCATCCGTCAGAAAAAACATGGAACGTTTCGCCGCAGTCATTTTCAACACAAAAAATCCGTATACAGGAATGACACTGGCTCAGGATCCGGCTCTGATCACTGTAGGGCTCATCAATGAAAATCCGCGCCTGGAAAAGCACGAGGAGCACAAATATCCGAATTCCATTCCATTCTGGAACCATCTCTACAAGCCGCTGTTCGACGCATGGTGCAAAGAGAAGGGAATTCCGCAAACCGACCGTCCTTCCCCTGAACAATGGGCGAAGTTCCAGATGGAGAACCACGTCATGGCCTACAATCACTATAAACAATTCCTTCGGAAACTCGGTGTGACAGTCCCGATTTCGGATATCTCCAATTCCTTCAATCTCATTCTGGCACCGATCCGCAATCACTTTGATTATGCGGATATCCACTGGTATTTCGACCATCCATCAGTCTCTCCGGGCTTCAAACCGCCCTTTGTCTACCACAACCGCAGTTCCCTGGCCACCCTTCATGAAACGCCTCTTGCCTCCATAGCCCTGCGCATCAAAGGGAAACCCGCTATGCTGACGGAATGGCATTTCTGCACTCCGAATCAGTACCGCGCGGAAGGCGGTGCCGCCGGGGGTGCCTACGCAGCACTCAACGGCATCAGCGGAGCTTTCGACTTCAACCCCGTTGCATGGAGGTACGCATGGGGACCGCCGATGTCAAAAGAATATGTCCCGATAGGAATGTTCAGCACATTGGAAGATCCGATAAACTTCCACAATGCCCTCATCACCGCTCTCCTCTTTCTCCGGGGAGACGTCAAAGAATCTGACAGGGAATTCATCCTTCGCGTCAGTCCCGATGTTTACAAGGATAACAATGCTCTTCTCTACTCCAATTTCGGGCGTATGTGGATGGCTCAGCCGCTTCCCACCTACAAGGTCTTCGGAGCTATCGGGAAACTTGGAATCGAAATCTCCGCGGAAAACGGCGGCGGAACCTTTTTCGACAACAACCAACTTCTGAAAACCTATCGGAAGGATGACCCGTTCACCGAACTGCGGAAACGCGGTTTCATGAAAAATGGAACGATTGTCTCCTCCACCGGAGAGATCACTGTGGTCCCGTCAAAAAAACAACTGAAGGTTGTGACTCCCCGCAGCGAAGCCCTGGTCCAGGATGGGGATGCTCAGACCGGTAACCTCCTTTCCATCCGGAACAATACAACCTTTTCCAATGTTTTCGCAGGAGCACTCGACAACGCTCCCCTCGCGAAGAGCCGCCGGGTCCTGCTGATTCATACAACCAATGTCATGCCCTCCTCCCGCTACACGCTTTATCGCGGAAAACTTCTACTGCACAAAACAGGAGCTATGCCGTATTTCATCCGCAAGGGAAGTGTTGAAATCTCCCTGAAAAACCAGGGACGCGGAATCCCTGCGCTGTATGCTCTCGACATGCACGGCAACCGAATCGCAGAAATCCCGTTCTCTGACCGAAATGGAACCATTACATTCACGGCCAACAATGATCTCGGCAAGCATTCTCCGATGGCGTATGAACTGATCCGCAAATAATTCCGAACGGAAAAACACTCCGCGGAGCTTTTCCTCTCCGCGCTGGCACCAGACGGGAACGGCTCTCTTCCGGAGAACATTCCCGTTTTTTCTCTCCATATTGTTAGACATATCTAAAAATCTTCTTGACTTTCCTGATTTATCATGTATATTTTTTTATTAGATAAAACTAACTATTTTTCAAAACTTTCCTTACGGGAAAGGGAAAGCAAGGAGTGATTCCATGGAGACAGGAGAGATTATCTCGCTGAACAGGCTGAAAATCGGAAGGAATGCCGTTCTGGTCAGGCTGGACGGGAAACTGAGAAAAAAGAAAAAGTTTGCCGACATCGGGCTCGTTGCGGGAACTCCGCTGCGACTGGAAGGCAAAGCTCCGTTCGGCGGACTCCTCCGGATCAAAGTTATGGGAAGCAGCATTTCAATCCATTCGGAAGATGCGGAACACATTCTTGTCGGCAATGGACAAAAAGGGATTCAGTACAGATGAAAAAGGTCTTTAAAATCGCACTCACAGGAAATCCGAACTGCGGCAAAACAACCATTTTCAATCAACTGACCGGTACGAGACAGCATGTCGGGAATTATCCCGGGGTTACTGTCGAACGGAAAGTCGGCAGAATCCAGCTGGGAGAGTTCACGCTGGAGATTGTCGATCTGCCGGGGATTTACAGTCTCTCCTCGTCCTCGCCGGAGGAGAAGGTGGCTTTCCGGGAGCTGATGTCACCAGGACTTGATCTGATTCTGAATGTGGTGGATGCCTCCATCCCGCAGCGCAGCCTCTACCTGACCACACAACTTACGGAACTCGGAATCCCCATGCTGATTGCATTCAATATGATGGATGAGGCTCGCGAAAAGGGACTCCAGTTCAACATCCGGAAAATGGAGGAATACTTCGGTGCGGAAATCGTACAGACGGTCGGTTCCAAAGGCGGCGGAATAGACCATCTCCGGGATTCCATCAGGAACGTTCTCCTCTCCGAAGGGAAACCGCATCCGGCAACACTCCGCTACGGAGGAGCTGTTGATGAAGCAATCGAAAATCTTGTCCAAAAAATTGAGTTGAATCCGGCGCATCCCTGCGGACACCTTCCCCCGCGCTGCATTGCCATCAAACTGCTCGAAAACGACGATTCCGTCAATCAGATGCCGGAATTTGATTCCGTCCGCTCCGCCGCGGAGATTCAGCGGAAACACCTGGAGGAAAAACATGCCATCGAAAGCGAAACCTTCATGGCGGACTGCCGCTACGGAATCATCTCCGGCATCTGCCGTTCTACTGTCAAAAGCACACCCGTGAAACGACAGCAGATCTCGGATCAGATCGACAAGATCATGACCAGCAAATTCATCGGGTTGCCGATCTTCTGCCTCATCATGCTTCTTACTTTCTGGTTCACGTTTACCTGCGCCCAGCCCTTCATGGACCTGATTGAATCGCTTTTCGGAACGCTCACGGATACCGTGAACAGCATCTGGCCGGAAGGAAAACTGGACTTTCTCCGGGCGCTGCTGGCCGACGGCATCATCAGCGGAGTCGGCGGAGTTCTGGTCTTTCTGCCGAATATCGTCTTTCTGTTCCTCGCGATTGCCTTTCTGGAAGACAGCGGCTACATGGCACGTGCCGCATTTGTCATGGACGGTTTCATGCGGAAGTTCGGGCTTCACGGCAAGAGTTTCATCCCCCTGCTTCTCGGGTTCGGCTGTACAGTTCCGGCGGTCATGGCGACCAGGAGCATCGAATCGGAAAAGGACCGCATGACAACGATTATGGTTCTTCCTCTTATGAGCTGCGGTGCCAGACTGCCGATCTACTCGCTCATCATTCCTGCCTTTTTTCTCCCAAAATATCAGGCGTGGGTCATGTGGCTCATTTATCTCATTGGAGTCGCAATCGCAATGATCGCCGCCCGACTTCTGAAGTCCACCCTCTTCAAAGGCGACGGTGAAGTCTACATCATGGAACTCCCCCCCTACCGGATGCCGACGCTGAAAAGCATCCTCATCCACATGTGGGAACGCAGTGCAATGTATCTCCGGAAAGCCGGGACGATTATCCTTGCCGCATCCATTGTCCTTTTCATTGCCAATACGTATCCCAAAAAAGAGAGCTTCAGCACCGACTATGCCGCTCAGATTCAGAAGATCGAACAGAATACGCGATTGACCGAAGAGGCAAAAAAAGAGCAGCGCACAGCACTTGAAGAACAGAAAAAAGCTGAAGAACTTGCCTGGACCATTTCCGGCAGAATTGGAAAGGGACTGGAGCCGGTGTTCCGTCCGCTCGGGTTCGACTGGAAAATTTCCACAGCGCTGATCGGAGCTCTTGCGGCAAAGGAAGTATTTGTCTCCCAGCTCGGAATTCTGTATGCAGTCGGTGACGCCGATGAAACATCGACTCCGCTGAAGGAGCATCTTCTGGAGCATTACACCCCGCTCCAGGCATTCTGCGTCATGCTGTTCTGTCTGCTCTCCATTCCGTGCATGGCGACCATCGCGATCGTCCGCAGGGAAACGAACTCCTGGAAAATAGCTCTGGGACAGGCAGCCGGACTTCTGATCTGCGCCTATCTGCTGACCTTTCTAGTCTATCAGCTCGGAACGGCGCTCCAGCTCGGTACCCGCCTGCTTTCATAGCCAGACGGGACGAGACCAGAACCGAATCTCCTCCTTCATATTCGGAATCTGGCGTGTCAAATCTGCAAATTCGGCGCGCCAGAACCGTTCCGATCCCCAGTCGGGAAACGTTTCTGTGAAGCGGAGATCGTTCCGCTGCATTGCACACCAGGAAAGGAAATAGAGCATCCGCATCGCCCGCAGACATTCAACTGCGCCAAAGGAGGACTCGTCGAACTCCCGGAACAACGTGTACCCGTCAAGAATTGCGCGCATCTCCTCCGGGCAACGCGAAGGAGAATCCGGCAGGAGCATCCAGAGATCCTGAACAGGAGGACCGGTCAGCATATCATCGAAATCGATCAGAATCAGCCCCTCGTCAGGACGCTGAAGAATGTTCGCCCGATGAAGATCCCCGTGCAGGCGCAGAAAGGAAGCCCCGCGGGGAAACGCTCCAGCGGAAATCTCCGCGATTTCATCGCAGATTTCCGTAAAGCGCCGAAACAGGGACTCGTGAGGAAACGCCCCTTCACAGAGACGCCCGATGACAGAATCAATCAGAGAATCAGGACTGAGAACGAAACGGAACTCCGCCGTCCGGCGTCCTCCAACAGCGTGCAGGCGCGCGACAAGAGTCCCGACCCGTTTCAGTTCCTCTGCAGATTCAAATGCAACATCGCGTCCACGCTTTTTCGGAAACACAGCAAAGGGGATCTCCCCGAACCATCCGAGAGTACTTCCATCCGCCAGTTCATACGGGGGAACCACTGAAACTCCGGAATCTGCACACTCCCACAAATAGTCATGCTCATCCAGAATCGCGTCCGCGCTCCAGCGCCCGGGACGGTAAAACTTCACGACAAGCTTTTCATCTCCCCCGGTCTGGATTTCATAAACACGATTGATGTAGCTGTGAAACGCGGAGGCGAACCCCTTCAATTCACAATTCAAAGCAGTTTCCAGAACGGGCAGAAAAAGTTCCGGAGTCAATTCATCAAAATTGGAACACACAAACATCTCAGTCTCAATTTCCGAATAGAAAAAATGCTCCGCCGGAGGCTTCCGACACCTGCGGCGGAACAGAATCTGATTTTCCGACCAGAATCTCTAAATGAAGAAGCCCGGATGTCCCGGGCCTTGTGAAACGGTATGTTATTCGGCGATGGCTACCACGTCATCGGCCTGAAGACCTTTTTCACCTTTGGAGACAATGAATTCAACCGACTGCCCTTCTTTCAAGGTCCGGTATCCATCCGATTTAATGGAGCTGTAATGAACGAAGATATCTCCGCCCTGCTCACGCTCAATGAAACCGAATCCCTTGGCGTTGTTGAACCATTTGACTTTTCCTTTTTCCTTGTCTGCCATTTTTCTCTCCTGCTTTCCTTTCAGAATACCTTTGATTGCCTTTCAGGTCTCCTTCTGTTTTTTTCCTGAAAAACAAAACCGGAAACATCTTCTTTCCGTCTATATTAATTATGCAACATAAACATGATTTTGTGAAGAGGGGAAACAGGAAAAAACAAAAAAAAACAAGAAAAAAAATAGGAAAAAACCTGTTTTCACGGTTTTTTCAAGATTTTTTCAAAAAAAAGAAATGCGTTCTAAAAAAGGAACATCGTTTGTTTCCATGCTCCATCCGGTTAAAGCAAAACCGGAACAGGGAAGAATGGAAAAAAATGGAGAAAAAAAATGCCGCGGATGCCTGATTTCGACATCCGCGGCAGACAAAAGCCAACTTACGGGAAAAGCATTAGCCGACGGAAATTCCACTGGGGAAATCCGGCTGATCCACGGTTACCAGACTCAGCCGATCACCGGTTCCTGCCGCCAGAAGCATTCCGCAGGATTCAACCCCGCGGATCTTTGCCGGCTTCAGATTCGCAATGATGACAATCATTTTCCCAACCAGCTCTTCCGGCTTGTAGAACTTTGCGATTCCGGAAACGATCTGGCGTTTTTCCGAACCGACCTCCAGCTGAAGGCAGAGAAGTTTTTCCGTGCCTTCGACTTTATTCACCGCCAGAATTTTCGCAGTTTTGAGCTGAACTTTCGCAAAATCATCAATGGAAATCGCGACCCCTTCCGGAACAGCGTTTTTGGCGGATTCTTTTGCAGCTTTTTTCTGTTCCGTCTTCTGCTCCGCTTTTGGAAGCTCCGGAGATTCGAGCTGAATGCGCGGGAACAGGGCATCGATATCGGAAATGCGCTGTCCGGGTACAAGGCCGCCGGCATTTCTCAGATCCTCGAAACTGAATTCCCCGGAAACGCCGAGGGTTTTCAGCAGAAGAGCCATTTTCTCAGGCATGACAGGCTGAAGCAGTCCGGCAACAATGCGCAGCGTTTCGGAAGCAACGTACAGAACGGTTCCGAGGCGTTCCATCTCCCCCTTCTTGGCAAGAGTCCACGGAGCGGTCTGTTCCATGTAGCGGTTTGCCGCGCGGACAGCCCCGATCACCCGTTCAATTCCGCGGTCAAGATGCAGTTCACGAACGGATTTCTCCATTGCGTCCACCGCTTCGGCGACCTGTCCGTAAAGCTGTTTATCCACCATCTCAAGAATGCCGGGAGCGGGAATTCTGCCATCAAAATAGCGGATCGTGAGTTTGACCGCACGGCTGAGCATGTTGCCGAGATCATTTGCCAGATCGCTGTTGTAACGGGCGACAAACGCCTCCTCGGAAAACGAGGCATCCTGTCCAAGCGACATCTCCGAGAGCAGGAAGTAACGGAACGCATCCACTCCATATTTTTCCGCCATATCCATCGGATTGACGACATTGCCGCGGGATTTGCTCATTTTATCCTTGCCGATCAGCCACCAGCCGTGGGCGAGAATTGTCCGCGGCGGTTCAAGGCCGATCGCCTTCAGCATGGTCGGCCAGTAGACCGTATGAGTTGTAAGGATATCTTTGCCGATCAGGTGATGGGCGTTCTTCCAGTATTTTTCAAAATTCGCGGGATCTTTCCCGTAGCCGATCGCAGATATGTAGTTGATCAGCGCATCAAACCAGACATAGCAGACATAGTCCTGGTCGAACGGCAGCTCAATTCCCCACGAAAGACGGGACTTCGGACGGGAAATACAGAGGTCCTCCAGCGGTTTCTTCAGGAACCCGAGCGTTTCATTCGCACGGTATGCGGGAAGAATGAAATCGGGATGTGTCTTGATGTAGTCAATGAGCCATTCCTGATAGCGGCTCATGCGGAAAAAATAGTTCGATTCGATGATCTCATTCGTCGGACGACGGCAGTCCGGACAGAGATTCCCATCCACAAGGTCTTTGTCCGTGAAGAAGCGTTCGCAGGGGACACAGTAGTGTCCCTGGTATTCCGCCTTGTAGATAAGATCGCGATCGTAGAGATCCTGCAGTACTTTGCGGACAATCACCTTGTGACGCTCTTCTGTCGTACGGATGAAGTCGTCGTTTTTGATGCCGAGTTTTTTCCAGAGTTCCTGAAAACGGACCACGGTGGTATCGCACTGTTCCATCGGAGTGACGTTGTGTTCCGCTGCGGCTTTCTGAACTTTCTGTCCATGTTCATCCGTGCCGGTCAGGTACCAGACATCCTCCCCCATCGCGCGGTGATACCGGGTAACGACATCTCCGAGAATCGTGGTGTAAGCGTGGCCGATGTGCGGCTTGTCGTTTACATAATAAATTGGCGTAGTCAGATAAAACGACGACATAACAGCTCCTTTTCGTTAAAAATCATGTCAATAAAATATAACCCAACTTGAGGAATATGCCAGTTGGATATACATTATCCCATCATAAAAATAAGGAAAACAGAAGGAATCGACAATGAAAGAACCTGTCAACCACTCCGAACTGCCCGTCGAAATGACCTGGGACCTCTCGAAAATGTATGCCTCTCTTGAGGACTGGGAAAAGGATTTCCGCAGAATTGACTCTCTCGTCAAAAAACTTCTTGCATTCAAGGGAAAGCTCGGCGATTCCCCCGCGACTCTCGCCGCCGCATTCAAGGCGGAGGATGAACTCGGATTCCTGATGGAAAAACTTCATACCTTTGCCCATCTGCGTTCGGATGAGGACACCGGCATCTCCGAAAACCGGGGCAGAGTCGACCGCATTCTTTCCAAATCCGCCGAAATCGAAGGCGCCACCGCGTGGTTCGAACCGGAAATCATGGCAATCGACCGGAAAAAATTCAAGGAGTTTGCCAGAGCTCCCGAACTCAAATTCTATAAACTGACCCTGAAACGTCTGGAAGCCGACCGGCCGCACACGCTCTCCGAAAGCGAGGAACGCGTGCTCGGGCTCTCCTCGGAAGTCTTCGCAGGACCGTACAAAACCTTTTCTGTGATGAACGATGCCGACTTGCGCTTCCCTGTTGTCCGGGATGCACAGGGAAGCGAAGTCCGCCTCACCCATGGCAACTACATCAAGCTGCTGGAGTCCCCCGACCGCGAAGTCCGCAAAGGGGCCTTTCACGGAATGTACTCCACCTACGAACAGTTCAAAAACACCTTCGCGGCAATCCTTGACACAGCCGTCCGGACCCATACGGTCGAAGCAAAACTCAGGAAGTTCAAATCCGCTCTGGAGGCATCCCTCCACGAGGATGCCGTTCCGGTCACTGTATACAACTCGCTCATCGACACCGTTCACGACAGCATCGAACCGCTCTATGACTATTTCAAATTCCGCGCAAAACGTCTCGGCCTTGAAAAGCTCGACATGTTCGACATTCATTGCCCGCTGGTACCCGAAGCCGCTGTCGAAGTCCCATGGGAGGACGCAGTCAGACAGGTCAAAGCAGCGCTCCGCCCTCTTGGAGATCTCTACTGTTCCATTCTCGACCGCGCCTTCTCCGAACGCTGGATTGACATTCCTGAAGCTAAAGGCAAACGTTCCGGCGCCTATTCCAGCGGCTGCTACAAATATCCGCCTTATCTGCTTCTGAATTATTCCGGCACGCTCGACAGCGTCTTCACGCTTGCGCATGAGCTCGGGCACTCCCTGCACTCCTACTTCTCGGACCAGGCAAACGACTATCACTATGCCGGCTACCGGATTTTTGTGGCGGAAGTTGCTTCCACCACAAACGAGATTCTGCTTCAGCACCATCTGGTCTCGCAGACGAAAAACAAAGCGGAAAAAGCATATCTGCTGAACCATCTCATCGACACCATCCGGGGCACGCTGTTCCGACAGACCATGTTTGCGGAGTTCGAGCGCGACATCCACGCTATGGCGGAAGCAGGAGAACCGCTCACGGCGGATACTCTCTCAGCTCATTACTTCGAGCTCAACAAACGCTATCACGGTCCCGGAGTCGATCCAGACAATGCAATCCGTTACGAGTGGGCGCGCATTCCCCACTTCCATTATGACTTCTATGTCTACAAATATGCGACCGGCATCTCCGCCGCGCTTGCGCTCTCCAAAAAGATTCTCGAGGGCGATACGGAAGGATATCTTCGTTTCCTGAAGGCAGGAGACTCCAAAGAAGTCATTGATATCATGAAGGATGCCGGAGTCGATTTCACATCTCCCGCGCCGGTGCGTGATGCCATGAGCATTTTTGCGGAACAGGTAAAAGAGCTGAAAAAGTGTCTGAAATAAGGTTTTCCGCGCCACTCTCGCTGGCGAGCGGATTTGTACTGCCGTCCCGGGTTCTGCTCTCTCCGATGGAGGGGGTTCAGACTCCGGCGTTCGTTCGAGCCGCAACCGCCCTCCGCCTGCTCGATTTCTGGATCACGCCGTTTTATTCGGTCTCGCCTGAAGCGGTTCCGTCGAAACAGGTTTTGAAACGGCGCTTTGCTCCGTATTTTGAAACAGGTCTGCCGTTTGCAGTTCAACTGATCGGTCACGCGCCTGTCGAACTGGCAGAATGTGCGGTGCATCTGGAAGAAATCGGTGTGAAGGCGGTCAATCTCAATCTGGCGTGTCCCTCCAAAACGGTTCTCGGACACGGTAACGGCGGAGCTCTGCTGAAGAATCCCGATGCGGTCAGGGCAATCGTTTCGGAAGTCAGAAAAGCTCTTTCCGCACACATCTCCTTCAGCGTTAAACTTCGCGCAGGATTCAGCTCCGATGCCGATCTGCCGGATCTGATTGCAGCGGTCGAGGATGCCGAACTGGTCATCTTCCATTACCGGACCGTTTCAGAAATGTATCACCCGATTGCAAACGGACTGACAAGACTCGGCAAAGCAGTGGAATCGGCAAAAGTGCCGGTCATCGGCAATGGAGATATCCAATCTGCAGACGATGCCAGCCGCATGGTTCGGGAGACCGGCTGTGACGGCGTCGCGCTCGCTCGTTTTTTCCTGAAAAATCCCGGAATTCTGAATGCAATCCGGAACGGCGGAACCCCATCCTCTCAGACAAGCCGCCGGGCCATGCTCGCCGAAATGAGAAACTGCAAATCCGAACTCGGCCCCCTCCTGGAATTTGCCAGAACGGGAATGGAACAGGATGAGTTTCGATCATTTCTGCATGAACTCGGTATCAATAAGAAAAAAAATCCTTAGAAGATTCCTCGTAAGACACAAATTTTCGTGAGCTTTTTGCAGAAAAGGCAAAAGCGGATCAGAAGTTTGGGGTAAGCAGGAAGCGCGAGGGGAGAAGAACTGCTTTCCAAAGCGGTTTGCTCCCCTCGCATCCTTTTTCAGCAATCTTTTGAGCTGCGCTGCTTTTCTCCAGGAAGATTCCATGCATCGCACGGCCAGCGTCTCGCCGCTGGATCTGGTTAAGGCCCCCCTGCCCTTGACCAGTAAAAATGCGTTCGCATTTTTCCGTCACGCAGCTTCGCTGATGAATTACAAGTTCTGGTAGAGTTTCTTTACGACATCAGCGGCAAATTTGCGACGCCGGAACTTATCAAAGACACCGGCAAGATTCAAACCAAGCGGCTTGCTGCGGATATCGGCGCCCATGCGATGGAAACTCATGGCGTCGTTGAACTGCCAGATTGTCAGGCCGCAAAGTTCCTCCGGGACACTAGAGACCGATGTAATGACCGCTTCCAGGTATTCCGCCTGGAACTCCTCGGACCACTGGGTTTTCGCCAGATCGCGCTGACCATAGATACCGCAGCATCCCATCTCGCTGACCATGATCGGTGTATTCTCTCCGATCCGGTCACGGAAGTATTTCAGGACGCTTTCCTGCATCGGGGGGATCTCATCCGGCGGCTCGACCCCCTGCAGATGTTCCCCGATCCAGCCCGGATAAATGTTGTAGGAGACCATGTCCAGCAGCGAATGGCAAATGTCATTCCTGGTATGGTTGCAGGCAAACGTGACAATGCGGCTGGAGTCCTCCTCTTTGATGGAACGGACCAGACGTTCCGTTATGGCATATCCTTCCCGGGTTGAGGAGTCCTGTTCATTCAGAAAAGCCCAGATGATCACGCTCGGATGATTGATGCTGTTACGGACCATCAGACGGGTCTGTTTCTCCTGCAGATCCCCGAATTCCGGATCCGCCATCTGGCATCCCGAGTTGCCCCATCCGAGGCTCTCCTCCCAAACCAGCATTCCAAAGGAATCACAGAGATCAAGGAAACGCTGATCCTGAGAGTAGTGGCATCCCCGGACCATGTTGCAGTGGAGATCGCGCAGATTCTGAAGGTCTTCGATCATGACCTGTTCAGGCGTAGCGGGACCGAACTCGGGATGCGATTCGTGACGGTTGAACCCCTTCAGCCAGATCGGCTTCCCGTTCAGGAGCACACAGCGTTTTCCGGTACGGATCGTCCGGATGCCGAAGCGTTCGACAATACGATCGTCTCCACAGAGGACTTCGAGCGTATGCAGTTCCGGTTTTTCCGGAGTCCAGAGCCGGAAATCGGGAACGGTACATTCAACCATTTCCCCCTGCGTGACCTCCGCGGTACGGAACTCGCTTTCAGTATCGAAACGGAAGCGGACCGTTTTCGTTCCCTCCACTGCACCGGAAAAGAGGAAGCAGAGCGAGACCTTTCCCGTTTCGTGACAGAGCGTGCGGACCTGAACACGGTCGAGAGCACATTCCGGAAGTTGATGCAGTTCAATGCTCCGGTAAAATCCGCCGAACGCATAAAAATCGTAATTCGGGAGAAAGAGTTTCATTTTTTCAGGATCGAAATTGTTGTCGATCGCAGCGGTGATAATGTGTTTTCCGGCCTTCAGCGGACCTGTTTCAAACTCCATGCCGCTGTACGGAAGATTCGTAAAACCGACCTCTTTTCCATCAATGCAGAATCGTGCACGCAAACCGATTCCGGCAATTTTCAGGATTCCGCGCGGAGAGTCCTCCGTAAGCAGAAATTCGCGGCGATAAAGTCCTGTTCCACGTTTGCAGCGATACGCCGGTGTGGTATCGAAGGTGCCGGGAACGGCCATAATGTCATCAGGAACAAACAAGTTTTCGTCGACATCCTCCAGAAAGGTTTTTTCGCAGAAATGGAAATTCCAGATTCCGTTCAGATCGGTGATGGGACGGCCTGGATACAGGGGAAAGGAACGCATGATTTCAGTCTCCTTGTTGAAGTTTGCGGAAAAGAGCGGAACAATTCTTCCGTTTTTCTTAATTTGCTCTTGCTTTTTTTATTTGCAATGATATAAATGATGCTAAAAAGATAATTTTGACGCAGAAGAAGGAGTTGCACACATGCAGAATCTGACGATCCGCCGTCTCGGATTTCCGGATCGCCCTCCGGGACATCTGCCATTTTATCCGCGTTCCTGCGGCACGAACTGTTTTTTCGGGAACGGAGAGGATAATCCGCCAAGTGAAATCACGGAACTCTGCTGGATTGCAGAGGGCGCCTGTACGTTTGAAATCGGCGATCTCTCCTATACCGTTCAGGAAAACGAATCCATCTACCGCCTTCCCGGAGAAAAACGGATCAAACGTTCCGTGCCCGGGAGACGCACCGTTGTCTACTGGGCGGCGTTCGACGGCCCCGGCGCGGCAGATTTTCTGCTCTCCTACGGCTATCCGCGCGGACCGCTGAAATCCGGGAAATGTCCGGTGCATCTGTTTGAAGAAATACAACATTCTCTGGATACCCTTCTGCCCTCGGAGCTGCGTCGTCTTGTGGCTCTTTACACGGAACTGATCGGCATGATGGGCGAGGAGCAGGACCCGCTCAGCCGCAAGGGATTGCTCTTCCGGGATTGTCTTGCTCTGATTCAGACCCGGTACCAGGATCCGGATCTCAACGTGAATTCACTTGCGGAAATGCTGAACGTACACCGCACGACACTGGATCGTCTTTTTCTACGGGAAATGGGGATGCCGCCGAATCGCTATCTGCTGAAAATCCGTCTGCATCATGCACTATCGCTGCTGGGGCGCACAAAGGACTCCATTGCGGAGATTGCTTTGCAAACCGGTTTCTCGCGTCCGAACTACTTTGACCGGGTTTTCCGGGAAACCATGGGGCTCCGTCCGATGGAGTACCGGAGAAGGAAAATGGAAGGAATCTGAACATGCAGCAGGAGAAACAGAATGGAAAAAAGCCATCCAATCCGTTCTATCACAACAGTTTTTCCTACGATGACAAAAGTAAAAGCCAGCATCGGAGTCAGACTCATATTGCGTGGAATTTTGAAGAGAATGTCAAGTCAGCGCTTCCTGTCTGGCCGAATTTCGTCAACCGTACGCACTTCCATCCGGACATCTGGGTCGATCACACGAACTTCATCTACACAGCCGTGGAAATCCCGCTGGAAGGGAATATGCGTTTCCGGCAACGGGATGAGAGTATTGTTGTGAATCCCGGAGAAGCCTATCTGATCCATCGCGGAGAAAACAGCCGTCTGGAATGCGGGCCCGCAGGATTCTGCAGGAAAATCTCCATTGGGCTCTCGGGCAACTCTCTTCCTTCGATCCTCATGGATTCGGGATTAATCAATTATACCAGAGTCAAGCTCGCCGATCCGGAAAAAGTGATCCATCTGATTTTTGAAATTGAAAAAAGACTCAATATTGAGGAAAAATCGGACGAACTGGTCAGAGAGATTTCCATTCTCTGTTATACGCTTCTTCTGGAACTGGCGCGGGCTCTCCGCTTCAAGTATCCCACCACCCTGGCAAAAGCCATGGAACTGATGACCACCAATCTTGCGCGCAAACTCACGATCCGTCAGATCGCCGGGGAATTGAACATCAGTCAGGACAAGCTTGAAGAGCTTTTTCTGCGCCGCTTCCGGAAATCTCCCAAGGAATATTTTCTCGATTTGAAAATGGAAAAAGCAAAACAGCTCCTTTCCCGGACGGATCTTTCTGTCAAGCAGATTGCAAATCAGCTCGGCTATCAGGACCAGATGAATTTTTCCCGTCTCTTCCGGAAAAAAACCGGGAAAAACCCCATGCTCTACCGGGAAACGGAGTCCATCCAAAAAAGAACATAACATTCCGGAAAAACAACATAACAAAGAAAAAAAAACCTCTTGTCTTTTTCCCTGTTTTCTCTTATAATTTAGCATTGTCGAGATCGTATTTTCCGTCGGCGGCACCGGCATCGGTCTGACAGGACCTTCGGTCGAAACAACCAATTTTCAGGGAAAGGATCAATCATGCAATTTGCGGCAAGAACAGATACTCCGAGTGAGAGCATTCTGCCCCACCGGATTGCGGGGTACGGATATTTTACGCTGATAGAACTCCTCATTACCATTGCGATCATCGCCATTCTTGCCGGAATGCTGCTTCCGGCGCTGAACAAGGCGCGGGAAAATGCAAGAAAAGCGGCGTGTTTCAACAACTGCAAGCAGATCGGAAACGCGGCGGCGATGTACCGGGGCGATTTCAACGACTATGTTGCTCCGCAGTACTGGAGAGAAGCCGAATCCACAGGTCCCGGACATCTCTATTCCTCGCTGTATCACTGGGACTATTATTTTGTCAAAGCCTATATGAACGGACGCATATCGTCTTCCGGGTGGCCGGTCGGGAACGCGTGGAAGGTCATGCACTGTCCATCGCATGTGACGGACGCGGCACCGGCGCCGAGGAGTTATGCTCTCCCTTATCACTGGATCTATATTGACACCGCACCGAGAGCGACCAATTCCATGTACCGCACCCCCTCCGCCATCTATTTTCTGAGCGAAGTGGATTATAATAATCTTCTGGGAGAATCTGAAGAAAAGTTTACGACTTCGCGCTGCGGGCGTTCCGCGTCAAATGCCACCATCTATCTTTCCAATTCCCGGCAGATCGGTCCGAACCACCTGAACAGTACCAATCTTCTCTTTCTGGATGGGCACACAGCATCGCGTACCACCTGGAAAAATCGTTACACTACAGCCTATTACGGAGGGGCCACGGAAGTTGCCGTCCGCAATTTCACCGAGTAGGAAGCAGACCTGTCTCTATTTTTTGATTTTATCAATCAACAGAAAGGATTCTTTTCATGAAATTTCAGACAAACGGCATATTTTTTCTTCTGCTCTTTTCCGTCTTCACGCTTTCGGCAGACTTCAAAACCGAATTCGATGAAACAACAAGTGTAAAACACTCAAAGGACCAGCGCCTTTCCTTCCGGACGGGAAACGGAATTTCCGGAATGATGTTTCAGAAAGTTCTTTCCTCCTTGAAAGTGACTGCCACTGCGGAAGGGCTTGTCATTGACGCCTCCAAAGGAACGCTTTCCCGAAAGAACCCCGTTCTGATCCGTTTTTTTCTGCCGAAACAGGATCAGGCAAAAGATGCCTTCCGCGGTAAAAAGTTGACTTCCGAAGTGACCGTGAAAGCAGATCGCGCCGCCGCCGGCACAATTCTCATTGAGGGCCGACAGAATGGAAAACACTATCATAAGGGAAAGATCGTCCCGGTGGGAATGACGTTCCGGACGCTGCATTTTTCCGAACAGATTCCGGACGGAGTGGAGGGACTCAGTCTGCGGTTTGACCTTCACACTCCGGCGATTTACACAATCCGCGGGGCGGGGATGAGAGCAGTCGTGGAAACGATCCGTCCCGCGAACCGGAATCAGATCGTCAACGGCGGCGCGGAACGCGGCTGGTACGGCACCTACATCGACGATCTGTATGCAAAGGGCATCAACGGCAAGGAGATCCGTTTCGACGGAAAAATCATTGATTTCGGGCGCAAGTTTGCCATCGACGACAAAGTCTTCTATTCCGGCCGTCATTCGTTCCGGATCGAAGGGAAACCCTATGCGACCGGCAGTTTTTATCTGAATCCGGTCAAATACATTCCCGGTCAGCCGTTCACAGTCTCATTCCGGGCGAAGGCGGAAAAACCGGGAACCGCCCTGAATTTCGGTCTGTTTCTCGGCTTCTCCCGAACCTACGCCATCCCGCTGAAGGCAGGGACCGAGTGGAAAAAATATGAGATCACCATCCCGCGATGGGGCGAAAAAGCTCCCGGGATAACGTCCATCGGCGACGTGGTCAAAGGAAGCATCTTCGAAGAGGTCTATCCGCGCTTTGATCCCTTCGGAACAGTCTGGATCGACGACTTTGCCTGTTCCTCCGGAACTCAGGCTCCGTTTGAAAACGATCCCCTCTTTCTGCGCGGGACCTTGAATTCGCCCTCCTCCTATTACAAGGAAGGCGAAACGATCCGGATGCACATGGAGGTCGAAAATCCGGGGAACACGGTAAAAAATGCGGAACTGGCCTATCACATCCGGGATTTCTTCGGGAAAACGCTCTTCACCTCTCCCGCCGCCCGTCTGACCATTGCGCCGAACGCAACCGTCAAACAGGAAATTCCTGTGGCAAACGTACCGAAAGGAGCCTTTAATCTGATTGTCGAACTGCGCATTCCGGAAACGGGAAAAACGATCCGGCACGCCTTTCTCACCGGTGTGATCGGCAAGACAGAAAAAAAGATTGCACGACTTGGACTCGATGCACCCATTCAGGGCAATCCGGAACTTCTGGTTCCGGTGTTCAACGACTTCCGGGTCGGAACGGTCCGGCTGTGGGGTTCTTACAATACAGCCATCAGGGACTACACCGGGACCAGACGGATTGATGCCTTTCACAAAGCAGGAGTTCAAATTCTTCTGAACATCGGCGATACGCATAAACTGCCGTTCGTCCGGAAAGACATGACTCCCTGGAAGGATTTTCTGAAGAAGGCTTTGAAACCCTACGCCGGGAAGGTCGCACTCTACGAGGTTGCCAATGAGCCGAACGCCTGGAGCGGACAAGGTCAGAAAAAGGACCCCGCACTTTTTGATGACATTTCTCCCCTCACCTATGTCCGGATGCTGAAAGCCGCCTCCGAAGCGGTGCATGAGATTGATCCGGGGGCGAAAATCGGCGGTCCGACAACCTGCGGTACCGATCTCTCCTTTACGGAAAGCGTGCTTGCCCACGGAGGAGCGCAGTATCTGGATGTCATCACGGAACACCCGTACCGGACGCTGCCGGAACTGCCTGATTATGAATCGGACCTGACCGCCATGAAACAAATCGCCGCCCGTTACAGCCCGAATCGGAAACTTCCGATCTGGGCCTCGGAATCCGGCTCTCAGAACTCGGCACTCCTGCGGGATAATCTGATTGATGAAAAAACGCGCGACGCACTCGCCAAAGATATCCGGAACATGCTGATCTCCTATGCCTGCGGCAACGAGGTCTACATCCACTTTGCCGCCGCGCCCTACGGCATCGGAATCGGCTGGAACGTTTTTTACGGAGGAAATCCGGATACCTTCTCCCGCCCGGTTCCGAGCCCCATGCTCTATGCCATGCGAACCGTTGCCGATCTCATCGGGAATGCCGCTCCCGCAGGAAAAATCAAACTTGGTTCCGACTTCCGCTGCTACGTTTTCGACAATGGAACAGAGCGAACCATCGCTCTCTGGAAATGGAATGGAGAACCAGTGCAAATCGCCTCCCTGAACAGAATAGATCCATTGATGAAAGCATACGACATCATGGGAAATTCTCTTCCCGCCGAATCGCTCAAGCTTTCCCGTTTCCCCGTTTATCTGAAGACCGGGCGGACCTTTCCGGAACTGGAACAGACGTTTTCCAAACTCTCTCTGACAACCGGAAACACCGTCTCGGCGTCCGTTTCCGTGAGCGGGAAAAACCGCTTTGACATCCGTCTGACGAACCGGAACAATCGTCCGCTTTCTGGAATGCTTGCTGTAACCATCGATGGAAATAAAGAGGAACAGAAATTCCGCGACATCCCTGCCGAAGAAAGTCGAACCCTGCAATTCCAGACCAGACGGGAAATCTCAACAACTCCGCAAACAGGAACATTCGCCATTACAACTCCTTCCGCTAAAGCAGAACAGGAATTTCAGTTGAAAGCGGCATTTGCTCCGAAGGTCCGGACCACGATCACAGTTGACGGAGATCTGAGCGACTGGCCCGAAGGGAAATCCATCCACCTCACGGTTCCGCGAAATGCCGTTAAACGCCTTCCGAAGCTCTGGTCCCCTGCGGATCACAGCGTCAGAGCGGAAATCAGGACCGCCTGGGATGAGTCTGCGCTCTATCTTGCCATCACAGTCTTCAAACAGGAGTTCATCCAGCCGTCGCAATCCGCATCGGAAGTCTGGAAAGGCGACTCCGTGCAAGTTGCCTTCGATCCGTTGAAAAACGGCGCACCACACACGGAAAAGTATCAGGATGACGATTTCGAATATGCCTTTTCCCTTCTGAACGGCGTACCTGTCATCTATCGACAGTACGCCGCCAGTGCGGTTCACGACAGTCTTCTGAAGGCTACGGGCGAATTGAAAAACGGCACAGAAGTCCGTTCCGCCGTCAAACGTCTTCCGGACAGGATCATCTATGAAATTGCCTTTCTACCGCGCGCAGTCAGTCCGTTCAAGCTCAAAGCTGGCAACTCCATGCGCTGGAGCGTCCTGGTCAATCTCAACAACGGGAAAGGACGCATCGGGTATCTGGAACTCACAAACGGAATTGGGAACAAAAAATGTCCCGGACAATTTCTGGATCTGGTTCTTCTGCCGTAAAATTCCAGGAGTGAAGAGTGTCTCACGGGATGCGCATCGCAGCGCATCCCGTTTTTTCGTCTGCCGTCATGAAAGCTCAAGCTGTGAACTTCCTGCGGGAATTGCAAAACGGCGTCCGTTGACAATCAGCGTAAACGGGCGGTTCGATGTTGCAAAAATGTTCCTCTCACAGGCAATCAGATCCGCAACGATCTCGCCGAAACGGAAATTGCGGACTCCGAGTTCCCCGGCGAATCGTTCCGGGAGCGCCCATTCGACCGTCTCCGAAAACGCGTTCACGGAATGAATGCCGATCACATTTTCGAGATACAGTCCGATCGGAGCCAGAGCCGACCAGCCGCAGAAATCCGGACGGACAATCCGGTTTGCCTCGTCACAGGAACGCGCCGGTTCGGGCCGCTCCGGATGGTAGCACTCCCAGATGGTATGCGGTTCGTATTGCCGCAAAGTCTCATACATGTGTGTGAGAATCTTTCCGGAAAGCTCCCGCGCCAGAGAGAACATGCCGTAGTGTTCGATTCCTTTGATCGCAGCATACGCGGTCGGAACCCAGACGGAGCCGCGCCAGTAGCGTCCATCCTCATGATTGAAATCGGCATCATCGCGCGCAAGGGAAACCAGAGGAACGATGCCGCCCAGTTTCTCCGGATCGGTCAGGAGACGGCTCATCGCTTCCGCCTGCGCCGGCGTTCCCATTCCGGAAACCAGAGGCCAGAAGGAGGCGGGAGTCAGAATCCTCATAAACTCGCCGCGCGTGGAACCGATATCATAATAACAACCGTCCTGCTCATCCCAGTAGTTACGGTTGACGGTCTCCCGGATTGCCTCGTATCTGGCAGTCCACTCCGCCGCGAGAGCTTTTTCTCCGATGAGCTCCGCCAATGCGGCGATACAGTATGCAGAAAGCCCCTGCTGTGCAATCGCATCAATCCAGAGCATATCCGGATTATTCGGCCGGTTCCCCTTTGCATGTTCTCCGGTTCTGCCGCGCGGGGTATTGTCCATACCGGAATGTCCCCCTTCCCAGAAATACCCCTTTTCCTGCTTGATCCAGCAGGTCTCCGAGCGGACCCCGGGGATGCGGGTCTTCGTTTTCAGCGCCTCCAGAGTGTCAAAGTGCTTCTGAAGATATTTCTTTTTCAGGAGCAGATCGGCAATGTGTTCCCGGTCGCCGCTGAACAAAGCGTTCTGGTATTCAGCCCATGCGAACAGAGGCGGATTGTCCATAATATGAATGACCATTCGCGCCTTCTGTCCGGGGGAGACGCCAGTCCATGCGGGAGCGTTCCTTGAAATAATTTCCGGCAGTTGTCCACCACCGTAGAGAACAGTATAAAAATTATTGAGAGTCTCCACGCCGGGAAAACGGCTCTGCGCATATTTGCAGAAGAGCGCCATGAAGCAGGAATCCCAGATCCAGACATCCGTATCGCAGAAGGCCTCGTCCATGTAAGGCGTCTGCGGCATGCCGGGGATTTCCAGAATATGGTCGTGCGCCAGCTCCCACGCTTTGCGGTACAACTCATTGAATTCCGGATGTTCGGTGCAGACCGGAACCGGAATCCGGGATTTCCATTCCGCCGACAGACATAACTCTTTTTCCATGAAAACTCCCTTTTCTTTTTTTACAGTACAACAAGAGAAAAAGCGAAACGATACGCCTTTTCAGAGAGTTCATACTGCGTCAGAGTCTGCGGACCGCAGGAGCCGGTACCGAGTCCCCTCTGCTGAAGATCCAGAGTGAGAACCGTCTCTCCGCGCTCCTTCAATTCGCACTGATGGTAGGCGGCAAACAGATCCGCAACCGTATAGTGGCTGACTCCGAATTCAAACGGGACCTCGGAGGCAATCCGGATTCCGGCATCTTTTGATTTCAGCTCCACCCAGCGCGTTCCGGTGTGGTTTCCATTCTCCTGCGGAAGAATATAGGTATCGACATAATTTTCGCGGACAGTCGTTTTGAATGCGCCGATCCGGGCGGAACGGCACCGGTCGATGTAGTTTTCCCACGGACCGCGCCCGTACCATTCCACATTCTCGAATCCTTTTGCCGTCAGGGCGGCGACACCGATCCGCGGCATTGTGGGGAAGTTCTCCGGAATGCGGTACTCCTGTTCAAAGCCAAAGGAGCCGTCAGGTCTTGCGGTAATCTTCTGAACGAAACCAAGTTTCGCCTTCCTGTCGGTTCCGACGAATGCTTTGTCGATCGTTACGACAACTCCGCCTGCGGTCTGTTTTGAGGAAACCTTTACGGAAACAGGCTTCAGGTTGTCAAGTCCAGCCGCAAGCCAGAGTCCCATCGGCTTCTTTTCCTGTCCGTTCCAGCCGCGAATGCCGTCATTATCGGTAGTTGCACGGAAGAGATTGCAATCGAAGAGCTCCTTCAAAACGACCTTGCCGTTTTTCGAAAGAGTTCCGGTTCCGTCGGATTTTCTGATTTTCAGGACCGATTCTCCATTTTGAACAACCAGCGAACCGCCCTTTTCGGTCAGAGTAACCGGAACCTTTTTTGCAGCAGACTTTTCTGCGATGCGTTTGAAAACGGAAGAGACGTCAATCTGATCGTGAGCCAGAAGAGTCCCTGCGGGAGCCCATGCGTTCTCCGATTTCAAAGAGAATTCAAAATTGACATACGCCTCCTCTGAACCTTTCAGGACCTCAGCTTTCAGAGGAAGAACAAACTCCATGGATTCGCCGGGAGCGAGAGAGGCAAACGCAGGGAGACGTCCCGTCTGCACGTTTCGTCCGGCAACCTCCAGATTCCATTGTCCGGCAAACGCTTTCAGATTTGTAAAATACTGTCGGTTGATCAGTTTGAATTTCCGTTTTTTCAGATCAAGAGCCTCCACCTTGACCGGCTGCGTCATGTGCCGGAATTCATACATGCCGGGATGCGGAATGCGATCAGCGGAAATCATGCCGTTGCAGCAGAAATCAAAATCGTGGCTTTTTTCTCCGAAGTCGCCGCCGTAGCCGAGCATCTTGCGGCCTTTGGAATCGGTTGTCAGAATGCCCTGATCGACCCAGTCCCAGATGAACCCGCCCTGAAGTCCCGGCATGGAATAGAAGAGATCCCAGTAGTCGGAAAGCGATCCGGAACTGTTGCCCATGGCGTGGGCATATTCGCAGAGAATCGCCGGCCGGTCCGTCTCGGGATTCGCCGAATACGCCTTGAGAACATCCGGATGCGGATACATGGGATCAAAAAAGGCATTTCTGGTTTTATCCCCGCCGCTCGGCTCATTGCCTCCCTGCGACCAGAGAGCTTTCAATTCCCCTTCATGATGGATAATGCGCGAAGGATCCAGCTGCTTGATCACATCAATGGCGGCCTCATGGTTTTCGCCGTTGCCGGACTCGTTGCCGAGGGACCAGCCAAAGATGCACGCATGGCTGCGGTCTCGCATGACCATCCGTTCGGAACGCGAAATGATCGCGGTGCGCCAGCGGGGATCACGACAGATTGTCGCATAGTTTGCATGGGCTTCGAAATCGGCCTCGTCGAGAACATAGATGCCGTATTCGTCGCAGAGATCGTACCAGCGGTGGTCGTCGGGATAATGGCAGGTGCGGACAGCATTGAAATTGAACTGCTTCATCATGCGGATGTCGCCGATCATCGACTCCAGAGAGAGGGTCTTTCCAGTCCGGCAGTCGTGCTCGTGACGGTTCACGCCCTTGATAAGAACGCGTTTGCCGTTAAACAGCAGATCACGCCCTTCCAAGCGGATGCTGCGGAAGCCGACCCGTTTCACGCGGCAGTCAAGAAGCTCACCCTTTGCACTGAACAGTTCCACCGTCAGGAGATACAGATTCGGCTCCTCGGAAGACCACGCCTTTACCTTCGGGATGCGCGCGGTCTGTTCGGAACGGTATCCGCTCAGACGGAATTTAGAATTGATGACGGTGTCATTTTTCCAGACAGTTCGCCCTTCCGGAGTATGCAGCCGGGCGGAAACCGTGAAATCCTCCTGCGGACCATACGGAAGGAAGGCCGGGATATATGTGCCAAGATGCGTTTTCACCGAAAGGAGCCCGTCACCGTTCTCAAGATCCAGATCCCCGTTGGAGAAGAGATCTTCGAAATAGGCATAGCTGGTGGAATAGAGGTAAACGCTCCGGTAAATTCCGGCCATCCACCACTGGTCCTGATCCTCTATGTAACTGGAATCGGACCAGCGGATCACTTTGCAGACCAGAGAATTGGTGCCGGAGAAATCCACCGCGGACGTCAGATCGAACTCCGAAGGAAGGCGCGTATCCTTGCCCATGCCGATGAATTTCCCGTTCAGATACACCTCAAGATAACTTTCCGCCCCGCCGATGTGAATCACAACACGGCGGTTTTTCCAGGATGCAGGAACTTTGAAAGTCGTCCGATAGATTCCGGTCGGATTCTCCTTCGGAACGATCGGCGGATTGTTCTCGAACGGCATTTTCACGTTCGTATAGACAGGCTTGTCGAAATATCCCGCGAGAGTCCAGTTTGAGGGAACTGTGATGTCATCCCATTTTTTATCTCTCAGCTTCGGCTCCGCGAAATCGGCCGGAACATCCTCCGGAGCTTTGTAAAGCCGGAATTTCCAGCTTCCATCCAGCGACAGATACCACGGGGAAGCATCGCGGTCGCGTTTCATGGCATTTTCTCTGTCCGCATAAGGAATTTCCGCTCCGTGGGAGGGAATCCGGTTGATCTGCGGAATCTCAGGGGTCAGGAACAACTCTCTCGAAACATTCCACTGCATAAATCAACATCCTTCATTTGTTACGTTCGCTGATCATGATTTTGAAAATATATTCTTGCTTAAGGAATCTTTCAAGGCTGAAAGGGGGATAAAAATGCGAAAACAGACGAAATCAGCGGATTTCTCAGAAACGCGGAAAAGAAAAAAGTCCCCGTTTCCGGAAAGACGATAACATTCAAAACTCAGTCAAGCGCAATTTTTCCCCGCGAAGACTTGAGCGCAGACCTGCGCGATTTAGACTCCAGACGGCGCTCCTTTGATGCCCGGGTCGGTTTTGTCGGACGGCGTTTGCGCGGTTCTTTTCTCACGGACTCCAGCAGAGCGGCAAGCCGTCTGCGCGCAGCCTCACGATTCTCCGGCAGACTTCGCGACTCCCGCGCAAGGAACGATACAAAATCCGCATTGCACTGTACCCGCAGCCGCTCCTTCGCATTTGCGGAAAGGAAATCACTTTCCATGAAACGATAAGTCAACCGGACCGCTGTCGCGGTCTTGTTCACATTCTGTCCTCCGGGACCGTTCGCACTGCGGACGAACTCCTCCTCCAGTTCCTCCTCCGGCGGAAGCCCTCGAAACGGCTTTTTCTCCACCGTCGCCATCAGAGCTCCGGCTCCCTTCCCCACTCTTTCCGGTAGAGCTTCACGGCGGCGGACCAGACATCCCGCCAGAGATGCTCATCCAATGGACCGCCTTTCGCATATTCTGCAATGAATCGCAACGCATCACGCCGGGAAAGCCCCAGATCCATCGAAGAAAAGAAAATCCCCGCAAGATCCTTTACGCGCATCCGGCGCGGAATTTTTTTCCGCAGCTCCGCCCGGTGCAGATCCAGAACAAACAGACGGATCTCCCCGCGCGCAAATGCAGCATTATCCAGCAGAAAATGACAGAGATAACAGTCGCGATGATTCAATCCGGCAAAGTGCATCGACGAACAGACGCGGGCCAATGCCGCAATCAGCCGGTGCTTCCAGCGGAACTCCGGTGGATCGACCTTCCAGTTCCGGCAGAAATCCTCCAGACTGGTCATGTTCTCCAGCGCCCCCGTGATGAGAAATGACTCCCGTTTCGCCGGATTGCTCCCACGTTCCGCAAACGCATATACCGTCATGGTATCCACACCGAGCGACTCCAGTTTCCGGATCGCCAGATACTCGTTCGCCGCACCGAGAACCGGACGCTTCAGCTGAAACAGATTCTTGAAAATTTCACGCCAGCCGACCCCTCTGTGCATCTTGATGAAATAGTCTTTGCCGTTCCAGCGGAAACGGACTGTCCGGCGATTCTTCACATTGCGGAAGACTTCTCCTTCGAGAGCAAAGGCCTTTGCGAAAGGATCGCCCTTGAGCAGAGACGCAAATTCCGGAGAAAAATCATTTGGCAGAAGCATAGCCGACCTCCTCCACAATATCAACGGCTTTTTCCGCACGACTGTAAAAATCGGCAGTCTCGGCATATTCCAGTCCATACCGGGAGAGCTGTTTGAGCTGGGAAGGCTCCCAGAGGATCGTCTGAAGCGTCAAATTCAGTTCCATCTGGTCAAAATGACCGGAAATGACACAGCCCGAATGGGATTCCGCCACATATTTGCAGAAGCCGCAGTTGTCTGTACAGACGACCGGAAGCCCGGCGGCAATTGCTTCAATCAGCACGGTTCCCGTCGCCTCGTTCCGCGCAGGATGGATCATCAGATCCGCCGCCAGCAGATATTCCCGCACCTTCGAGGAAAGCCCCTCGAAAAAAACGCAGCGTTCCAGCCGGTTCTGCTGGACTCGTTTTCTCAGCCTTCCATTCGCATCCCTGCCGACCAGAAACAGTTTCACATTTCCTTTCAACTGTTCCGGCAGAGCGGCAACGGCTTCAATCACACGATCCGCCCCTTTGAGCATGAGATTTGCCGCAACTTGCAGCAGCATGATCTCGTTGTCCGCAATCTTCAAAGCCGCGCGCTTTGCCGCCCGGATCGCATCCGCATCCGGACCGCGCCGACAGGCGGGATTCATCCCGGGAGGCAAAAGACGGAATCGCTTCTCCGGCGTATGAAAACAATGCACATACTGTTTTTTCTGTGCCTCAACCAGATACATGATGACCGTTTTGCTTTCCGGAGCAAACACAGCACGCTCCAATTCGGAATAAACCGTATAACGTTTATTGAAAAAACGGTACATTCCGCCATGTTTCTCCTGCTCGGTCAGCGTGAAACAGTTGTCTCCTGCAAAATAGAGATCCAGCCCGGGTCCTCGGTTGAATCCGAGCAGAACATCCGGCGGATTCTCCCTGACCGCCTTCTGAAGCAGCGAGAAAAACTCTTCCGCCTTCCTGTGATTCGTAAAGGAACGAACCCGAAGCAGTTTCAATTCCAGGAAATCAGGCACAGGGCCTTTCCAGTCGTAGGCATAGACGGTAATCCGATGTCCGCGCCGGGCGGCGACCTCCGCAATCCGCATGAAATCATTCTGAATTCCTCCAAACGGAAAATATTTGAAGATCGCCATTGCAATATTCATCACACACCCGCCTTCGGAATCAGATTCCAGTTGCGGAGCAATTCGACCGGAGCATACGACGCCTTCGCGTGACGCAGTCCCTCCACTCCGAGATCCTGCTCGCGATTGATGAACTCAGCCTTGCCGAGAAGCATCCGAGCCGTTTCCTGATTGATCACCTGCCCGGAGCCTTTGCAATCCGGATCATTCTTCTCAAAATGAACGGTGTACATGCCGGAATTGATCCGGCTGCATACGGAAAAAGCGGTCAGTCTGCCGCCGACATAAAGACAGCACCCTTCCATGCTCAAGTGGTCAAACTGCGCAAATGCACGGTCTATCGCTTCATGTTCCTCGTCGATCTCCTCTTCGTATCCGGAACCGCTTTTCCGCTTTCTCCATGCCTCGCAGAGCGACCGGCAGTCGTCAAGACGCTCCTTCGCAAACGGCAGCACTTGGAAATCGGGATACAGACGGTGGAACTGGGAAATCAGATTCTTTTTCTTGTGCAGTTTGGAACCGTGGAGCTCCACCAGATCCTCCGTGCGATAGAGATATTCCCCGTAATCCTCATGAATCTGGACGGCGTTGAAATAACGGGAATACTCCGGGAACTTCTCCAGGTAGTCCGCCTTGACCTGATAGAAATTGCCGTTCTTTCCATGCGCTCTCATCGCGGAGGAGACTTCCGCAAGAATCCCGGGCAATTCATAATCGCCGTCCGCTCCGGCGGGAAACAGCAGTTCGTCCTCGTCTTCCAGATAAACATAAGGACGCCCCCGGAATACCTGATATTTCGTCGAATAAATATGCTGCCAGACGTAGATGTTCAGAAAATTGGACTCGCAGGTCATCGGTTCGGATGCCAGCAGCAGCGGCTCCAGAATATCGCGGTCCGCAATGGTCACATTCCGGAAACGATTGTAATCGAAGGATTCCGTCACTTCAAAGTCCTCCTTTTTTGAAACGGATCGGGATGTGCGCATCCATTTTTTCCCCGCGCTTCAGATAGAGTTTCTCCACACCGGGAACCGAAATGCAGACAATCCAGTCGATCCCCAGACTCTTCAGATGGGATACAATACAGTCCAGAATGCGCAGAGCAATGCCGTTGCCCCGATAAGGCTCCAGCACCACCATATCCAGCAGATACGCATCGCTTACGCCATCCGACAGAGCTCGCATCATACCGACGAGACGTCCTTTGTAAAACGCGCCGACAACACAGAAAGAATTCCGAAGCATCGGCGCAATGAATCCGGTATCATCTTCCGGAGAAATCCATCCGGCGTTCCGGTAGAGTTCCGCAACGTCGGAGGAGTAATCGAAAGAGGGGTTCTTTTCCAGAAGCCGCACGGTGACGGCTTCCTTGAAACCGTTTTTCCCGGAACTGCTCACATGGCCTCCACCACTGCTTTGGCGAATCCGGAACAGCTCAGCTCCGTCGCACCCTCCATCAGGCGGGCGAAATCATAGGTAACGAGCTTCCGTGAAATTGCACCCTCGATGCCCTTCACAACAAGATCTGCCGCTTCGGTCCAGCCAATGTGCCGCAGCAGCATCTCTCCGGAAAGCGTCAGAGAGGACGGATTCACTTTATCCATGTTCGCATACTTCGGTGCGGTTCCGTGGGTTGCCTCGAAGACAGCCATTCCGGTTGTATAGTTGATATTCGCGCCCGGTGCAATGCCGATTCCGCCGACACATGCGGCAAGCGCATCGGAAACATAATCCCCGTTCAAGTTCATCGTCGCAATGACATCATACTCTTCCGGACGGGTCAGAATCTGCTGAAGGAACGCATCGCAGATGCAGTCTTTGATGAGAATCTTCCCGGCGGGCGGATTCCAGTCGCATTCAGGACCGGTGACGACCTTGTCGGCAAACTCACGTTTTGCCAGTTCGTATCCCCAGTCCTTGAATGCCCCCTCGGTAAACTTCATGATGTTGCCCTTATGGACCAGCGTAACACTCCGCCGGTTGTTGTCAATGGCATAGTTGATCGCCGCACGGATCAGGCGCTCGCTTCCCTCCCGGGAAACGGGCTTGATTCCGATGCCGGAGGTTTCCGGGAAACGGATCTTGCTCACGCCCATCTCTTTCTGAAGAAATTCGATGACCTTCCGCGCTTCGGGAGTTCCGGAAGCCCATTCGATTCCGGCGTAAATGTCCTCGGTATTTTCGCGGAAGACGATCATATCGGTCTTTTCCGGAGCCTTCACAGGAGACGGCACACCGGCAAAATGACGCACCGGGCGCAGGCAGACATACAGATCCAGGCTCTGCCGCAGCGCCACATTCAGAGAGCGGATGCCTTTCCCGACCGGCGTGGTCAGAGGTCCTTTGATCGCAATTCTGCACTCTTTGATTGCCTCCATGGTCTCCTCGGGAAGCCAGACGCCCTCGCCATAGATTTTTGTGGCTTTTTCCCCGGCAAAAACCTCTGTCCAGCCGATGGAACGCTTGCCGTGATACGCCTTCTCAATCGCGGAGTTCCAGATGTACATGGACGCCTTTGTAATGTCGGACCCGATGCCGTCGCCTTCAATATAGGCGATCAACGGATGATCAGGAACCTGGAGTCTGCCATTGGAATCGGCTGTGATTTTCTCCCCTGCGGGAAATTTGATTTTGTCGTATGCCATGAAATAAAGCTCCTTGTAAAAACCGGTTGTTTTGCGATGACAGTAATATACACTCCGCCACGACAATATCAATCAGCCGGAAAACAGAAAATCACAAGGAAACGCCGCTTACCGGAAAGACTCTCCCCCTCCCTCATTCATCCTGACGGGAAATCAGCGACACCGGAACCAGTTCATGCACAGGAGCAAAATCCGCATCTTCCATCTGACAGCAGAGGAGAGACACTGCCTTCTTCGCCAGAGTGGAAAAATCAAACGAAAAGACAATTCCGCGGAACACAGGAAAATCCTTTGCCACACTCTCCCAGCAGATATGGAAAAAATTATTCAGATCGCAATCGGTCAAAACCGCAATCTCCTGCAAGGTCCCATAGGGGTACAGAGAATTGAACAGAACATCAATGGAAACTCCCAGTTCAAAAATCATCTTCAGCTTTTCCAGAACCGAATCACCGGAGAGCAACAGTTTTTCATTCAGGGAGAGGCCTGCCTCCTGATACGCGGTCCGCAGCCCTTCTGCGGACCGCGACCATGGCGGATCGTCCCGCAAAAAAACGATCTCCTGCTTTCCCGCGCTGCTGAGGATCTTCCCCGTTTCATACCCAATCCTCCACAGATCGAAATCCACGCTGCAGACCGCTTCTTCCCGCAGGCTGTCGATCACAACCACTGCGGTTCCACTCTGCCGGAGCTTCTCCAGCATCGGCAGAAAGCGCACCGGCGGATTGTGCCAGATCAAACCATCCAGAAACTCGTTGCGCAGCTCCTTCAGGACAAGCTCCGGTTGAGCCGACGTCAGGTTGATCGTCCGCACATACGCCGGACAGCTCGCAGCTTCCACAAGACAGGCAGCCACCAGTTTCGCCAGGTACTCGTCCATCTCAATAACCATCCCGTCGCTGATGATGATTCCGATCGTCTGCGCTTTCTTCGGAGAACTGAACCGGAATTGCATCTTCGGATTCGTAAAAGTGCCCAGACCTGGCTTCCCGATCACAAAACGATCCTCGGCAAGCTGCTTCAGAGCCTTCCCGACTGTCTGCCGGCAGACCCCGAACTGTTTCGACAGCTCCAGCGCCGTCGGCAGCTGAACAGATTCATTCCCGGCCTTCGTCACCATGTTCAGCACATACCGCCGAATCTTCATATATTCCGCTTCGGAACTTCTGAATGCAGGCATTTTCCTTCCTTCATCACCATTTGTATTCATTTATTAACATTTCAAAATTAACTATAGATGTTTTTTAAAAAATAGCAAGTCTCAGATACAAAAAAAATTCTCTATCAAAAAATATTTTTTCTTTTTCCTGTTCGGAGGGATTGACAAAAAAAAGAAAATGTTGTATAATTACAGCAAATGCCTACTAATGTTAATAATCTTAAACAGGGAAGTTCGAATGAAACGACATTGTTTAACACTGCTTTTGGCAGGAGGATTCGCCACATCCCTCCTTGCCGGAACCGTTCTGAACCTGCCGCTGAATCATGCAGACAATCTGAACGGCTGGAACAGGGGAGCAGAGAAAACGGCACGCATCCTTACGGAGCAGGACGGGAAAAATGCTCTTGAAATTCGGCTGGAAAAGCCGATGGAAAACCATGTTTACGGAATCATCCGGAACCTGGAGACCACCCGGATTGCAGGAAAGCGGGTCTCGCTTTCGGCGGATGTCAAACGAGATATCAAGGTCTACCAGAAATGGCAGGGCGGCAAGCTCATGCTGAGTGTGAAACTCGCCAGCGGAAAGTATGACTATTTCGGAATCTATATGGAACCGGGAAGTTTCGGCTGGAAGACGCTCTCAAAATCGTTCGACATCCCACAGGATATTGTCTCCGCCAACCTGTTCCTCGGGCTCCAGGGAGGAACAGGAGTCATCCGGTACCGAAATCTGAAACTTGAAGCGGGCGATACGGTACTGGATCTCGGAAAAGTCGCCAATATGGGATACGCCGATCCCATCGCCGGTGACGGCAAAGGCGGCTGGTCCGATCAGGGGCCCGAAAACGACGCATCAAAATTCCGCTGGAAACAGACGACGTTCGGCAATGTCCCGTTTCATCTGACCGATCCGGCAAAAAATCAGGGGAAAAGCGTCCTGACCTTTGCCAGCAAGCGCTTTCCGAACGGTCTGACCTCCGTTGAAATCAATCTGGCAAAAAACGACGGCAAAGCAAACAATCTCTATCTTCTGCATACTCTCACTTTCCCCGATTCCTATCCCCCGGTCGGGACGATCACCATCACAGGTGCGAAAGATTCGCAGACCTTGAAAATCGTCAATGGACGCGATGTGGCGAACTGGTGGATGCCCTCCAAAAAACCGAATGCGTTTCCCGTTGCCATCTGGCAGAATGGAGGAGGAAATCAGGTTGGTGTCTATCTTTCCAAATTCAAGCTGAACGATCTGGGAGCGATCCGGAAATTGCAGATCAGCAAGGAAGCGGCGTCCACAGCCAACTGGATCATCCTCGGTGCAACCCTCTCCGAACGGGACTATCCGTTTCCGCAAACTGCAGCAGTCACCATGCGTGCCGATCAGAAATGGAAAGTCCTGCCCCTGCCCTCGAAAGGCGGAATCGTTGCAGGTTCCGCCCTCGACCTCTCGTTCCTGAACGACGGGAAACCCGCCGGAACCTATGGTCGTGTCATCATCAACAAGGATGGCCACTTTGCTTTCGAACAGCATCCGGAGCGTCCGATCCGCTTTCTCGCCACAGCGGAGGCGGCGGCTTCCTGGCGCGGATTCTGGGCAAACAAGCCCCAGTTCGATTCCAAGGAGAAAATCCGGGAGTATGTCCGGCAGCTCCGGCTCGCAGGATACAATATGATCCGCATCCATTTCCTGGACGAAATTCTTCTGACAAAAGCGGAAAAGGATCTGGATTTCAATGCGGATTATCTCGACCGGTTCGATTTTCTGGTCGCCGAATGCGGCAGAAACGGCATCTACCTCAACATGGACGCCATGACCAGTCGACTCGGCTATGCA
>CASEYW010000194.1 GCA_949292215.1 uncultured bacterium
AAATATTCAGGTTTCGTTTGTGTTGGATTTACATACCCCTCTTGAAAAGAACAACATTCTTTTAAGGGAACTTTTTTGCCAGAAAGATTATCATAATTGCTGGCATAAAGAGCATAAAGTTGTTCTTCCAAATTATGGTTTATCTGAGCGTTCAGTTCGATTTTATTATCTAACGATGACAGAACTCCAACTATTTTTTTCTGTTTTTCTAAAGGAGGCATAAGAAAACAATATTTTTTTATTAATGTTGGAGATGTGTGTTTTACAGTTGTGCCGCTGGCAGATCCTGCAATGAATCTTTGATAATGATAGGTTCTTAATAGCCAATAAAGATACTTTTTATCAATTACATTACTTTTTAGTTGGACTAATCCAATCCGCTGATTATGTAAATATTTTTTCCCATCATCAGGTACGAGCGCAGAAAAGCCTAATGTATCCGTATTTTTGCTAAGATCCGTCATTGTGACAATTAAATCGTCAGGATGCAGCAAATATTCATGAGGGTAATCTCCGTTAAAGAATTTTTTATTGTCTTTCTTAAATCCTCCGCCAATTTTAAAACTTCCAGGCGTTACAAGAACATTGTCAGAAACTTCTTCAGAAATTCCACTTCCAGGAAAAGCCCAGCCATGTTTTATGTCTGCTATTTCTCCAATAGATGTTTTGATCCATTGATAATTCATGATTTATTTGCCTTCAGAAGAACTTTCTTTTTGTTTACGATTCTGTCCCTCAGGATTTTTAGTTTGTGATAAAATCATTTCTGCAAATTTTAATTGACATTCTTTCATTTTTGAGTTGAAAATGCGCTCGTTATTTATCCAAGAAGGTTGATATGGCGACTTTATTTGCTCCCAATTTATATTTGAATACCCCAAAGAGTTTGCCATAACCTCTAAAAGTTTAATTTTTTTATTTTCATAATTTTCTATATCCATGTCCTCTGGTTTGTTGACCTTTGTTGTGTCCAAAAATACATTCAAAGCACTCAGGACTTCTTTATCTTCAGAAAAGACAATAGGCATTGAATTAAGAGCATTAACCCAAAGTTCTGTTGTAGTTGTTCCCCGTTGTGTCATCATAACTTTAAATAAGTCCATTTTATCCTTACGTTTTTGTCCGCGTTTTTCCACCCATATAGTGACGCATACTGCAATCAATGGCGATGTGAGGACAGCAAGAATTGAAATCCATTCATTCATTTTTATTTCTCCTAGTTTGACAAATATTTCATTCATCATTTCACTTCGAACCCGATGGCTTTCAGATTCTTTTTAATCACAATTTCCAGCTCATGAGATTTTTCAAACAAAGCTGACAGTTCGCCTGTCAGCCGCTTCATCTTTTCGTCAAAGGGTTCCCCGTCATCTTCCTGTTCTTCAATGCCGACGTATCGCCCCGGCGTGAGGATATAGTCCTGTTCCGCTATTTGAGCTGTGGTGACGACCGCACAAAATCCCTTGACATCTTCCAATGTCCCGTTTTCGTAAGCGTCGAAAGTTTCCGCCAGTTTTGCGATATCGGTATCGGTCAGCATGCGCAGTTTGCGGGAGACCATGGTCCCCATCTTGCGGGCATCAATAAAACAGGTCTTTCCCTTCCGCTTCTTATTGCGGCTCAGGAACCAGAGGGAGACCGGAATCTGCGTCGTATAGAAAAGCTGTGTCGGCATCGCCACAATACAGGAAACCAGATCGTCGTTGATGATGTTTTTGCGGATTTCTCCCTCTCCGCCTGACTGAGAGGAAAGCGAACCATTCGCCAGCACCATGCCGATCTTTCCGTTGGGGGCCAGATGGTGGATCATGTGCTGGAGCCATGCAAAGTTCGCATTCCCCGACGGAGGGACGCCATATTTCCAGCGTACGTCATCTTTCAGCCGATCCGCCCCCCAGTCCGAAAGGTTGAACGGAGGATTCGCCATGATGTAATCGGCTTTCAGTGTCGGATGGCAGTCGTTGAAGAAGGTGTCGGCGTTGTAAGACCCCAGATCCGCCTCAATCCCCCGGATGGCGAGATTCATCTGCGCCATTTTCCACGTCGTCGGATTGGAATCCTGCCCGTAAACGGAAATGTTGTTGATATTGCCGTGGTGATTCTCAATGAATTTTGCCGACTGGACAAACATTCCGCCAGAACCGCAGGCCGGATCATAGACACGGCCTTTGAATGGCTTCAGAAATTCGACCAGCGTTTTCACCACACAGGCCGGCGTGAAGAATTCGCCCCCCTTTTTGCCCTCCTGCTCGGCAAACTTGGCAAGACAATATTCATAGGTCCGCCCCAGAATGTCACGGGTATCGCCATGTTCTTTCATTCTGATATTGGTAAAAAGGTCCACAACATCGCCCAGCCGACGTTTATCCAGTTCCGGCCGTGCAAAGTTTTTCGGCAGAATTCCTTTCAATCTCGGATTTTCCTTTTCGATCAGGATCATCGCGTCATCAATGATTCTGCCGATTTCCGGCGTATGGGCCGCCTCGGCGATTCTTTTCCAGCGGGCGTTTTCCGGAACAAAGAAAACATTGCAGGAAGTATATTCGTCCCGATCCTCTTCGAATCCTTCGCCCTCTTTGACAAGTTCCTGATAGCGGGCTTCAAATTTATCAGAAATATACTTCAAAAAGATCAGTCCCAGAACAACCTGTTTATATTCGGCGGCATCCATATTGCCGCGCAGAATACAGGCGGCATCCCAGATTGCTTTCTCAAAACCGATATTGGCTGTATTTTCTGTCATATTATATTATCTCCAAAGGAGGGAATGTCTGCCCGTTGACACATCTTGTCGGACACCTGACGTCCTCGCTATTTTCTTATTTATTGTTTTGCCTTTTTCCGTGGAAGCTCCATTGTCAGACCATATTTCTACTCGGGGGATATGAGTCGTCCAGCGTTTTTTATTCGGAACGCCAGTTGCTATTTTCCCCCCTGATAAAGTATAATAGAGTCCCCCAGACAAGTGCAAATTCCCATCTCAAAAAAGAGCGATCATCCAAAATAGCCTCTTGCCATTGTATCTTTTTATACAAAAGAACAATATGCAAAAGATGACACATTTTTTCAAAATTTCAAACGCAAATCCATGTTTTTCCAAGAAAACAGGAGTTGTTTCTCCTCTTCATTCCACCTGAGATGAAAACCGAAGACGGAGAAGAAAATTGATCCTTCCGCGTATTTTCAAATTAGAAAAATCCAATTTGATCAACTGTGCAAAATGGCAAAGATTATCTTGCGATATCGGGATGAAATTCTAGGATTCCGGCGTTTCAGGAATGGAACCAATGCTTCCATGGAGACATTCAATAACAGAGTGAAGCATTTTTTCCGGAAAACATCGTCTGAAGAATCCCTGCGAAGCGGGAGCCTTTGCGTGAAACGCAAAAGGCGTCAAACGTTTAGGGAAAGAAGGGAGCGCGAGGGGAGAAGAACCGCTTTTCAAAGCGGTTTTCGCCCCTCGCACCATTCTGAAAAAAAGCGGCGCACTAAAAAACGTGCGCCGCCAAATCGCTCATTTTCAACAGGGAATTCAGCGATAGAGGGCTCCGAGAGCGGAGCATGCTCTGTAATCCGCGCCTTCCTTGTCAACCGTTCCAAAGGAATTCCAGGTGGACGGACGGAACACCTTGGCATCATCCACATTGTGCATGCTGACCGGAATTCGGAGCATCGACGCCAGCGTGATGAGATCCGCTCCAATGTGACCGTAGGAGAACGCACCGTGGTTGGCACCCCAGTTCGCCATGACGCTGTAAACATCCGTAAACGCGCCTTTTCCCGTGAGATTCGGAATGAACCAGGTGGTCGGCCAGCCCGGATCGGTGCGGTTGTCAATCTTGGCATGGACCTCTTTCGGCAGTTCCGCCGTGAAGCCTTCCGCAATCTGGAGCACAGGACCAAGTCCCTTGACCAGATTCAGGCGCGAAAGAGTGATCGGCATTCCGCCTTTGGTCAGGAAGTTGCTGGAGAATCCGCCTCCGCGGAAATACCCGAGATTCGCAGGAACCCAGCGCGTGGCGTTAAGGCAGGCCTGGACCTCTTTTTCGGTGATTTCCCAGAAGGGTTTCATCGCGGGTTTTCCTTTGATGGTCTGCTGACCGGTGGCGTCCAGAGTGGTCGCTCCGGAGTTGATGAGGTGAATCAGACCCGGAATGCCCGGCAGTTTTTTGCCGGCAATCTTCTTCAGCGCATCGGGACTCCAGTAGGTGCGGACGTCGGAGAAGCCGGAGGCCGAATTCGTCAGCAGGTGTCCGAACAGCATGGCAACACCGTTGCATGCGTCGTTTTCCGTTGCCAGCACCAGCGGCTTGCGGATGCCGTTCCAGTCAAAGGAGCTGTTCAGAAGGGTTTCCATCACGTCGCCGTTCGGTTTCCAGTCGGTCCACTGACGCTGTCCCTGGAAGCCGCCGGCAATGGCATTGTGTCCGCAGGATTCTTCCACAAACCCAAGTTCTGCAAGTCTGGGATTGCCGATCATCAGGTCGCGTCCGATCATCGTCATCTTGGTGACGAATTCCCAGATTTCCTTCTGCTGAGCGGCCGTCTTGCCTTTTTTTCCGTTGTAGACATCGGGTCCCTGATTTTTCGCGAGATTTTTCTTGACCCAGGCATGAGCCCGTTCAAACTCTTCCGGATCATAAATGCCTTCGTCCATGCGGCGGAGGATTTCGGTCTCGTCCACGGATTCGCAGCGCATGCCGAGATATTCTTCGAAGAAGTCGGGATTCACGATTGAGCCCGCGATTCCCATCGCGACACTTCCGATCGAGAGATAGCTCTTTCCACGCATCTGCGCAACCGCAAGACCTGCGCGGACAAAGCGGATGATCTTTTCCTTCACGTCCTCCGGAATTTCCTTGGTGTCCTTGTCCTGAACATCATGTCCGTAGATTCCGAACGCGGGGAGTCCTTTCTGAGAGTGAGCCGCAAGCACAGCGGCAAGATACACCGCTCCCGGACGCTCCGTTCCGTTGAAGCCCCAGACCGCCTTCGGTGTATGCGGATCCATATCCATCGTTTCCGAACCGTAGCACCAGCAGGGCGTCACGGTCAGCGAGACTCCGACATTTTCCCGTTTGAATTTTTCCGCGCACGCGGATGCTTCGGCAACTCCGCCGATCGTGGTGTCGGCAATGACACATTCCACCGGACAGCCGTCCGTGTAACGCAGTGTGTTGGAGATCAGTTCCGCGGCGGAACGGGCCATCTGCATGGTCTGATCCTCAAGGGATTCCCGAATTCCTTTTCTTCTCCCGTCAATGCAGGGACGAATTCCAACTTTCGGATGTGCACAGCAGCTTTGCGCAGCTGCCACCGGCGCTTTCTTCGTGTTTCTCGCAGCCATTTTCTACTTGATCCTTTCGTTGTTGGTTCTTGTTTGAAACCACTAAAACCGTTTCCTAGGTAAGATAACAGCTGCTTATTAACATGCAAATGATTCTTGATGCAAAATATGGTTTTTCCGCATTTTTTTTAATTTTTTTTCAGAAAAAAACCTTTTCCCGGAGGCGCGGACGGCAAAAAGTGGAACCGATTCCGTTCCACCTCTCAGATCGTTCCGGACGCATGTCCTTTCGCGGATTCCTGCCGTTCCGGAAACTCCAGCCAGGCAATCGTAACCGATTGAATGTTCCCGAAACGGTCAAACAGCGGAAGCGCCGACATCATGTATCGATGATTCCGATACACCATCGGCGCATTCGCCGGATATTTTTCCCGCAGACAAATGTCCAGCGGCGAAACCGCATCCGGATTTTCCGCACAGATCCGATCCCAGATCCGGGACCCGATCGCCTCCTCTTCCGACATCCCCAGAAGCTCACAGCACGATTTCGACAGCGAGCACAGCTCCCGCGACGGACTGAACAGCATCAGCGGCGGCGCAACTACCGCCGCCGGTAAACTCATCTTTCCTGCCAGAAGCGGATCCGAATCAAAATGCCGCCGCTCCATCACCAGCTGTATGATTGAGCACACCTTCCGGATCAGCCGCTCCTCAATCTGCGGATACTTCCGCATCTGCTTCACTTTCGCAGACATCATCACTCCGCTGACCTGCCCGTTGAACCAGATCCCCGCACATAACAGCGACTTGATCTCCGGAACCAGAACCGGATGCCGCAGCCGACCACACTCTCGACCGGAATTGGATAAGTTGATTACCCGCTTCTTCCGGAACTGCTCCAGCCATTCCGATTGCGGTGAAGACGGAATCTCCCGGACCGGCTCCGGATCAAAAAAAGTGTCCGCACCATGCCACTCATAAATCATCCTCGCACAGGAATAGTTGTTCTCATACTGATAAACCGCGCAGAAGTGACTCCCTGTCCGCACCCCGACAAGCTCCACAAGCTCTTTCATAATCCGGTCAAAATCCCGCTCGTGCGATACAATGTCCAGTGATTTTGCCAGCGCTTTCTCCAGATCCATGTAGTCCCGAAGCTCCGTCGCCGTCTTGAACAATTCGTCCGGCAGACCCAGAAGCGAACCCGGAATCGATACCTTCGACTCCACAAATAAACGCGACAGCTCCTTCAGATCCTTCTCCTTCACTCCGCTTTCCCGAAGAAGATCGTAAACCCTGTTGAACAGCCTGTCCGGAAGCGGCGTCTTCCCGGCACATACTAATCCCAGCCGCTGACGGGAAATATTCAAATGCGATGCAACCACCGTCTGCCGAAACCGATTCCGCTGAAAGATCCCTTTCAGATACTCTCCAAACACTTTCCTTTTTTCGTCATTTATCAATTTGTTCCCCTCTTTCCTCTCTCCAAAACTCTTGATCCTTCAAAAATTTACTATAAAAAGGAAACTTTTTCAATCCGTAACTGAAATTTAATATTTCTTCTCCATCCTTCCCCCGGTTAAACATCTTTGTTTCTCCTTCTCCGATTTCTATCTTTCATCTCTATTCCCGATTCGGGGTGGGTTGGTGGCTACTCGCCCCCAACTAGAAAACCCCCGAAGCAGGAATCAGAAACAAGCAGCCGCCAACTGGATGATGGGAAAGGAGCATTGCCTTTTTTTGTTTTCCGGTGTAAATTACAGGGATTGATTCAGGAGACGAAGGGAATGAATAGTGATATTATAATACGAGGTGCATCTGAGCACAATCTGAAGAATATAGATGTCAAGATACCGCGTAATGCGCTGACGGTGATTACGGGGTTGAGCGGATCTGGGAAATCCTCACTGGCGTTTGACACTCTGTATGCGGAGGGGCAGAGGCGATATGTGGAAAGTTTATCTGCGTATGCGCGTCAGTTTTTAGATCGGATGCAGAAGCCGAAAGTGGAGCATATCGAGGGGTTGTCACCGGCGATTGCGATTGAGCAGCGGTCTGCGGGATCGAATCCGCGTTCGACGGTTGCGACGGTGACGGAGATATATGATTATCTTCGTCTTCTGTATGCGCACACAGGGATTCCGCATTGTCCGAAATGTGGTCGGGAGCTTTCCGCGCAGTCGGCTCAGGCGATTTGTGAGAAACTTCTGGCATTGCCGGGGGGGCAGCGGATGATGATTCTGGCGCCGTATGTGACGGGACGGAAGGGGGAGCACAGGGATATTCTGGACAAGATTCGGCGTGATGGTTTTGTTCGCGCCCGGATTGACGGAGTTCTGCAGGAGCTTACCGATGACATGAAGCCGCTGGCCAAGACGCTTCGGCATGAGATTGACGCGGTGGTGGACCGTCTGGTTACGGGATCGCTGGAGCGGTCACGTCTGAATGATTCGGTGGAGACTGCGCTTGCGTGCGGAGGCGGGGAGCTGATTGTCATGCTGGAGACCCTTTCCGGAGATGGACGGCGAGTCTGGACCGAGGAGCGCATCAGTGAAAAGCTGGCCTGTGTGGAATGCGGAATCAGTTTCGGAAAGCTGGAGCCGCGCAATTTTTCGTTCAACAGTCCATACGGGGCCTGTCCGCACTGCAATGGTCTGGGCACGATGCTGGTGGTGGATCCGAGTCTTGCGATTCACGACACCCTCTCCATCCGCAAGGGGGCGATTCCCGGATGGCGGCGCGGTCCGCGTCATCTTCTCATTTTCTACAATCATCTTCTGAAGTGCATTGCCGCGCATGTGAACATGCCGGACATGCTGACCATTCCATTCGGCAAGCTTCCCGCGCACGTCCGCAAACTTCTTCTTTACGGAAGCGGCGACGAGCCGATTGATTTCAGCTACTATCTCCGCGGCAAGCGCTACAACATGGTCAAGCCCTTTGAGGGGATTCTGGCGAACATGCAGCGCCGGCAGGCGGAATCCGAGAGCGATGCGGTTCGTGAACGGCTGAAGGAGTATATGGTTCCGCAGGAATGTCCGGTCTGCCATGGAGCGCGTCTGAAGCCGGAGAGTCTTGCGGTAACGGTCGGGGGACTCGGAATCAATCAGTTCAATGCCCTCTCCGTGGAAAAGGCTCTGGAGTTCATCCGGAATTTGAAGCTGGATGCGGAGCGCGCTGCGATTGCCCGTGACATTGTCAAGGAGATTCAGTCGCGTCTGACCTTTCTGGTGGATGTGGGGCTGCCCTATCTGACGCTGAACCGGGAGAGCGGCACGCTTTCCGGAGGAGAGGCACAGCGCATCCGTCTGGCCACTCAGCTCGGATGCGGACTGGTCGGTGTGCTCTACATTCTTGATGAGCCCAGCATCGGACTGCATCAGCGGGACAACGACAAGCTGCTTGCCACGCTGAAACAGCTGCGGAATCTCGGCAACACCGTGATCGTCGTGGAGCACGACATGGACACCATCCGGTCCGCGGACTACGTGCTTGATCTGGGCCCGCGCGCCGGAGTCCACGGAGGAGAACTGGTCGCCGCCGGAACCCCGAAGGAGGTGGCGGAGAACAAGGCCTCCCTCACGGGCATGTATCTTTCCGGTGAACGGAAAATTCAGATCCCGGCGGAACGGAAAAAAGGAATCGGCAAAGTGCTCCGTCTTGAGGGAGTCACGCACCACAATCTGAAAAATATCAATGTGGATTTTCCGCTCGGGACATTCCTTTGTGTTACCGGAGTTTCCGGATCCGGGAAGAGCAGTCTGGTCAACGGAGTCCTGCGCGCCGTGCTGGAGCAGCACTTCAAAATGGCGGACGCCGGTGTGCCGGGGCCCTACAAGGCGGTCAAGGGACTGGAATACATCGACAAGGCAATCGTGATCGATCAGAGTCCCATCGGCCGGACGCCGCGCTCGAATCCGGCGACCTATACGGAGGCTTTTGGAACGATCCGCAATCTCTTCGCCTCCCTGCCGGACTCCAAAGTCCGCGGATTCGGACCGGGCCGTTTCAGCTTCAACGTCAAAGGCGGCCGCTGCGAAGAGTGTCAGGGGGACGGCATCAAAAAGATTGAAATGCAGTTCCTCCCGGATGTGTATGTCACTTGTTCCGCCTGTCACGGACAGCGTTTCAATAAGGAGACGCTGAGTGTCCAGTACAAGAAACGCAGCATTGCCGATGTGCTGGAAATGACCGTGGATGAAGCCGTCGATTTCTTCTCCGCGATTCCCGCGCTCTATCGCAAGCTCAAAACGCTTCAGGAGGTCGGACTCGGCTATATTACGCTTGGGCAGCCGGCAACCACACTCTCCGGCGGCGAGGCCCAGCGCGTGAAGCTGGCCACGGAACTGGCCAAGGCTCCCCGCGGCCATACCGTTTACATTCTCGACGAGCCCACCACGGGACTCCATCTGGAAGACATCCGGCAGCTTCTGGACGTCCTGATCCGTCTGCGCGACAAAGGCAGCACGATTCTCGTCATTGAACACAATCTGGACGTCATCAAAATGGCCGATTACATCATCGACATCGGTCCCGAAGGCGGCGAAGCCGGCGGACGGATCATCGCAAAAGGAACTCCGGAGGAGATCGTCAAAGTCAAAGCCTCCCATACCGGACGCTATCTGAAAGAGATTCTGGAAAAGGATCTCTGACTGGACCGGCCATTTTCCCCGCGCTCCGGTCCCGGGAAATACAGGTGCAGCAACCGCCCCGTTTTATGCCGAGTCCGGCCGGGGAACCGGACTCGGAGATGGAATGGGAGGTCCCTTTGGACAATCAGCAAAAAGGCAGACAGACATTTTCATGCCTGTCTGCCTTGTTTTTGAAGACGAACGGCGTTCCGTTCAGCCTTTGACGCCGCCGAGCATGATGCCCTTGACCAGCTGTTTCTGCATGAAGATGAACAGAATAATCATCGGGATGACGCTCATGGCGACTGCCGCCATCAGCAGATTGGTCTGCTGTCCCTGCGAGGAATCGAATGCCATCATACCGATCGGCAGCGTGTAGCGTTCCGGCGTTTTCATCATGACCAGCGGCCAGAACATGCTGTTGTAGTTGCCGATGAAGGTGAAGATGGTCAGTGTGACCAGCGCGGGACGCGAAAGCGGAAGGATCACGGTCCAGTAGAGCTGCCATTTGCTGGCGCCGTCGATTTCCGCGGCCTCGTCGAGGGAGTGGGGAATGTTCATCATGAACTGACGCATCAGAAAGGTTCCGAATGCGGAGAAGGCCGCGGGAAGAATCAGTCCGGCGTAGGTGTCGACCAGTCCGAGGTAGATCATATTCTGATAGTTCGGGATCATCATGACCAGTCCGGGGAGCATCATGGTCGCCAGATACATGAGGAAGACCGTGTCGCGGCCCTTCCATTTCAGACGGGCGAAGCTGAAGGCGGCCAGACTGCTGGTGAAGACCTGAAGAAAGGTCACCCAGAACGCCACGAAGATACTGTTCCAGTACCATCTGCCGAACATGATGCCTTTCATCGTAAAGACCTCCCGGTAGTTGCTCCACTGGAAGGCCTGCGGGAGCCAGGAGTCGAGTCCGATTTCATCGAGCCGCTTCAAGCTGGCGAGAATCATCCAGGTGAAGGGCAGCACAAGAGAGGTCGCCACCAGCGCGAGAACGACATGGAGAACGACAAGTTTCACTCCTCGATTGAACATGGTAAGTTCTTTTGCCATTTTGGAATCCTTTCTTTCTCAGTCGTTGGTGTACTTGTTGCCGAATTTCCAGTTGAAGATGGTGACGCAGAGCACCATGGCGAAGAGGGTCCAGGCAACCGCCGAAGCATATCCGAGACGTCCCGTGCCGAATCCTTCGGTGTAGATGTAGTATGCCAGGGTCGTGGTGGATCCGGCGGGTCCGCCGTTGGTCATGACTCTCGCCATTTCGAATCCGCCCTGGAGACCGCCCATGATCGACATCACCAGAATGAAGAACGTCACATTGGAAAGCTGCGGCCAGGTCACGTTCCAGAAACGCTGAATCGGAGTGGCTCCGTCGATGTCCGCGGCCTCGTAGAGTTCCTGCGAAACCCCGGAGAGGCCCGCCAGATAGAGAAGCATGTTGTTGGACCCGATCGCGCCCCAGAAGCCCATAATCATAAGCGACGGCTTGGCCCAGTAGTAATCCGCGAGCCATTTCGGCGCAACGAATCCATCCGCCGAAGTCGCCTGCGCCGGCATGGACAGCACCACGTTGGTCATACCCAGCAGAATGAAAAGTCCGATCATGATGATGCCGTCGATAATGATGGCATCGGCCATTCCGTAATCGGTCACACATTTGTAATCTCGACCGAAGAAGAAGAGCGCTGCAAGCGCAATGACTCCGGCCGCGGCGAAAAAGAATCCGAACGCTCCGCCCCAGCCCAGACCGCTCCAGAGCTGAGCGCAGAGAAGCGGAATCATCAGCAGAACCGCTCCGATGATGACACTGGTCGTTCCGCATTCGCCGAAGTACCATCGGCGGCAGCGGCGGAACATGGCGACCGCATAGCCCAGTCCCATCAGAACCAGCAGAACCCCTGCGATTCCCGTCGCCCCTTTCGGGGAAAGACGGGCGGCAATCGGTGTGAACCAGTCAAGCATCGGCTGAAGGATGTTGTTGATCGGGCCGTTTTCGGGACTGTACAGCTTTTTCCAGAGAATGTAGGTCGCCACACCGGATGTGAAACTCGGAAAGTAGAACAGCGTGCGGTAGACGGTCTGTCCGCCCACCGAACCGCCCACGATCACCGCGCCCGCGATTCCGCAGACCAGAAGCGTCATGGCCGTCGCCGCCATGCCGACCAGCACCAGCATCATGCAGCAGACCGTCATCACAATGGTCAGAATGATAATTCCATACAACTTTTTGGAGCCCGCCTTGAAGTCGTGGTTCAGCAGCATCGCCGCCGCAAGACTGCCGGCCACTCCGAACGGAATTCCGATCATCAGGAACAGCGTATTGCCCAGATAGGTGAAGAAGTCCGGGTCCGTGAAGAGTTTTACAAAGTTTCCGAAGCCGACCGATTTCACCGTCGCATCCTGAAACATATTGTGCATTTCCAGATTCCAGTCGGTGAAGGCCATGAACAGCGAAATCACCAGCGGGATCGCCGTGAAAACAAGAAACCCGAGAATGTTCGGCAGGAGAAACAGAATCCCCACTGTTGCCTGTTTGACGTCGTTTTTCTTCCAATTCAGCATGATTTATGGTTTCCTTTCCGGTTCGGCAAGCATGCCTTTCGACTGATAATACTTCAAATAATAGGGATTTCTGATCCAGTTGGCGGGAATTTTTCTGCCATCGGCCTTGTACTGGTCGATTTTCTTCTGAATGGCGGTATCCTCCGCGTACTGTCTGGCGAGCTTCGGATTTTCCTGAATGGTCTGCCGGATGGCAAGATTGATGCGGTCCTCGGCCTCCTTGACGGCCTCCTCGGCGGTGGCGCGGTCGTTCAGGTACTTGTCAAGCGCGTAGATGTACCAGTCGCGTCCGGTGGAGGAATAGTAGGGCGTCTGAGGCGCCGGGAGAGCAAGATTCATGGCCCATTTCAGCTCGTTGGCATGAACGTTCCCCTCGTTGGGATAGTTCGAGGGTTTGAGAAATTCCGGGTTGTTGATGGCAAATTTCGGATTCGGCGGCAGACCGTCGACCCCGTGAATGATGTGATCGTTGTAGTCCTTGCTGGCCAGAAACTCGAAGAAGTATTTGGTCCGGTTGGGATCCTTGGTCGCGGCATACATCGACGTGATGCGCGCGGTGCCCACCATGTTCCGGAATTTTCCGGACTGCGGATACTGAACACAGTAGAGCGGCATCTGCTGCTCCTTCGGCAGTTCGCGGAAACGGATCAGCGCATAGCGTCCGGTCACAATGATGCCGTACGTGCCCTGAATGAAATGCGTGAAGGTGGCGCCGCCGTAACCGCCGGTTTCGATGTTCTGGGAGGCAACATCGGCGGCGGTCGGAAGGATCTTGTCCGTATAGGTCCACTTGTAGAGCAGCTTCATCGGAGCGATGTAGCGCGGATCGTTGACCGTCGATTTTGTCAGCGTCTCGTTGAAAACGTCCATGCCCTGGCTCCGGGCGTTGATGAGATTGAACATCGGACCGAAACCGCTGGCCGCGGGACACAGAAAAATTTTCTTGTCCGGATTGTTCGCATTGGCTTTCCGGACAAATTCCTTGCCGAGCTGCTCAAATTCCTCCAGCGTGATCTCCTCTTTCGGCAGCTTCACGCCGTACTTTTCAAAAGTTTTCCGGTTGATCCAGAAATTGGATACGGCAACGTTGCAGGGGTATCCGGCCTGTTTCCCGTCATAGGAGGAGAGAAGACCCGCGATGCCGGGATAAGTGGTGTCGAGTCCGAAGTGCCCCTCCTTCGCATAAGGGGTCAGATCCCGGATGATTCCCATGGCATAGAACACGGGAACAACGGAGAAGTCCAGCAGATCGCCTCCGACTCCGGATACCGCCTGAATCAGAGTGCTCTGATTGCTCGCCGTATCCAGTTTGACTCCGAAAGCGGGAACGCCCGGCGTCGTCTGAAGCTCCGGATGAGTTTTTGCCAGCCATTTGTCGAACAGTTCGATCTGTTCATACCGCTGGGGGTTCGGATCGCTTTTCCAGTAGATCAGCGGATAGGCGGTCTGTTGTTCGGGTTCCGACAGATAGGTGTAGATCGACGCTGCCACCAGAACTGCCAGAATACCAAAGAAAAGTTTGTTCATCCGTGCAAATCCTCCTTTTTCCTGTTCTTCTATATTTCAAACTGTGCATCCAGATTCAAACGCGGGAAGCAAACAGGAAAGGGTCGCCGGAACATCCGGAAATTCCGCCGTTCATGCGACTGGTTTTGGAAAGATCCGCCTGTCTTGCTGTATGGTTTTTTCTATCTGCAATTTATTCAGCCTACAATATAGCTTCGAAAAAGAAAAATCCTAGTTTTTTTCAAAAAATAATCGGAAAAAAAAGCGGTTGTTCCGTCGGAAAACGAAAGGTTCCCGGAAAAATCAGGGGGCGGAAAAAAGAAGAGCTTTGGCGATGTTTCCCGGAAGCGGAAATCCCCCTTTCCCTCCTCTTCCCGGATCCGCGCGGTAACGATCAGAGCAGACTCTGTCCGCAGTCGACAAACATCACGCTCCCGGTCATCGAGGAGTTGCCGGCCAGCATGACACAGGCGTCGGCAAGATCCTGCACATTGACGGGGCGTCCCAGAGGAAGCGTCTTCAGTGTTTTTTCCATTTTCAGATGCTCCAGTCCGCGCGGCGGAAACACCGGCCCCGGCGCAAGACCGTTGACACGCATCCGGGGGGCATATTGCAGCGCGGCACAGCGTGTCGCCTCCGCCAGCGCCTTTTTCGACAGGGAATAGCTGAACGAATCCGCCGACGGCCGGACAATCGCCTGATCCAGAAGATTCACCACCGACAGCTCCGGTGGAATCGAATGCTGGTAAAACGTCCGCATCATCTCCACCGGCGTCCAGAAATTCAGATCAAACTGCTCTTTCGACACCGACAGATTCTCGTGAATGATGTCCTGCCGGTTGAACGTCGACGCATTGTTAACCAGAATGGATACGTCGCGCGGAACATCATTGAACATCGCGGGAATATTTTCCGGATGCGCCAGATCACAGCAGATCACCGCGTGTCCCGCATTCTCCCCGCCGATCTCCTCCAGAAGCTCCCGCGCGGAAGCCAGAGAATGACTGCAGTGAATGATCACCCTCGCCCCCGCCGCGGCAAAGGTCCGGACCAGAACCGCTCCAATCCGCTGTGCGCCTCCGGTAATCAGAACGGATGAATCGGCAATCTTCATAGTGAGTCACTCCGCAGAAACCGTCTGCGTCGGATCCGGCGGTTCCGGACAGGATGCCAGCATCTCCCGCAGAATATTCTTGATTTCCTCAAAGTCGGGATCCAGAACAGCACTCATCGGAAAAACCGGAAGTTTCCGTTCGGGATCTTTCATCAGAAGCTCCAGGTTCTCCCGGCTCTCCTCCGCATCCATCTTGTTGGCGATAATCAGACGGGCCCGGTCGGAAAGCCCCGGCGCATAAAGCTCCAGTTCCCGTTTCAGCGCATGAAGATCATCCACCGGACTGCGTCCGTCGGTTCCGGCCATGTCAAGAACGTACACCAGCATCTTCGTCCGCTCGATGTGACGCAGAAATTCATGGCCCAGACCGACATTTTCATGCGCGCCGTCCACAAGTCCGGGAATATCCGCCATCGTGATCTTCCCGAAGTCCTCGTATTCCATGATCCCCACCACGGGATTCAGGGTCGTAAACGGATACGGACCAATCTTCGGATTGGCATTGGTCAGATCGGAAAGCAACGTCGATTTGCCCGCATTCGGATAGCCGACCAGACCGATATCCGCCACAATCTTCAACTCAAGCGACACCTCGATCGGATCAACCATCTCCCCCGGCTCATACTCGCGGGGAGCCTGATTCACACTGGTGGCAAACCGCGCATTCCCGCGACCGCCACGCCCCCCCCTGGCCACAACCACTTCCTTGAACGGCTCATTGATGTCCGCAAGCAGATCTCCGGTCTCCGCAATACGGACAATCGTCCCGACAGGAACCTTGATCCGAAGATCCTTTCCCCGCCGACCATGCATGTCCTTGCCCTTGCCGGATCCACCATCCTGCGCGGAAAAACGGGTGTTGTAAAGAAAATCCAGAAGCGTAAGCTGACCCGGATCCCCGACAAAAATAACATCCCCTCCGGGCGCTCCGTCCCCTCCGTTCGGCCCCCCCTTGGGAACAAACGCCTCCCGACGGAAACTGCAACAGCCACTGCCGCCATTCCCCGCTTTGATCGTAATCGTCGCCTTGTCGATAAACATGATGAAACTTCCTGCCCTCAATCGGGAGGATTCCTTCCCCCCTCCAGCTCTCCACAAAAAAACCCGACCCATATTGCAATGGCCGGGTTTTCCTGCGTCTCTGATTCAAACAAGCAGCTTATTCCGCCACAACGGGAACCACTTCAACATCTTTTCTCGTCTTCTTGCCGAACTGAACCGTCCCGTCCGTAAGAGCAAAAAGCGTGTAGTCCCTGCCGCAGCCAACATTCTTGCCGGGATGAATCCTCGTCCCGCGCTGACGAACAATAATGCTGCCGGCCGTTACAAACTGACCTCCAAACGCCTTGATGCCAAGCATCTTCGGCTGACTGTCACGGCCATTTCGGCTGCTCGACTGTCCTTTCTTATGTGCCATTTTCTGCTACTCCTTCACAATATGGATATGGTTATTGCAATCTCAAATAACGAACGTGCGAATATCTAATATGCCACACTTTTCTGAAAAATCAAGTTTTTCTCCCCCTCTTTTCCTTTTTTTCTTCCAACTTCCCTTTGTTTTGATGATTCCATCGCTTGTTCCCTTATCCTGCTTCGGGGGGTTTGGGTTGGTGGCTTCTCGCCCCCAACACCCCTCGGCAGGACCGAAGGCCCTGCACCCATCGCCGAAATTTCAAATTTCGGCTTCCCGTTTTTTTCCGGCAGTTGCCGGGCAAAGGGCAAACCGAATGGTTCGCCCTCTGCACTCCCTGCTCCTTTTTTCCCGATGCAGCCGTTTCCCGCCGACGAGGGTAAGGGGAAGACGTTTGCTGACGATCCCGCTTTGTTTTTCTGCCTTAACGTGGTTACGCCGAAAAGGATGAGGGGGTCCAGGGGGAAAACCTTTGGTTGGCCCCCTGGTCGACAGGTGTCGAAACACTTACAGGAGCAAAAATTCAATTTTTGCGACGGGTGCAGGGCC
>CASEYW010000195.1 GCA_949292215.1 uncultured bacterium
AGGGGAATTGCCATCCGGTCATGTCGCAGGAGATGGAGTTGTGCGGACCGCGCGGATCGACGGAATAGGAGCTGTCGAACCACCAGCCGGCGATTCCGGTTCCGTAGCGTTTTGCGATATATTCGACGATTCCGCAGATGTTTTCAGCGAAGCGGTCGAGATTTCCGTGAATGCCGTCCGCATATCCGCATGCTTTTTTCCATGCGGGATCGCCCTCTCCGTTGCAGGAGTGATTATAGTATGCGATGAAGCGGATGCCGCGTTTTTCGAACGCAGAGATGAGTTCTCCGATGAGGTCGCGTTTTGTTGTGCGCCCGGGGAGGAGTTTATCGAGGAGCGGATGCGGCATTGCGAGATATTCTTCTGCATGAGTGAGCGTGAAAATGCAGTGCCGCGCCCCGGCGCTGTCGAGAGTTTCCGCGAACTCTTCCGGGTTGAAGAGATTGACGGCGTCCTCATAGGGCAGTTTTGTTCCGTTCTGCATGACGGTGTGCGACGTCCAGTGCACGCTGATTCCGAAGTTTCCGCGCATCCACGCGGTGTCGGCTCTCTGATAATCCATAATAAAATCTCCAGCAGAGTGCTTATTTTTTCTCAAGGATGAGATCCATGAACTTGCCCGGCTGTTTTGCCGCGCCGATTCCGGGAGTGAGTTCCAGATAGCCGGCGCGTCCTTTTGCATTTGCAATGTTGACAAGGACATTGATGCGCATTGCCGATCCCGGTTCGAGCCGGAACGGGCTGACGGCACGGCGGGGGAACGCGATCTCGTAAACGGTCTTGCCGTCTTTGACGGAAACCGCTGCTTTGACATCCTGAGCAATTCCGATCTGTTTTTCCAGACTGTCGTAGCTGGGAGCGGAGGCAAAGTGACGGTAGACAACAGGTTCGCCATTCAGCAGACCGATTGAATATTCGAAATCGTCGTCCTGAAACTCGATCTGTCCCGGGGTGGCATTCCGGATGGTGTCCATGGCGATCTGCACACTGTCGCCGAGGAAGAGTGTTCCAACGGTTTGCATGGCAGTTTCGAAAATGTTTCCTTTGTTGACGGTGACGAGAACATACAGGTAGTCCGGATCCCAGGCGAACTTCGCGGAAGCCGTGACTGATTCTTCTGCAGGACTCCAATTTTTGAGCTTGGTGCGGCAGTTGAGCGGCAGACTCTGTGCATTTGCCGGCCAGTCCTGATTGCTGCCGTCAATTGTGAGTGTTTGCGCTGTCTGTGCGGGGAAGATTCCTTTGAGAGCAAATGTTTTTTTGATATTGCGTCCAGCTGCAAGCTTGACGTCCGCTTTGATGAGCTGCTCGTTCAGTCCGATGGCACCGGGAGTCCGAAATTCATATGCATGGGAAGCTTCCGGTGCAAGATTGCTGAATTCTTTTTTTATTCCGCAGGCGGTCAGTGTTCCGGAAAGCGTGTTTCCGGTGAGATTCCGGACTTCAATTTCGAAACGGGAAGAATCAAGTGCGCGTGGAACGATATCGAGGACTTTGGAATCATCTCCGCGGAGCGGCAGACTTGCAATCTGCTTTTCCAGTTCTGCGGCGCTTGCTGTGGTTTCAAAGTAGATCGGCGAGGTATTGAGAACAAACTGTTCCGGAGCGATCTTTGTTCCGAACATATCGAACATGGTTCCGTTTTTCCATCCGGAATTGACCGTTTCCGCAGCGCCGTTCCATTTCCAGAGAACCGCAATGCGGATATTGCCCCGGTCGAAGAGATAGCAGCGGTAATTGCTGCCGATCGGTAGGCGCTTCAGCGGTTTTGCTCCGTAGATGCGGTCAATCATTCCGCGGGTTGCATAGAGCGTCGGACTTGCGATAGGGTAATAGGCGTTGTCCGCACCACCCATCAGAGTGAGTCCGAACCCGTTGCCCTGTTCACGCATGCAGAAGCTGAATTGATAGAACTGATCCAGTCCGTTGGCGATTCCGATGAGCGTGAGGCGCGTCACCCGGTCCGCCTGATTGCGTCCTAAATCCGAGATACGCTGGTGGTCAGGGTAGATGCTCATGGTCTGATAACCTGATTCCGTGCTGATTACGGGGAAGTTTTTGAATTTTCTCACGGCGGTCATCAGAGTTTTCAGTTCCGGCTCATAATCGGGGAGTTCCGGCAGGTCGCGGTAGCAGTGTTCAGAAATGATGTCAAGATCTTTGTCGGAGCCTTTCGAGAGAACTGCGACGGGCCAGCCGGGTGCGGTTCCGCAGGTCGTCGGTCCTGCCAATTTTGTGTTCGGATCGCCCTCATGAATGGCTTTGCCAAGCACACGGATGCATTCTGCGTTCACTTCGGGTGTAACGTCGCGGAATTTTGCGGGATCGGGATTCTTGCGGAGACCGGACCAGATGTTCGGTTCGTTTAGAATTTCATACGCGTCTATGAATCCTCGATGCTCTGCTGCAAGAGTCTTCATTGTCGCCGCCCATGGTTTGAGATCGCGCGGAACCTGACTTTCGGCGGAACGGTCCGGCTGGGTTTCAATGCACATCAATGTGTAGAACCCCGCGTCATGAAACGGTTTCGCGGCGGTGAACCCGCGATGAACATTACGCTCGTGGTGGCTCCAGATGCGCACGGCTCCGATGCGGAACGCGGAAAGCATTTCCACGGAACGGTCATGATTGCTGTAGGAATAATTGACCCCGATGCGTTTGTCGAGGTTTTTTTGTCCATCGGGGAGAACACCGAGTATGAATCCGACGGTTTCGTCATTCATTGTGAAACGAAGGTTCATCGGCCCGAATTTATTCTTTGGAAGCTGGATTCTGTATTCCGTATTGGCAGTTCCGTTTGCCGCGACGGAGACGGCGGGGGTGACTCCTTTTTTCAGAATTCTGCCATGAAAATCTGAAAGTTCCCATGCGGGAGCTGCGGTGGCAGCCGCGGGCTCCATATTGCTGAAATGCAGTTTTGCCGTAACTTCTGCACCGTTCGTATAACGCAGAGACGGGTTGTCCAGCTGGCCGGAGAGCATGATTCCGCGTTCCGGAGTGTGCTCTCCTTTTCCGCCTGAGTGAACCGCCATATCATCAACCCAGACGGTGACATTGTTCGGAAACATGAAATGCGGGTATGTGTGTCCCTGCATGGTGGCGAGTCCGCCCGGACCCATTCCGCCGTTTTTTGTGATTCCTGCCGGTTTTTCGCCCCATGCCGGAATGTACATTTCATACTTTCTCCATTCCGTCGAGAGTTTAATCGGCTTTAGATAAGCGGAACCGTTTCCATTGAACATGGACATTTCCGCATCGCAAGGAGCATCCGCTTTGATCCATGCGGTGAACTGGATCGGCTTTCCCTGTTCAAACGGAACCGGGTTGAAGTAGGTGCGCTGCGGCCATGACGTTTTGTCGAAGCGAAACGACGCTTTGCCGGAGTGCTTGATTTCTGTATCGATTTTCACACGGGATTCCCAGTTCTCCGGAATGTTTTCCGAGAAAGCGAATCGCGGCGTGTACATGAAGGTTCCGTAGAACTGCCGTTCCGCTCCTCCGTTCCAGAGATAATTTTTCGCGGGATTGAGTGAAGTTTTGATTGTCACTGGCTCGCAGAGAATTTCGTATAGATGGAATACTGCTCCGCCGCGGATTTGGAAACGGACCGAAAGCCCGGAAATGGATTCGGGGAAGATCTGATCGAATGATATGGTTTGTTCCCCCTCGATGGAGATGGCGTTTTTATCTTTCCAGTAATGTTTGCGTTTGCCGTCTTTGTCCAGTGCATTGCCTTCAATGAGAATGGTGACCGGAATACCTGAACGGTCACAGGAAAAACGTACTGAGATTCGGTTTGTCCTGTCGCCTGGCTGTTTGATGACATCTTTTGCTTTGATTCCGTTGAAATTAAGCCGGATCACTCCTTTCGGAGCCTTTTCTGCAAGATGCGTTGTATCGATTACAAGACTCTTGTCCTCTTCGGAAATGGTAACGAGATTCGAAAGTTCTTTTGGAAAGATTGCGCCACCGGCGGAGAAGCTTTTTTGCGGACCATACGCTATCTGTACAGAATTATCATTCCGGTTGATTTTGAGGTTTTCAAACGGCGGAGTAAACGCAGAGGCGAAAGCGGCTGCTGAAAGCAGACCACAACAGAGAATAAGTTTGTTCATAAGGGTTCCCTTCTATTATTTATCGCTGTATGCCGCGATTTGGTTTTTCTGACTTCCGAAGTCGTTCGGATAGTACATATCGGTCATACCGCGTCCTCCGTTCCAAGTCTTTTTTGCTGTGGCATGGCCGTCAATGTAAAGAATGTTTGCAAGATTGACGTGGTTGGGACCGAACTGCTTGGAACTGTCAAAGTAATTCAGATAGCTGTTTATGTAGGCTGCGGTAACTTTGCATGGTCCGTCAGCGGTCGGATTGGTCGGACGCAGAAGTCCCCAGATATCCGCTTCGGCAATCATGTAAGTGCGGGACGGCTGGCGGTAACTGACGCGTTTGTTCAGATTGTACCCCAGGGTTGCAGGCGCCAGAGTGACAATACAGCGGATAATTGCGTAGCTGCGGCGCGGGTTTGTGGATGTCGAAGTGTCGCGCGGACATGCAAATGACTTCCATGAGGCCGGGGTGACTGCATTGCCTGTGGTGTTGACCTTCCCGTTCATGTAAAAACGCCCGTAAGCGTTGGCCCAGTTCGATGTGTTTCCGTCCGGTGACCCTTTCAGAGCCGGAGCCAGATAATCTGTCCAGTCGTTACTGTACATGTGTGCGGCGTTTCCGATCTGCTTCAGATTGCCGAGGCACTGCATGCCGCGCGCTTTCTCCCTCGCGGAATTCAGCGCAGGAAGAAGCATTCCGGCAAGGATTGCAATGATTGCAATTACCACAAGAAGTTCTATAAGAGTGAAATTCATGATAATTCTTTTCATTTTTTTCTCAACCTTTCTGCTTTTGGATGATTCAATATTCTGTGCTCTGTTTACATTATACTCAATAAGTGCGAAAAAGTCAATATCTTTTTCAGGAAAAAGAAAAAGTTTATTGACATATCTAAAAAGCGGTGTATAGTTCTCTTAAACAGGAGATGACTATGGGAAAACTGGAAGAAATAGCTGAACTGCTGAAAAAAAGAATCGACGGGGGAGTTTATCCGCCCAATGTGCGTCTGCCGTCGGAATATGAACTCGCGGATGAACTCGGAGTCAACCGCATCACACTCAACAAGGCGGTCAACAGGCTCATCGCCGACGGTTATCTGCGGCGCGGTTCGAGCTCTCGCGACGGAACCTATGTCCGCGACCGCTCCGAACTTGTCAAAGGGACGCTCGGACTCCTTATCCGCGGCGGAAACCTCTATGCCGATCAGCTCATGCACGGAGTGATCGACGGTGCGCTGCGGAACAATTATATGCTCTCCGTCATGGCGCCCGAACTCGAAGAGGTCCGGATTGCCGAACGGAAGATGCTTGCAAACGGAATCGAGGGCGTTTTCCTCGCCTCCTATGCGAACTTCCCGCTCTCTGCGCCCGGCGTACTCATCGACTCCTTTTTCGACGCCGATCCGGAACGCAACTTCATAAGCTCCGACCTTTATTCCGGCGGGCTTCAGATGGCGGAAGCTCTGCTCGAAAAGGGGCATCGGGAAATTGTTGTCGTCATGTACTCCTCTTTTCCGTTTGTGCGGAACCCGCGCTGCGCCGCATTTCTCGAGGCTTTCCGCCGCGCGGAGGCCCCGGACATGGAGGAACGTTTTTTCTACAGCAACAACCGTTCCTGCGAACAGCTTCTCAAAATGATTTTTTCCGCATTTCCCGATACAACCGCAATTGTCGGGGAGAACGACACCATGACGTTTGAGCTCTGGCAGGCTCTGCGCCGTCTCGATCCCGTCCGCGCGGAACGCATCTCTTTCGCCGGATTCGGGAATCTGCCCGGCGTGCAGAGCGTCTTTCCGTTTGTGACGGTGGATCAGCATCCGTACGAGCTCGGCTGCCGCGCCGTGCAGCTCTATCTCGACTGGCGCGCCGACGGCAGAACCCGGCATGAACTCGTGCCGGTTTCGGTGATGAACGCCGACCGCATCCGGGAGGTTTGAGGACTCTGCGCTTCATTCCTGTTGCCGCGCGGAAAGCCTCCGGCGGAATTTTTTTTGAGTTCAGATGAGAGGCTCTTTCTCTTTTTGCCTTGAAAAGGGAAGCGCGCTCCGGCATATTAAAAACATACGCGCGCAAGCAACACCTAATTTTTTGCAAAGGCAGAAAAATGAATCCGAAAGCCCTCTGGATCTGGCCCGGAAACGCGTTCTACATGCAGAACAGTTATGCGGGATTCCGTTACGATTTCAACATG
>CASEYW010000196.1 GCA_949292215.1 uncultured bacterium
CCGTCATAATGATCGGGCAAATGTAGTGATGTTTGACGGACATATCCAGTCGCTGAGCTATAACACATTGCGTTATGACCGCAACAGTTACGGGAATCCCGGTATGTACTGGGGAGCCAACCTGCAAATCAGAGACTGGAACAATTAATTCTTTCAGAAAAAACTTGATAAACGCATAAGACGTATTATTTTAAGGAACGAAAACCATTTGGAGGTGAGTCATGAAAAAGCATGTTTATGATTTTACATTGATAGAACTCCTGATCGTTGTGGCCGTGATTGCCATCCTGGCGGCGCTTTTGCTGCCAGCCTTGAACAAAGCGCGTGCCAAGGCGCGGGATATTGCCTGTGCTTCCAACTTGAGACAGGTGGGATTCGTTTTGCTGCAGTACAATGACAACAACGACGGCCGTTTTCCGAAAGCCAACGGTCTTCTGAACAGCGGTTCGGGATCCTATTCCGGTTCCGGCCGCTGGCAGGATGGACTCTATGCCCTGAAGGCGAATAAACCGCTTGCCAACAAACTCCACTGGAGAACTCAGAGCAACACGGAATTGAGCCGTCCGTTTGATGTGTTCGGCTGTCCGGCACAGGAAAACCTTCCCTGGAACCAGTCGAACAATCTTCTCGGTTTCATGGCGCATTACATGATCAATACCTGGATCAGTGATTATGGTCAGTCGTACATAGTTAATAATGGAACGATGAATATTCGTCGGGTTCTCATGCCTTCCAAGCAGATGGCGATTACGGACGGCGAACGGAGAAACACCAGTTCCAGTGACGGCTGTCCCTCCGCTCTGACCCGCAGCAACATCTGGTCGGAGTCCTATGGACGGAACCGGATTCGGCACGGGGCCAATCGCGCCATGAATATGGTGTTTGTCGACGGTCATGTGGAATCCCGTCTGATAGAGATGATTCCCATTAATGGAGATAATCCGGAAAATCGCCCGTTCTGGAGAGGTCGTCTGAGCGATTAAAACAACCATCCGGCAAAAAATCAAAAAAGCTGAAGATCAAGTTCTGGTCTTCAGCTTTTTTTGTGACTGATTTTTCATTTTTGAGCCTTTGTGTGAAACGCAAAGGCGGTAGAAAAGTTTAGGGAAAGTGGAGAGCGCGAGAGGAGAAGAACCGCTTTTCAAAACGGTTTGCTCCTCTTGCATTTTTTATGAAGATTTCGTGCGTTGCACGACCAGCGTCTCGCCGCTGGACCGCGACAAGGACACAGTCCTTGACCCGAGAAAAATGCGCAAGCATTTTTCCGTATTTTGTTTTCCTGTTTACAGGATCAAATTATTCCAGACCGAGAAATTTTTTTGCCTTGTCAAAGAAAGAGGCATGTTTCGGATAAGCGGCATCTTTCTGTTTATATTCGTTCAACGTAGCAGCATATTTCTGAAGGATTTCCCGTTGTTCCGCGGTTAATTTTTTTGGAACTTCGACATAGAGGGAAACATACTGTACACCGCGCCGTCCGCCGCGCAGAGAGGGCATTCCCATGCCGCTCATGGAAAGGACGTTGCCGGTCTGGGAACCGGCGGGGATTTCCAGTTCGGCTTTGCCTGTGACGGTGGGAACGTCGATTTTTCCTCCGAGGGCCGCGGTGACAAAATCGATTGGGATTTCACAATGGATGTTGTCACCGTCGCGCTGGAAGAGTTCATGTTCCCGAACGGAGATGACGACAAAGAGGTCGCCGTTTTGCCCGCCGCGCACTCCCGGTTCTCCTTCCCCGGAGACGCGCATTCGCGTTCCGTTGTCAACCCCGGGCGGGATGCGGAGATGGACTTTGCGCTTGACACGTTTTTTCCCTGCTCCGCTGCATTCCGGACATTTCTTTTCCGGAACCGTTCCGGAACCGTGACAGACCGGACAGGTCTGCATGACCGTGAAGAATCCCTGCGAGACTCCGACCTGCCCGCTGCCGCCGCACCTGGAACAGCGTTGATGTTTGTATCCTTCGGCGCATCCGGAACCTTTGCATGCCTGGCAGGAATCCATGCGAGTGAATTCGATATCCTTGTCCACTCCGAGTACGGCATCTTCGAGTTCGATCTCGAGTTCATAGCGGAGATCGTTACCATCCTGCGGAGCATTCGGATTACGTCGTCTTCCGCCGCCGAAGAAACTGCTGAAGGCATCTCCGCCGTTTTGTCCGCCGAAGAAACTGCTGAAGATATCGAAAGGATCGTTAAAGCCCTGTCCTCCGCCCATTCCGTGATTTTTGAAGGCATCCTCGCCGTAGCGGTCGTAGAGTTCGCGTTTTTCGGGATCTCCGAGGACCTCGTATGCCTGGGAAATTTCCTTGAATTTTTCCGCGGCGGCGGGATTGCCCGGATTTTTATCCGGATGGTATTTGATGGCGAGTCTGCGGTAGGATCGTTTGATTTCGATCTCTTCCGCAGTCCGTTCCACCCCCAGGATTTCGTAATAGTCAGCCATGAGTTCAGATCTCTTTTTCGACACCGAGCGTCATGAGGTTTGCTGCGCGCTTGGCGAAGAGTGCGGGATCGGGAATCGGGCTTCCTTCTGCGAGAAGGGCCTGATCGAACAGCATTTCAGCGTATTCTGCCAGTTTGGGGCTGTCCGGCGATTTTTCCACAAGTTTTGTCAGAGCGGCGATCAGCGGATGGGAAGGATTGATTTCCAGAATACGTTTGTAATCCTGTGCATTTTTGTCGATCGCCTTCATGATGCGCTGCATATAGGGGCTCGGGTCGTAGTCGTCGCCGGAAAGACGCGAGGCGCTTTCCGTGAGGACGGACGAGAATTTAACGTCCTTGACTTTATTCTCAAGCAGGGATTTCAGTTTGCCGATAAGATCTTTTCCACCTTGTTCTTCGGAGGCTTTTTTCGCGTTTTCCTCCAGTTCCTTGCTGACTTTGGAATCGGTTTCAAGTTTCGCTTTGGAGGCGGAGACCATCTTTTTGCCTTCGAATTCCGGAATGGACTCCAGGACCCATTCGTCGATGGGATCACTCATGAAGAGGACGTCATATCCCGCCTTTTTGAACGTTTCGATGTGTGGGGAGTTTTCGAGGAACTGTCGGCTTTCCCCGGTCAGGAAATAGATGTCCTTCTGTTCGGAAGGCATGTTTGTGACGTACTCCTTCAGGGTTTTGAGTTCGCCCGGCTTGCTGTTCATGGTTTCGAAGAGCAGAAGGTTCTGCAGTTTTTCCTTGTTGGGGTAGTCTGCATGTGCGCCTTCCTTGATCTGACGGCCGAATTCCTTGTAGAACCCGACGTATTTTTCGCGTTCATTTTCGAGCATTTTGGTCAGTTCGGAAAGGATGCGCTTTGTGAGAGCCTTGTTGATGCGGACGATCTGGGGATTGTCCTGAAGGGTTTCGCGGGAGATGTTCAGCGGCAGATCAGAGGAATCGACCACGCCGGAGATGAACCGGAGATATTCGGGGAGAAGTCCCTTGCACTCGTCGGTGATGAATACGCGGCGGATGTAGAGATGGAGCGAGTTCCAGGTTCTGCCGGGCATGTTGAAGCCCCACGGCTGTTTCGCCGGAATGAACAGAAGGGATTTGAATTCAGAGGCACCTTCCGCATTGTAGTTGATGCGCACGAGCGGTTCCCCGATCTCTCCGGAAATGTGATTGTAGAAACTGTTGTATTCGTCAGGTTTGACTTCGGATTCGGGCCGGAGCCAGATGGCTTTCTGAGAGTTCAGGGTCTTGTCTTCGACCGTTTCCTTGCCATCCTTGTCTTTGCGGGTTTCGAGCATTTTGATCGGATGCTCAATGAAGTCGGAATACTTCTTGACAATGGAAGAGATTCTCCACGGTTCGAGGTACTGTTTGTCATCGGCCTTGAGATAGAGGGTGACAGAAGTTCCCTGCGTGTCGCGTTTCGCGTCCTCAGAGAGGGAGAATTCCTCTTCCCCGTTGGATTCCCAGCGGATGGATTTGTCGGTTCCCGCCTTCCGTGTTTCGACGACCACCTTGTCCGCGACCATGAAAGATGCGTAGAACCCTACGCCGAATTGTCCGATGAGTTCTGGATTGGCTGCGGATTCGCCCTCTTTTTTATTTTTCTCCAGAGCTTCGAGGAAGGCTTTGGTTCCGGAATGAGCGATGGTTCCGAGGTTTTCCACGACTTCTTCACGGCTCATCCCGATTCCGTTATCGGAGATGGTGAGGGTTCCTTCTTTGGCATCAGGCGTGATCCGGATTTCCCAGGTCTGGGCGAGTTCGGGTTTGGTCAGGGAGAGGAAACGGGCCTTGTCGATGGCGTCGGCGGCGTTGGCGATGAGTTCGCGCAGGAAAATGTCCTTGTTGGAGTAGACGGAATGGATCATCATGTGCAGCAGTTCGCGCACTTCCGTTTGAAAACGCATATTTTCCATGATGGGGATCTCCTTACATATCGCTGTTTTCTGGCGGTTATTTGGATTTCTGGACTTCATTTGTGGCAGAATGATAGTCGTTGCAATAGAAGCCGGCTCCTTTGAAGATGATTCCCGCTCCTGTGCCGATCTTGCGTTTGAGGGCATCTTTGCGGCATTTCGGACATTTGGTCAAATGTGCTTCCATCATGCTCTGAAACTTTTCAAATTCGTGTCCGCAGCTTGTGCAAACATACTCGTAGGTAGGCATTTCCAATTCTCCATAACTTTGAATGAAACAATTTTTCGTTTTATCCCGCATTATAAGCAATATGCGTGCCAACAGTTGAGATACGCTCGAATCAGAAGGAAAGATATGGGAGAAAGTGGGACATTCTGTCGCGATATGCTGATTTTTATGTGCCATTGACACAGAGCATGCCAATGGAATCCGGCATTTTCGGAGAAGAAAAAGAATTTTCGCTGCGTTTCGTTTGTAAACGGGATTCAAAGACGGTATATTTCCATGTTCCGGACAAGAACGGTCCGGAGATGACCGGTCGAAACTTGTGTTGAAGTTCCCTGTTCTCCGATTCGGTCCGCAGAACTTTGTTTTCAGGAGAATGAAGCATGAGAATCCTTTTCTTTTCGGATGTGCACGGATCACCGGAGAGTCTTTCTCTGGTGAAGAATCAGATGGAGCGCTTGAAGCCGGAGCTGCTGGTTCTTCTCGGCGATGTGCTGTATCACGGACCACGCAACCGTTTGAGAGCGGATTACGCTCCGCAGGAGGTCGTTTCCATGCTGAATCCGTTGAAAAACAAACTGATTTCCGTGCGCGGCAACTGCGACTGCGAGGTCGACCAGATGCTTCTCGAATTTCCAATTATGGCCGAGTATTCAACCCTCTTTGCCGATGGACACCGCTTTTTTCTGACTCACGGACACCATTGGAATCCGGAGAAACTGCCGCCGGTTTCATCGGGAACGGTTCTTGCGTTCGGGCACACGCATTTGCCGCTGCTGGATATGCTGAAGGAGGGAATCGTCGCGTTCAATCCGGGGTCCATTTCTCTGCCGAAAGGAGGAAATCCGCCTTCGTTTGGTTTCTATGACGGCTCCAGACTTTCCATCCTCAATCTTGAAACATCGGACGAGATGAAGAGTCTTGTTCTTCCCTGAACCGTGGAGGGCTGGTTTTATGAAGGTCATCGACGTTCATCTGCATTTCTCCAAATGTGACGGATTCGACAAAATCGCAGTCGCCGCCGGGCATGAAAACACACCGGAGCATCTCGCTCGGGTGTTTGAGGAAAATCATATTGTCCTTGCAATAGCCATGGGCGAGATGGGCGGTGTGCGGCTGGAGGGCGTCTGTTCTCCGCGCAGCCCGAATCTTGCCGGAACAGTGAAGCCTGGGGAGAGATATCCGCATCCGCCTTTCATCGCCTATTGTGCCGGAGTGGAAAGCCGCGAGATCGTTCCGGAGACGACGCCGCGTTCGATCGCTGAATTCGAACGCCATCTCCAGACACCGGAATGCGTGGGAATCAAACTCTATCCCGGCTACAATGCCTGCTATCTGAATGATCCGGTCCATTATCCATACTATGAACTTGCGGAGCGGTACGATGTGCCGGTCGTGATCCACACGGGCGAACTTGCCGGCACGCGCGGACTGCTGAAATATTCCCATCCGCTGACGGTGGATGAGGTCGCCGCGAATTTTCCAAATGTCCGTTTTGTGATGGCGCATTACGGCAATCCCTGGATTGTGGATGCGACTGCTGTGGCGGCGAAGAATCCGAATGTGTATCTTGATCTTTCCGGTCTGGCGGAAGGTAATTTTACCGCTGACTGGTTCTGGAGTCATTACAGAGGACAGATGGAATTTACGCGCATGTGGCTGACCTACCTTAACAACTGGGATAAGGTCCTGTACGGTTCCGACTGGCCCCTGGTCAATATTCCCTCGTACCTGGAAGTGATTCGCCGGCTGGTGCCGGAGGAGTTTCTGGAGAAGGTCTTTTTTGAAAACGCCTGCCGGGTCTTTCCGAAAGTGAACGCTCTGCTTTCGAGTGCCGGGAAGACAACATTGTAAAAACATTGTCAAACGTCTTGCTTTTTTCCGGGGAAGCATGTAAAGTCGTCCGCAGAAAAACCGGAGGTGGAAGATGCAGAAAATCCTGTTGTCCGTTCTATTTGCACTGTTTGCCCTGTTGGTGTTTTACGCATCGGCGGAAGTAACCGTTGTTCCTGGCGCAGGGACGGAAAAATCGTATACCGAAATCTGGAAGATTCTGGAGAATCCGCCCGCCGGAATGGATTCCGGAAGGATCGCGGAATGGTACCGGGATGCACTGCTCCGGCTCAGAAAACTGAACCGGCCGGATGAATATGATAAACTGCTGAATCTTGTCCAGACAAAATATGCGGACAATGCCGATGTTCTGGCGATGATGGCGAATTGTCGATCCAGTCTTCCCGATTACGGATATCGGATCGGAGAGGTGTTCACGCGCGGCAGAAACCGCAGCGGTACCGGCGAGATGCTTTCCTGCCAGGAACGTGATCGCGTTTTCATGCTGAAGCTGTTTCTCTCTGCGATGAAACGTGCAGAGAAAAGTTCGCGGAATCTTCCGGAGCGATTCTATGGTGCGTTTGCCGGACTGCTGATTCCGGAACCGGAGCAGAGCTGGAAATTGCAGAATTTGACGGATCTTCAGACCTCTCTGCCAGATTATCAGCCACGCTGGAAAGCGGAGCCAAGGCTGCCAGCTCCCGTCAATTCTGACGGATCTCCACTATTTTATTCTGTTCCATCAAATTTTGATTTGGCGAAAAATGACGGAGAGCGTCTGCGTTTTCTTCTTGCAAAGGCGGGGAAGGAAGGGGAACAGATGCTGGCGGATTTTCTGTGCCGTCAGTTGGATCCTTCGGGGAACTGGCGATGGGTGTACAGGACCTATCAGTCGACGAAAGAGGGGGAAGAGTTTTTGAAATCGCTTTCCGACGGCGAGACGCTGGCGTATCTGGCGAATGGGTTTCAGCGGATCTCTCTGCCGGAGGATCAGAATTACATCGCAATTTACCGGAAATACGGGAACCATAAGGTCCTGGGTGATCTTTATGTTGCGCGGCGGCAGTTCCCGCGCGCATTGAGGGAGTATCAGGCGGCGCTGAAAGCCTCGCCCGGAAAAAAGGAACTGATGGAGCGGATTCATCAGCTCAAAGACAATCTCTGCATGCTTGCCCCTGTCAAGGTGCAGACGGCGGGAAGAGAACCGGAACTGACTCTGATTTACCGCAATGCCGTGGAAGCGGAAGTGACAGTTCGCTCCCTGGATGAGAAGAAAATTCTGAATACCGTTCTGGAACTTCTTTCGAAACCGCAGAGGGAGTTTTCGCCGGGGGCTTTTTACAGTTTTCCTGTGCCGGATCTGGAGAAGCACTTCCACGGAGCCGTCGGGGAAGAGAAGGCGAAGTTTTCTCTGAAACTGGATCCGGAGCGGGATCATTCCGATACGGAAAAGAAATTCCGTCTGCCGCTGGAGGAGGCGGGAGCGTATTTGGTGACCGTGTCCCTGAAAGACGGCAACACTTCACAGATGGTTGTCTGGCTGACGGAGTACGCGCTGACCATGACGCAGACAACGGATCAGCCGAATCGTCTTCTTCTGAATCAAGCCGTCACCGGAGCTCCGGTCCCGGACCGGAAGATTCGGCTTCACTTCTTCCGGACGGTCTATGCGCAGAAGCCTGAGGAGATCCGGAAATTCGGAAAGGTCCGGATTGAGACAAAGGATCTCACGCTGACGACCGATGCCGATGGTTCCGTTGTTATGCTGGCAATGAATATGAGCCTTCTCTGGGCGGTTGCCGATGTGGATGGCAGAATGGCCGTTTACACCGGTGGGGGATATTTTTCCAGCGAACGGCAGGGGGCGGGAGCCGTTTACGATCGCACGATGGCGTTTCTGATTACGGATCGGCCGATCTACAAGCCGGGAAACATGGTGGAATTTTCGGGATTCCTGAGGAGAGCATCGTATCGGGAGAAGGTGTCGTACCGGTATCCGGCGTCAGTGTTTGTAACGGTGACGGCTCCGTTCGGAAAGGAGCTGTATTCG
>CASEYW010000197.1 GCA_949292215.1 uncultured bacterium
CGGCCATGATTCAAGTGTAGTGATGATAAGGTTAAGCGGTAGAGGTTTGAATCCGGTTCCTTTGGAATACGCATCTGCCCAAAGGATCGCCTCATTGAAACCGTGGGCAGTGTATTCCCGGTTGAAGGTCGCCAAGTCGTCAGAACTAACTAACGCGACTCCCGTGGGCGGTTGATATTCAGACTCGCTGATCGTCTCAGTTGGAGATATGTATTTCAGGGGAAACATCGCTCCATCCCAAATCGGCGCAACTGCATTCAGAAAGCACGGCGATGGTTCTTGGGGAAATACAGCTCTGCCTTTGACATTTTCGTAAATCATATAAGTCAACAGGGTATAATAATCACCGTGAATCAGAAGTTTCCGGGAACCGTTCTGCAGAACGGCAACCAACTGGCAATGTGATTTTTTTCCGCTCGGAACGATCTGTAACGCATGGATTTCTGTGAATAGCAATTGATCGAATTGCCCCCAATGGCAATTGAAACGATCTATTCCGCGATAGAAGTAGTGCTTTGGCAAGTCAAAATGCGGCCGGTAACGCATTAAAACCATGCCATGGCAAACCCACGCAAGAATCAATAGAATTGTCGCCGCAAGACCGATATTTTTTTCCGGAAAAAGAAGAAAAAACGACAATGCTGCGATAGCGCCCACACAAAAGGTAAATTCCATGGACCATCCGCTACGCAAAGCTCCTGAAGTTTTGATTTCATAGCCGAGAATTGAATGGCAGAAAGTGAACTTATAATTTCGGATAGATGGTAGATACCACGGGCATGGAAGCGGAGTCCACGACACTTGTTTTCTTATGACATCTTCACTCATTACTTGGCCTCCTCCGCTTTTGAAGCGGTAGTTCGGGCGAGTAAGTCCGCAATTTTACCCGGTGCGATTTCCTTTGTGTCCTGAATGGCTTTCAGAGCGACAATGATTTCTTTGGGAAATATTCCCGGCTGCAAGCAGGTTCTATGGTATCCGCGATAATTCAGAGCATAAAGCGGGCTGACCGGGTCATAAGTAAAAAATCCGAGCGGTTCATAGTCATCGGGATGAGTCACGACCTTGTGACAAAATACACATTCACAACGTTTCTTAAACGGCAAACGTGCAATACTCATATAGATATTATTCCGTTTCTCAAGGAGCTGAAACAGCGGATGTTTTTCCAGACATTTCCGATGGAATGTTGCATCATTTGCAAAAAACAGCTCATCTTCACAATTTTCAATGATCGGAGCAAAGCTCACTACATCGTCTTCCGCACACATTGTTTTTTCACAAAGCGGACAACGCATTCCGGGTACGAATATTGACATGATTTATTTCTCCTTATCCAGTCCGGCATGTTTCAAAGCCTCAAGAAGTTTTTCATTTTCACAATAGAAACATACGTTGATCTTGCCGGAATCTGGAAACGGGACTTTGATAAAACATAAAAGACAGACTGGATGAATGAGTTGCGTTCCGGTCGTCAGCCGCGTGATCTTGCCGCCGCTCTCGGGATTTCGCTCAGGCGGGTCTATCAGATCCAGAAGAAAAACCGGGAAAAGCCGATGCACTCATGAGCCTCCGTCACTTTTCCGTCACTTTTGTCGAAATGACGGAAGAATCCGTCACTTATTTTAAGGGTATTTCCAGCCTCATAGAAGCACAGAAAGTTCGAGGAGTCGAAAATGAGGTGGCGAGGCTTATGTACATCCCAGAGTCAACGGTTCCCCCCTTGAAAGGGATTTTTCGAGGGCGCGCGGAAGGAGTCGGCGTTATAAGCAGACTTGCTTGCAGGTGATAA
>CASEYW010000198.1 GCA_949292215.1 uncultured bacterium
AAAAAATCCGCAGTGCTTCTGGGTCGAGGAATACAATGCCGAACATCTCGGGGAAGAGGCGTACCGTCTGACGCAGGATCATCTGGATTTTCTCGAAATGCAGACGAAAAACACAGGAAACAAACCGATCTATTTCTCTCTCGACGGCGACAAACTGCTGCGGAGCTGTCAGACGGTTCTTGAGGAATTCGTCGGCGAAAATTTCCCGGCGTTCCGAATCCGCGGGCTCTCCTCCATCGCGCCGTGGGACATCTCGTGGTTCTGGGATAAACAGGAACCGCAATGGATCTCCATCGACAATCCGGATGCGTTCCGGAATCTGAAAAGACCCGGCATCTCGCCGGACCGCTTCCACACTCCAGGAACCCGATTCGCATGGAAAGAAACAGACGGAACAGGATCATGGAAACTCACAAAACTCGGCGAAACTGTTGCGAAAGCCTTTGCGGACCGTCTCGCCATGATCGCCGGAAAGCCGGGAGACTTCTCCGAAAAAGGACATAATTTCCGTCCGTGCGAAACCGTTCGCAAACAGCTGATCGTCGTCAACGATTCCCGGGAAGCTCTCCGCGTTCTCTGCAGAGCCTCCGTTCCTGAACTGAATCTGAATCTGGAAAAAGAGCTCACGATCCCGACCGGAAGCCGTGCATCCATGCCGGTCCAGTTCCGGATTCCGGAGAAATTCACAGGAAAAACAGTTCGTCTGAACGCGGAATTCCTCTTCCCGGATCAGACTCGATCCACAGACGCCATCCGGCTTGATGTGATCCGGCCGATCATGAAAAAAACAATCCGCGGACTCGGGCTCTACGATCCCGAGGGAACCGCCGCTCCGCTTCTGAAGGAGCTCGGACTCACCTTCCGGAACGTCCGGACACAAAACGATCTTGCCGGAATCGAACTCCTTGTCATCGGAAGAAAGGGAATGAAGGAGTTTCCGTTCAAGCTGGCGGAAAAAATAGAAAACGGACTCAAACTCCTCGTTCTGGAACAGGAATATGAGGATCTGCTGAGAATGGGACTGCGCGGAAATATACAGGGATTGCGCAAAGTGTTTCCGCTGTCGCCGGCATTCGAACATCTTCACTGGTGGCGCGGCTCCTCGACTCTGACGACGCCGTTCCTTGATCTGCCCGAACACGAAAGCGGATATCCCTCGTGGAAATTCAACGACATGTACAGCAGCCGCGTCTGGCGAGCCGGCAACCGCGGCAATGTATGCAGTGTTCTCATCGAAAAAGCTCCGGCGGGAAATTTCCTCCCGCTGATGCAGGGCGGATTCGATCTCCAATACGCTCCGCTTCTGGAGATGAAGAGCGGAAAAGGTACTGTTCTCTTCTCCCAGCTGGATCTTTCCGGAAGGACGGAATCCGACCCGGAAACCCTCACGATTCTCCGGAAACTCCTGGATCGTGTGGAACAGGCGAAACCGCACGCGGCAAGACCGGTCGTCTATCGGGGCGGAGCGGAGGGAAACGCTCTCCTGAAAAAACTGAATATCGCCTTTTCTGAAGCGGAACAGCTCCCCTCCAATGCTCTGCTGACGACGGGACCCGGCGCAAAACTCGCGGATCTGAAAGAACGGATCGAAAACGGACTCGATGTCCTTGTCATCGCTCCGGAAAAATCGGAACTGGAACGAATTCTTCCAGCGGGAACCGTGCTTCAGTCGGGCAGATTCTTTCCCGTTTATGTCTCCGGACTCGAAAAACATCCGGAATTCGCCGGGATCTCGAATGCGGATCTGCACTGGAGAAAGCCGATTTCCCTCTCCTTCGATCCCTCGGGCGACGGCGGACGCGCACTGCGAATTTTCCGGATCGGAAAAGGACGCCTGATCGTCAGCCTCATCGCGCCGTGGATGTTCGAGGAACAGGAATTTCAATACAGGACCTCGTTCCGCCGGAGTGCGTTTCTGCTCTCCCGTCTGCTCCGGAATCTCGGGGCGGCGGATGCCTCCGGAAGCGCGATCATGTTCGACAGGGACTATCTGGCGGTTCGCGGAATCGAACTGAAAAACGGCTGGAAAGGAGTCGCCGATCCACAGAAAACCGGTCGCAAAAACGGCTTCTGGAGGCCGGAGTTCAAACCGGGAACCAACTGGCGCTCCGTCAAAGTCAACAGCTCCTTTGAGTCGCAGTTCCGGGATCTGCAAAATTACGACGGACTCTTCTGGTATCGTCTCAACTTCGATCTGAAAGGGGAAATCCGGCCGGATGCGGAGTATCTCCTCAACATCCCCGCCGTCGACGACGAATCCTGGTGCTGGCTCAACGGCCGCTTCATCGGAGAACTCTCCGCCCGGACGAACCCGAACGACTACTGGTGTGCAAAACGAACCCATCGTTTCAAAGGAAATTTGCTGAAAAAGCGGAATAATACTCTGGTCATTCTCTGCAACGATCTCCGGAACACCGGAGGAATCTGGGGAATCCCAACGATCAAAGCCGCGGATGGTCTCAGGCTCTATGCGGACACTCCCGCAGCAGATGACAATCCGTATCGCTACAGTCGCTGGTAATACAGGCAGCAGCACTTCCGGAGAACGTTTCCCCGGCCCCTGCGCCGTCCCTTCTCCGGAAATACCCATAAACCCCAAATGATAAATTTTCTCCGGCATTTGCATTTCGATCTTCCGGATGATATGATATCTCCATGTTCAAACTCAAAAAAAGGAGAAGTCTTTATGAACTGTTTCTTTGCAACTTCGGATGACATGGTTCGTTCCCGGATCAGGCACTGTCTGCGCCTGCTTCTGTTTCCTATACTGCTTCTTCTGCTTGCGGCAACCGCTGTCGGATGTGCGGAACACCCGCACCATCACGCACCGCCTCCGAGACCGGAAATGCGTCCGCATCGTCCAGCGCCTCCGCCGGGACATGCAGCCCGACCCCAGCTGCCCCCGCCGCCCCCGCCGCGTTGAACGCATCAGAACACGATCAACAGCGGGAATGGAAAAGCCCCCCTTCCCGCTTGCCTGAGAAATCCCGGTAAGATGATGAAGGGAATGTGATTTTTACTTCAACCAGATTCAATATCAGGAAACCGGTGGGTATTTGTCCTGTTTTTTGTGCTGTTTTTTTCAAACTAGCATTGATTCAATTAGTACACCAATTGAATCAATGCTACTCAACAGGTTTGAAAAAGAAAGGACGCGGGAAGGAAAGATCCTTTCCTCAAAAAGTTTTCTTTCTCACATTGAGTCCTTGCATAAACGGCTGATAGAAACATCAGGCGGAAAATTACAAGCGAGAAAAGATCAATCTTTATTTTTAACATTTTCCGCTTCGTACCGAAAAATAAACTTCGGAAAGCAGACAATGTTCCATTTTCTTCCACCTTTTCATTTGAAAAAATAGATATTTGTTCCCGGAGAACGGAAGGAATCGGTAAACGTATCTGTATTTTCCGCAACGAGTCGTCCATCGAAAATTTCCACAACACGCCGAGCACGGAACGGAAGAGTAATTTCCCGTTCTCCACCCTCCGCGCAATGAACAGAAAGCAGCTCTCCGGAAACGTGAAACGCAGCATTCCGAACATAGATATGCACCTTTGCATCCACCGCCAGACGGTAAAGTTTTTCTTTTGTCAGCAGCTCAGCGTCCAAAGCGTAAACAAGTGTCCAATCCTTTCGTTTCCGGATATGAACCACATCGCCGGAATCGCGAATTCCGATACCGGTCAATCGTTCCACATTGGCCTCCGCATACCTTCCGCTGCGGATGATTCCCGCCTCATGAAGGAACACAACCGTTCTCCCATCCCTGCAGACCTTCTCCCGCAGCAAACTTTCTTTCTCTGAAGACAGGACAACCAGATTCTCAAAAACGACCATCCGGTAAGAAGAAAGATCCATTTTTCTGAGGTCTTCCCATGTTGCAGTATCCGCGGGAAGACCAGCGGCAGAAATCCGTTTTTCCAGGGAAAGCGTTTTCTGCGCCTCTGAGAGATTATGCAAGCTGGTAACAGCTTTCCGGGTCAATCACCAGCAGGATTTCCGCAGCAGAACCGGTCGAAAGAGGTGCGTACGTTTTCCACACATCCACGGCGCGACGGATGAGAGCCCGGACCGCAGGCGCACGATACATGCCGCCCCAGATGTTGAAAAACCAGAAGGAAAGCCCGTTCGCCAGAGCCATTCCAAGTTCGCGTTTCATTCCGGCGACATCCTCGGCCTCATTCTTCCAGCCCTCCCAGATTCCGCCGGAAAGAGTGACGAATTCCGACATTTTCAAATTGGCGGAACTTGTAATCCGGTCACACTCGAACAGAAAATTGATGTTTCTCCTTCTCAGCATCGCGGTCACACCGATATAGCCGGAATTTCCACCGATCTCCGCCGACCGGTTGCATGCTGCGCCGAGTACAAAATCCGGAGGAGCTGTATCAAGCACTCGTTCACAGTCAAGATGTCCGAAGATGCCGCCGTTCCGGATATGCGAATAGAAAACGCCGATCTTTACCTCCGGACGGATCCGTTTCCGTGCCGCTGAAATGAATTCGATTACAAGGTTTGCGGTCAGTTCGTTCACATAACGGGTCCATTGCAGTGCGGCGACCTCCTTCTCCGGATCATAAACAGATGGGTGACAATGCGGCATCCCATCCGCAACAAGAGGCACCTCAAGCGCTGGCAGACCGTGCTGTTTACACCAATCACGGAAATGGAGATTTTTCAAAATGGAAGGTTTTCTGTTCTGGCTCTCGATCCATTCCAGAGTCCGGCCGCAGGCGATCACATATCCTTCAATCCGATCGTTCCAGCGGGATTCCGTATGGTTCAGAAAGGCATTCAGATACCCGAAAGTCAACTGTTTCCAGACCTTGTGAAGCGAACAGTTGCTGACCTCGTAAAACGAATCCATGGAAAGGCGGCGAGCAAGCCAGACAGGCGAATTCAAATCAACCGTCACAAGAAAACGGGCGGAAGGATGGTGTATCAGGACATCCTCCATCTGGCGATCAAGGACACGAAAATCATACACGGAATCCCATTTCCAGATCAGGGGATAATCCGAATACGCATCTCCGACGGAGTTGATGGTGTTCATAGGCAAAATACTGATCAGCTCTATTCCGGCATCGCGCATGAACTCCAGAGTTTCCCATTCCTGATGCAGAAACTTTCCATACGGCAGACGATACGCAAGAAACGGACTCAGCATTTTTTCAATCATCGTTTTTCCTTTCTTAAAACTCAGCTTGTTTTCTTACTATTATACGCTATTTTAAGAAAAACAGCATCCATCCGAAAGAGGAAAAAGATTTAAATTTCGATCAAGAGGATTTAAAATGTCAGCTCTTCTGCGGAACAAGCACGGGGATTTGCGCAGTTCAGGATACTATCAGAATTTGAAACTGTGTTCTCACTTCTGGCCGAGCTTCCTGTATCCGGCGAAGAGCCTTTATCCGCGCAACGGCCTCACAGTGGAACGCAACGGCGCATGTTTCTTTCAGCATAACCACAATCCTGAACTGGCCATAGAAATGGTGCTCGCCGGTGCTGTGGTGTATGAGGACAACGGCATCGTCTGCAAAGTCGGACCGGGAGAACTGTACCTGGTCCACCACAATGCGGAAACAAAACTGCACACCGATGCGCAGTGCTATTACCGGAAACTGGTTGTGTGCATTACCGGAACTCTGCTGGATCCGGTTGTGGAATCGCTGAATCTTGTGGGAATGCGCCATCTGAAACCGGAAACTCCGGCGGAGTTTGAACAGAGAATCCGTTCGCTTCTGGAGCTTCTTGACCGCAAGGAGCACGGAACGGAAGCTCTCATAGCGGGCAGAACATACGAACTGCTGTTTCGAATTTCAGAAGTCTTTCATGCGGAACATCTTGCCTATCCGGAATCCCTTCTGCGCGCACAGGATTTCATAAGCAGGAATTTCCAGAATTCGATCCGTCTGGAGGAAATTGCATCTTACGCAGGTGTGAGTCAGCCGACTTTAGTACGCCTTTTCCGCCGTCATTTTTCCCGGCATCCGCTGGAACATCTCATTGAGACCCGCCTGGAATTTGCGAAGTCGATGCTTGCGGCAACCGGCCTCCCTCTGAAGGAGATCAGCTGGCGCAGCGGATATGCGTCGCCCTACTATTTCTCCACAGCGTTCCGCAAAAAATACGGAATATCTCCCCGCGACTATCGGAAAATGCGGACCGGTCTTTCCACGAACAATTCTCCAACCGAGGGCAGATGCTCCCTCAAACCAAAAGGAAATATGGCAAAATCTCCAATGAGGCAGTAACGTCTACCTGCCAAGCCGAAAAGAATCTTCCGAACGTTTCCGCTTTCTCCAGGCGGACGGCGAGATGCCATGGTGCTTCAGGAACTCCCGACAGAAACTGAACTGCGTTGCATAACCAACTTTCTGAGCAATATCCTTGATGGAAAGATTTGTATGCAGCAGGGCGGTTTCCGCGCTCTTCATGCGCAATCCGATGACATACTGCTTCGGCGAAATTCCCATACACGACTCAAACCGATCCGTAAAGGTACGCGTGCTTATGCCGAACTCACGGGAGACCTCGTCCATTGAGATCTTCTGGGGAAAACGGCACTCGAAAATCCGCAGTGCGTTCGCAATTTCAAACGGCAGCGCATTGGAAACGGTCTTCTGTTCCAGAAGCCATGTCAGCAGTTCCGCAGCGGGTCCGGCGATCTGCGGAACTGACTCCTTCCGCTTTTCCAGCAGCAGGTGCATCACTTGATATCCCCAGCGGCAAACCACGTCCGGGTCGGAAATCGGCAGAAGCCCTCCGCGCGGACTGAACCGGGAAAAAAACGATTCCGCGGATTCCCCGCAGATTCCACAGCAGAATTTCCAGCATTCCTCGCCCGGGAGAGTTCTCATCGCACAACCGTCGCCGATGGGAATGACGTATGCGTTTCCCGGCGTTACCATGCACGGTTCCTCGTAGCGGGTGATTTGCAGTCTGCCCTGAAGCGGAATCTCCAGCGTATAGATGAACGAATTCGGAAACCGTTTGCTGTAATCCTTCCAGGTGGAAAAAATGATGAACTCCGGCCAGAGCGGCAGGTGATTCAGCCGTCCATAATCCCACACTCCCCGCTGCGAACAGGAGGGATGGACTCCATTTTCCTCGTGGGTTGCAAAATGGTAAAGGGTATGTCCTTTTCTCTGCATCTTGTTTCTCCTTCCGAAGTAAGATAGCACATCTTTCTGAAAAAGATATTTTTTTTCAAAAAAAGATATAAAATATCCTTTCCCCGGGGATTGTCGCTGACACGGAAATATTGTATAATAAACGAAAAGAATGCGGATCTCCGCAATAAAAAAGGAATTGAGAAATGAAGAAAAATGCAGCGTTCACATTGATTGAACTTCTGGTTACGATTGCCGTGATTGCCATTCTGGCGGCACTGCTTCTGCCGGCACTTCAGGCGGCACGGAGCAAAGCGCAAAGTACCAGCTGCAAAAGCAACCTGAAGCAGATCGGAATCAGCCTGCTTCAATATTACGATTCAAGCAATGCGTGGTTTCCCGCGCCATCAAAATACATGAGAAGCCTCTATGAAACCGGTCTGATCCAAACTGCCTGGAAAAATCCTTCCGGGGTCGGAAGTCCGGCGGACTGTCGGAATGTCAAAGTTCTGCGCTGCCCGGTCTCAACTGCGAACCGGCTGCAGTGGGGTCCCAGTTACTCCATGTCCGGCATGATGATGTATCCGCAGGGGGCGAGTTCCTGGCCGGCAATTCTTACGGAAGGGCGGAATCTCTATCCGAGGATCGGTACTCTGAAAAACATATCCGCGCGGATGCTGGTTATTGACGATTACAATATGATGGATACCACCATGTCCACCAATTACGGCAATATCGGATATTACGCGCACGGTCCGGGAGCCAATCCCTGTCCGCCCTGGACAGCGGGAAGCTATTACGAGTATTCCGATGGCGGCGCACCGGGGACTCCCTCCAAATGCGGAACAGCGAATGCCGGAATGCTCGACGGTCATGTCGAGGAGCGTCCTTATGTCTTCCTCACTGCTCCTTACGGACACACCCTGTACAAAATGAGTCAACGATTCTTCAATGTTACCAACTGAGAAAGGTGTTCAGATGAAACAACTGCTTTTTGCCGTGCTTCTGGCGTTCTGCCTCGGCAGCTCCGCCTACGAGGTGAACGCCAATGCCGTTGAACTGAAAATCAACGACGGAAAATTCGGGATTTTTGCCAAAGGGAGCAAATGCTTCGGCTGGCTGGCTTTGCCGCCGGAAGACGCATCCCTGATCAACGTTCAAGTGAGAGACGGAGAACTCATCTTTGATACTCGTGCCTATTATACCAAATATCCCACAGGAAAAAATCTCATGATCGGCTGGCATGGACTCCGCCCCGATGAGTTCGTCTGCACGCCGAAGGACGGGAAACCAGCCCGGAAACGAAACCGGATGGAAGTGACCGGATCGGCTTCCGCCGGGTGCGTGGCGGACCTTCTGGTTCTGGCAAACAAGGGCACTGCGTTCTGGACGGTCCGGAAACAGTCATTTTCAGGACGGGAAAACGAAACACTCGTTCTGGAACCGGCAATCCCGGAGGGCGTTGAAAGCATCTGGCTGAGAACCGATCTGAAATCGCCGGGGATCTATCGTTTCCGGTCCGTGAAATTCCTGTCGTATGAGCCCCGCAGCAAAGAGCGTCCGGATGCTTCGATCAATCATATCCGGAACGGAGGCGCGGAATCGGGTTACAGCAATCTCTCCACCCAGTCTCTGGAATTCGCCCGGCATACCGCTACCGGAAAATATGTCGACTGGCGGGGCATCACCGTGAATTCTCAGAATGAAGTCTCCATCGACCGTTCAACCGCCCACACCGGGCGCTGTTCCTGGAAACTCATCAAGAAGGCGGATCCCTCCTACGGACGCCTTCACTTCAATCCCGTTCCCTATCGCGCGGGGGAGCCGACCTCGTTCACAGCCTGGATGAAGGCCGATCGTCCCATGCGGGCGGAAATGGGACTCTTCCTTGCCAACGGGTGCGCGGCAGTGAAAACCGTTTCCGTCGGAACGGAATGGAGAAAATTTGAGTTCTATATGCCGTCATGGGGTGCGAAAGGAAAGGATTTCCAGGTGTTCGGCAATATTGTCAATGCCTATCCGGCTCCCACCGGGCTGGTTATGCCCTACCTTGTCCCGGGGGAGAAACAGAACGGAACGCTCTGGATCGACTCCGTCTCCTATGCCATCGGCGGT
>CASEYW010000199.1 GCA_949292215.1 uncultured bacterium
AGTGGATCTGTCTTCCGTTCTGGGGGCGTACCGTCTTCTGGAGAAAAAAGGGTTGATCGTCCGGGAGCATGGACGCGGCTGTTATGTGGGATCGAATATTCGAAGGTCGATCGTTCCGGGCCGCCGGCTTTACGGGTTTCATGAGAACATGGGAGAGTTTCTGGGGGGAGAGGCGGACGAGTTTGTCTGTTTCGATTTCGGCACCTATCAGAATTTTCCGCAGTACTTTGATTTTCTCAAGGAGCGGATTGTGCGGAAGCCCGGGCTGGTTCTCGTGGATGAAAACATGCTTCCTGCGATGGCGGCGGAAGGGCTCCTCATGCCGCTGGATTCCCTGTTGAAAGATTCTGCGCTTGAATCTGTGGTGTCGGACGTTGCCCCGGTCTGCCGTCAGGTGTTCCGGTATCGCTGTTCGACATTTGCGCTTCCTGTGTTTTGCCTGCCGGTGATGGCATATTTCAACCGGCGTCTGTTTGAGGAGGCGGGTGTTGCTCTGCCCGGAGAGGACTGGAGCTGGAAGAGCCTTTTCCATCTTCTGGACCAGTTTACGCTTTTTTCGAAGCTGGGACGGTTTGAGCATGGGGCACTGGGACTTCTTCTGGACCCGAACGGCTGTCTTCCGATCATTTCCCAGTTCGGCGGGGAGGTGTTTGACCGTAACGGGAATTGTGCATTCGACAGTGACGTTTTTTTCCGTGGGCTTTGTTTTTTTGAGAAAGTCATCCGGCATCTGGGCTGCTGTGTTCACAAGTGGGGCGACAAGCGGGAGTATCTGGGCGAACTTCTGGCTGATGGACGCATCGCATTTATCATCGGTTCCGAACAGGATGCCTCCTTTGCCCGGGAAACCCTGCCGGAACAGGATTTTTACGAACTGCCGCTTCCCGGATATGCTGCGGGACAGATGACTTCTTTTTCCGCTTTGGGCATCGGTCTTTCCGCTGGAGGATACGATCCAAAGGAGCTTTTCCATTTTCTGACGGAATATTATACACGGGAGAATCTCCGTTTCCTAGCCCGGCGGAACCGCTGTCTTCCGGTTTTCGACGAGGGGGTGACGGAGGCTTGCCGGAAGGCTCGTGACCGGAGCCGTCCGGTGGTTCAGTGCGCGTCCCGAAACAGCGCTGAAGTCTGCCGTCGTCTCTTTCACCGTCTTTTCTGCTGGATCCCCGTCTCCCGTGCGGAACTCGGAGAGCTTGCAAAGGAATACTCCGCGCTGATGATGCGGACGGATAATTCCCCTTCTGTCCCCTGAAACGGAAGGAGTCCGTTCCAATCGGAACGGACTCCTTTCCCCGGTTTTTCTTCTGTCACTTCACTTTATGGAAAAATCCGGAGACTGCCTCCGCCGCTTTCTGGAAGACGGCATACAATCCCGGGATGAACATCATTCCAAGAACGGTTGCCACAAGCATTCCCCAGAAGGTCGTGACGCCGATCGACTGCCGGCTTCCCGCTCCTGCGCCGCTGGCGACCACCATCGGGAACACGCCGATCACGAACGAGAGAGCCGTCATCATGACCGATCGGAAACGGATGCGCATTCCATTCAATGCCGCATCTTTGATACTGGCGCCGTTGTCCCGTTCCTGTTTGGAGAATTCGACCATCAGGATAGCGGTTTTCGCGGTCAGTCCAATCAGCATGAGAAGTCCAAGCTGACAGTAGATATTCAGCGCGATTCCTGAAAATTTCAGCGCCAGGATTGCTCCCAGTGTTGCAGTGGCAACAGAAAGCATCACGGAGATCGGCATGGTCCAGCTCTCATACTGGGCAACAAGGAAGAGATACGCCATCAGAAGGGAGATCATCAGCAGATTGACGATTCTGCCTTCATTCTGGCTTTCCTGATAGCTCATGTCGGTCCAGCTGATCTGGTAGTCTTTGGAGAGATTGTCCCGGACGATTTTCTGTGTGAGTTCCATCATTTCACCGGAACTGACACCCGGTATGCTCTGCGTGTTGATGGATGCCGAAGGGAACATGTTGAACCGTTCGACCTGTCGTGGCCCGAGTGTCCAGCGGAGAGTTGCCAGCACGCTCAGCGGGATCTCATCGCCAGTGGTGCTGCTGACGTGAAGCTGATCAACAATGTTCAGATTCTGCCGCAGTTCCGGCGATAGCTGAATTTTGACCTTGTAAGTTTTTCCGTACTTGTTGAAATCGTTGATGTAATACGATCCGAGCTGGCTCTGGAGCGCGTTGAAAATGGAATTGACCGGCACATTCATTGCTTCGGCCTTTTCCCGGTTGATGTCAAGATAAAGCATCGGGGTGTTTGCGTCGTAGGAGGTGAAGGCGTAGACTGCTTTTCCGGTTTCCATGATTCGCGAAAGCAGATGACTGGTTGTCTGAGCAATCTCCTGTGAGCTCTGGTCTCCGGTCGCCTGGAGGGAGAAGGTGACTCCGCCTGTCGCGCCGAGCCCCATGATTGCCGGCGGAACAAACGCATTGACCGTTGCATCCGGCAGCACCGCACACCGTTTGATCACTTCCGACTGAATGGCGGAGATTTTCGTTTCCGGAGTTTTTCGTTCCGACCACGGTTTCAGATCAAGGATCAGCAATCCCAGATTCTCGCCTTCTCCTGCCGTGAGACTGCGTCCGGGAACGGTCATGATGCAGTCAACACCGGGAATGTCTTGAATCAGTTCGGAGACATCCGCAAGAGCTGCTTCCGTCCGGGGGAGGGTTGCTCCGGAGGGAAGCGTTACCTCACAGAAAATCGCTCCCTTGTCCTCCTCCGGAAGAAACGCCGAGGGCAGGCGTACAAAGAAATGATAGTTGCCGAACAGGATCAGCGCAAAAAGAATGATGGTCAGCAGGAGTCGGCGCACCAGAAGTCCGCCGACCGCCAGATAACCGTTCCTTGTCCAGTTCAGTCCTGTATTGAACCAGCGGAAGAGTCCGCGCGGTGTTTTGCTCGGCCTCAGGACAATGGCGCAGAGTGCTGGACTCAGAGTCATGGCGTTTACGGTGGAAAGGCAGAGCGCGATGCACATCGTGACAGCGAACTGTTTGTAGATTGTTCCCACCATTCCGCCGTAGAACATGATCGGCAGGTAGATTGCCACGACAACGAGGGTTGTTGCGATCAGTGCCCCCGTGAGCTGCTGCATGGTTTTCATTGCCGCGTCGAACGGGGAGAGGTGTTCCTCATCGATCAGGCGTGTGCAGTTTTCCGTGACACAGATGGCGTCGTCCACCACCGATCCGATGACCAGGATCAGCGCGAACATGGTCAGGGTGTTGATGCTCATGTCCAGCAGATAGAGAAACAGAAACGTTCCGATCAGCGAGACGGGAATCGTGACCGAGGGGATGATCGTTGCGCGCCAGTCCTGCAGGAACAGATAGGTGATGAGCACCACCAGAACAAAGGTCAGGAGCAGCGTTTCGACGATTTCCATCATGGAGACAATGACGAATTCCGTGGAATCGTAACCGATTTCCCACTTCATGCCATCGGGGAAATTCTCCTGAAGTTTCGTGAGTTCCGTCTTGATCTCCTTCATGATTTCGAGAGCATTGGCATCATTGAGCTTGAAAACCGCGAGGGTGACCGCGGGACGCCCCCGATAGGTGCCGATGCTGTTGTAGGTTTCTGCGCCGAGTTCGATTTTTGCAATGTCGGAGAGTCGCACCTGCCGTCCGTTTTCCCCGGATTTGATGACGATGTTTCCGAATTCTTCCGGGGTGGTGAGACGGCCCTTCGCATCAATTTTGAATTGCATCCAGCGGCTGCTGGATTCTGTGCCGACCGATCCGGTTGCTGCCTGAATGTTCTGATTGGCAACGGCATTCCGGATATCATCATCGCTGACGGAGTAGGCTTTCATCCGGTATGGGTCCAGCCAGATGCGGATGCTGTATTCCTGTTCTCCGAAGATGACCGCCTGTCCGACTCCGTCGATTCGGGCGATTGCATCTTTCAGATGGATGCTGACATAGTTGCTGAGGTACAATGGGGTATGATCCGGATTTTCACTGTAGATTGCGATGGTTGTCAGCATGTCGCTGGAACGTTTGACAACTGTGAGACCGTTGTTTACCACATCGGTCGGGAGCGTGTGTTCGGCGCGTTTGACGGCATTGTTCACATTGACCAGTGCCATATCTTCGTCGGCTCCGGATTTGAAGGTCAGAGTGAGCGTGTAGTTGCCGAGATTGTCCGACTGCGAGGAGTAGTAGACCATGTCCTCAATGCCGTTGACTTCGGATTCCAGCGGCGAGGCAACCGTGTCGGCAATGACCTGGGCACTGGCTCCGGGATACGATGCCATGACCATGACGGTCGGCGGGGAGATTTGTGGATATTCCGCGATCGGCAGCTTGTAAACGCAGATGATTCCCGCCAGCATCAGAAACAGCGAGATCACCAGCGCAAAACGCGGCCGTCGAATGAAAATAGCTGAAAACATATTTCCGCCTCCTTTACTTCTGCACCGATCCGATGACGGGATTGACCACATCTCCGGGTTTTGTCTTGTGGATACCGCCGGTGACGACGCTTTCTCCGGCTTTCAGACCGGAAAGCACGATCTGTTTATCCTGAACCTGCTGGCCGATGACGATGGTGCGCCGCTCAATTTTGTTGTCCGGACCGACAACATAGACGGAATGGGTTTTGCCGTCCGTCATCAGTGCTGTGACGCTGACGGCAGGAAGTGGTTTTTTGAAGATTTCAGAGAATTTCACTGTCACATATCCGCCGGGAACGAGTTCCATATCAGGATTCTCTCCTTCCAGCTGAATCATGAGGGTTCCGGTTTTGGAATCAATCTGGTTGTCAATGAAATCGACTTTCAGTTTGCCTTTGTAGGGTTTGCCGTCGGCGCGAATGATCTCCATGCCTTCCGGCGAGAGACTGCCGTTGCGACTGTACTTGAAAAAGTCGGCCTCGCTCATGGAGAAGCGGATGTTGATCGGATCAAACTGGACGATTGTGGCGAGAGTGCCTTTCTCCGGAGTGATGTAATTGCCTTCGCTGTACACGTTGCGTCCGATTCTCCCGTTGAGCGGGGAATAGATTTTCGTGTAGGAGAGATTGTTCTCCGCAAGAACGAGATTGGCTCGCGCTTCATCCAGTTTTCCTTCATAAACTTGATAGGAGCGGACGGCGTTTTCGTAGGTGGTCTGAGCCGTTGCGCTGGATTTATAGAGCGTTTCATAACGCTTTTTTTCCTTGGCGGCATAGTTCAGTTCCGCCAGAGTCTGCTTGAGAGTCGCTTTGGCTACGTTGACATTTTCCTTGTAGATGGTGTCTTCGATCTGGAAGAGCAGGTCGCCTTTTTTGACCAGACTGCCTTCCCGGAAAGCGGATTTCCACATGACCCCGTCGATTCGCGCGACAATGTCCACCGTTTCGGATGCACTGACCGTTCCCACATAGATCTTGGATTCCGTTTTTGACACTTCCGAGACCTTTTCCACCCGGACCGAAGGAATTGTGGCGGATGCCGCATATCCCCCGAAAGCGGTCAGACCGCAGAAGAGAGCCGTTGAAATTTTCTGAAAAATCGGATTCATAAATGTTCCTCCGTATTTATTTGATGGTTACAATACTGTTTCTTGTTCCGAATTCGTTTGCTGTGAATGATTCGTTTTCCCTGTCCATGACCCAGCACCCGTCGATGACAAAGCGGTATTCATAGGTTCCCGCATGGAGTTTCAAGGTGCTGGAGTAGAGTCCGTCTCCTGTTTCATCGTTCATCCGGAGGTTTTCCGGGTTCCACTCGTTGAATGTTCCCGCCAGCATCACCCGGCAGTTTCGTTTGAACCTGACTGTAAAAACAGCTGTTCTTTTTTCTTCTCCTGTATGTATGACTTTTACCATGCAGTCTGCCTTTCTTTTGTTGTTAGTTAGGAAACGAAATATGTGTTTATAAAAAAACAATCGTTTCCAGTCTGTCGAGTTCAGATTCCGTCGGCGCGTTCAGCGAATCCTCTGCAAAGGTTCATGAAGTTGGCGACTTCCTGGTCGCTCAAGGGTCCCTGAAGTCTTTTCATGGTTTTTTTGTGGTTGGCTATGACCCGCGATTGTATTTCCTGTGCTTTTTCTGTGAATACGATTTTTTTCAGCCGGCCGTCAAGCGAAACGGGTTCTCTGCGAATAAAGCCCTGCTGTTCGAGAGCCTGCAGAAGACCGGTTGCGGATGACGGGCGAATGCCAAATGCCTCCTCAATGTCTTTCTGAAAAATGTCCTGTCTCTGTGTGACAATGGACAGAAAACAGAGGAGCCTCGCCTGACTTCCCGTAAGACCGGTTTGTCTCGCCTCGTTGTCGCACATCCGTTCAATATTTTTTGCCGTATGAAGGATGTGACTGATCAGATCTTGTGGCTGTACAGACATTTTTATCTCCTGTGTTATATAGTTTCCTAACTAATATAATTGCAAAACCTAAGAATTCAAATTTTTTTTTAGAAAAAAATGG
>CASEYW010000200.1 GCA_949292215.1 uncultured bacterium
CGCTCTGAAGGAACATTTTGACCGCGACCTCAAGCTCTCTCCGGAGTTCGCCGCGGGAAAACTGAACAGCGATGACCTCGGCAGACTTCATAATTTCGTTCATGAAATTCAGGACAGCAAAGTCAATCGCGGAATGTATGTGATCGGCCGGCCCTACACGGAGGAGGAGGCGAACGAGACCGCGCGCCTGATGACGGTCGATGCCATCGCAGACGCCCTCTTCAAAGCTGATCTTGAATCTGGAAAGGTCAGGGAGAGCCAGCGGCAGGATCTCCATTTCTTCACGGAACATTATCTGAACAAGGCGCATGCGCGGGCACGGGAGGCGCTTGTCAATCCGAAAAAATTCAGGAAACCACAGCAGAAATCTTCCGTTCGTCCGGAACATGCCATGAATGCCGGAGAAGAGGAACTGCGGAAGATCATGGAATCAGGGAAACTCCCCGACGGCCGTGACATCCCCCCCGCCATGGCAGCGGCAATGCAGCAAATGGCTCCGAAGCAGAACAGGCGGGGAGCATCTTCACGCGGAAAGGGACGTTTTCAGCGCCGTGTTCCGAAACCCAAACCGCAGCCGGAAGAGATTACGTTCCGGGCGAAAGCGGATCTTCTGAAATCGACCGAAGCGGAACTGGTCTCCATCCTCAATGCTTTTGCCGGAGGGTATCTGGCGCCCTCCCCCGGAGGCGATCCGGTGCTGAATCCGGATACGGTGCCGACGGGGAAGAATCTCTATGGAATTGATCCGGAACGCACGCCGACGAAAGAGAGTTACGCGGTCGGGAAACAGCTTGCGGAGGCGCTGATCGAGGCACGGAAAAAAGCGACGGGAGAGTATCCGAAAAAGGTCGGCTTCTCTCTGTGGGGCGGTGAATTCATCCGGACACAGGGGGTCAACATTGCGGAAATCTTTGCGCTGCTCGGAGTGGAACCTGTCTGGGACTCCCGCGGAAGAGTGCAGGATGTAAGACGGATTCCCATGTCGGAACTGAAACGCCCGCGCATCGACGTGGTCATTCAGACCTCCGGACAGTTCCGCGGCGCCGCCACCAGCCGCATGAAGCTCATCGACAAAGCGGTACGGCTCGCGGCAGCTGATCCCGACGGGGAATTCGACAACTATGTCCAGGAGGGGTCTCTGGAGATCGTCAAAGCGCTGATTGCAAATGGCATGTCGCCTGAAAAAGCGAGATCGCTCAGCAATGCCAGGCTTTTCGGCGGAATAAACGGCAACTTCGGCACCGGCGTCACGGGAATGGTCCAGAACAGCGGCAAATGGGAGGATACCAAAAGCATTGCCGAGGTTTATCTCAACAACATGGGCGCGCTCTATACAGATGATCACTGGGGGGAACATATTCCCGGAGTCTTCAAAGCGGCGCTCAAGAATACAGATGCAGTGGTGCAGTCCCGTTCCTCCAACAGCTGGGGACCTCTTTCGCTCGACCATGTTTACGAGTTCACCGGCGGACTCAGCCTTGCCGCACGTCATGTCACGGGGAAAGATCCCGGAGCCTATTTCAATGATCTCCGTACGCCCGGACGTGCCAAAGTGCAGGAAGCGGGAGAAGCCGCCATGGTCGAAGCGAGAAGCACCGTACTGAACCCGAAATACATCTCCGAAATGATGAAGGAAGGTGCTTCCGCAACCGGAAGTTTCGTGGAGGTTTTCCATAACACCTTCGGTTGGGAAGTCATGAAGCCGGATCTCCTCGAAGACCATCTCTGGCAGGAGTATAAAGAAGTCTATGTGGACGACAAGCTCAAGCTCGAAATTCGCAAATATTTTGAAAAAAACAATCCGTCCGCCCTTCAGGAAATGACTGCAGTCATGCTCGAAGCCGTCCGGAAAGGATACTGGAACGCCGATGAAAAAACAATCCGTCAAATCGCAGAAACCCACACGGACTTGATGAAGAAGTTCGATCTGCCACCAACCCGGAATGAAAAACTCCGCGAAATGATCAAGGAACATCTCAAAGATCCCGAACTGCGCAAAGCCTACGAACAGCAGGTTGCAAAACTCCTCGAACACCAACGCAAACAGGAAGAGGAACGGAAAAAAATCGAAGAGGAAGTCACCGGTCAGAAATTGAAGGAACAAACTTTCCAGCCGCCCGAAAAATCAAAAGAAAGTCAAAGAATCGTTTTCTTTACCATTCTTGGAATCGTTCTTCTTGCACTCTTTGCCGTCGTCATCGGAAGCCGGAAAAAAGATAAAACAGTGTAACAGGATCTTTGCAGGGAAGAGAGAACCCCGATTCCGGTATGGGCCGCCGGGATCGGGGGTATTGTTTGTTGATGCTGCGCATTGTTGTGCTTTGTGCTGATGGAGACACGGATTTCGTGCTCCGTACGAGCAGCGTCTCACCGCTGGACCGCGACAAGGCCACACTCCTTGATCCGAGAAAAATGCTGTCGCATTTTCCGGATCTCAAGGGTCAGAACTCGATCAGGTCGTATGCGCGGGTACCAAGTCCGATTTTCTGGGCATGGTTCAGCTGAATTTCCCAATTAGTGACCGGAGAAACATTTTTGAAGTGGTCATGATAGTGATCCCCATGATCGCCCAGAAGACTGGATGCAATCGGAGTCTGGCGATTCACAGCATCCGCACAAGCCTGATCGAGAGCAACAGGATCAAAGGAGGCAAACATACCGACATCCGGAACAATCGGCGCGTCATTTTCCGGATGACAGTCGCAGAACGGAGAAACATCCATGACAATGCTGATGTGGAAATGCGGACGATTGTGCACTACCGCCATGGCATACTCCACCATTTTACGGTCGACAAGCCCCTCCTTCTGTCCCCAGGAAGGCTCAATGGCATCCTTCGGACAAACTCCGATACATCTGCCGCATCCGACACATTTTCCATGATTGATCTTTGCCTTGCCATCCGGGAACTCGGGCGCATCATGAGCACAGATTCGAGCACAGGCATGACAACCGATACAGAGGTCGCGTCTGACCGTCGGTTTGCCATCACAATGCTGCTCCATCTTACCGGCTCTGGAACCGCACCCCATCCCGAGATTTTTCAAAGCTCCACCGAATCCGGTCATTTCGTGTCCTTTGAAGTGGTTCAGGGAAATGATGATGTCAGCATCCATGATGGCGCGTCCGATTTTCGCCTCATGAACGTATTCGCCATTCGGAACTGGAACAGAAACGTCGTCAGTTCCTTTCAGTCCGTCGCCGATAATGACATGGCATCCGGTCGTGTAAGGAGTGAATCCGTTCCGGTATGCTGTTTCAATGTGTTCCAAGGCATCCTTGCGGGAACCGACATAAAGAGTATTGCAGTCGGTCAGGAACGGTTTACCGCCGAGCTTGCGAACTTCATCGACAACAGTCCGGGCGAAATTCGGTCGCAGAAAGGACAGATTGCCTGTCTCCCCGAAATGAATCTTGATTGCAGCGAAACGACCATTGAAGTCGATCTGATTCATTCCCGCTTTCCGCATCAGCAGTTCCAGTTTTCCCTGCAGGTTCCGCCCTTCCGGTTTCACCCGCATATTTGTAAAATAGACTTTTGCTTTTTCCATAAGCTTTCGACTCCTTTTCTTTCAAAAAAAAACGATATTTTCCAGTCAAATTCTTACAATACTCCCGATTTCCCGATCCGGCAAGCCGGAAACCGTTTTTTTTCCGGAAAGAGTCAATATGAGCATGATTGATTTCATCGGAATGGGAAGATATATTGATGCAAAGACGGAACTGGAATACAACACTCCCGGAGGAAAGAACCATGATACCGACTCGAAACTTCAGCAGATGCACTTTTCCGAGTCTGAAAATGATTTTTTCTGCAATTCTGCTTCTGACCGGCACGTTTTGCGGAACGCTTCCTGCGGAGATTCCGCAGAAACAGACAGAGGCAACGCTTCAGCGGAAAGAAACAGAACGGGACGCCATTCTTCAATGCGGAATCAGAAATTTGTACAAAGTCGCGCCCGGAATTTACCGCTCAGCCCAACCGGATGGAGATGAGTTCCGGAATCTGCACAAAGCCGGACTGAAAAGCGTGCTGAATCTGCGGGCTCATCACAGCGACCGGGAAAAAATCGGGAATCTCCCGCTGAATCTCTGCGAACTGCCGATGAACGCCGGCTCACTGACAGAAAAGGAGCTGTTCATGGCACTGGTTCTCCTGCGGGATGCACCGAAACCTCTGCTGATTCATTGCTGGCACGGGTCCGACCGGACCGGCGCTATTGTCGCAGCATATCGGATCGTCTTTCAGAAAAGGACTGTCGAATCAGCGCTGAGCGAGCTGAAAGACCGGCGCTACGGACATCACCGGTTCCTTTACCGGAATCTTCCGGAACTGCTCCGGAAGATTGACTGGGATCTGGTCCGGGAAAGCATTCTGGATCGGAAAGACAAGGAATCCGCATCGTTGAATATGCAGATTCCTTCTCCCGGCAGTGAGGCGAAACACTCTGTCAGGAAATAAAATTCGTTGCAACGCGCGGTTCACGCGGGGGAAGCGGAACAGCCCCCTGAGACAGGCTTTTCAGCAGATGCGCCATATTTCTTCCAAGAGTCCGCATCGTCTGGAGCCCCTCCTGATCCCGGCGGACTTCATCCGGAGTGAATCCATGTGTGGAATTCCAGTACTGGGAGGAAACCAGCGGCATCTCGCTGATTGTGAAATATTTGTTCAGACGGTCGAACGTCGCGGAAGCACCTCCGCGACGGCAGTTGACCACACAGGCGGCCGGCTTATGCTGGAAGACGTCCGAAGCGGAAAAGAATGCTCGGTCAAGAAGCGAGCAGAGGGAGCCCGGAGGTCCTGCGTAATATACAGGCGCACCAACGACAAGACCGTCGGAGTTTCTCATCTTCTCGACAAAATCCATGTAGAGTTTATCTCGGAAAACGCATCCATCTCCGGTTTCCCGGCATCTCCAGCAGGCGACGCACCCCTGCACAGCTCCGGTTCCGATGTGGAACAGATCTGTCTCAATACCGTTCTCCGCCAGGGCGGAAGCCACTTCGTTCAAGGCTGTGAAAACGCATCCGTCTTTATGCGGACTGCCGTTCAAAAGCAAAACTTTCATCGTTCCATCCTCTCTTGCAATGTCATTTTCCTGAAAGCCGAGCTACTATAGCACGCCGCCGGAGGAAAGTAAAGCGGAAGAAAGAACGGGAACGCCGGAACGACGAGGAAAGAGTCGTTCCGGCAAAAAGCAGAACGACGTTATTCCGCAAATTTTCCGAACGTCAGAAGCAGAGGATAATCCCGAAGAGGAAGATTCAGGAACTTCCGATAGCCTTTTCCGTCATCTTCCACCATGTTTTCCGGAATGGCATAGATGGAGCCGTCAAGAAGATCCACCAGATGCGCTTCGCCTTCCACGCAGCACGCTTCCATGGTCATTGTTGCCTCATACGTTGTCGTCAGCAGTTCGGAGGGTGTCCAATAGACAAAAGCGGTACTGCCGTCCGGTTTTGTAAATCCGTGCGACATGAGGCTCCGGGCGGGATCCTCGTTGCGAAGCAGCAATGGAGAACCTCCCGGCGACAAACGGATCGGCAGATCCGTCAGGGAGTATTCCTCGCGGAAAATGGCAGCAAGCACCTGAAGTGCGCGATAGGAAGGCTTCGGCGTATATACTCCGGTCGCAACGCCGTTTTCGTCGAAATCCGCCCCCAGGACACCGAAATAGCCGAAGTCGAGATAGCTTGCCTTGTCTCCGACGGTTCCGTTCAGGGCTTCGATCATATCCATACAGGAAAAGTAGGAAGTAAACCGAACCTTTTCGAAGATATGCACCAGCATGTGCCGGGAGAGGAATTTTGCCTGCCGCATCGGAGTCCAAGCGGCTCCGCGCAAAGCTCCTGCACCGTCGCGGCGGGACTGCGTACCAGTCTCGCCCTGAATGAACTCCATCGCGGGATTGTAACGGAGGCAGAGAGCTTTTACGGCACGCATGCGTTCGATTGCTCCGAGTTCATCAGGAGAATAACCGTGATAGCTCAGGGCATCCATTTTCGCGCCGGCACCGGTATCAAGCATATCGCGTACCCACTGGAGATTGTGGACGCAAATCACGCCGCCGATCACTTTTGCATCCGGATCAGCCTCGTGTACCGCATCGGCTGTTGCGTTGACCAGTTCACCATATTCGGTTCCGCTGACACCATGCTTCCAGCACCACTGGCCGTCCGGCTCATTCCAGACCTCGTACCAGCCGATTTTTCCCCGATACCGGCTTACGAGAGCGACCACATAGTCATGCCAGGCTTTTTTCTGTTCCTCGTTCTGAATCGGGGGGCATCCTACAGCACCGAACACTTTTGCGGCGGACTCATCATACACACCGTTGCCGTAGCAGAGACACACCCAGGGACGCAGTCCGCGACGAAGCAGATTCTCTACAATCGAATCGAACCAGGCAAAATCATACACGCCTTTTCTCTGCTCCGTCCGCGCCCAGCCTGACTGAATGCGAATCCATTTGATTCCCAGCTCCGCCACCTTGTCATACGCCTTTTCCGGATCGAAAACTCCCCGGTCCAGCTTTTCGAATCCGAGCCCTAGAACCGATTCCCCAACCTGTGCGGAATTCACCGCACTCACCATCCCAATCTTTTCCAGACGATCCATGCGAATCTCTCCTATCCTATTGAATTTGCGACCGATAACGCGGAAGAGAGTTCTTCCGCGGTATTCCCGATCAGTTGTTTCACTTCCTCAATATGTTCCGGCGTATATCTGGCAAGCGGCATGGAACAGCCCAGTGCCGCTTGATACACCCCGTTGGCGAAGACCGGGACGGCAAAAATTCCCTGTCCCCCGCTGATGGAATGATAACAGCCATCCTTCCGGATCTTCGCCAGAGATGCCGCCACCATTTTCCGTTCGCGGAATTCCGGACGCAGATTCCCGCCCCATTCGGAAGAATCATAAATCTCCAAAGCCTGCTCCAATGGAACATACGCCATTTCCACCACTCCCGACGCAGTCGAATAAACATCGTTGTATGCAAGCTGATTCAGGTGAATCACATGCTCCGGATTGCAGTTCCTGTGGTAAAGAACATAACGCATCCCCCCGCACACCTGCGAGAGAAAGACGGAGTCGCTGACCGCCTCCGCAAGACGGTTCACCGCAGGAACCGCTTTCCTCAGCAACGGAGCCTGATATTCCGCCATATTGTTCAGCGTCACAATCCGCGGCCCCGCCATGTACCCCGCTTGACGCGACACCCGGATGATGTAGCCGGATTCCAGAAGCATTTTCAAAATCCGCGAACAGGTCGCCCGGTTGAGTCCCAGTTTCTCCGACAGCGCAAGCGGTCCGATCGGATGCGGCGTCGATCGCACAATCTCCTCCAGAATCGCAAAGGTTTTATCTAGAACTTTAATCATAAAAACCTCTCTAAAGTTCATAATATGAATCTTCTATCTTATATTTTATACTATAATCTCATAATAAGAAATTTAAAGCATAAAAAGAGAAGATTTATCAAAAAGACCGAAAAACACCCTAGATAAAGAGGGTAATGTAAAAATAAAAAAGAAACGGGCGCCCTTCCGCAGTTTTCCGGAAGGACGCCCAAATTCGATCGAATTGAACTTCAAAGCAAGATGCGATTTTCCGAAACGGATTATTTGTATTTCGGAAGCATGGTGCCATGCGCCTTGATGAGATCATCACACATGGCAATGATCTTGTCAATGCTGAGTTCAGACGCTGTGTGCGGGTCCAGCATTGCGGCCTGATAGATGCACTCTTTCTTCAAAGTCAGAGCCGCTTCGATGGTCAGGAGCTGGACATTGATGTTGGTGCGGTTCAACGCAGCGCAAACCTGGGGCAGATCACCGACATAGGTTCCCTGCACGCCGTTGGAATCGACAAGACAGGGCACTTCGACCACACAGTCGTGCGGGAGGTTCGGAATCAGACCGTGATTCAGGACGTTGCCGCCAATCTGATAAGGAACATTGGTCACGATGGCATTCATGATGCCGGAACCATATTCCGAAGAAAGGGTATGGTCGAGCTTCGCATTGCCACAGATTTCCTTGTAGCGGGTCTTCCAGCCTTCGATCTGGCGAACGCAACGTCTCGGATACTCATCCAGAGGAATTTTGTATTCGGCGATCAGTTCAGGATAGTTTGATTTGATCCAGTAGGGCATGTATTCTGCGTTATGTTCGCTGGATTCGGTCACATAATACCCGAACTTCATCATGACCTCAAGACGGATCATGTTGCCAGACTTTTTCTCCGGATCTTTTGCTTTTCTCCAGGCGGCGAGTTTCTTGGCGGCGACTTTCTTGATCTCAGGATAAATGTCTTTTCCGTTGTTGGTAATCTCCAGAAGCCATGCCATATGATTGATTCCGGCAATGCGTCCGCGAATTCCGGCGCGAGCCCCTTCTTCTTTGTAAAGGTCAAGGGTATCGAGCAGAGAATTGACACATCCCTGGACCGAATGGCAGAGACCGACTGTCTTGATGGAAGAACCTTTCAGCATAGCTCCGGTGAGCATCGCCATGGGATTGGTATAGTTCAGGAACCAGGCGTTCGGGCAGACCTCCTCCATGTCATGAGCAAAATCCAGCATGACCGGAATCGTACGCAGAGCGCGGAAAATGCCTCCGATTCCCAGTGTATCGGCGATGGTCTGGCGAAGACCGTATTTCTTCGGAACTTCAAAGTCGATAACCGTCGACGGCTCGTACCCGCCCACCTGAATGGCGTTGACGACAAAATCTGCCTTTTTCAACGCATTTTTCCGGTTTTTCACGCCGAGAAATGTTTTGACTGTCGCACGACCGTCATTGATGTTTTTGTTCAGAGTCTTCAGCATTGCTTCGGACTCTTTCAGGCGTACCGCGTCGATATCATACAGCGCGATTTCAGCATCTTTAAGAGCTTCTCTGCACATGCAGTCGCCAAGCACATTTTTCGCAAAAACAGTGCTTCCGGCGCCCATAAATGCAATTTTCACATCCTTGCTCATTTCCTCATCCTTTTTTTTGTTGTTGATTGGGGACGTGATGATAATGTATCGCGGGATTCCGCAAAACGCCAATAAGAAAAATATGCTATTCATGGTGATTTTGTGCTTTTTTAGAAAAGACTCTTGTATCATGAAAGGCTGTTATTATATTAACATTCAACTCAATCATAAAAAAGGGAACGCACATGACAATCATCAAACATTTCAATCGGATTCTTCATGGCGGAGATTACAATCCGGACCAGTGGCTCCATATCCCCGGCATCATCGACCGTGACTTCGAACTCATGGATGAGGCTCGCTGCAACACCTTTTCCGTTGCGATCTTCTCCTGGGGACAAATTGAAGTCGAAGAAGGAATCTATGATTTTTCCTGGCTGGACGACATCTTTGAGCGCTGTGCCGGAAGCGGGAAAAAACTGTTTCTTGCCACCCCCTCCGGAACAAAACCGGCATGGCTTGGAAAAAACTATCCGGAAACCTGCAAGGTCCGGTCGGACGGACGCCGCGATTTCTGGGGAAACCGCCAGAATAACTGCCTGACCTCTCCAGTCTTCCGGGAAAGAGTCCGGAAGATCAACCGGAAACTCGCGGAACGGTATGCGAATCATCCCGCGCTCGGTGGCTGGCACATCAGCAATGAATATAACGGAGAACCGTGCTGCTGCGATCTCTGCATCCGGAAATTCCATGATTTCCTGAAAGAAAAGTACGGTACGCTGGAAAACCTGAACAAACAATACTGGACCGCCTTCTGGGGGCATCATCTTACAAAGTGGGACCAGATCCATCCGCTGGACGGCTCCATGAACACCGCAGGACTTGACTGGAGACGGTTTATCACGGCAAATACTGTTGAATTCTTCCGCATGGAAATCGACGCAGTGCGGGAATTCTCCGACGCCCCTGTTACAACCAATATGATGGGATACTACGATCCCCTCGACTACTGGAAATTCGTCCCTTATTGCGATTTCATCGCGGACGACTGCTATCCAAGCTGGTATCATGGCGAAACGGAAGAAACCGCGGCCTATTTCGCCATGCTGCACGACCTGCACTATACCATGCTGGGGAAACCGTTCGTCATGATGGAGTCATGCCCGGGGATTCCGAATTACCGCCCCTATGTCAAACTGCGCCGACCGAATGAATTCCAGCGGGAGATGCTGCTCGCCCTCGGCCACGGAGCCGACGGCACCATGTACTTCCAGTGGCGAAAAGGACTCGGCAACTGCGAAAAGATTCACGGAGCCGTGGTCGGACACGATGGAGGCAACCAGACCCTCGCGTTCCGGAGAGTCGCGGACTATGGAAAAAAACTGGAATCTGTCGCCGGAATCGTCGATTCCGTCAAGTCGCCCGAAGCGGCCGTCATTTATGACTGGGAATCCAACTGGGCTCTGGACCTGACCAACGGATTCGGCGGAGCCAAAACAAAAAAATGGCAGGAGACGGCACGTCTTCACTACCGAGCTCTCTGGAACAGGAACATCGATCTTGCCGTCATTGACAGCGAACAGGAGTTCGATTCCTACAAACTCCTCGTGGCACCGATGCTTTTCATGCTGAAAAAAGGGGTTGCCGAACGTCTGAAACGGTTTGTCGAAAACGGCGGCACACTTGTCATGACCTATCTTTCCGCGTATGTAGATGAAAACAACGCCTGTTTCTTCGGAGGTAATCCGGGAGGACCGGATCTGCGTAAATTCTTCGGAATCTGGAATGAAGACATCGACGGTCTTGAACCATCTTCCGCTCAGACTCTCCTCTGGAACGGGAAGTCCTACCAGGTGGCGGAGTATGCGGAATACCTTCATGCCGAAGGCGCGGAGGTCGAGGGGATTTACGGAGGTGAATTCTATCAAGGCTCACCAGCTTTGACTGTCATGCGGCAGGGCAAGGGAAAGGCAATCTATCTGGCGGCACGAACCGGACTCGATTTTCTTTCCGATTTCTACGGAAAACTCCTGGAAGAAACGGGAATCCGTCCCGTTCTGGAAGGGATGCCGGCAGGGATCAGAGCAAGCCGCAGAACTGACGCAAACGGAGACGCCTATTATTTCCTTCTGAATATGACAGAAGAACCGCAGAAGGTTATTCTGCCTCGTGAACTCCGCGAAATCTGGGGATCGGACACGCTCCGGAAAACAGTGGAAATTCCATCCTGCGGCGGAACAATTCTCAAAGACTGAACAGATCAGTCAAAAAACAACCTCATAAGGAGGCGGAGAAATGAGTATCCGCCTCCAGCTCTCGGACTCAAAGGGACGAGAGCAGTTCAATCGTTGTTGCCGGAATCACTGCCGGATGAACGGTCCCGCCTGATTTCAGGCACTCGACAATCTGCTGCGCCGCAGAACGTCCGAGTTTGGCATAGTCCGTAGATACCACGGCGGGGATCCGGAGTTCCCGGCTGGCTTCCAGCAGGAACGGTACACTGTCATCTGTCTTGCGCACGATCAGTTCCGGGCGCTCTGCCGGCGGAAGCGTCATCAGAATGCACACAATTTTCTGATAGGCATGAAGTCCGCCTTCGGAGAAAATGCCGGTCACTTTGAAACGTCGGATTCGCTCAGCCAGCAGCTGATCGATCTCTTTTGTTTCGAAATTGTGTTCCCGAGTAAATGCAATACCGGAATCGCGGAAATATTCCGGAAAACGGTGCGAAAGCATTGAGATCCAATTATCAATATACAGAACGCTCCGGTGTTTCCGTTCCGCGAAAAAATCCGCAACCAGCTTCCCGGCAAACGAATAATCATTTGTCACCAGATTCAACTTGCGTTCCAGCATGTTCCGGCGCAATTCCTGATGAAACACATCCGTAACGACCAGTGGATAACGCGCATCCAGCTGAATCCGTTCCATCACAGGAAGCGCGGAGGGAAGCGGAGAGAGCCAGATGATCGCGGAAACCCCATGATGCGAAGCCGTCTCCTGAATCGTTTCAATCCGCGGTGACTGAAGCAGATGGAGGTGAATTCCCGCCGGATACAGAACCTCCCAGATCGACGGAAGAAAAGGAGTACGCCCGAGGAACGGCGACTCCTGTGCATTATTCAGGATCAATCCGACTTTCAGAAATCGTTCATTGGCTGGCCGGACAAATGTTCCGCCCCGTCCGCGTGTCGTATAGACAATCCCCTCTCCGCAGAGCTCCCGCAGAGCCTTCATGTAGGTTTCCAGACAGACGTTCAGTTTCCTGCAGAGCACCCGCGCCCCCGGCAGTTTTCCTCCGCCGGCATATTCCTCATCGATCATTCTCCGGAGTCCGTTCAAAGCCTCCAGATACGTCCCGTTTTTACTGCTGTTTTCTTCCATCGGCTGTCCACCATCCTGAAAAAAAATAATTTTTTTCCTCCGCCCCTATTGCTTTTTTATATTAATGTACTATAATTAAATAGAACATAAAATACAAGAATCAAATCAAAAAAAACAGATTTTTTCGGATACTTGCAAGTGGAGGAGAAGCAAGATGAACGGAACAGCGCAGAAAAAAATACAAAGGAACAGCGTTGGAAAAACAGAAATATTTTTACGCAATCGGATCTTTACATTAATAGAACTTCTCGTCGTTATTGCTATTATAGCTATTCTTGCGGCGCTTCTTCTTCCGGCGCTGAACTCGGCGCGAAGCAAGGCACAGACGATCAAATGCATCGGGAACATCAAACAGATCGGGATGATGTGTCTCAACTATTCCACGGATTCCGGCGGCTATCTTCCGAATGCGTACATCACTCTTGCCGATCCGGCAAATGCAAGAAACTGGACTCTGGGAAAAGATTTTCCCCTCTACAGCATGGGGAAGAAAATTACGAATGAAGTTCCGAAAAACTCTGTGATGGTCTGTCCGACGCCGACTCCCGGAACGGATCTGGAATCCTCGTATGGATTCAATCACTGGTTCATTGGAGGTAGCACGGATGGATCAGTGAAACGAACGACTAACAAAGTCCGGATGCCCTCCCGGTTGATGATCAGTACCGAAAGCGTCGGATTCCGTTCGAATCCCGGATTCGACAAAACCTCGTCCAATCTGGGAGAGGTTATTCAGTTCCGGCACAGCGGGATGGTAAACGTCGCCTTCTTCGACGGTCACGCCGAGACTCGCGGCATGAACAAGGTCCCGACCATGCATTATCCCATCTGGGAGGGCTATGGGTCAAACCATATTGCAACCTCCTGGTTCTGGACCGACGGCCAGCATAACGACTGGGCTTTCATCATCCGTGACCAATATGGACTTTAATCCGCTTTATAATAAGGAATCATAAAAATATGAGAAAAAAAATTGTCTTTGCAATTCTCCTGCTGCTGAGCGCTCCTTTTCTGATGATCGAATCGAAAGGAGGCGTCAAAGAAATCGTCCTTCAGGAAAAGGATAAGCAGAACCTTGTTTTCGGTTCCGGCGACCTCAAAGGACGCTGGAATCTTTATCATGATCTGCACCGGATGGCATTTTATGTCGTTGCCGAAAGCGAACGCCTGCAGAAAGGAGATTTCCTTTCCGGAAAACTGGAACTGGAGATGAAACAGGAAAAAAGCGGAAAGGTCTTCCGGGTTGTCTACCCGTTCACGGCACGCGGAATTGATCCTTTTCAGGGAATCCTTCCCGAAGGGTTTCAGGGAGGCACCATGAAGCGTCCGAACGATTTTTACTTCTACGGCAATCTTCCGGACGAGGTCCCGCAAAGCTGGATTCTGAATCTCCGACTCCTGCTCAAAAACAAGACAGGAGAAAAAGAGTATCTCCTGAACGATGGTAAAAATGGAGTCCGTCTTCTCTGCATTGCCGGCAATGCGGAAAAGAAATTTGCGGAAAATCTCTCACGCTGGAAAAAACAGGCGGAGAAAGGCAATCCCATGACTCAGCAACTCTATGATACAACACTTGCATGGAATCGGAAATTCTCTCCCGCCATGGATAAACTTCATCCCTGGGGCTATCCCGGCAAAGCACAGGAAGCATTCAAAGCGGCATTTGCCGCCAGCGAACCGGGATCACCCTATTACAAAGATCCGACCACCATTCAATTCGCTCTTGACGGAATTCACTTTCTGGTCTCCGAGCTGGATGAACATGGCTGCTGGTGGTATCCGAAACGCAGGGCATGGAAATCGAATGATCCGAACACGAACCGTTTCACGTTGTATCCTCTGATGGATGCGGTCTACTGCATTCTGCGTCTTCCGGAAGGACAGAAGGAGTTTCCGAAATGGAAAGCTCCACTCCGAAAAGCGGTCGATTTCCAGACAGCCGTCTATGATTTCGGACTGAAATGCAATGAAACCGGCAAAAAAATTTCACCGTCCGAATTCGGTCTGCCGGGATTCATCGACGGAGAACGCTGGGGCGGACGATATCTGAATCAGGACGCCATGGTGCTTCTGGCGGAGATGTTCGCCGGGAAAATCTTCCAGGACCCCCGGCGTCTGGAACATGCGCACAAAATTCTGGAAGTCATGAAATCGCAGCTTCTTCCCCGCGGCGGCTTCCACTACATTTTCAAAACGGATGAATCTCCGAGCTATCACGCTCTGAATCTGAAGTGCATCGCCCGCTATGGAACGGTGACCGGCGATCCGCTGGCAAAAGAGGTGATTCGTCTGACCGAACATTACTGGCCCAATGTCATGACGCAGGAAGGAATCCCCGAATGCTGGTCCGATGTCTGGTGGAAACAGGGATGGCAGGAAGGCGACATTCCCGCACTGGTCATCTCCGCCGCCTGCGCCGATTCCAGAAAAGAGGAACTCCAGGGGTTGCTCCATTCTCTCCTGCAAAGACAGCCCCCCTGTGCCAATTACGACATCGCTTTCTTCTATGCGGCCCCCTACTGGAAGGGATTCCGCAATGGAAAACAATCAAACAAGAAGTATCTCCGCTTTGACTCCGGAGCAAAAGTCTTCCGTGGACGAAACGGCAGCTGGTATTACGGAATCGGAACCGGACGAGCCATGCGGAATCATTTTTCCGGTGGCCTCATCAGCCGCGCGGATACCATCGGAGCATTCGACGGAGGAATGGACGGAGCGAATCTCAAAATCCAGCCGCGCGGAAAGCGCCCGCTCTTTCTTGCAAATACGGAATCGAAAAAAACACTCTGTCTCCAGACTCAGGTTCCCGGACGCTCTGCCGCCATGCTGATCCGGTATGTCCCGCAGGAGAACACGGGAACAGTCAATATGCCGGATGCGGATCAGCCATGGGAAATCACCCAGATTCTCGTTGCGGACCAGAGCGGCATGTTCGGCATGATCTCAGCACAGGCGACAAAAGAGACCGAATGGATCGATTCTCTCACGGGTGAAGTTTCTTTTGTCAGACACTATCTGAGGAAAACCGGTAAAAATGAATTTCTCATCGGCAGTCTGAAATCAAAAATTCTGGCTTCCAGCATAGGTGAGGCCGGAATCGGCACAGGCGGGCACAACAACAAACCGGCAGCAGTTCTGCATGTTCCGCTGAATCGAAAAGTCCGGCAGGGGGAACGCTTCACCTTTGCCTACTGGGTTGGACCGGGAACGGCACCCTCCGCGTTCCATGCAGAACCGGATCACTCCGGATACACAGTTTCATTTGCCGACGGGCATGGACTCGGAATCTTTGGCAATTCCAAATCGATTCCTGTACAAAAGACGCTTTCCGTTCCCAAAAGAGATGTCAAACTCTTCCACGGAACCGATGGAACGCCCCTCCCCTTTGAGACACTCCCGAATGGAATCCGCTTTCTCCTCCCGGCGAACACCATTGCCGCTGCAGTCTTCTGAGCCGGAACACATTCTGAAACAGGGATAACCCGAATATGCCCTCCGTTCATTGCACGTTCGCAGAAAAAAAACGGAGGCAACTCATTTGTAAAAAAGCATTTCCCTTCTATATTATTCCGGAGAGAGAAATGATCCCCCGCAAATCAACCTGATTCAAAAAAGGAGGGTGTGTCATGAATCCGTCGACCGACAATAATCTGGAACATCATTCCACCGGAGTGCCGCTCTTCGACCGGCTGAACAAAAACCTTCTGGAAACCATTTCCAAACTGGAATCCGATGTCGTCTCCGGTAGAATCGACGTTGATCACGCCTTCCGGAAGGGAATTCGCCGTCTGATGCGCACCTTTGAAAACACATTCCAGGAGCAGGAACAATGGATGCGCGAAACCGGATTCTGCGGCTGCGGCATCCTCAACAGATCACACCGCTATTTTCTCCGGGAAATCGAACGGGCAAGCAGCGAACTGGAAAACAGCCGGGAACGCGCATGTGAACTGACGGAATTCCTGAAGAAACGCCTGATCTCCCACATTCACTCCATGAATGAGGGACTCCGCTTCCATATCCGGAACAAAGGATTGGCGGAATGCAGTCGTAATCTCTTTGAAATCACGCCATCCGAATTCATGGCTCCGGCAAAATGCGAATAACAGAAGCGGGAAACGGTCTCCATGACAAACAGGGAAATTCTGGATGCCGCCATGCGGCAATCCGCTGTTGATCAGAATTCCGATCCGGGAGACTATCTGCTGTCTGAACATAAAATTGTGGAATCCAGGCCCAATCCACGGGCACGGAGATATCTTCAGCTCCCCTTCGATTGCGATCTTGTCTCTTACGGGTACAATATTGTCGCATCCGTCAGTGCCTCCTGCCGGAAGCTCACGGAAGAGTATCTGAACACCTTTCCGGCGGTCCACTGCTTTGAAACACCGCATCTTCATGTTTTGAACAACGCATTGGCCCCTCTGGGACTGGGCATCTGTTTCATGGCGGAGTATTTTCTCCCGGACCTGAATGCTCCTGACATTCCCGGATGTGCATATCGGATACGGATTCTGGAACCATCGGAATTCAGCAATCTTTATCAGCCGCAGTGGAGCAACGCCCTTTGCAAAAAACGAAAGGAACTCGACGTAATTGCCGCAGGAGCTTATGATGAAAACGAATGCCTTGTCGGACTGGCCGGAGCTTCCGCCGACTGCGAATCCATGTGGCAGATCGGCGTAGATGTTCTTCCGGAATCGCGCGGACAAGGCATCGCAGCAACCCTGACCGGACGCCTTGCCTCTGAAATTCTGCAAAGAGGGAAAGTCCCGTTCTACTGCGCGGCATGGTCGAATCTGGCTTCAGTACGCACGGCACTCCGCAGCGGATTCCGTCCCGCCTGGGTCGAAGTAACAGCGAAACCGCTGGAATACATCCGGCGAATGAACACGCCGGATCGCCTGCGGTCATAATTTCTCCAGTAGGACGCGAACAACAAAACTCGATCAGAAGCCGATATTCACACCGACCGCCCGCAGGAAAATCAGGAAAATCACAACCGGAGCAAAGAAACGGATGATGATCGCCCAGAGAGAAATCAGCGTCAGGCCGTGATCGCGGGTGGTCTTGTACATCGGCTCGCCCAGGAATCCGGCAAGGAGAGAGATCAGATTCACATCCGGGGAACTCTTGGAAGCGCCGAGACGCAATTCGCGCGCAGCCTTTCGGGCAGTCCAGACCCAGCCGACAAACAGGCAGATCACCATTCCGCCGATCGGCAGCATCCAGTTCGATGTCAGGTTATCCAGCATATCGAAGAAACTGCCGGGAACATGCTCCGCTCCAAACATTTTTCCAATCAGCGTTTTCACCGCCGGAATATGTTTCCAGTTCGCCACGCTGAGCGACGACAGAAAACCAAACAGTGTCACACCGCAGAAACAGACGGCAATTGAGCGCATTCTGCTCCATTTAAGCTGGTCCTGAAAGAAGGAAACACCATTCTGGAGAAGCGCCACTCCGCTTGTCACTGCACCGATTGTCAGCATCAGGAAGAAGAGTCCTCCCCAAAGCCAGCCGGTTCCGCCGGGGAAATGATTGAAGGTGGCGGGGAGAATCTTGAAAATCAAACTCGGACCATCGCCGGGGTTGAACCCCATCGCAAAAACGGCAGGGAAAATCGCAAGCCCTGCAAGAACCGCGGCAAGGGTATCCAGGACCATCACCCAGAACGATGCAGCGAAGATATCCTGATTTTTTCTCATGTAACTGCCGTATGTCACAGTGATTCCCATGCCGAGACTCAGGGAATAGAAGCATTGCCCCAGCGCCATCAGAATACCGCCTGCGGTCAATTTGGAGAAATCAGGCTCCAGAAAGAACTTTACGCCGGGCCATGATCCGGGAAGCGTCACACTGCGGACAATAACCGCAATCAGCAGGAAAAACAGCAGCGGCATCAGAATCTTGGACCATTTTTCAATTCCGTTGCGAACGCCGCCAACCAGCATGGCTCCGCACAGAACCATAAAAAGGACATAAAACAGGGAGACACGCCACGGAGATTCCGTCAGTTTCCCGAACGCCTCTCCGGCGGAAGCGACATCACTGTAATTCAAATTGCCTGAAAACGAACGGAACATGTAATCCACGATCCATCCACCGACCACGGCATAGTAGGAAAGGATCGCCAGCGCACCGAAAATTGCCAGCAGTCCGAAAGCGGCAAATCCCAACTTCAGGACGATCAATCCGGCAATCACGGAAACCGTGCCGAACCCGTAAGAACCGGCACCGATCAGACACAATCCGCCGAGGATCAAGCCGGCGGCAATGAAACGCCCGATTCTCGACCGACGAAGCTCCAGACGTTTATACGCACCATATGCGTTCAACCCCGTCTTACGACCGATATTCATTTCACAGATCATCACCGGCACGCCAAGCAGCAGAACACAGACAATATACACAATGACAAACGCTCCCCCGCCATTCATTCCGGTAATATACGGAAATTTCCAGACATTCCCCAGACCGATCGCCGATCCGATCGTTGCCATGATAAAACCGAAATTGCCGCTCCAAGTCTCTCTGTTTTCCATTCTTCCGCCGCTCTCCGACATGTTGCAGTGTTGACCATTACAAATAAATTCCCTAATGTAGTGTCGGAACGGGTTTTTTTCAAATCAGGAACGAAAGAAAATTGAGAAGGGACCTTTCAGGCTCTCCGTTTTCCCCCGGGAAGCTGCATTTTCCACTCTGGACGATTTTGTCAAAAAAATCCATTTTTTTGTCAATGAAATACATTTTATTCCTGTCTCCCGGATGTATATTCCAGAAAACGAAACAGAAAAGAGGCAAATTATGATTTTGAAAGTTCCAGTCATTCAATACACGGATGTTCTGCTCGTCGGAGGAACCCTGCGCGCCGCCAACACGGCATTGAAACTCAGGAAACAGGGATTCCGCGTTTTCTGCATCACCCCGTTCAGCTATCTTGGAGAGGACCTCTGCGCCACGCTTGATCTTTTTTCGCCGAAAAGCGAAGATTACCGCGAACTGTTTGGAACAGACGCATCTCTTTATCCGATGAAAATCAAATATACACTGGATCAAAAATTCATTGATGCGGAAATCGGCCATCTTTTTCAAACCCACCCGATCCAGCTTGTCTATGACAGGAACGGAACACCTGCCGGACTGCTCGTGGCAAACCGGAGCGGATTCCAGATCATCGCGGCAAAAGCAATTCTTGATGCAACGGAGCGTTCGCTGGTTCTGCGTCTTGCAGGAGCACCCTTCCATCAATTCCAAGCCGGAGTTTATCCCGTAGAGCTGAATGTCATCGGAGAAGTCGCGGGAAATACCGAGCTGGCGATTCGTCCCTGTCCGGGAACGATCTCCGACGGCGGAAAAGAATATCCTATGTACCAGGTCACAAAACAGATGGAATTCAAAGGAAATTCTCCCGCCGATCTAGCCGAAGCGGCAGTTGCGATCCGTCGCGCCGCGTGGCATCCGAATACAGCGCAAATTGCGGACCGTTGTCAATTCCATCTGAACGACGGCATCGCGGAAGAATACCATCCGACGCCCTCCAGCCCGATTGTCTGCGCTGCACGAAGCAATGCCGACGAAATTTCAGAACTGCTGAAACAATGCTCTCCCGGAAAACCGGAACGGTTCCATGCGAACACAAAAACACTGAACTGCGACGTTGTCCGCAAAGACGCATTCTTCCGATTCCGAAATTGCGAAACGGTCGATTTCGATCTTAATACTCTTCCAGAACAGGAAGAGTGCGATGTTCTGGTTGTCGGAGGGGGAACTGGCGGAGCATCGGCCACCATCAGCGCAGCCCGGGCCGGAGCCAAAACGATCTGCACGGAAACGCTCGATATCCTCGGGGGAATCTGCACAGCGGGCTGCATCGGGACCTACTGGTTCGGAAACCGGGTCGGTTTCACAAAGGAAATGGATCAGGGAATCTACCAGATGGGCGATACTCCGAATTACGATCCGGAACGCGGACAGACCAATACCCAATGGAAACGCGAATGGCTGCTGGAACAGGCAGATGACGCAGGAGCCCGGCTCTACTTTGAAACCATGGCCATTGCCGCAGTCATCGAAGGGAAGCGGGTCTGCGGAGCCGTTGTTGCGGGACCATGCGGAACGGGCATTATTCGGGCGAAGGCAATTGTGGATGCGACAGGCAACGCAGATCTTGCAGCCGCAGCCGGAGCGGAAACAGCTCCACTCGTCACGGATGAAGTTGCCGTGCAGGGAGCCGGATTACCGGAAATCTCGCTGGACGTAAGCTGTGCAAACTCCGACTACACCTTCATCTGCGACTCGGATGTTGTGGACGGGACTCGCGCATTCACCATGTCCCACGGCAAATTCCAGAACGCGTTCGATGGCGCCCAGATTCTTGATACCCGCGAACGACGCCGCATCATCGGCGATCTTGTTCTTCAGCCGCAGGACTTCTTCGCGAACCGCATGTACGATGACACCATCAACATCGTCATGAGCAATTTTGACACCCACGGATTCATTCTGCATCCGATGTTCATGCTCAAGCCGACCGAACATCAGCCGTATTATGCAAAAGTACCGTTCCGCGCACTGCTTCCGCGCAACCTGGAAGGAGTCCTTGTTACAGGACTGGGTGTCAGTGCCCATCGCGACTGCATGCCGCTGATTCGAATGCAACCGGACGTGCAGAATCAAGGATATGCAGCGGGCCTCGCCTGTGCCATGTCTGCTGCAACAGACAAGCCATTGCGCGACATCAATCTGAAAAACCTTCAGCAAAAACTGATCGACAAGGAGATTCTGCCATCCGCCGTTCTCTCTGAACACGACTCCATCGGGACGATCGCCCCGGATGACAGCCATTATGAACTGGCGGCCATTTTCCTGAACGAATCGAAAGCGCTGCCAGAACTCCGCAAACAATTTTCACTGGAACCGAATCTCCACACGGCACATATTCTGGCGTTTCTCGGAGATTCCTCCGGCAAAGACCTTCTTTGCAAGGCGATCAGCTCGCGTGAATGGGATCAGGGCTGGAACTACACAGGGATGGGACAATTTGGTCGTTCGCTCAGCGAACTCGACAGTTTTCTCATGGCACTTTCTGAAATCGGGGGAGATGCGGAACTGGTTCTGAACAAACTCCGCACACTGACCATTGACCATGCCTTTTCCCATATCCGGACGATCAGCATGGCGCTGATGCGAAATCCTGATCCGCGAGCCATTCCGGAACTGGAGCGTCTGCTGAACACACCAGGAGCCACGGGATACGCGGTAAAAACACTTCAAGACGCATTAGATTCCAACCGGGAAGAACGCAATGACACTTCTGTCCGCAACAGTCAATTGAAAGAACTCTATCTGGCAAAAGCGCTCAAGGCATGTGATCCCAATTCTGCGAAAGCCGCTGAAATTCTGAATTCCTATCTCAATGGCATGCAGGGGTATTACGCGCTTTACGCAAGCAAATGAACAAGAAATTGGGAGGAGCGCAGCGACGACGGTGCAGGTCTGTGACCTGCTTCGGTCCAGCTGAATAAGCTGGTCGCCCGCAGGGTGAAATCTCAAAAACGCGACAGCGTCATAAAACGCGACAGCGTCATAAAACGCGACAGCGTCATAAAACGCGACAGCGTCATAAAACGCGACAGCGTCATAAAACGCGACAGCG
>CASEYW010000201.1 GCA_949292215.1 uncultured bacterium
CAATTCCAGCAACCTTTGACGTTCCTGGTCCGTTATTTGAATACGAATTGTCTTCATCTGTTCCTCTTCTGTTGGAGTTACAGATAACATACCACACCTTTTCAATATTACAATATAAATTTATGCAACTTTGCTTATCATTCCGAATGTGGCGCACCGCTATCTGCGCAATCCATCCGGAATTCAAAAAGACGTGATGAAGATGATCCGCTGTGCGACAGGGTTGGAGACCACCGGGAAAAAACGCTCGGAACACCGGGTTCGGAACCCGAATCTTTACAGTCTGCACAGTTTCCGGCATACGTTTGTGTCGTTCTGCGCGAATGCGGGGGTCCCGCTGGATGTGGTTGCTTCGATTGTCGGCCACGGCAGCACGGCAATGACCCGGCATTATGCGCATATCTCCGATGAGGCGAAAAACAAAGCGATTGGAGCATTGCCGCTTCTGAAGGCGGAAGAAGAAAAGGGCTCTGATCCTGTCCGGGAAACACTCCTCCACAAGCTTTCCGGACTCCCGACAAAGGAGCTGGAAAAGTTGACACAACACTTGGAAGTTCTTTCTACTTGAAGTATAATTTTTCTGTAAAATACCGAGAAAAATCATGTACACGCGGTAGAAATTTCATACTCTCCCACTGAAATCGTATATGCAAGAGTCTTTTTCTGTTTTTCCGATCTTTACCGTTATGATCTTTCCAGCGACAAGAGGATCCGGAAAGATCCGGAAAAACCGGAACAATATAACAGATAAAGGATAAACAGTCATGGCAAAAGAAGAAACCATTATTCTCATTCAGCGCGTGCTGGATGGAGACCCGACCATCACCCCACAGGAAAAGGAACAGATTCTGAAGGCATGCCGGAATCGGGCGCGCCGCATGGTCATTTCAGCGAAAGAAGCCATGCGGATTCTGGGAATCAGCCGTCCGACGCTTCGCGCGTATGTTCATCAGGGATTGCTGACACAGATCAATGTCTCTGCGCGGAAAGTCCGTTTTGCGCAGGATGAAGTGGAATAGCTTGCCGGATACGGCAGAAAAACAAATGAGGTGGAAACATGCTGAATACAGAAATGGAACACGGAAAATTGGAAGAACAGGGGCGCCTCCTGCCGGATCGGAAGAGACAGGAGGGCCGGGAGAAACTTTATAATAAGGATTTCAGCGTAAAACAATTTCCGGCGCCTTCTGCGGAAAGAGCCCGGGAGTATCTGAGACAGATTCCGGCGGACTGCGACTATGACACGTGGTTCAAGGCAGGTTGTGCCCTGAAGCATGAGGGGCTTCCGTATGAGATCTTTCGTGAATGGTCGGCAACTGCACCGGGAAAATTTGATGAAAACGAGTGCCGCCGACAATGGGAGAATATTTCCGATGAAAAAGAAAATCTCATCTCGCTTGGAACCTTGAAGTGGCTTGCAAGGCAGAATGGCTCCCCATTATTCGAAATGCTTTCCCCGCCGTAGAGCTTGGATGAAATGGCGTTTCAGGCGGCACAGTTCATCGACGCACTCGCTTTGCATGGCGAGTCTCTTGAGCTGACTCTGGAGTCCATCCAGAATGAAAAGGGAAGACTACTTCCGCTCCGCAGTAAAAGTATGCTGGCAACAAGCCCCATGGCGGAAGATCCCGAGATACGCAAAGTATTGAAAACGGCAATTCAGAGCTGCCCGCATGGTGCCTGGGTCTCCCTGAATCCGATCCGGGAGCAGATTGCGGGGAAAGCTCCCGGCGACGTCGATGTGACCAGTTTCCGCTATACTCTGATCGAGGCGGACGAGCTCACGAAAGAAGACCAGTGGGAAAAAATCCGCCGTCTGAATCTACCAGTCAAATCGGTGGTCTGGTCAGGAGGAAAGAGTCTGCACGTCATCGTAAAGATCGAGGCGGAAACGGACCGGAAACTTTATGATGCGCGCGTGAAAGCGCTGCACGAATATCTGGATCGGAAACAGTTCCCATATGACAAGGCGAACAGGAATCCGAGCCGCCTGACGCGTCTGCCCGGCTTTTATCGGGGAAATGACCTTCAATATCTGGCTGCGGGTGAGTTTGGCCCGAAGAGCTGGGAGGAGTTCGAGGCGCTCTATCTCACTTCGGAAAAGCACGATAAACGGAAAGCGAGCTCGCCGCTGAACGGACTGCTTGGCGGACGCCCGAAAACGCCGGTCACGGAATATGCGGAAGCCTTTCTTGCGGAATATCAAACCCCGGATAAGCTCCTGACTCTCCGCTATTGGGACAGCACATGGTATCTTTACGGTGCAGACACCTGGATCACACTCACGACAGAAGAGATGAAAATGCGGATTACCGGTTTTCTGCAGCGGGAAAATGTGCAGGCACAGGAACGGATCAGCCAGAGTCTCGTCAATGACATTCTGGTGAATCTGCAATCGGATCATCTCTGCGGACTTCCCGCGTCGAAATACCGGATGCCATGCTGGTTGCCGAACGGCGAAAACGCGGATGCCTGGATGAGTTTCCAGAACGGAGTCCTGAATTTGAAATCGCTGATCGAAAATCCGGATTCCGCGCCCGAATTCCTCCCGAACACACCCCGATTTTTCAGCCGTCACAGAGTCGCCTATGCGTTTGATCCAGCTGCAGAGTGTCCGTTGTGGCAGGAGTATTTGAGCACAACTTTCGATTCGGAGGAAATGAGGCGGGCTTTTCAAATGCTCTTCGGGTATAAGCAAAGTTGCATAAATTTATATTGTAATATTGAAAAGGTGTGCTATGTTATCTGTAACTCCAACAGAAGAGGAACAGATGAAGACAATTCGTATTCAAATAACGGACCAGGAACGTCAAAGGTTGCTGGAATTGCG
>CASEYW010000202.1 GCA_949292215.1 uncultured bacterium
CCTGCTTGAAGAGGGGAGAGATCCAGCGTGACGATCTCCTCCGGTCTCAAAGCGGTGTGTTCTTTCCGCATCAGGATTTTCGCGGAGGAATCGCGCACCAGAATTTTGCAGGAGCAACCGGCCGCATTGCGGAAGCGGATTCTCACTTTCCATGGTTCATCTGCTTCCCATACCATGCTTTCCCGCTCGGGAGAAATGCGGATTGTCCCGCGTCCGATATCAGCGTTTTCCGCAACGGGATGCAGAATGGTCGGCGGCTGTTTTCCCCGGATCACAAAAAGCCGGTAATCCTGTTCATGAACCGCCGTGATTTTTTCTTTTCGGAAGGCACGGTATTTGACGCGAACCCAGTAAGTACCCTCCCAGGGAACAGGGAATTCGATCCGTTTTGCCAGTTGCAGTTCTCTTGGAAGGGCATTTTTCCCCGGGTCGATCACAAGCTCGTCGCTTCCGGAAAGGAAGGGCTGACCGGTGTAGGATTTCCGAACCGACCAGTCGATTTGAAATCGTTCGGCATCTCGTTTCCAGCTCAGAATGTCGCCATAGGAAAGGGAGGGAGTACCGCTGACTTCCCCGAACTGTTCCAGATTGTTGAACTGATAATACAATTCACTGTTCCGGAAAGTCCGGTCGCTGAATCGGAAGTTGCGGAACCACAGCGGTGTTTTTCTGGCTTTGGCGCCTTCTCCGGACAGTGCAAGTCCGATCAGCTTCAGCGGCGGTTTCGGTTTTCCCCACGCGGGTTTTATCGGAACAAAGCTCTGATTTTCAAACGAGGGAAGACCGTATACACGGAAGAGAACCTCTCCCGTGCGGTCCATTCCACCCTCGAAATAGGCTCCGAGATACATGCTGTTCCGGCAGAAGGAGCGGGAGGACTGATGAAAGCGGAAAAGCCATCCTCTGGAATCCTGAACCAGAACATGAAGAAAATATCCCTCCACCCGTTCGATTGCGCCGTTCCAGTAAAGCTCCTGTCCCGGAGGAATGGCAAGTGGTTTTTTCAGGAGAAGTCTGACCGCGTTTGCCGAAGAGACTCCATTGGGAATCAGGGAGAGCCATTTTCCCTGACTCCTCAGCTGCAGCAATTCGGGTTTGTCCACATTCCACGCGCGGGGTGTGGAGAATTCCGGCAGGGGAACAATGCCGGCAGCCGATGCAAATATTCCCGTCAAAAGAAATCCAAAGGCAAGAATCGTTCTTTTCATTTCCGTTTTCCTTCCTGTTTCATTACCATGGATTCGGGCAGTTGGAGATCTCCGGATCTTTTCCGGCTTCCACATTTCCGTTGTAAGACACCTCGTTTCCCGGATTATTCGGAACCCCGATTGAGGAGTACTTCCGATTTTCCACATGACCGTCACAGAACAGCAGATTGGTAGAGCGGTTCTGGTGGGGATAATCAATCGCGGACATGCTTGCGCCCATGTTCACGGTCGCACCATCGGAATAATAGGCAATGACCGATGTATTTCTGCCATCTCCAAAGAAAAAACGGGAGGAGGGACGCTTCAGCGCATCCAGCGGCCGCAGCGAAGCATCGGAACTGCCGACCAGACTTTTTGCCACGGCCTTGTTTTGACCATAACTTCCCCCTGTCCGATAGGGAGCATTGGCATCCGGCCAGTTCAGTCCCATCGCGGAACAGATGGTGGGATATTTTTTTGTCAGCACATGCACTCCTCCGCCTTTATCCGCTTTCAGACTCGGCAGATATCCGGTTTCCGTCAGATAGACGAGTGCTCCTCCGTATGCACCGGGATTTCCCCACGCTTCATAATAAAACGGAACCGTGGAGGCATAGATGACGGTTACGACCCGTCCATTGTAGTCCGCGGCATATGAAGACATGGCGGAACCGACCTGTTTCAGATTGGAAACACAGCTCATTGTCAGCCCTTTTTCACGGGAGCCTTTCAAGACCGGCAAAAGCAGTCCTGCCAGGATTGCAATAATTGCAATAACAACAAGTAATTCTATAAGTGTGAAATAAGAAACTCCTTTTCTACCCTTATACGGCCTGTTCATGAAATCCCTCCTTGTTTATTTGATTGACATTCAATTCTTCCTCAAAAACCGGAGGTTCCAGCAGAGTCTGCGAAAGAGTTCCGGTTTCATAAAAGGTCTGAAATGCTTCAAAAATCCGCTGCAGCATAGATTTCAAATCAAAACCGAGACACTTTACGGGAAAATGGTCGCGGGATCCCACAGACCAGTTGTAATGAGCGACAACAGGCAGTTCATCGGGGAGGCGGACTTTTGTTGATGCCAGGCCTTTCACAACAATAGAGGTGAAGTTGTCATCTCCGATAAAAATTCCATCAGGCCTTTTCTGTTCCGGCAAAGCCATGAGAAGCTGTGCAATTTTTCCGGCGATCTCCACATTCTGCATCGCGACCGGAAAATGCCATTCTTCCGGAGAATACAGGCCGCGAGAACCGATTTCGTCGACAAACGTGGTGCCGACAGCACTTCCTCCGATATTTCCAAAATAGGCAATCCGGGAACATCCGCGCTTCTGAAGATAGTCCAGAGCACGGCAAACCATCCGTCGCTCATCCAGTTGAAAACACAGCGTGAGTCCGGATGGCCGTTTCCCACGAAGAAAAGTGGATGCCGGCACAGCTTTTGGAACCTGCGGATCCCGGAATATGGAATACCCCCGCTCTCCTGCGGAGATGGAATATAGAAAAAGAATGCCGGAAAGCAGCCGGTTTTCCACATCGAGCATCAGCTGTCTTTCAGCCTCCTCTGAGACCTCCATGTTCCGGTAGATGACCAGTTCCCGTCCGAGATGCTCGGCAACTATTCGGGCCGTTTTAACGACTTCATACCAGAAGCGGACCTGTGCTTCATCCCGGGGAATTACTATTCCGATCCGGGTCAGATGCGGAGGATGAAGACTGACAAACAATCCCTGTCGAGCACGGCTGGTGATATAACCGTCGCGTTTCAGCTGGGCGACCACCTGCTGCAGGGTAATCCGGCTGACCTGAAACTGAATTTCCAGCTCATCATATGTCGGGAGTTTTTCGCCCAGCTTCCATTGCCCGGAAACGATCAGTTCCTTGATAGCCTGTTCTACTCGTTTCCATTTGGATGTTTTTCTTGTCATTATAATATAGCCCTCTGTGATTATATCAATAATATTATACTATATACAGAGAAAAATGTCAACCCCTTTTTTCAGCAGGAAACAGATTTTTTGTGGGACTTCTATTGTCGACACGAAAAAAGAGGAAACTGCCGGAATTTTGTCCAGGCGACTTCCAATCCGTTATAACAGCTCCTGTAAATCTTTGTTAAGATTGAAGAAATTGTCATCGGCCATACAGAGGCAGGAAAACGGCATACCGGATGATCGTTCAGAACCTTGATTCCGGAGCTGTCCTTCCTGTGGATCAAGGCAAGGATGGCAATCCACTCAAAGATTTTTTACTCCTTATGAGGAGAAATTATGTTCAGAGGCGAGTGCATACTTGGAAAAGATCAAACAGACCTTTCAAGAGTTGGCGAATGTTCATATGATGAAAGAAGCTCTGCGAACTATTTACTCTGTGGCTCAAAACGTTTCTCAGGCAGAAGACGCATTGCCTCGATGGGTAGGGGCCGCACAGAAAATCCAATCCGATCAACTGCACAAAATGGCAAAGACCATATTACAGTATTGGGACGGAATCTTGGGATTCTGGCGTTTTGGGAACAGGACCAATGCCTCTATGGAAGGTTTCAATAACAAGATAAGGACAATGCTTCGAGAGGCATATGGATACCGAGATCTTGAATATAAGCGCCTCAAGATTTTCAATCTCCCGAACAACAATCTCAAAATCATCATTTGAGGCGAATTTTTCATAAACTGCAGAAGAGGCACTAAATTTCCTCAAATAAATGGAATCTGTAAAAACTTTCATAAAACAATTCTTTCGGAATTCTATCAAATTGCTTTTCGGAAAAAGATCTACGAATTCATTGAGATGCTGCAGAATGATTTGGATGAATGGCTGCAGGAATACAATGAATCACGTCCGCACAGCGGAAGTATTGCTATGGAAAAACGTCGATGCAGACATTCCTGGATTCCCTGCCACTTGCAAAAGAGAAAATGTTGCAATATAGTAGCAACATTCCAAACCCAAAAGAAATATGACGGATCGTCAAATGATGTCGTAACTTCTACAGCGTATTCTTTCTGTTTATGCTGTTTTTTGGGGAAAGGTATGGCGATCTTTCTGATGCAAAGTTCCTATTTGACAAACTAGGGATTTTCGTCTATAGTAGTCATTTGGGCGGCATTCGTTGCAGAACAATAACATGAGGAGAAACATATGGCTGACTTGATCCAGTGCCCAACCTGCAAGAACAAAGTTTCCGTCAGAGCTGCGGCCTGTCCGCATTGTGGGGAACCGATTCGAAACATGGTTAAGAACTTATCCCTAAATAAAAGATGAAATCCAAGAAAATTATGCTATATTTGCATTCTGTAACGCGGGAGGTGAATATGGCAGTCAAATCATGGGAAGTGTCGGATGAATTTTGGGCGCGGGTAGCTCCCTTGATAC
>CASEYW010000203.1 GCA_949292215.1 uncultured bacterium
AGCCGGAAAATTTGGAGCTGAGAAATTTGACGAGACGCGAAACCAAGTTAACCGGAAATATTGTCCGGATTAAGAATCGGATTCACAGTCATTTGTTTTTTCTGGGCTTGAAGTTCCGAAGTTGGTCCGGGAGATCGTTGAAAATCATGGAATTGGATGCGGAAAAACGGCATGATTATGCTCTCCTGAGTGATTTGCGCGAACTGCGCTTCTTGCGGGAAGAGAAAATACGTGTAATTCGTGATGAACGGGAATGTCTGAAACGTCTGAATCGAGACAAAATTCAGGAAAATCTCCAAAGTATACCGGGAATTGGATTCCGCACAGCGGTGGTATTGCAAGCGGAATTATTTGTAGACGGGAGACTTTTGTCGATTTATGAAAAAACAAGAGCAAAACAGTAGAAAACAACATAAAGCGAGGGAGCTGCCCCTTGACTTTTACATAATAGCGCCGGCAGGCCTTCGCCGTTGTCGTGACCGGTGAAACCGCAAAATATGGAAATATTCTTCTGAAAAAAGGAGTCTGTATTTGATTATGAAAATAATCCATTCTTTTCCGCTTCCTCACGTACATATGGGCACGACCGTCGGCAATGGCGTGCTCGGCCTCTCGGTGTGGGGAGCGAAGGATGCTCTCCATATCACCATCGGCAACAGTGCGCTGTGGGATCATCGCGGCGGCATGAGTTGGCGGCCGGAGCAAAATTTCCGACGTTTTCGGGAATTGATCGAATCCGGCGACCGCGAAACGCTGTTCGCTGAATTTCAACCCGGCGGGTTGAGGCCCTCGCTGATCCCGGCCGGACGGTTGACGCTCCGGCTGGGTATGGGTGCGATTCTGGCCCGGTGCATCCTCCACATTGACGACGGATTGGTTGAGGCGTTCTACTGCCGGAATGGCGTTGAATATGCCGTTCAAGTCCGCCTTTCCCAGACCGACCGGGAGGTGTTTGGAGTGAGGATGCCGGAAGAACTTGAAGCGGAATTGATTCCGGCATATCGCCTCTCCGGCGCGCTTGCCGAACGAGGATTCGAGCCGCCGGAAGAAGACGCCGGCGGATTCACCCAGAAACGCCCTGCCGACCCGCCCTTCCGCATCAACTTCCACAGGGAGGGGGTTCTCCTGCTTTTCCGTTTCGGAGAGCAGGCTCCCTCCATCTCATGGGACGAGCTGGCTACGGAAAACCGGAAATATTGGAATGAATTTCAGCGGAATGTTCCGCAAGTCCATCTTCCCGATCCGGAATTGCAGAAATTTTATGACTGGAATCTTTTTCGCTTTCAATGCATGACCACTCCTGGTGGCGTCCCCGCTGGGCTTCAGGGCCCTTGGATCGAGGACGACCGGCTGCCGCCGTGGTCGGGCGATTATCACTTCAATATCAATGTCCAGATGTGTTACTGGCCCGCTTTCCAGACCGGACGTTGGGAAAATCTGTTGCCGCTCTTCCAGTTGCTGGAATCATGGGAGGAAACGCTCCGGCATAACGCCCGCTGTTTCGTCGGAATCGACGACGGTTTCACCATGCCGCATGCAGTGGACGACCGCTGCGTTTCCATGGGAGATTTCTGGGCAGGGTTGATTGACCACGGCTGTTCACTCTGGATGGCGCACCTGATGTGGGAATATGTCCACTACTCCGGCGACGACAATTTTCTGCGCCGCTTCGGGTTCCGTTATATGAAAGGTGTGATGCGCGTCGTTGAGGCGCTACTTGAGGAGTGCGACGGCATATTTGCCCTGCCGTGCGCCGTTTCTCCTGAATATCGCGGCAACCGGCTGGATGCCTGTGGACGAAATCCGTCGTTCCAGTTGGCGGCAATCCACCGCCTGATACTCGATCTCGAAGAGGCCGCAGAATTGCTCGGCGCCCCCCCTTCCATCGCTTGGCAACGAATCCGGGAAATGCTTCCGAAAGCCGCCGTTATGGAAGGTGAACTGGCTATCTGGGAAGGACTTCTGCCGGAAGAAAGCCACCGCCACCATTCGCATCTGGCTGGGATTTGCCCTTTCGATCTTTTGTCGGTGGAAGATTCGGAATGGAAGCCGGTTCTGCGTGCTACCGAAAACCGTTGGATCGCGCTCGGAATGGGGCGCTGGGCCGGCTGGAGCATGCCGTGGGCTGCGATGCTCCACAATCGTTTCGGCAATGCCGAAATGGCGGTTCTGTCTCTTGAGCTGTGGCGGAAGGCTTACGTCAATGCCGGTGGCGGAACGCTGCACGACACTGCCTTCCCGGGACTTTCGACCGGCTTGGTGGGAGACTGTACGGTTATGCAGATGGATGCGGGGATGGGAGTCGTGGCGGCGATTCTCGATCTCTTCGTCTACGAATCGCAGGGGATACTGTTCGCCCTGCATGGAATTCCGGAGTCGTGGCAAACGTTTTCCTGCCGCAACATCTGTTGTCCGAACGGCTTCTTCTTCTCCGCCGAGCGCAGAGAAGGCATCACCCGCATTGAAATTACCGCCACCCGCCCGGCCATACTGAAGTTGTGTTTTCACGGCGAATATATTCAACGGGAAATGATAGAAAAAGAGGAATTTGCATTACAACAGTAGAAAACAACATAAAGCGAGGGAGCTGCCCCTTGACTTTTACATAATAGAAAGGAATGTGCATGATGACGACGAAAACAGGGGAATGGACCATCTCCCGGAAGGAGTTCCGCGATAAAGTCCTGGGCTGCTGGTATGGCAAGACCATCGGCGGAACGCTTGGCGCTCCATGGGAAAACAACCGGGCAATGAACGATGTTGAGTTTTATCCGCCCGAGATCAACGGAGACTCTCTTCCGAACGACGATCTTGATCTTCAGCTTGTCTGGCTTGCCGCGGTGGAGCGCGAGGGCGTGCGCAAGCTGAATGAACGCCGTCTTGCCGAATACTGGGACAATTACATTACGGGTCCGTGGAATGAATACGGAGTTTGCCGCAACAACATCCGCATGGGGATTCTGCCGCCGATGTCGGGACGCGTCGGCAACGGCGACTGGAAGTGGAGCAACGGCGCATGGATACGGTCGGAAATCTGGGCGTGTCTCTTTCCCGCTTCTCCGCACCGGGCGGTCCGGCTTGCGTACTGCGACGCCTGCTGCGATCATGAGGGGGAAGGCATTTATGCGGAGCTCTTCACCGCCGCGCTGGAATCCGCAGCGTTTGCGGAGCGCGACATTCAGAAGCTGCTTGACGTCGCGCTCGCGTTTATTCCGTCCGGCTGCCGGGTCGCCCGTGCGGTCGGACTCGCCCGCACGTGTTATGCGGAACATCTGCCGTTTGTGGAGGCCAGGAACCGGATTGTGGAGGACAGCTCGGATATCGGCTGGTTCCAGGCTCCCGGAAATCTCGGATTCGCGGTGCTCGGTCTGCTCTATGGCGAAGGCGATTTCGGGCGTTCCGTTGCTTTGGCGGTGAACTGCGGCGATGATACCGACTGCACAGCGGGAACGGTCGGCGCAATTCTGGGAATCATCAACGGACGGAGCGGGATTCCGGAAAAGTGGTGTGCGCCGATCGGGGACGGCATCAGAACCTGTTCCATCGAGAATGTCGGACGGACCTGTCTTTTGAATGTCCCGGCGACTCTGACGGAGCTGACGGACCGTGTCGTCTGCTGTGCGGAGCTCGCCGCATTTGAAGATCCCGAACTGCTTGCTTTTTCCGATCAGACGACTCTTCCGGAGTCGCCGGAGCTTCTGAACGGGGAAATCATTCGCAATACCCGCGATGCGCTCGGACACAAAAAGAGCAATGAACTCATTTATGATTTGCCGTACGGAACGCTTCATTTTGAATTTGAAGACGGCTCCTGCGTCGTTGAAGAGGGAAAGCCCGTCCGTCTGAAGATTCATGGTTTTATGAATTTCGCAGAACTGGAACTTCTTTCGGTCGTTCCTTCTCTTCCGGATGGATGGCAGGGCGGACCGGTGATGTTCTGTCCTTTTCACAGCACGGTTTCCATGACGCTTCTTCCCGGTCCGCTGCGTGAGCCGCTGACTCTGATGCCCGTTTCAATTGCCCGGGCGGGTCGTTCCCGTTCGGACATCATCCAGCTTCCGTTCGTGAAAAAGGGAAGCGCGATTCTGAATACTTCGCATTGGAACGAAGAGGGCAACTATCTGTTCTGGGAAGAAAAACGGAGATGCCAAAATCTTCTTGCAAAGTTTGCAGATAAAAAACAACAGTAAAAAGGAGAAACGAAAATGAAAAATCGGAAATTCGGCTTGTTCCGCCGGCGGAACAAGCGCAAATCCTGCGGATTTACGCTTATAGAGCTCCTCGTGACGATTGCGATCATCGCCATCCTGGCCGGAATGCTGCTGCCGGCTTTGAATGCGGCGCGGGAAAAGGCGCGGGCGATTACCTGCGTCAACGGTTTCAAGCAGCTTTCGCTTGCGGTCATGGGATACATGAACGACAACGACGACAACATCCGGATCATGAATGCCGGCAACTGGGCGACTTTATATTGTTACACGGCGGGATGGAGCAATGATACGACGGGAGAAATTTCCTATATTTTCGAAGCGACCGGACTGAAGCTTCCTCCGGGCAAAGGGAATCCCGTCTGCTCCTGGGCGAGCCCGCGGGTTCCGGTTTCCAAAGTCTGCAGTTCCGCTTACGGCAAAAAACAGGCGGCTCAGGCCACAAGCCTGCTCTGCAGTTGTCCGAACAACGCGCAGACGCCGCATCTGAATTTTTTCGATGTCTACGGCATGATCTTTACTGACAATTCCGCAGGTGCGGTGCGAAGTGGGAATTGCTGGGTTCACCGGCTGACCAAAGTGAAGAATCCTTCCAGCAAGGGGTTCTGGACGGAAGGCGTCCAACAGTTCAAGAAAGAATCGACGATCGGAAACCCGACGGCTTCCCAAGAGGGGGCGTGGGGGCACCAGCTCCGCAACAATGTGCTCTATTTCGACGGGCATGCGGGGAGCATCGGATTCGGTTCCGTCACGTGCTCGCATAATGTCAACAGCATCGACGGCGGATGCGCATCCTGCCGTTTCTGGTATACATACCGGTAATTCAACCCGAAAAAAAGGAAAGGGATTCATCATGAAGAAACTTTTGACTGCACTGCTGTGCGGAGCGGCGGTTCTGCTCTCCGCGGATGTTCTGAAAGAATGGAATTTCAAGGAGGCGAAAGTCCCGGGGCTTCAGTATCCGTACGGGAATATCACATACCGCATATCTCCGGAAGTGAAGACCCCGGAAGGGGATCCCGCGGGGGAATTCGTCATCAAAAAAGTGGCGAAAGATCCGGTCGCATGGAGCCTGATGATCGGTTTTGTTTCGGAGCAGAATCTTACGCCCGGAATGAAATGCCGCTACAGTTTTCAGATTCGCGCGGATCGCGAAGGCAAGGCAATGTCGAGCTGCATTCAGCAGGATTCTCCGTGGAAGACCATCGGGAACTCTCCGAAGGAGTTCAGCGTTTCGAAAGAGTGGCGGACCGTCACACGCGAATTCACGGTGAACGGAGATTTCAATTGTGCGGTGCGTACCCCGACAATCATGGTCGGCGCGCTGCCGGAGGGTACAACCGTTTATATCGGTTCGGTTAAAATGGAACGTATTTCAGCGGAGAAATAAGCATGAAGAAATTTTTGACTGCATTGCTGTGCGGAGCGGCGGTTCTTCTTTCGGCGGAAGTGCTGAAGGAATGGAATTTCAAGGAGGCGAAAGTTCCGGGGCTTCAGTATCCGCGGGAAAATATTGAGTATCGAGTGTCTCCTGAAGAGAAGACCCCGGAAGGTGACCCCGTAGGGGAATTCGTCATCAAAAAACTGGCGAAAGATCCTGTTGCGTGGAGTCTGATGATCGGTTTTGTTTCGGACCAGAATCTTACGCCCGGAATGAAATGCCGTTACAGTTTCCAGATTCGCGCGGATCGCGAAGGCAAGGCGATGTCGAGCTGCATTCAGCAGGATTCTCCGTGGAAGACCATCGGGAACTCTCCGAAGGAGTTCAGCGTTTCGAAAGAGTGGCGGACCGTTACACGCGAATTCACGGTGAACGGAGATTTCAATTGTGCGGTGCGTACCCCGACAATCATGGTCGGCGCGCTGCCGGAAGGTACGACGGTATATCTCGGTCCGGTCAAATTCGAGAAGCTGGAGAACTTTCTTCCGCTTGCCCTGAATTCCAAATGGACGCTGTTCCGGTCGCCGGATCTGAGAAATGTGAAACTCGGCGGGCTGACTTCGGTTCCGCAGAGTCTGGGCGGCGTCGCCGGAGAAACTGCGGTATTCAAGGAGAATGCTTTTGTTCTTGCGGAAGCCGGAAAAGCAACCAAGCCGAAGATGGAAGCCGTTTTCTTCAATGAATTTGAATCGGCGGAAGCCGGAACCATGCAGGTCGGCTGCGCGGCGGACTACTGGTTTGAATTCATTGTCAACGGGAAAACCGTTTACGATACGCTGGTGACGGGAAACCGCGAAGAGACGTTTCTTCCGACCGACCACGTCTTCAATTTTCCTGTTAAAAAAGGGAAGAACATCATCGCGGTCCGCGTTCTGAGCGGTTCCGCCGGATGGAAATTCGTCTGCGGCAAAGTTCCGTTCCGCGAAAAACTCAGCCGGATTACGCAGATTGTCCGCGGCAGGGAGTGGCGTCCGGTGAAGACGGACAAGAGCGCGGTGTGGGTCAGAAGGGATCTGCGCGGAAAGCGCATCGACCAGTGGAAGCGGATTCCCGGCTCCGCGCTGGATCTTTCGCAGTATGTGAAGAAGTATGACGTCGACAAATGCGGGCGTCTCAAGGCGGACGGCAAGGGACGGCTCTATTTTGAAAATGCTCCGGGCGAACCGGTGCGCCTGCGCGGGTTCAACTTCGTACCGGGCGACTGGACCCTCGGCTTTGTCACCGCAAGCAAAGCGGAACTGGAGGATTACGCGGAGCAGATCGCTCTTTCCGGGATGAATATTCTGCGTTTTCACTTCCTGGACGGAATGCTTGTCGGCAACGGCGGGCTTCCGAAGCAGGGGAAGGACAGAAAGTACGTTACGGAAGTCCCGATGGCGCAGAGCGTCGCCGAGCTTCCGATCAACAAAGGCGTAGCGGACCGCTACTGGTATTTTCTGAAGTGTCTGCGCGACCGCGGTGTCTATGTGATGCTGGATATCTTCACCTCGACCGGTCTGTTTACGGAAGCGGTGATGAATACGAACGGAGCGGAAAGCTACGGACGTTTCCGCATGTTCTTCGACCTGCGGTACCGCAATCACTGGAAAGCCGGGTTCGATTATCTGCTGAAAACGCCGAACCCGTATACGGGAAAGGCGCTGGTCGACGATCCGCAGCTGATCGGCATCACCTGCTACAACGAGCAGGAGCATCTTTTCAACTTCAACGGGCGTCAGATTACGTTCTTTACGCCGGACTGGCGAAAGCACCGCAATCCGCAGAATCCCGCGTCGGTTCCGGAGTTCAACGGAGAGCTTCTCAAGTCCGCGACTCCGGACGGCGAGGCGGCGCGGAAGTATCTGCGCGGAAAAATCCGCGAGATGAACGCGTTCTACCTGAACGCGGTGAAGGAGTCCGGATTCAAGGGATTTGTTACGAACTGGGATATGTACATGCGCAATCTGGAAGGCGACGCCCGCGCGGATTTCAATGCTGTCGCCATGCACACCTATCATGCGCATCCGGGCATGACAAAACTCTATCCGCCGACCTATAAACAGCGTCTGACGTTCGGCGGCTGGCTGCGCAACACCATGACCACGGTGGGACAGGATTCCTCGATCGTCCAGAACAACTACATCGGGCGTGCGGCGGTGGCGCGCGTGTTAGGAAAGCCGTTCTTCATGACGGAGTATTCGCACAACGGGTTCAACCGTTATTCGCACGAGGCCGCGCCGATGTGGGCGGCATACGCAAGTCTGCAGGACTGGCAGATTCTGGCACCGCACGCGAACCTTGTGCGGATGCTCCATGTGCCGTTCCAGCCGTGGGATTTCGACAGCGGCGAGAATCTGGCGGCGGTGATGAATTCGCTCTTCTGCGCATTCGGCTGGCAGCGCGGGGACATTCAGAGCGCGAAACATGCCGTATCGTTCCATGTTCCGGAAAAGGTTTTGAAATCCATCGAGTACACGGGGGCGATCGGGAGCGGCTACAATCTGCTGAGCATGCTGACGCGTATCGGTTCGGATTACCGGAACGCTGAGAATCCGGTTGCGGATTTCAATGTCGAACCGCAGGCGTTTGTCGGAGCGAAAGGCATGGGAATGTATGTGGAACTGAGCGAGGAATCGGATCAGAATATGCGGATTCTGAGCGAACAGGTTGCGAATCTCCGTAAAAAAGGAATTCTGGCGGCGGGAAACCGCACGGATGTGAAGGCGGGTATTCTTGAGAGTGAAACGGGGGAAATCCGCATGAACATCAGAAAGAACACTCTGACGGTGGACGCTCCGAAGTTTCAGTCCGCCGTTCTGAAGAAGAGCGAGCCTGTGAAACTCTCCGCTCTCTCGGTGATGTCGGTCAGCACGCCGTGCACGATTGCGGCGATTTCTCTTGAAAACGAAAAGAGCCTTGCGGATTCCAGGCGGATCCTGGTGGTTGTCGGAACCATGTTTATGGCGGAAAACGCGGTTTTTTCGACGGAGAAATTCGATGCGGAGCTGGATGTGGGCGACATTCAGCAGGTGATGCGCGCCGGACAGTTCCGTTTTTCGCTGAAGAACGGAAGCAAAGGTCTTCCGTCCGTCTACGCGCTGAACATGAGCGGTTCCCGGGAATGCAGAATACCGGTGACGCTCAAAGACGGTCGATTGCAGTTTGCGCTTGATACGGGCAAGCTCGAATACGGGACGCCGTATTTTGAAGTTGTGTATCCGTGATATGCGTCGTCGCCGGTGTTCATGAAAAAATCCCGCAGATTCCATGAAGGAAAACTGCGGGAAAACAGTTATTTCCGTTTCTTTTTGAATTCGCCGTCGATTCCGGTGCGGTGACGGACGATTGCGCCGTTGACCATGTAGATGACGTCTTCATCAATGTTGGTGGCGTAGTCGCCGATGCGTTCCAGGTGACGCGAGACATTCAGGAGATTGAGGTTGCGTTCGACGTTTTCGGGGTGCTGATGCATAAGTCCGAGGAGCTTGGCGTGGTTCTCCCGGTTCATCTCGTCGATGACGTCGTCGTAGGCGAGTCCGGCGGCGGCAAGATCGGCGTCGAGCCGGATGAGGGCGTCGAGGCTCTTGCCGAGCGCGTTTTTCGTGCACTCGCAGAGGGGACGCAGGTTGACGGGCATCTCCGCCGTCGGGATGGAGTAGAAGGAGAGCGCGCGTTTTGCGATGTTCACGGCGAGGTCGCCGATGCGCTCCAGGTCGTTGTTCATCTTGAGGCAGGCGATGACGTACTGAACATTCTGATCGTTCTTCCGGAACGCACCTATGCGACGGATGCGTCCGGCATTCCGCTTCCGCCGGAAAAACGGGTGGAAATCGAACTTTGAAAGGAGCCTTCATGAGAAAGCTGATTTTTGAAAAATACGCGGGCAATCCCGTTCTGACCGCTTCGCAGTTTCCTTCGGACATCATGTATGTGATGAATCCGGGCGCGATCAAATTCAACGGCGAATATCTGCTGCTCGTCGACGCCGCGACGAGTTCGACCCCGATTGTCTTCTGGATCGCGCGCAGCCGCGACGGCATTCATTTCACGCCTGATCCGGAGCCGATCGACTGGCCGGCGCACCGCTGTCACGAAACCTGCGTTTTCGACATCCGCGTCACGGAGATCGAGGGCGTCTATTACCTCATGTACTGCAGCATGACGGTTGAGCGCGGCGTTGCGCTCGGTCTGGTCAAAACCACCGACTTCGTTCATTTCGAGCGGATTCATCAGGCGGATATGGGATACGAATTCCGCAACGGCGCGCTCTTCCCCGAAAAAATCAACGGACGGTATGTCCGCTTCGACCGTCCGATGCCGAAAAACATCGAGGAACAGGCGGGAATGTGTGTTTCCTATTCCGACGACCTCATCCACTGGAACGGCACGGTCGACCTCATGCAGCCGCGTCAGGGCTGTTGGGATTCCCTCAAGATCGGCGCGGGCGCGGTTCCCATCAAAACGCCCGCCGGCTGGCTGGAAATCTACCACGGAGTCGACAACAGCTCCTGCAACGATTACATCTACCGTCTCGGCACGGTTCTGCTGGACTTGAACGATCCTTCGAAGATCATTGCGCGGGCGGAGCTTCCCGTGATGTGGCCGGAGCACCCGTACGAGCTTTCCGGACGCTGTTCCAACGTCGTGTTCACCGCGAACGCGCTGGTGGAAGAGGACGGCAATACGGTGCGGATGTATTACGGCTGCGCGGATACCTGCATCGGCATGGCGACGGCAAAGCTGGATGAGCTGGTCGACTTCACGCTTCACGGCGAGAATACCAGAATCCGTAAATTTTTTCCGTACGATCGGGGAGTGACGTTTCAAAATATTTCCGCGAAAAAAAATTTTCCCGCTTGCTATTCGTGTGGGGAAGAGTATTTTACGGAAATACGCTGAAAAACAAAAAGGTTCCTAATCAAGCGGCTGTGCCGCCGCAAAGGAGAAATCATCATGTCATTTTTACAGGAAACGCCGGATTCCATTACGCTTTATTCGGAAAGACGGCGCATGATGCCCGGAGACGGCGCGTCCGTTGCATTTGAAAACGGAAAAATTGAAGTTTCCGCCGGATCTGTTCCGCTCTGCTTTCTGCGCGTGCGCTGGCAGCACGAACTTCCCGCCGGAACACGTTTCTGCGGCGATGCATGGGAACGGACTTACGGAGACGCCGACTGGCGCGGCTTCGAGCCTTCCCGCATGATGCCGTGGTACTTCTTCGCCCAGCTTCCCGATTCCACGGTTGCCGCGTGCGGAGTCAAGGTCCGTCCCGGCTGTTTCGCCGCATGGACCGCCGACCCCGACGGGATCACTCTCTGGTGCGACATCCGTTCCGGCGGACGCGGCGTGCTGCTGAACGGGCGCACTCTCGCCGTCGCGGAAGTCGCGAGCGAGCTTTATTCCGGCATCAGCGCCTATGCCGCGACACGGAAGTTCTGCGCACAGCTCTGTCCGGATCCGATTTTCCCCGCCGCTCCGGTCTACGGCAGCAACAACTGGTATTACGCCTACGGCAATATCACCGAAGCGAGCGTTCTGGAAGACTGCCGCTACCTCGCCGAGCTGACCGCCGGACTCGAAAACCGTCCGTTCATGGTCATGGACGACGGCTGGCAGAAACTGCGTCTGAAAGATCACAACAACTTCGGTCCGTGGGATTGCGGAAACGTCAACTTCCCGGATATGCCGCACCTCGCGGAAAAGATGAAGGCATACGGCGTCCGCCCTGGCATCTGGTACCGTCCGCTCTTCCTCAACGATCCCTCGCTGAAACGCGAATGCTTTCTGCGGGACATGCCGTACACGCTCGACCCCTCGCATCCCGAAGTTCTGGAAATCGTCACAAAGGACGTGACGCGTCTGCGCGAATGGGGCTTTGAGCTCATCAAGCACGATTTCACGACCTACGATGTTGCGGGGCGCTATGCGTTCGACATGCACCCGTGGCCGTGCGAAAACGGCTGGACCTTCTACGATCAGACCCGCACGACGGCGGAAATCCTGACGGATCTCTTCCGCACGATCCGCAAGGCCGCCGGTCCGGTCCTCATCATGGGATGCAACACGATCGGGCATCTCGCCGCAGGTCTGCAGGAACTTTCCCGCACGGGCGACGACACGTCGGGCTGGTACTGGGACCGCACCCGCAAGATGGGCGTCAACACGGTCGCCTTCCGCGGAGCTCAGCACCGGACCTTCTTTGAGATGGACGCCGACTGCGTGGGCATTTCCGGAGAGATTCCGTGGAAATGGAATCAGCAGTGGGCGGAGCTTGTCGCGGAAAGCGGAAGCTCGCTTTTCCTCTCTCCGAAGCCGGGCGTTCTGAACGCGGAGGAAAACAATGAACTGAAGCGTCTTCTTGCAATCGCTTCAAAAGGAAAAATCAACGCCGAGCCGCTCGACTGGCAGGAAAACACCTGTCCCGAGCTCTGGCGCATCAACGGAAAAGAACGGCGTTTCGACTGGTTCGAGGCCGACGGCGGAGAGCCGGATTTTCTGTGGTAAAGAGAATATGAACAGAATCCGATACAACGCGATTCATCCGGGCGGGCTTTGGCTTGATACCGATGGAAAACCGATTCAGGCGCACATGCCGCGCCTGTTCTTTGAAAACGGCGTCTGCTACTGGTACGGTCTGGACAAAAGCCGCACGACCGGCGACATGAAATACTGGCACTGGGGCGTGCGTTGCTACCGTTCGGCCGACCTTTACAACTGGGAGGACATGGGCTCGCTGATTCCGCCGGATCTGACGGATGAGAGCGCCACGCTTTCCCCGAAAAACATGCTGGACCGTCCGCACATTCTCCGGAACCCGGCGACGGGAAAATACGTCTGCTGGTTCGACGGCTGTCACAGCCAGTGCGCTACCGTTCTGGTCGCGGATGCGTTCACCGGACCCTATCGCGTGGTGCGTCCCTCCTTCCGTCCGCTGGACATGCCGTTCGGCGACTTCGACCTCGTGCAGTCGGAAGACGGACGCGGATTCTGCTATTTCAACCGCCCGCACAAAGAGCTTATCTGCGCGGAACTGACGGAGGACTACACGGATGTTTCAGGCGTGTACTCGGTGCATTTCCCGCGCGTCTCTCCCCCGTACGTCCGCGAAGCTCCGGCGCATTTCGAACGGAACGGTCATCATTACCTCATCACTTCCGGCACGACGAGTTTCTATCCGAACCCCTCGGAAACGGCAATGTCGGATTCGTGGCACGGTCCGTTCGAGGTGATCGGCGATCCGCATGTTTCGGATGACAGCCGGACTTCGTTTCATTCGCAGATTTCGCAGGTCTTCAAGGTCCCGGGCAAGCGCGATCTCTACATCGCCCTTGCCGACCGCTGGCTTCCGGAGGAGATGGATGAGCCGTACGAGCACACGGAAATGCTGTTCAACGCCTGGTTCAATCCGGAATACACGCCGCACGATCCGGATCTGGAGGGCGGAATCGAAGCCTCGCTGGTGAAGAACATCAGCCTCGGACGCTACGTCTGGCTTCCGCTCCGGTTCGAGGGCGATGTCCCCCGCATCGACTGGCACGACGAGTGGCGGATCGAGGATTTTGAGTAACCCGGATCCCGTTGTTTCGGCGGCGCGACGGTGTCGCGGATGATCAGATTGCAGGGAATGGAGATGTCTTTGAGGTCATGTTTCCCCTGCAATTGTTTTTCCAGAATGTCGATTGCGTTCATGGCCATGGCGTCCATCCGCTGTTCCACGCAGGTTTGCGGCGGATTGAGATACTGCGAAATATAACGGTCTTCAAACCCGATGATGGAGACGTCTTCCGGAATTCTGCATCCGCATGTGGTGAGATAGTGCTGAGCGACGATGCCGATTCTTTCCCCGGCCGCAAGAATTGCCGTGACGCCGCTTCGCAGCATCTGCATGAGCGAATCCAGAATGGAGGAAGAGACCATGGCGTTCATCTGTAAGCGCCCAGCCAGCCCCATCTGGATTTGAGGCAGACAGCGTGGTATGTTCTTCCACAAACCGGAATAATGGGAGGACGGCATGGGACGCGAAGGACGAGATTATTGGGAGGCGCAACTGTCACTGCGAACAATCCTTGAGAATATGCAGAAAATGAATGACTACATGGCGGAGAAGCTCCGCATCTACGAGGAACATCTGACTTTGCTGACGGGCAAGGCCAGATTGGAAC
>CASEYW010000204.1 GCA_949292215.1 uncultured bacterium
AGCTTGGAATTGCCTGTGGAAAATCGTATCTTCAACTGGGGAAGGATATTTCATGACGGATCGAATCGTTATTTCCGGCCGCGGCCTGATTACGCCTCTCGGAGAGGGACTGGCTCAAAACATCGAAGCATTGAAACTCGGAAAAACCGGAACGGTTTTCATGCCGGAATGGCGCGAACTCGGTCTTGAAAGCCAGGTCGCAGGCAAGGCAAACACTGATCCGGAGTGTCCGGTTCTGAATCAGAAAAATAAACGGTTCATGTCCGCCAACTCAAAGATGGCAGTCGCCGCCGCCTATGAAGCCATTCTGGAAGCCGGATACACTCCTGAAACCCTTCCGCGGGAAATGGCTCTGATCAACGGATGCGCGGGAAGCGCCTATATCGAAGTGGTCACGAACTCGAACGCCTTTCTGGAATCCAGACGGGTACGCCGCTGTTCCCCGTTTGCGGTTCCCAGACTGATGCCCTCCTCGGCGGTTGCGAATCTCTCTCTGGTCTTCGGTCTTACGGGGGAATCTTACGACATCAGTTCCGCGTGTACCAGCAGCGCGCTTGCCATCATGGCGGGAGCCCGGCTGATCGCATCGGGGGAATACGACATCGTCATGGTCGGAGGATCGGAGGAGACAAGCTGGCCGCAGGCGCTCGGATTCAACAGTATGCGTGCACTTTCGCACAGTTTCAACGATGACGCAGCCCATGCAAGCCGTCCGTTCGATAAAAAACGTGACGGATTCGTCCTCGGGGAAGGAGCCGGTATTATGATTCTCGAACGCGAATCCCGAGCCCTCGCCCGCGGTCACAAACCGAAAGCGGTCATCTCCGGATTCTCCTCGAACAGCAATGCCACGGACATGGTGATTCCGAATGCGGAATCCAGTGCGGAACTCATGATGCGGGCCATCCGCATGGCAAAACTCCAGCCGTCCGATATCGGGTACATCAATACGCACGGTACCGCCACACCTGTCGGCGATCCTGTGGAACTGGAGTCCATCCGTCAGGTCTTCAACTCCTCCCGCGATGTGGCGATCAACAGCACAAAGTCGATGACCGGGCACATGATCGGCGCAGCCGGTGCCGTGGAAGCGATTTTCTCTACTCTGATGATGGAACACTCCTTCATCTGCCCGACTGCGAACCTCGACGAACCCGGAGATGAATTTGCCTGGGCGGATCTTGTCCGGGAAACCCGGAATGTTGAATTCGACCATGCGCTCAGCAACAGTTTCGGATTCGGCGGTTCCAACGCCTGTCTTGTTCTTTCCAAATGGAAAGGATAAGCCGGCAGAGGGTCCTTCTGCCGGAAAAACCGGAAACTCAACACTGCCGCAATGATGCTGTATCCTGAAAATGCCGTAATTCAGGCGCCGCTTGCCGGACATACGGATATGCCGATGCGCCTTGCCTCTCAGCGTCACGGTTGCAAATATGCTTTCACGGAAATGATCGACGCAGGTTCCCTCGTCTTCGGGAATCTGAAAACCATGAAGCTGGCGTATCGTTCCCCGCATGAAAAATTTCTGGGAATCCAGCTGGTCGGGTCCGATCCGGTCACGCTCGAAAAAGCGGTCGGCATCATCAACACCATGGACTATGATGTTCTTGATTTCAATCTGGGGTGTCCCGCACCGAAAGTTGAAAAAAAATGCGAGGGGATCGCATTTGCCCTGCGCAAGCCGGATGAGGCTGTCAAGGCATTGGAACTGATCGTTCGCCATTCCCGTCTCCCGGTCACGGTCAAAACACGGATACAGGACTTTGATGATCCCGCTCCGACCGTGTCATTTCTCAAGCGTCTGGAGAATGCCGGAGCACAGGCAATCACTCTTCACGGGCGCCTGATGAAAGCGTTTTATGCAGGTCCTGTTGCGTTTCCGGTCATCCGTGCAGCACGGGAGGCGCTCCGGATTCCAGTCATTGCCAACGGAGGAATCATGGATCGTGGTTCCTGTGAGGAAATTCGCCGGGAAACCGGCTGTTCCCGGGTCATGATCGCACGCGGAGCACTGGGCAATCCCTGGATCTTTTCTCAGGTGGAGCAGGAGAATTTCATACCGCCAACTGTAGCGGAATTCGCGGAGGAAATTGAACGGCACATCGGCGATATGATCAACTTTTACGGAGAAGAACTTGCCTTCCGGATCGGCAGGAAAACGATTCTGGAGTATCTGCGCGGACGTGGCTATCACGGTTCGCTGCGCGCCTCCGCCTCGTATCTCTGCAATACAGCGGACTTTCAGGTCATGATGAAAGAGATTCGCCGGGGCCCGGCATCAATTCCGGATTCCCCGCGGCGCCTGACTCCGCTCTGCTGACAAACGCGATATCAGTGCAGATTCAAAGGGAAATGGCAGGCGCAGAGCATGGAAGGATCGTTTCCACGGATTTTCAGCTCGGGCTCCTCGGACTCACAGATCGGACGGCGGAACGGACAGCGCGGATGAAACCGGCAACCCCGCGGCGGATTCAACGGCGAAGGAACATCACCTGCAAGAACAATTCTCTCTCCGTGCTTCGGCTCAATGGAGGGAACTGCCGAGAGAAGCGCCTGTGTATAAGGATGTCCCGGATGCGCACAGAGTTTTTCCGCAGGCGCACACTCCACAGCTTTTCCCAGATACATCACCATGATCCGGGAACTGATGTGCTCCACAACCGCAAGGTCATGCGCAATGAACAGCATCGCAAAGTGCGTTTTTTTCTGCAATGACTGAAGAAGATTGACAATCTGCGCCTGAACACTGACATCCAGAGCGGAGACAGGTTCGTCCGCAACAATGAACTCGGGATTCACCGCCAATGCCCGGGCGATCCCGATTCGCTGGCGCTGTCCCCCGCTGAACTGATGTGGGTGCCGCCGTGCGAACTCCGGTTTCAATCCAACCATATCCAGCAGTTCGGCGACACGCTCCAGACGCTGGTCCGAATTCAGATCGGTATGAAGCCTAAGAGCCTCGTCCAGTGCGGCAAAGATGGTCATTCTCGGATTCAGGGAACCGTAAGGGTCCTGAAAAATCATCTGAAACGATCCGCGCATCCGGCGCAGTTTCTCGCCATGAAGCGAACAGAGATCCCGTCCACGCAGAAGAATCTCCCCGGAAGTCGGCTCTTCCAGACGCACCAGAGCACGACCGAGCGTGCTTTTCCCGCATCCCGATTCCCCGACAAGCCCGAGTGTCTCGCCCGCATCAAGCTGAAATGAAATACCATCCACCGCCTTCACGGAACGTTTCGGTCCAAACAGATGCTCCGGCGGAACAGGATAGTATTTTTTCAGATTTTTTACTTCAAGCAGCGACATTTCAATCGTTCCTTCGTCAATTCCAGAATTCTGGTAAACAAAGGATCCTCCGGCAGGAACTCCCGCAAAATCCCGTAAGAATCATTCGAGAGAGCAATTGAGGCGCTTGCGGAATAGTTCAAATCAAAGGCCCAGGCAAAGAGACAGATCAGGAAATCGTTCATGTTCCGGACCATCCCGTAGGAACACGCCCGGCCTGCAAGGACGAACTCAATGATCTCCCTGGAAACCTCCGTACCTTCGTTCCGGCTGAGAGCGATGAGGCTGTCATCCTCAATCCTGATCTCCCCCTTGAGATAACGTCCGACCAGTTCCAGGATTGCCAGTTTATCCGCATCACGGGTCAGTCTGGCGAATTTGAGGGCGAAAGCTCCGCAAACACCTTCGGGAATGGCAATCTTGTTGTGGAACTCCACCGACGCGAGCACGCAGATGCGCTGCGCCGGAGAAAGCTCTTTCAGGAAATTCCGCTCCAGCAGGATTCTTGTTGCCTCATAGCCGTGATCGAAATCGGAAAGCGTATCGTTGAATGTATTGAAGCGTTTCACCTGTTCAAACCGGGCGATGTCATGAAACAACGCACAGAGAGACGCCAGAAAAAGCTCCTCTCCGGAAAAATTTTCCCGGCTGGCGATGTCGCGCGCAAAACGCACGACATCAAAGGTGTGCTCATACTTGCACTGAATGGCATCGGACAGGGAACCGTTCGCGGAGCGATACGTATCCACATACTCTGCGAAACGGCTCACGAAATCCGGGAAGTTCATTTTGCGTACTCCACCGACCTTGTCTCACGGATAATGGAGACTTTGATCTGTCCGGGATAATTCATCTCCTTTTCGATCCGGTTGCAGATATCGCGAGCCATGACCTGCGCCTGCGCTTCGGAGATTTTCTCGGGCTGAACAACAACGCGGATCTCGCGTCCGGCCTGAAGAGCAAAACAGGATTCGACTCCGCTGAAGTCGTTGGCAATCGTTTCGAGCTGTTCCAGACGTTTGAGATACAGCTCCGTAGTCTCGCTTCTGGCTCCCGGACGGGAAGCACTGAGGGCATCGCAGGCGTTGGTCAGGGCAGCATAAACGGTCAGGCCCTCCACCTCGCCGTGATGCGCGGCAACCGCATTGATGACATCCTTGGCTTCGTTGTATTTGCGGAGAATATCGGCACCGATCGCGGCATGAGTTCCTTCGATCTCATGATCGACGGCCTTGCCGATGTCATGGAAAAGACCGATTCTCCTGGCCTTCTGCTCATCAAGTCCGAGTTCCGATGCAATCGCGCCCATGAATGCGGCGGTCTCGATCGAGTGCTTCAGGACATTCTGGGAAAAGCTGAAGCGGAAATGAAGCCTTCCAAGCAGGGGCAGAAGCGCCTTCGGGACCCCTTGAACGGAAGCGTCGAGCACAGCCTTTTCTCCATATTCGAAGAGTTCCTCGTCGATCTCCTTGCGGATTTTCTTGACGAGCTCCTCAATGCGGGTCGGATGAATGCGTCCGTCGGAAATGAGTTTTTCGAGGAGACGGCGAGCCGTTTCCTTGCGGATCGGATCGAAACAGGAAATCACGACCGCTTCGGGAGTGTCATCAATGAGGATGTTGACTCCGGTGGCAGCCTCCAGCGCACGAATATTGCGACCTTCGCGCCCGATGATGCGTCCCTTCATTTCATCATTCGGAAGTGGAATGGTCGCGGTCGTGCGTTCATAAGTACAGTCGCCGGCATAGCGCTGGATCGCATGAATCATGAGTTTCTGTGATTCACGTTCGGCACGCTGTTTTGCCTCGTCGAGCGTATTGCGGATCAGAATACCGCATTCGTTTTCGACTTCTCCCTTGAGCTTCTCAAGGATCAGATTCTTGGCCGTTTCGCGATCCATTCCGGAGATCCGCTCCAGTTCAGTGACCTGGTTGGCAAAGACCTTTTTGAGTTCCTCCTCCTTGTTGGAAAGACGCTCTTTCAGGGCTTCAATGTCGTGTTCCTTCTTTTCAATGTTGCGGAATTTGGAATCAAGGGAATCCTCTTTCCGTTCGAGGTTTTCCTCTTTCTGAGCAAGACGTTTTTCCGCGGAAAGCTGTTCGCGTCTGCGGTCACGGATCTCGGCTTCGAACTCCTCCTTGAGTTTCACGACGTCAGCCTTTGCTGTAACGCGCGCCTCACGGAGGATCTGGTCGGCCTCTTTTTTCGCATCCGTTTTCATTTTTTCCGTTTCAGCGATTACACGTGAGCCGGTCGCTTTTGCGATGACAATGCTCAGAATGTAGCCTATGATACAGCCGCCGACAGCGGCGACTGCGAACCATCCTACTGCTCCCATCATAAATTCTCCTTCCAAGTTTTTTACGATACCCGAAAAAGCTCAGGCATCCCGTTTTTCGCAGCGTCTTACCGCGGATTCCGTCACCACGATGTCGAGAGGGACATCATGAGCTTCCGCCGGCAGCGCGAGACACTGCTGGCACTCATAGAAGATGCCGAGCGCCGTCGCACATCCTCTGCCGTTCAAGATTCTGTCATAAATCCCGCCGCCGCGCCCGAGCCGGTTGAGGGCTTCGTCGAACGCGACTCCGGGGACCAGATACAGTACGCCACCCGCCCGGAGATATTCTGTCGCCGGACGCGTCGAAACCGGTTCCATGATTCCCCATTTTCCCGGGGCAAGTCTGGAAAGGTCCTCTTCATCCGTCAAAGACAGGAAATATTCTGTTCCGTTCCATTTCGGAAGGCAGGTCCTGATACCGCGCTTCAATGCACTTCTGAGCAGAGGCATCACATCCGGCTCCGTTCCATCCGTCACGTATCCGGAGATCAGCGACGCATTCCGGAATTCCGGCAGTTTCTCCACAGCGGCCACAATGGCCTCATCCGCCCTGATGCGCATGAAACCGGGTATCCCGGCTCTGAGTCTCAAATATTCCTTGCGAAGCGATTTCTTATCCATAACTCACTCCGCAGGGACTTCATTGATGATGAATGTTTTCGGAAATACGGAAAAAAACAGGGGCGCTTCATGGAAGATCGGAACCTGTTCCGGATACGCGGAACGACCGGATGCACCGCATCCGGATACACATCCCCATACGGAACGGGGACCCCATTCTGCAAACCGAACACTCTCCGGAAGAAAATCCATTCCGGACAAACGAACGGCACCAGACAACTTCATCTGCTCCATCATCTCACACCCGGGGGCGCGCGGAGCCGATCGGCAGGAATGCTCATTCCCGGCGAAATGAAGCGGCTCCCGACCTGTGAACATTCCCCGGCGGGAAAGCCTCATAAAGGCCGAAATTCCACAACTCTTCCGCTGCAGACATGAAAAAAGTCCTCATTTCTCTCCGGCAGAAAAAAGCATCTCGGAATCAAAAACCGTTTCTTTTCTACGAACCTGTTTCTTTTCCATCCCCTTTTTCCACCTGTTAAAATTATGACCTCTAAACCATCCCTGGACAACCTGAAATCCGCACGTCGCTCCATTTTTCCCAATTCCAGAAAACTGGATTCAGGGTTATTTCACGACTATATCAACGGACGGCAAGACATTTTTTACCGTCCTTCTTTTAATTACACACAATAACCTGATATTTCAAAAATAAAAGCGGATTTTTATTTTTTTCTCAACTTTTTCCGATTTTTTTTTCTTTTTTTTTCATCCTTCCGACTTGCTTTTTCCATGTTCCGCATTATCTTATACGACACTGATCGACCTTTTCTTCAGGCCAGCTTAGCTCAGGGGTAGAGCTACGCACTTGTAATGCGTAGGTCCTCGGTTCAAATCCGAGAGCTGGCTCCATTTTTTTATTCTCTCTCCGCAACATTCCTTCATGATCTTTGTCTACATCATCCAGATGGCATTGTGGGATTTGGAGGAAGCGGTCGCATAAGAGGTTCCTGCATCACGCGCAGAGAAATCTGCGGGAAAATGCAGTTCCAACTCCTCAACGGCTCGTCCGCTGCGCAAATACCAACACAGAGCTGCGCGGAGTGTCTCCAGACGCGCGGCAACTCCGGCAAGGCGGACATCGATGACTTCGAATCCGAATGGTTTGCGCTCTGCCATCCACAGACTCCGGTATTCCCGGCGAAACCGCCCAAGCGCTTTTTCCGCAGCATGGCAGGAACGGATGGCTTCCGATATTAAATTGCGGTCACGTTTTTTATACCCATCACGGGCCTGAAGCGACGCCAGAAGTTTTTTTCTCAACGCATCCGCAAACAACATGCCGATTCTCCGCAGAGATCGGTCCTCCCGCGACACCGGCGGAAGGCCGCGGATTGCGTGGAATGCCTCTGCAAAATGCTGTTCCACGGCTTTATCGTTACAGGCATGAGTAAAAAAAGCATACATCGGGTCGTCATAAAACAGCAGCTTGCCGGGACAATTGTTCGGATTTTCAATGTTCAGCGCCAGTACCTCCCCGGAATTCATCCTGTCGATCGCCTCAAATCTCCGCGGATCGAAACCGACAATCCGTTCCAGCCGCAGACGAATGGAACGAAGAGACATTCCGGGCGCTCTCATCCGGCAGAGCTGATGGGTCACAGCTGCCCAGTTCGTAAAGAAGAGAGATTCGTTTCCATCATCCCCCCAGAGAGTTGTCATGGCATTTCGAACGCCGTTCCGGAATGCCGACTCCAGGAAAACATCGCCGGTCAAAACCGCTTTTCTGCTGTTTCCGAAAAAACGGTTCCAGCTTCGCAGACCAGGAGAGACCATTCGTTCCGCGGCGGTTTTCCCCAGACGCGCCAGATTTGCATCATGCTCCGCGCCATCTTCCGCAACGTAATTCCAGTAATCCAGAACCAGTCCGGATGGAATTCGCGACAACTCCTCATCGTTCAGCGCCTCGTTTCCAGAATGTCCGAGAATATAGTCGCTCCAGATGATCCCGCGCAGTCCGTTCCGTTCGCAAATCCCGGCAAGATTGGCAAGATGTCGCAGATAAATCTCCTTCGGTTTCACAGGAGAATCAAAATTCAGAGAGTTCCCGTGACCAAGTCCCCACGGTTCATCGGCACCGAGATGAATCCGTTTCGAACGATACGGTGCGGAGGCTTCCAGAATCAGAGTTTCCAGGAATTCAACCGATTCCGGAGCGAACACGTTCAGAATCCGGGGCCCATCCGAATATTTCTGATAACGCGGATTTTTGAACAGATGCTCCAGATGCCCCAGGGTCTGAATACAGGGGAAAAGTTCGACTCCAAGTGCGGAAGCAAAGGCATCCAGCTCCCGAATCTCCGCCTTGGAATATCCGCCGCGCGCAAAGCCGATCCACGGTTCGCCTTCAACTTCAAACGTATCCTCCGTGTAAAGGGCCAGATGTGAAAGGCCTGTCAGCGCCATCGTTGCAATTGCGCGTTTCAGGAAACTGATTTTCGGAATCCCGCCGCGGGAACAGTCGATCATCACGCCGCGAAAGGCGAACGCATTCCGCCACGGAACAGAAGGGGCATCACCGCAGAGAAGGTCTCCCAGCGACTCAGCCAGTTCACAGAGAGTTCCATAAAAAACAGTAACTCCTCCATCCGCATCCGGACGGGTGAAGTTGGAACCATCCGCAGATTTCTCCGCGCGGACAATTCGTCCCCGGCCGACAGCAAACTGTTCCGGAAGAGTCGAGCTCAGAGCGGAAGAAAACTCCTCCGGCAGAAATCCGGTTCGGATCATGGCTTTCACTCCAGATGATAAGTATTCAGTTTGCGATGCAGAGTCCGGCGGCTGATCCCGAGTTTTTCCGCGGCACGGGTCCGATTTCCGCCGCACTCGTTCAATGCGCGTTCAATCAGCAGCTTCTCGTTGCATTCCAGGTCGCAGCTTGGCGGAGCGAGAACGGTTTTGGAGATTCCTGGCGTGACGCCCTCGCGGATATCGATCGGAACATTGTCAATCTCAATCTCCCTGCCGCGGCAGAGCACCACCATACGCTCGACGCAATTGCGCAGCTCACGGATGTTTCCCGGCCATGAATAGGCGCAGAGAGAGCCCATCGCAGCCTCAGTGATTCCAACATCCTTACCGTTCTCTCTGTTGTAATAATCAAGAAAATGCTTGACAAGCAAAGGGATATCTTCCCGGCGCTCGCGCAGCGGAGGCAGATTGATCGAAACGACGTTCAACCGATAAAAGAGATCCTCCCGGAATTCTCCGCGCTCCACCATGAGTTTGAGATCACGGTTCGTTGCCGCAACGACGCGGGCGTCGGAAACGATCGTCTCACTTCCTCCGATCCGTTCAAAACTGCGCGATTCCAGAACACGGAGCAGTTTCACTTGAATATGCAGGGGAATTTCTCCGATTTCATCCAGGAAGATCGTTCCGTTTTCCGCCAGTTCAAAGCGCCCTTTGCGCATCTCGACAGCACCGGTAAAAGCCCCCCGTTCATGTCCGAAAAGTTCGCTCTCAAGAAGAGTCTCCGGGAGAGCGGCGCAATGAACAGCCACAAATTTTCCGGTTCTTCCGCTGCACTGGTGAATCGCCTGGGCAACGAGCTCCTTTCCGGTTCCGCTTTCACCCGTGATCAGGACGGTGGTCCGCGTGGGGGCAACCTGTTCGACGGTATCCAGAATGTTCCGCATCTTCGCCGAATTGCCGATCATGCCCTTGATGCTGAATTTTTCGTCAAGACGCTTTTTCAGTTCGGAATTCTCTTTTTTGAGCCGTCCGGCTTCCAGAGCCCGGCCGATGATCAGTTCCAAACGGTCGAAGTTGACCGGTTTGGTCACGAAATCGAACGCCCCTTTCTTAACCGCATCCACAGCGGTTTCGATGGACCCGTAGGCAGTGAAAAGAATACAGGGTGGAGCAGGATCGCGTTTGAGCGAGGCGGCAAGGACCTCCAGACCACTGGGACCGGGCTCCATGCAGATGTCGCTTAAAATGAGATCGTAATCGTTCCGGTTGATGAGATTGATCCCGATTTCTCCGTCTTCGGCAAGGGTGACGTCATATTCGCCGCGCAGGAACTTGCCCATAGCCTCGCGGGTTGCCCGTTCATCGTCGATGATCAGGATGGAATATCTGTTGTTTTTCATTTTATCTCAAAGTCCTTCTTCCGAAGCGGGAGGTAGAATGCCCGCGTAATTGTTTGCCGGTCCGAGCACCCGGACACGGCTTTCCATCACAGGGAAAACAACGATGAAGCGGGTTCCCTTTCCCTTCACGCTTTCAATGGAAAGACGCGCTCCGTGCTGGCGGATGATCCGTTCCACGATCATGAGCCCGAGTCCGTTTCCAGTGGCTTTGGTGGTGTAGTACGCATTGAAGATGCGCGACATATCCTCCGGTGCGATTCCTTTTCCCGTATCGGAGAATTCGATAACCGTCTCCCCCTCGTCGTTCCGTTCGCAGGCGATGTTCAAAGTGCCTCCATGCGGCATCGACTGAATCGCATTTTTAATGATGTTGTAGAATGCCTGCTTGAGCTGACCTTCATCAGCCTGAACAGGGGGAATGTCGTTCCCCCAGAGGCATTTGACTTCAACGGAACGGTTTTCAATCTCGTGACGCATGAAATTCAGCGATTCCGTCAGAACATCCTTGAGATCGGTGGTTTTGAAGTAGAGTTTGACCGGACGCAGCGCCTTGAGGAACTGGTTGAGGATGGTATCAAGGCGTTCCACCTCCTTTTTCGCCGTATCAATCGTATCCGCAGCCTCTGCCGGATCGACTGTTTCCCGACGGAACATCCGCTCCAGAAGCTGAAGATTCAGGTAAAGACTGTTCAACGGATTGCCGATCTCATGCGCAACCCCGGCGGCAAGCATGGAGATCAGTTTGCTTCGTTCTGATTCCGCCTTGGTCGCAGCACGGACGTAATCCTCCGTGATATCGCTGAGAATGACGGTCACACAATCCGCTTTCGCATGAGGCACAATATAGAAGCGGAGAATTCGCCGTTCGGGATAGAGAACTTCCAGCTCATGTCGTTCGGAACGCCCCGCTTCCTCCAGCAGAGACTTCCAGTCCACCCCCTTCAGAAACGACGCCACGGAAAGGCGTGACACATCGTCTGGAATACCGAGCATCCGGGTTGCTGCGCTGTTCCGATATTTGATTTTCAGCCGTTTGTCAATGACCATGATCCCTTCGCTGATGGTATTGAAGATGTTTTCCAGAAACCCCTTCTCCTCCGCCAGCTTGTTGATGCCGGTATAGAGGTCGCGCGGGTCCATATGATCCAAATGTTCAATGATCTTTTCCGTTGCAGACATCCTGACACACCTTTCTTTTTTTCTCAAACAGTGACAATATGACACAAATATAAAAAAAATCAACAAGAAAATCCCATGAAAAATTTGAGATTTCCGGGAAATGGGCTACAGTATAATCCGGTAGAGAAAAACAGGAGCGGAAAAACCATGAAACGGAATGAAGCGGAACGCGGCCAGGCAATCGCGGAATTTGTCACCTGCCTGATCGGCATGGTCTTCATTTTTCTGGGACTTCTTGTAGTTTCCATCCTTTCGATGGAAAACGTCCGCTGTGTGCTCGACGCCCGCTCCGAAGTCGATACAGCATCCGGGCATGGAACAACCATCGGAGGAAAGACCCCGGAGCCGATCGTTGAATGGGACTGGGGAAAAGACAATATCCCGTTTACTGCCGATGATACCTCTGTTACCGGAACACTGACAACGTTCAGCGATGAATTCGACACGAGCAAAAACACCCTCACAGACACCACAGTTTCAGCCTCCACACCGACGAATCCAAACGACCGCTTGTACATTCTTCCTCTAACCCTCATCAAGCTGGGGAAACACGGATATACCGATGCCTATCTTGCCTGGGTGAACTTCCTGGATGCGGCTGATCTGAACGGAGCCACCAATACGGTCCGCGATCCGCTTACAAAACACGGACTGCCCGATCTGGAAAAACTGATCCGCAGTTTCTCTGGCAACACAACATTCACATTGCAGGACTCGGTTTATATGCCGGCAAGGGTGGACTGATGCAATACCGGCATACAAACAAAACCATGACCCTCGCGGAAGCGGTCGAATGGCGCGCCAGACTGAAACAGAACCATCTCCGGCTTGCTCTGACCAACGGCTGCTTCGATCTTCTCCATCGTGGACATGCCGAATATCTCATCGCCGCCAGGCAGACCGCCGACGCTCTCCTCGTTCTGCTGAATTCCGACGATTCCATCCGCGAACTGAAGGGACCATCGCGTCCGATCTGCCGGGAAAACGACCGGGCGTTTCTGCTCTCCTGTTTCGATTTCATCGACTCCGTTGTAATCTTCCGCTCCCGCCGCTGCGACCGCGAAATTGCCGCGCTCTCGCCTGATGTCTATGTCAAAGGGGGCGACTACACGGTTGACAAACTGGATCCTTCCGAACGGGCTGCACTCTTCGCCTGCAATACGGAAATCCGCTTTATCCCGTTCGTGCCGGGATTCTCGACAACCACATTGATTGAAAAAAGCAAACACGCATAATTTTCCATAAGATCAGAAAGGCCATACCTGAAAAATGAGTGAAACTTGTTCCGGCAACTGCGGCAGCTGCTCTTCCGGCTGCAATTCCGACGAAAAACTGAAAAACAGACTCTCCGTCATCAAAAACAAACTGCTGGTTCTTTCCGGCAAAGGGGGAGTCGGGAAGAGCACGGTTGCGGCGTCGCTGGCGCTGACCCTGGCAAAAAAAGGCGCAAAAGTGGGACTTCTCGACGTGGACTTCCACGGTCCTTCGCAGCCAACCCTCTTCAGTCTTCAGACCGCAACCGTGGAGGGCAACGACAACGGCATGTTTCCCGTGGAGGCAAACGGGATCAAAATCTTTTCAATCGGTTTGGTCATGGAAGATGCGGACCGGGCGATCGTCTGGCGCGGACCTGCGAAGATCGGGGTGCTGAAACAGCTTCTCGAAGATGTCCAATGGGGTCCCCTCGACTATCTGATTCTCGACTTCCCGCCGGGAACCGGAGACGAGGCGCTTTCCGCATGCCAGATGATCACCGGGAACAAAAAAGCGGTGATCGTCACAACACCGCAGGAGGTCTCGCTTGCCGACTGCCGGAAATGTGTCGACTTCTGCAAACAGCTTGAGGTTCCCATTGCCGGAATCATCGAAAATATGAGCGGATTTGTCTGTCCCGACTGTAAGCACCGTCATGAGATCTTCTCCAGCGGAGGCGGCCGGAAACTGGCAGAGCTTGCAGGAACCGACCTGCTTGCCCAGCTCCCGCTGGACCCGGTCTTTCTCCGGGAATGCGATGAAGGCGACATCGCATCCGCACTTGAGGGTTCTCCCGAAATTGCGGGAGAACTTGATCAGGCGGTTTCTCTGATCGTAGCGAAAGGCTGACCGATTCATGAGTTCCGATCTTCTTCTCCGGACGGAGTCCGTTACCAAAAGTTTCGAAGGGACGCCCGTCCTTTCGGGAATTTCGCTGGAGCTCCGCACGGGAGAAATCCTCGGACTCGTCGGGGAGAACGGAGCCGGAAAATCTACGTTTGTCAAATGCCTGCTCGGACTGCACAAACCGGATTCCGGAACGATCACGTTTCTCGGCCGCGATCTTCTCCGCACAGGCTGTGACGGCATTGCCGGCATCCCGCAGGAGTTCAATCTGGTCAACGATCTGACCATAGCGGAAAATATTTTTCTTGGCAGGGAACCCCGACGGTTCGGTCTTCTGAACCGAGCACTCATGCGTTCCGAATCGCGGAGGCTTCTGCGAAAGCTGGACGTGGAAATGGATCCAGACCGCATGATCGACACGCTGAGCGTTGCAGAAAAACAGATGGTGGAAATTGCCAAGGCGCTTTCCGTCAACTGCCGTCTGCTGATCATGGACGAGCCAACCACGGTATTGAACCAGAACGAGAGTGCAATTCTGTTCCGTATCATGCGGGAGCTGAAAGCCGCCGGGACCTCCATTATTTTCATCTCCCATAGACTGGAGGAGATCCGCACAATCTGCGACCGCGTCGCCGTGCTGCGCGACGGAATCCTGGTCAGCTGCGATCCCGCAGCCTCGCTGGATGCCATGGAGATTGCCAGGCGCATGGTTGGTCGCGAACTCAAACAAATGTTCCCGCCGACCGTTCCCCCCTCAGGGACTCCCCTCCTGACCGTGGACAACCTGAGTTCCGGCAAAGAGGTGAAACATGTTTCTTTTGAGCTTAAGCCGGGAATCACCGGGCTTGCCGGACTTGCCGGAGCCGGACGCACGGAACTGGCGGAAACGATCTGCGCGCTCCGTAAACGCACGTCCGGAACAGTAAAACTTGCCGGGAAAACGGTCCGCCTGAAAAAACCGTCCGACGCACTGGCGCATGGAATCGTATATCTTTCCGAAGACCGGCAGGGGTCCGGAATCCTCACAGAGTTTCCGCTTGATAAAAATACAACGCTTTCGAGTCTTCGCCGCTACTGTCATGGAGGCATCATTGACCGCGGAGCTGAACGGGCCTGCGCGGAATCGTATGTGGAAAAATTCCGGATTAAAACGGCGTCGGTCGAAACGGAACTCAAATATCTGAGCGGAGGCAATCAGCAGAAGGTGGCGCTGGCAAAATGCCTCGACAACCATCCGCGGGTGTTTCTTTTTGACGAACCCACGCGGGGAGTTGACATTGGAGCGCGCAGCGATATCTATCACTTCATCAGCGACCTGGCCGCTTCCGGAGTTGCCTGCCTGCTGATCTCCTCGGATCTGGAAGAGGTCATCGGAATGTGCGACAGGGTCATGGTGATGCGTGCCGGAGAACTTGCCGGAACGCTGGAAAACGAACATGTCACAGAAGAGGAGATCATGTATCTTGCAACCGGAGTCAAATAACAGGATGCGGCGTCTGACGGCGCTGTTGAAGAGCACGGGCGGGCCGTGGGCCGCGCTGGTCGTTCTACTTTTGATCTGCTGTATTTCAAACGAGCATTTCCGCAGTGTTCAGAATTTGATCAACATCACGCGGCAGGTCTCGTACAGCGGATTGATTGCGCTCGGGATGACGTTTGTCATTGCGGGCGGCGGCATTGATCTTTCCGTAGGATCGCTGCTGGCATTTTCCGGTGTGATCTCCATTCTGGGAATGAATGCGGTTCCCGGATCGGAAACGCTTGCCGTGGCGGTTGCCGCGATCATTGCCATTGCGCTCGGAACTGCTTGCGGAGCGGCAAATGGAGCGCTGGTCGCACTGGGAAAAGTCCCGCCATTTATTGCGACGCTCGGCACGCTGGTGATTTTTCGCTCCCTGGCGCTTTATTTCGGTAATTCAGGTCTGGTTTCTTCGGAGAACAACGTCTACCGGGAATTCGGCGGGGCGGTGATCGGAGGAATCCCGCTTCCTGTCTGGATTCTGCTGATCCTGACTGTTCTGTTTTCGCTGATTCTGAAACAGACGCGTCTCGGGCGCCATATCTGTGCAGTCGGTTCCAACGAGAGGGTCGCGCGCTATGCGGCGATCCGGACGGGCCTGGTGAAGTTCTATACCTATCTGATTGCAGGAACAACGGCCGGAATCAGTGCGCTGCTGTTCGGAGGCCGTTTGAATTCGGTCAGTTCCACCAGTGCGGGACAGTCGTATGAGCTGGACGCCATTGCAGCGGTGATCATCGGAGGAAGTTCGATGAACGGGGGAAAGGCGTCAATCTGGGGAACGCTCGCGGGGATTCTGATTCTCGGAATTGTCTCCAACGTGCTTGACATGTGGGGGATCTCGGTGACACTCCAGGGAACCGTCAAGGGACTCGTCATTATCATAGCAGTCATGATGCAGAGAAAAACTTTAAAATAAACAGCAAAGGAACGGATTATGAAAATTCTGCTTTCGGCAATGGCGGTTGCCGCCGCAGCTTTCTTCTGCGTATCGTGCGGAGAAAACACAACAGCGAAGGACAAAGACAGTGTAACGGTCGGGGTATCCATCCCTGCGGCGGACCACGGCTGGACCGGTGGAATCGTCTGGTGGGCGGAACAGGCAAAAAAGGAGTGGGAACAGAAAGATCCCAAGGTTAAAATCATAATTTCCACGGCAAAGGATGCGGCGGAACAGGTTGACAAAATTGAGAATCTGCTGGTCCAGAAGGTGGATGCCCTGGTTGTGCTCCCCCAGGAACCGGGACCGCTGACAAATGTATGCGCAAATGCGGCAAAACAGGGAAAGTATCTGGTGGTAGTTGACCGGGGACTTACTAAAGATGTCCAGAATCTGCTGGTCGCAGGAGACAACAGCGGATTTGGAAAAGCTGCCGCGGATGCCATTGTCCGCGAACTCAAGGGAAAAGGAGATATTCTCATTATGGAAGGCATTCCCTGTCCGGTCAATTCAGACCGCGTCAATGCGTTCAAAGCGGAGATGAAGAAGCATCCCGGCATCCGGATTCTCGAATCGCAGTCGGCATACTGGGATACGGAAAAGGGACTCAAGCTGATGGAAAACTATCTTCAGAAATACCCGAAGATTGATGCGGTCTGGGTCGGCGATGATGATGTGCTTGTCGGCGCGCTCAAGGCCTATCAGGAATCCAAACGCAAAGACATCCGGCTGATTGTCGGCGGAGGAGGAAACAAGCTGGTGGTCAAAAAGATTCTGGATGGAGATCCTGTCATTCCGCTGACCGTGACCTATCCGCCGCGTATGATTGCGGTCGGTATCGAACATGCTGTTGCCGGAGCAAAAAAGCAGCCGAAAACAACGGAAAAACGGGTGATCATTCCTTCCGAAATCGTGGATAAGTCAAACGCGAAACAGTTCTATTTCCCCGATTCCGCCTACTGATCTTCCGGACCGGAAGAAGAAATTTGCCGGAACAACTTGCAAACTCTCCGCATGTCGGATACATGCGGAGAGTTTTTTTCATGGAAGTCCAAGCGGCGGATGGAGGAAGTTGGTATTGGAGGTCCTCGTCACGTTTCCCGAACAGAAATCAACTCGATAGACATCCCGGAACGGGGTCTCATAATTGCAGACATGGATTTCCAGAAGATTTTCTGTGATCCATGCGGCGCTTGCAGCGGAACGACGGGGAAGAGAGTCGCGGAACTGAATCAGGTTATCGCAGTTGAAACCGAAGCCGGCATGGATTTTCTCCTCCCCTTTCTCCGTTGAAAACAGAAGGGTGCAATCATTTTCTCCGAACGAAATGGAGACACAACGGATGCCGGCATCATTTTCTTTGCAAGTCCAGCAGGCAGATTCACCGCGACGGGTCGTATCTCCCTGTGCAAGAGGAATTGAGAGTGAAGCCAGTGTTTCCTTCAAAGCACTCAATGCTTCCGGATCTTCCGGAAGAGTATCGGTCTCTTTGCGAAGGCGGGGCAGCAGATGTTCCCAGAAAACAGTCATGATATTCTGCATGTTATCAAGACCGGCAGTCACGGCAATGACCATGTCGTATTCGGGAAGAACGAGAGCATATTGACCGCAGGCGCCATCGGCACGGAACCCGTGACGATTCATCCAGAACTGGTAGCCGTAGCCGAGTTTCCAGTCGGGCTTGTCGTTCATGGAATTGTCGATTTGTTTCGTTGTGGCGGTTTGAAGATATTCCGCAGGAATCAACTGCTGTCCATTCCATCTGCCGCCATCCAGAAGAAGCTGGCCGAATTTAGCAATATCCTCTGTTTTGAGGTAAAATCCCCAGCCGCCAAGATTCGTTCCCTTTGGACAGCACTCCCAGATGCCGGGTGCTATGCCCAGAGGATCAAACAAACGGGGAAGCAGGTACTCCCGGACGTTTTCCCCTGTCACTTTCCTTACAACCGCTGCCAGCATATAACTTGCACCGGAATTGTAAACAAAGCGTTCTCCCGGCAAATAGGTCAGTTTCGAAGAAAGAAACGATTTTACATAGTCGCCGTCAGAGGCTTTCTCCATAAACGCCATGGCACAGGAGGCATGACCAGAAGACATCGTCAGAAGATGCCGCAGACTCACACTGCGCATCTTCGGATCGGTAATAAAAGCATCCGCTTCCGGGAAAAAACGGTAAAGTGGGGTTTCAAGATCCAGATTGTACTCCGCCTGCATAATTCCTATCGCCGCTGAGGTAAAACTCTTGCTCAATGAGAAAAGCATGTGGGGTATATCCGGCGAATAGGGCTTCCACCAGCCCTCCGCACAAACATGACCATGCCGAAGAAACATGATGCTGTTTAATATGCTTAATTGCTTCAGTTCTGTCAATGTCGCTCTCAAGGCCTGAGACGGAATCCCGACTGATTCCGGTGTCGACCGGGAAAGAGATGTCTTCATCGTTTTTTACCTCGCTCTTCAATTTCGCCCCAGGGGCGACCAGCTTATTCAGCTGGACCGAAGCAGGTCACAGACCTGCACCGTCGTCGCTCCGCGACTCCCTGCCCTGCGGGCGGCTGATTTTTTATACGCTGACGCGTGATCGCTCTTTTTTGCACGCTGACGCGTGATCGCTCTTTTTTGCACGCTGACGCGTGATCGCTCTTTTTTGCACGCTGACGCGCAAAAAGTTAGTGGAACTGGGTACGTCCGCTGAGCGCCGCGGCAATCGTCGCCGGATCCGCATAACTAAGATCGGAACCAGCTGGCAATCCCTGCGCCAAACGACTGATTTTGATATTTTTGTCCTTCAAGAGACCGGCAAGAAAAACTGCCGTAGCTTGTCCTTCGACATCGGAACTCAGTGCAAAAATCACTTCCCGCACCACCCCGCTGTCAACTTTTCGCATCAGGGGGTCAATGGAAAGCGAATCCGCCAGTTTTCCCTCCAGCGGAGCAAGACGCCCACCAAGGACATGATAACGCCCCTTGAATACACCCCCCGCTTCAATGGAACGCATCTGCGGGAACTCCTCCACAACACAAATCACAGAAGGATCCCGCAATGAGGAGGAACAAATGGCACAAAGCTCATTCTTCCCGGGTGACATTCCACCGCACTCCGGACAAACACCAATCCGATCCTTCAATGAAGAAAGTGTTTCTCCCAGAATTTTCAGACGGGAATCATCCCAGTTGTAAAAATGAAGGGCCATCCGTTCCGCGCTTCGTCTTCCCACTCCAGGCAGACCGCGCAGAAGCTCCATCAGTTCTTCCAACGCTTCAGGATATGCGGTAAACGCCATATCCGACCTCAATCAACCGGGAAATCCCGGTAGTTTCATTCCGCCGGTCACATCCGTAAGACGCTTTGCCCCTTCCATTTTCACCTGCTGAAGAGCAGATGCAATCGCTTCCTGAACGGAAGACTCAAGAACCTCTTTGTTTTCCGGGGAAAGCGCAGCGGAGGCAATTGTGACACTTTTTACGATCATGTCTCCGGACATCACCACTTCAACGAGGTTGGAATGGGAAGTTCCACGCACCTCAATCTGTGCCAGTTCCGCCTGCATTTTTTTCATATTGCTCTGCATTTCGCCGAACTTTTTCATCAGTCCGGCCATTTCACCCAATGATCCAAACATGTCAATTGCTCCCTGCGTTCAATTTCTGTTCCAGTTCCACATTTTGTGCTGCTCCGAGTTTTCGGGCAGTTTCATACGATTTTGCCGCACTTGCGATTTCTCCGCGCGTCAGATACGTTCTTGTGAGTCCGAGATACGCATCTGCGCTCTTCGGATTGGCATCCGCAGCTCGCCAGTAATTCATCAGGGCGCCGGCGGAATCCTTATTTGTTTCCGCGTTCTGCGCCATACTCATGGCTTCCTCGTAACGTTTTTTGTCATAGGCGGGCTGAGAGGGCGACGTCTTGGGGGAGGTCTTCTCTACCGCCTTTGCCTTTTCCGCTCTCTGTTTTGCAAGGCGATCGACCAGCTCGCGATGTTTCGCCAGTTTACGGGCTTCTTCCGCCTCCTGCGCCTTTTGTTTTTCCAGCTCCGCGGAAAGAACACGATCCGGATTGAGATCCTTGTAATTCTTGATGGAGGAAAGGACCAGACGGAACCGCTGTTCCATTTCCACATTCTTCTCGCGATAACGCCGCGCAGTATCGTTGGCAACCAGAAGCTGCGTTTTCAGTTTGGCAACCTCTTTTCGCAATGCTTCACCTTCCGCGACAAGCACATCAATGGCCTGATCCTTGCGATGAATGGTCTGATCGCTCATTCCGGTCGGATCATCTGTCCACTGAAGCAGCTCTTTGCGCATGCGTTCCATTGTAACATTTGCTGCATTAAGCTGTTTTTTCGACTCCAGAATTTCCTTGTCGAGTGCTTTGAGACGCGCTGCCAGATCATCGCGTTCCTTGGATGTTTTCGTATAAAGCGATTCAAATTTCGTCGCAGACTCAAGAAGTTCCAGATTCCTGCGTTCGAGAACCCCCTGCGGCTGCGGACGGGTCAATTGCTTTTTCAACGCATCCGTTTCCCGCTGCGCAAGTTCAAGAGAGGCTTTCAGTTTCTTATTTTCCTCCTCCAGTTTTGTACGGACGGCGGTCAGGTTCCGCAAAGCGCTCTCAAACTGAACTTTTCCTTCACGCAGTTCCGTCACAGTTGCAGAGAGTTCCGCAATCTCTTTGGAGGCCGGAACGCCTGTCCGCTTTTTCAGACGGGCAATTTCCGCGTTGAGTTTCTTGATTTTCTGATCGCGCTGACGAAGGAACTCTTCAGAATTTTTTCCGGAAGCCAGTAATTTTTTAATTTGTTCTTCATTGTTCTTCCGCAGCATTTCGTTTTCCCGGAGTTCCGCATTCAACATGGAAATGTGTTTTTTCAGTTTAACGGCTTCCGTCCGAAGAGAAGTATTTTCATTGACGGTCAGTTCAATCTGCCGGGTGGATGTCTGCGGATTTTCTGCCATTTTCATCAGACGTGCAACGGTCTCTTTGAGCGAGGCAATTTCAATCTTCAGGTTTTCATTTTCCCGGAGAACCGAATTTGCATCCGCAGGCAGGTTCCGATATTTCACGGTAAGAGCCTTCAGCTCCAGGACCTCTTTTTTCAACTTGTCATTTTCCGCAAGGAGCTGTTCGCTTCGAGCGGAAAGTTCTCTTAATTTTGCAAGTTCAGCCGTCAGTTTTCCGCTTTCTGTTCCGGCGATGGAGAGCTTCAGAGCGTTCAATTCCTGTTTCAAACGGAGATTTTCATTGGCAAGATCCGCGCTACCCGTTCCCTTGCCGTTTTTCTGCAATTCAGCTTTCAGGCTTGAGATCTCCCGTTTGAGAGATTCATTTTCCACGGAAAGCCCGGCAGCGGAGAAAGAGGCCTGATTGGTTCTGGCAACGGCTTGTTTAAACGCTTCGAAATCGTTTTTCAACTTTGTGTATTCTTCGGAGAGTCGATTGCTGTTCCTGACCGTTTCCGCATATTTGGCGGCGGCCTCTTTTGCGGAAGCAGAGGTCTCCATGAACGATTTGTTTTCCTTCATGAGTCTGTTGCGTTCCGCATACGTCTTTTCGAAATTCCGGCGGAGTTCATCGGCACGGGTCTTGAGTTTAGCGTATTCCGCGGCAAGCGCGGTCTTTGCGGCGACAGCCTGCTTCAAATCATTTTCCAGACCGGCTGTTCTGGATTTCAGACGGTCATTTTCCGCAGCAAGGAGTTTCCCACCAACCGATTCCCGGCCAAACCGTTCAATGGAAGATTTCAAATCGGAAGACTCCTTCCTGAGTCTGGCATTTTCAGAGGAAAGTTCTGTCGCCCTCTTCTCTATTTCAGCGGATTTTGCCAGAGAATCCTTCAAAGCCGCCGTCTCTTTTTTCAGAGAGGCATTCTCCCCGGAAATCCGATCGTTACTGGCTTTCAAAGCGGCAAGTTTCTGTTCCATTTGCGCCTTGACGGCACGGACTTCCTCCCTGGCTTTTTTTGCCTCGGCTGCCAGCACGGTATTTTCCTGACGGAGTTTTGTCAGGGCAAGATCAAGTCCGGCACTGCGTTCTCCAAGTTTTTTGAGTTCGGCATCGCGTTTCAGCAGTTCAGCGGAAAGCGTATCCGTTCTGGACGCGGATTTCAAAAGAGTTTCGTATTTCTGAGCAAATGCGGAAAGATCCTTTTTGAGTTGATCGCGTTCTTTCTGCAGCAGTTCCACGGTATTGCGGTAATCAGAGGAGACCTTGCGTTCCGCCTCCAGTTTTGCTCTGGCGACCTCTGCGGCTTTCGTCGCCGCGGCTCGTTCAGCGGTGCTTCTGGAAGAAAGTTCTTTCAATTTTGCGAGCTCTTCACTTGCTGCGGCATTGCTTTTTCTGAGAAGTTCCAGTTCCTTCATGTTCTTTGTATTGAGGGTCCTGAGATACTCGTTATCTTTCAGGACGACGTTGGCATTATCCTGAATCCGGCGGATATTTTCCGGAAGGTCAATTCCCTCGCGAATCTTGGAAAGCTGTCCGGAGAGGTCATTGATTCTCCGGGAGGCGTCTGCAAGACGCTTCTCCATCTGAGCCTTGTCATTTTTCATCTCATTGAGCTGAGCGAGGAGTTTCTGATTTTCCGTTCGCACCTGTTTTGCCGCTTCAATCGCAGCGGTCAGAGTGGTGATGTGCTGGACATTCTGTTTCAATGCCAGTTCCGCTTCATTACGACGGCTCTGCGCCTCAGCCTTCTGAAGTTTCAGCGTTTCCATTTCAACGCGCATCGTTTTCAGTTGACTGGTAAGAGCGGTGACTTTGGCTCTTTCCTCGACGATCCGTCTGTCTTTTTCCGCGTTTTTATCGACGCGTGCGAGGCGTGCCTTTGCATTTTCGAGCAGAAGATTGATGGCGGCATTCTTCTGAATGAGTTCATTTTTCTCACGGATCAAACTTTTTACCTGTTCCGCGGCTTTGGAGTTCAGTTCGATGGAGCGTTTCAAAGAGGCGATTTCCTTTTCCGCCTCCGCGAGACGTGCCCGGGCCTTCATGGCCTGTTCGACGAAATCCTCGCGCTGGACCACCTGTTTCAATACAGGCGCAGCTTTCTGCTGAACGGTGGCAGGCTTTGCGGGAGTCTTTGTTTTTTTCGTCTGAGCGGCAGTCTGAGCCTCCTGAACGAGATTGATTCTACGCAGGCAGAGATCAATGCGGTAGCTGATTACGGTGCGGTTCCAGTCGGAATCCCGTCGCCGCACCTGCTGAAACGCCTGCAAGGAAGCGCGATATTCATTCAGCGCCTCCTCATAGCGTTTTGCGGTCCGAGCCTTTTCCGCTTTTTCATAATGGGTGAACCCTTCGCGCCAGATTCCCCAGAGGTCCTGGGAACGCGAAGACGCGGCACGACCCGACTGCGCAAGAACCGGATCGACCGGAAGCATCAGCAGCAGGCCCAAAACGGCCATCAGTCTGAATTTCATATTTTATTCCTCCATTGTATGTTCTGAAATCCGGCACGAACGGGAAAACGGAGCAAAAAACTCCGAAACAGAGTCTGGAATGCGCACTGTACACGCAAAAGACCCGTCATCCAAATATCGGCCTTCCAGCAAAGACGCTCTGGAATAGACCGCGGCAACAGCATCAGGCCGCTCCGGCGGAATCAGCAGATCGTCTATTTCCGAACGTTTTTTCAGGAAGGCAATCAATGCAGTGCGAAGTCGATCCATTCCCTCCCCTGTCACACAGGAAATAAAGACGCCGTCAGGATCCAGGGAACGCATGCGCGTGAGAATCAGCGGATCTTTCTGACGATCGCATTTGTTGAAGACGGTTAGCATCGGTTTCTCCTGCGCGCCCAGCTCAGTCAGGACAGAAAGAGTTGTCTTCCAGTGCGATTCCACATCGGGACTGGAAACATCCAGAACCATCACCAGGAAATCCGCCAGAACGGCCTCCTCCAGCGTGGACTTGAATGCCTCCACCAGACTGTGTGGCAGTTTGCGGACAAATCCGACGGTATCGGTCAGCAGCAGTTCGCTCTTGTTCGGCAGGACCAGCTTCCGCGTTGTCGGATCAAGCGTGGCAAAAAGTTTGTTTTCCACAAGAGAAGTCGCTCCCGTCAGTGCATTCAGCAGGGAGGATTTCCCCGCGTTCGTGTATCCGACAATTGCTGCCAGAGGCATGGCGCGGCGGATCCGCCCTTTGCGCTGTACCATACGCTGTTTCCGCACATCAAGGAGCTCCGTTTCGAGCTGAGCAATCCGTTGTTTGACCATACGGCGGTCGTACTCGATCTGTTTTTCCCCTTCCCCGCGAGTACCCATGGCACCGCCGCGCTGACGCGACAGATGGCTCCAGGCTCGGGTCAGTCGCGGCAGGAAATATTTGTTGCGCGCCAGTTCCACTTGAAGCACAGCCTCTCTTGTCTGGGCACGGTCTGCGAAGATATCAAGAATGATCTCCTGGCGATCCACAACGTTCACCCGGGCAAGACGTTCCAGATTTCTTTGCTGGGATGGTCCCAGCTCCGTATCGAAAACGATGAGTTCCGCTCCAGCCGCCCGGGCCGCCGCGGCAATCTCCTCCGCCTTTCCGCTGCCCACATAGAATTTCGGATTCGGCAGACGGATCCCCGCCATCAGCTCTCCGACGATCTGAAATCCGAGCGTGGAGACAAGTTCGCGCAGCTCTTCCAGGTGTTCCCGGGCTTCAGCGGGTTCCTCACCGGATTCAATCACGCCGACCAGAAAAGCGCCATCCTTCACCCGGTTCTCCGACGCTGTATTTTCCGTCTCTTCCCGGGCTTGGGAAAACTCATCCATTTTTTCGGCTGTCAGATTCTGTCTGCTCATGTATTTTCCGCATAAAGGCTTTTATTTTTCAGGAAGTATCCCACTCCGGAAAGAATCGTGACGAGTGTCATAATCAGCAGAAGCACATACCAGGCAATCCAGATCTGCTTCTGATGGATATCAAAGAGCCCGATCCATGCCGCGCCGCCGATCAGCAGGGATACCATCTGAAGAATCGTTTTGATTTTTCCCCACTTGTCCGCTGAAATGACAACGCCTTTATGAGTTGCCAGCATCCGCAGGCCCGTCACCATGAATTCACGGGTCAGAACAACGATGATGATCCATCCGGGCATCAACTTGTATTCCGCCATCATCACGAATGTACCGACAACAAAAATTTTGTCGGCAAGCGGATCCACCAGCCGCCCGAAATCACTTTCCAGATGGTATTTTCTTGCAAGAAATCCATCCAGAAGATCCGTCAATGCAGCGAGAATCGCCACAATGTAAGCGATGATGTGACAGACTTCTTCCACCGGCTCACTGACGGTTGGAATGAAAAAACCGATGCTGTCCGAACGGATGTTCGCCAATGCCACAAACACGAAAATCAGCAGAATTCTGCTGAGGGTAATCCGGTTCGGGAGATTCTTCAAATTAGCCAATTTCTGTCCCCTTGGATTTGATTGCTGTGAGTTCCGCTGTAATATCGTATGCTTTTGCCGAGGTTACAAGCGCGCGGATGAAACTTCCCGGCAGAAGATCGTGCGGGACTTTTCTCAAAACGATTTCATTGTCGATTCCGGGTGCGTCGAGCATGGTTCTGCCGAGTGCCCGTCCCCGTCCCTCCAGGGAATCCACGATAGCGTCAACTTCCGTTCCTTTGAGTGCCAGGTTTGCGTTCAGGGAAATGTCCTCCTGAATCCGCATCAGATGCTCATAACGTTCCAGAGCAGTCTTCCGGGGGATCTGGTTCCGGAATCCGGCTGCGGGGGTTCCCTCCTCGGGCGAATAGTAAAACGCGCCCATGCGTTCAAATTTCTGCTCTTTCACATAATTTGCCAGAGTCTCGAATTCCTCGTCTGTTTCGCCGGGGAAACCGACCATAAAGGTGGTCCGGATCGCGCAATGGGCATCTTCCCGAATCCGACGGACGGCCTCGCGAGTCTCCTTTTCCCCGACCTTCCGCCCCATCGAAAGCAGAACTCTGCCGGCGATGTGCTGAAGGGGCATCTCGACGCATCGGGCAAGGTGTTCCGCATCGGCAAGCGCCCCGACCACACGATCGGTCACAGAAGCCGGATGCAGATACAGCAGACGGAAAAGATAATCGCCTTTGAGCTGGTCAAGACCGCGAATAAGATCTGCTGCGGCATTTTTTTCCTTGAAATCATGCCGGAACGCCGTAGTGTCCTGCGCAATGACAATCAGCTCCCGCACGCCGTTATCGATCAGAGACTGCGCTTCCTTGAGAACCGATTCCGCAGAACGGCTCCGCAGAGGCCCGCGAATATTCGGAATCGAACAATAGGAACAGCGGTTGTCGCACCCGTCGGCAATTTTCAGATACGCATAATGCGGCGGTGTCAGAAGAAGCCGCGCGGTTGCGTCGTCGTACAGATACCGGGGAGCTCCGGATGGAGGAACATAATCCTGATTTTGAAGAAGCCCTTTCAGGATTTTCCCCATTTCCTCGATGGAATCAATGCGTGTCCAGAGATCGACTTCCGGAAATTTCTCCTGAATCGTCCTTGCATTTTTCCACTCGACCAGACATCCGGCTACTACGATTTTCCTTCCGCTCCGCTTCCGTTTCCACTTCAGCGCATGACGAATCGTCTCCTCAGCTTCTTTTCTGGCGGAGTCGATAAACGCGCAGGTATTGATGAGCATGAGATCAGCCTCAGCCTCATCGCCTGTGATTCCAAGCCCGTTGCAGACCAGAGAGCCGGCGGCAATCTCCGTATCCACAAAATTCTTCGGACAGCCCAGGCTCACAATTGAGACCATGGCAGCCGGTTCCTCCGTCGTTTTCACTGCTGAAAATCCTTCATTTCAAAATAAATTACAGTCATGAAATGTAATTTACACCCGAAATGGAAATTAGCAATAATGAAAGGAAAAATAAATTGTTTCCCGGACGATTCCGAAATAAAAAAGCGTTTTCCGGAATTTGCCTTTCCGAGAAAACGGCAGAATGCCCCGACGAGTCATCCCGTCGGGGCGCGAATCTCCGGATCAGAGATCCCAGAGCTTCTGTACATCATCCCTCTTGACCCAGCCCTCCGCAGCTCCGGCACGGATACGAATCCAGTCAAGACGCGATTCCACAATCCGGACCTCTTCCCCGGGTTGAAGATTGATATCCGCCAATCGGAGAGCCTGCGTCGAAGGCAGCGCGTACACAGGGGCATTGCGGACAATCACGATCGCGGCACGATCATCGTACGAACTCACCCCCTGAGCAAGGACAGCGGAAAATGCCACCACCATCACCACACCTCCTGAAGCAAGCAGAGCTCCCCAGAACGAACGGCCCAACGAGCGGCGCAACCCGAGCGAGACAAAAACCAGCGCGGTGCCGATGCTCAGGACCAGGAGCCATTCATCCGGCCGCAGCAGGTCACGCAGATACGGCGGAACATCGGCAGGCGTCTCCAGGACGTTTTTTTCCGGCAGCGAGAGCTTGCGTCTTGTCAGATTCAGGTTTTCGAGAATATCCGAATCGCGCGGGGCAATTCTCAACGCACTTTCGTAACAGGCCAGCGCCTGTGCATATTTGCCCTGCTGAAACAGGCAGTTGCCAATGTTGTAGAACAGCTTCGACGAAGGAGCCGATGCTTTTTTCAAAGACCGGTAATACTGTTCCGCTCCGGCGAAATTTCCCTCATCGTAAGCGGTCATGGCACGTTCCGGCGAATCAATCACCCTGACAGCGGTGGACGTTTCCTTCGAATCCGTCTTCTTTGCAGATTCCTCCGCTGCGGAGACCGAAACAGCTCCGAAGATCAGTGCAAAACAAACCAGTTTGGAGAGTTGATTCATCAGTTTCATTTTAAAATCCTCCGTTAATATCGAATCCGACGCATGAGACCATGACGTATCGGAAAGAGTCTGAAGCGTTTCCGCCAGCTCCGGATTTTCCTCCTTGATGATTGCAGCGCTTTCGCCGAGACTGGAGCCGGGCGGAAGATCAAGCGCGTCATTGACATACGCGGCAATCTCCCCGTTCATATCCGGAATTGCCTCCGGTTTTCCTGCGCGCAAACGGTTCAGGAGTCCGGCCTTGTTTTTCCGTGCCGCGTTTCTGCGCTGGAATCCGGGATCGCTCTCCCGGTAGCGCCGATACAGATACCGCAGCTCCACCCCGATCCAGAACGCGAGACCAAGGACAAACACCAGCAGGGCGGAAACAATATGATTGTGCCAGAGAGGAAGGCGAATTTCGTCATATGGAGCTTTTTTCAAGTACAGAACACCGGTCGGTCCCCTTTTTTCCGGAGCAGGGGCGAGCGATGCGGAATCGTCGGCAGCGCCGTCAATCACGCCTGGGCCGGCGGATGCGCCGGAATACACGGCTGCGGCCTTTTCCACCTTCATGTTCTTCACAAATGCAAACTCTTCGTATTTTGCCTTCGAAGGATTGAAGGTGCTGAACTTGAATTTCAGATCGTGGGAACCCACAGCGGTCGGAATGAGAATGTACTTGACTGTTGCGGTATCGCTTGCCGAGGACTTCTCCACTTCCGGACTGTACACACGAAAATTCGGAAAATCCAATGACGGTGCGGAAAGCGTTTCCATCGTTCCGTTTCCGGAAATTTTCACCGTCAAGGTCACAGCCTCTCCGACTTTTGCTTCTCCGGCAGAAAGAGCCGCATCAACCTTCCACTCTCCGACGAGTCCAAGGAAGTGTGCATCCCCCGTGCGCGGAGGCAACGGCTTGACCGTAATCTGCGGCGCAGAACTTTTTACCTGATGCTCAACGGTACGAGCATTGCTGAAGAAAAATCCGCCGAAAAAATCATCGTCATCGAAAAGCGAGGACGGACGGTGCCTCGGCCGGTTGCGAACAATGATGTTCATCTTTGTCACCGAACTCAAATCCAGCTTGCCTATGGAAATCGGCCGCAGAACCGTGTTGAACACGTAGACGAGATAGGGACGCCCGTCAATCTCTGTTTCTCCTCGGCGATAAGGAGCGAACTTCGGATTGTTCGGATTCTGTTTCTGATAATCGCGGAAAATGATGTTGGCTTTGTCACCGGCTACGATCTCCGGCCAGCTCACCTGGCACTCCAGATCACGCGCCATGAACACCTGAATTTCCACGGGGATCTCCTCGCCGATGTAGAATGTGCTGGATTCCGGACGGACAATCGTTCTGGAAAAGAGCAGTTTATCGATTTCAACCTCCTCCTTCGCGGAAGCAATGGTTCCTCCGGAAGACCGACCGCGGGAGCGTCCGGTCGCCAGTTTCGGCTGAGTTGCAGTAAACGTAACGGCCTTGCTGGTAAACGTCTGTTTTCCTGCGCGGACCTCTGTCGCCGGAATTGTGTACGTTCCCGGCTTCTCCACCGTAAACGTGTAGATGCACATTGTGGTTCTGGAAATATGCCCGTTCACCTGATTGATCGACTGACGGCTCCCCGCAGCAATCCAGCGCAATCCGTCAATTTTAGGGAGCTGCACGAACTGCGGAATTGCCTTCCCGTCGTAAATCAGGGAAAGTTCAGCGTTCATTCCGACCCGGACCGGCTCACTGACCTCCGTCACAAGCGATGCCGCGAATGCAATCGCTCCCGCCGTCATCAGAACGGCAGTCAAAATCATTTTTCTCATCATGCTGTTCATAGACAAAAACCTCTTTCTGTTTTCCTGAACGCTCCTCTTGGAACGCGGTCCCCGCGGAAAACCGGCGGAGACCGCATGAAAGTTTATTACCAGTCCTTCGCTGGAACCGCATTGCGGTAACGTCGTTTCTGATGAGCCTTGATGGCATCACGCAGATTTTTCTCGTCTTTCGCCATATCTTCCAGAATGGATGCCGCCTGAGACTTGTCAATCTCCCCTTCTTCAGGCTCCTTCTGCGGCTCGCCCTGGGCAGACTGCGGTTCGCGTGGTTCCTGTTTCTCCTGTTTGCCGGAGTCATCCTGATCCCGGTTATTTTCCTTCTGTTTCTCCTTCTGATCCTTGCCGTTTTTTGAATCCTGTGAAGGTTCCTGCTTCCGGTCCGGATCACCGCCGAGCTTTTCAAGTGCTTTGTTCAAATGCTCTTCCGCCGACTTGCCGTTGCCTTTCCGTTGTTCCTCCCGAGCCTTGTCAAGCTCCTGTTTTGCCTGTTCAGCGGACTGTTCCATCTTTTTCTGGCCAAGCTCCTGCGCTTTCTTCTGCAAATCCTCAGCAGACTTTCTTGCCTCTTCCGTTTTCTGCTGTGCAGACTGATTCTGCTGCTTCTGCTGCTGATTCTGCTGAGACTGATTCTGGTCCTGCTTCTGCTGATTTTCCTTCTGCTGCTGATTCTTTGCCTGCTGCGTCTGTTTCTGAGCCTGCTGCTGCATTTTCTTCAGCTCTTCAATCTTTTTTTTCAAGGTCTCGGCTTTTTGGCGGTCGGCAAGAAGAATGGACTGATTTTTAGCGATGGCGGAATGATCTTCTGTCTCACGCATGGACTCCCGGTACATCTCTTCTGCCTGATCCATCACTTTTAATGAAGCATCGACTTTTTTCTGAGCTTCGTCAAGATTCTGCTGCTGAAGAGCCTGAAGCGATCCGCCAAGTTCCGCGCGAGCCTTTGTATGTGTAATCACACCGAGGTTCTGAGAGACTTTGCCGCGGATTTCGACATTGTCAACACCGTTTGCAAGAGCACCTTCATACTGTTTGACCGCCTCAGGGAACTTGCCCTGGCTCTGCGCATCGACTCCACGATTGAAGAGTTCGACCGGATCATCGGTCTGAGATTCCGCATTCTGTTCTCCTGCGGGCTGTTCCGTCTGCGTGGCGGATGGTGGAATTTGAACGGAAGACGGAAGTTGATGATCCGCCTGATTCTTTCCATCTTCCGACATGGTCTCCGCATGTACCGGAAGAACGGAAAAGACGCAGACCAGCATTGCGGCAGCCGCGGCACCGTTGCGGACCGCACGCTCGGAGAGAGCAAACCAAACCAGCATCAGCAGAAACGCGATTCCAAGCGGATAGCTGAAGCGGTCAATCGGTTTTGTGGTTTTGACGCTCTCATAATCCTGTGGAGCGAGAGCGCGGATGCGTTTTTCCAGGGCGTTCAGTCGCGGATCTCCGGCAGTCGAACGGACATAGATTCCACCGGTCCGTTTTGCCAGCGAACCAAGCGAAGCCTCGTTCAACGGACTGTTCACAATATTCCCCTGAGCATCCTTCAATGTTTTCAATCCACCGCGTCCATCCGGAATTTGAATGATGGACGGCTGGGCAGGATCACCGATTCCGGCGATGAAAAGCGGAATCTTCCTGGCGATGATCTCATCGACGGCTTTCCCGCTGTCGCCCTCCAGTTCATCTCCATCGGTGATGAGAACGACCGCGCGATGCTGAGTTTCCGCAGCTTTGAATGCCTGCAGAGCCGTTTCAAGCGCAGCCTGAATATTTGTGCCTCCGACCGGAATTGATCCGGTGGAAAGCTCGTCAATCGACTGAAGAAAACTGGTCTTGTCGGAAGTCAGCGGGCATTCCAGGAACGCACGACCGGCAAATGCTATGAGTCCAAACCGGTCTCCGGGATTCCGCTTCACCAGTTCGCGGACCAGCCATTTGGCATGGGCAAGGCGCGACGGCTGGACATCTTTCGCCAGCATGGACTTCGAGGTATCGAATACAAACAGCAGATCGCGTCCCTGTCCGTGCATTTCCTGAATCTGAACGCCCCAGCTCGGACGTGCCACCGCACCGACTAGAAACACAACCGCCAGAAGAAGAATCACGAACCGGAGCACACGTTTCCCTCCGGACACCTGAACATATGCCGGATCTTCCGCATGTTTTCCAAGAAAGGATTTCAAAACAGCAGCGGTTTTCCTGCCTGATACAACAAAAACAACGATCATCAGCGGCATCAGCCAGAGCAGATGCCATAAAACGTCTGGTTTTAAGAATCTCATATTCACATCTCCCTTTCCGTACCGGCTATTCGGCCGTTTTTTTGATAATAGACCCCGTCATGCCGAAAAAGTTCCGTAAAAGCATGACGAAACCGGATGAAACCGGTCAAATGCGGAAGAAGGATTCTTCGCCTCCTCATCCAAAAGAATGCCGGAAAAAGAGTGTCTCCCCTCCCTCAGGATTCGTTTTCCTGCTGCATGGCATCGAGCATCGGAGCTGTAAGGGATACGATCACGCCGTCTCTTCGGAATGCCCGTTCCATCCGCTCGAAAATACCGTTCCGCGCTCCACGTTTCAGACACTCAAGATCACCTGTCACATGGAGCTCCTTCCGGCAGCGGGTATGCGCCACGTTGATCCGATTCGGATTATCCGTAAAACCGACAATTCCTCTCTTGTTGCTCCGTACATAACAGATGATCACAACATCGCTTTCCGCTCCCTGGAAGCTGTCCACGGTGGCAATCTGCGTTGCAAGAAAAAGCCGCCACTCTTCCGGAGAGAAATTCTGCTCCCGTCTGGCCCGTTCCAGGTTCAGCATTGAACGAATTGCCCGCACCTGCTTGCGGTACGGCGCAATGATCGTGATTTCGCGCAGAGGATGTTTCTTCAGCATCCGGTAAAACAGATGAACGCAGAGAATGGCTTCCGCATGGTTGGAAAGTCCCGGTTTGCGCCCGTCGAAGGAAAGCGTTTCATGCTTCCGTTCCGGAGCGAGTTCTGAAGTCGTATAAAAGCAAAGGGTCTCGGGGGGATACCTACGCATCCGTTCCGGATAGGAAAGCCGGTAATATTCAGCGCGTTCCGCCGGACGCACCTCCGCATTGTAAAACAGAATTGACGCAAACCGCAGAAGACGCGGATTCTGACAGCGATAAGACTCTTTGAGCATCCGTACGGGAAATCCGCGAAACTGAATCAGCCATTCCATTGCGCTGCCAGTCAGGATCGCGTTTTCCTCGCGGGTCACCACCGGACGGGAATTTTTCAACGTCTCCAGGACCTGCGGACGCAAAGGAAACGGAGGAAGCTGGCGATGGTCGCCGAAAAGAATCGCCCGTCTTCCGAGACGCGTACACAGAAGCAGTTCTTCCAGTGAAGACATTCCCGCCTCATCAAACACAACCGCATCGCAGATTGCGCCGCTTCGGAGCCGTTCCTCTATCTGAGAGTCTCTCAACAGTCCGAAATGAGTTCCCGCAAGGATGGAACCGCACCGGAGATTTTCCCGCAGCAGACGGAAACGAACCAGATTTGCCGGTCTGCCACGCCATTGTGTTTCTACGACATCAGGAGCAATGTTCCATTCGTTCCGTCCGCATCGAAGCACTGGAAGGTCTTTGAGACGGCGGCAGATGTTATCCACCGCCGCATTGGAAGGCGCCGAGACAAGGATTTCCAGACCTCGGGCACAGAGAGTCCGGAGAACCTGTTCCAGAACGAATGTTTTTCCGGTTCCCGGCGGTCCCTGGATCAGAACCAGGGGATTCTCAGATGCAACTGCGGCTCTCCACGCAAGCCTCTGCGACGGTTCCAGCTTCTCTGGAGCGTTCTCTTCCGCTTCAGGCGGAATCGCAAAAGGAGTTTCCCGCAGACCGAGCAGGTGCTCCATTGCACCGAACTTCTCTTTTCTGCCCGCGGCGAGCATTTCAGACAGGCTCCCGACCGCCTCCGAGGTATAAAAACGCGGACTGCGCTGGAATCGGGCGCAGTAGTTCTCTTTGTGCAGCAGAAAATCGTGCAGCAGAGGCGAGGAAATTCTTCCGTAAAGGGAATCCCCGTCGATCACTTCCGCGGAAAAGATTCCGCACATGGCCCCCTCCTCCTCGGCAAAGAGCTGAAACAGATCCCCCTCCTCAATCGGCAGATTGGGATTCAGCTTCATCTTCAGGACGGCATCCCTGCCATCGCTCTCGCCGCAGAGTTCGGCATCCGCAAAGGAAAGCACAAACTTCCGCTCATATTCCAGCGAGAGATTTGAGGCAGTTTTCAGCAGATCAACCGTCCGTCGCACCTCCCACAAGGTACGACGCGGAGCACTTCCCGGCGGTTCCGATTCTTCCGCAAGTTCCGGTTCTCCGGAAACAGCCATCTCATAATGTCCATCCAGCGGAAGGCTCATCTGCAAATTGAGTTCATCGGCGGGCCGATCCGCGACGGCGCGCGCCAGAAGTCCGCGAAGAGCCGGCAGGGGCAGACGTTTCAGCACTCCTGCCGTCGGAGAACGCTCCGCAGAAGTACATTCCGCAAGATACGCAAGGATTTCCCTGCGTTTCAGTTTCAGAATCTCTTTCCCCGGCTGGTTTTGGCGAACATACGCAACCACTTCGGACACCAGATCCAGCAGCTCTCCCGAACGCAGCGTTTCATCCTCGAACAGGATTGTTTCGCGTTCTTCGATTTCCGGTTCACCGGATGCACCGAAACGGAGAAGAAACTCCTTGCGCCACGTATCGCATTCCGCAATCAAAGCCGCACAGTGAAACGACTCGCTCCATTCATAACGTCCATAGAGAGATCCGGAAACGCCGGAAAGTTCAAATGATTTTCCGGCAATGGCAAATACATCCGGAAGCGGAAAGGGTTCCGGAAGACAGATTGACTCCCAAAGCTCATAGAAAGCGCGTTCTTTCACCAGTGAAGACGCTGTTTTCCACTGTTTTTTTCCTTCTTCGAAATATGAATCGATCTGCATCTGCGCGCATCCCGTTTCCGGCGTCCGTCACCGGTTCCATGTTGAAAACGGGTGTTCCGCCAGAACGGAGTTGAAATAGCGGGGATCCCCCGTCACCTCTTTTCCGATCCACGGTGGCAGAGGAAACGACGTTTGTTCCGATTCCAATTCTATTTCCGCAACGATCAATCCGGCATTGTCGCCGGAGAATTCATCAATCTCCCAGAGAAATCCTTCATACGGGACCAGATGCCGCGTTTTCTCAATGGAAGCCCCTGTACATAAATTCCGAAGAATCTCCTGAGCATCCGCTACGGGAATTTCATATTCAAATTCGCTGCGGGAAAAACCTTTCACAGCGCTTTTCAACGTAAGGAACGCCTTGTCTCCGGCAATCCGAACTCGTCCCGACCCGGAACGCCCCTCGGCAAACGGCAGATAACGCTGCCGGAAGACAGTCGACTGTATCACAGCTTCGCGCCAGGAATCGTCCCGAAGCAGGAATTTACGTTCAATTTCAGTTCCCATTTCCGGACCTTTCCGACCGATCCAGCAGCCTTTCCCGGAGCGTTTCCAGAACCTTGCGGGAACGTTCACCCCGGATGACACCGATTGCCTCCTCAATCCGGAACAGGCGGCGGCTGCGGACAGCCGACTCCTGCCATTCCGGCAGAACTGTTTCGATTTTCAATGGATAAATATTGACTTCGGCAAGTTCCGAGGGAGATTTTTCAATCTGAATGACTCCGAGAATGTCATTCCTGCATTCCCCCAGAACTCCGGCCTCCTCATAGGCTTCTTTGGCTGCTGATTTGAGGGTATCCATCCCCTTGGCAATATTTCCTTTCGGAAAAATCCAGGCATCTCCTGCAGTAGAGGTAACCAGCATAACACGGATCTCCCCTTTTTCCATCAGATAGGGAACCGCTCCGGACTGACAAATTGTCCGGGACTTCTTCATTGCCGACTTCTTTTTTTCCTTGTCCTTCGCGGATGGTTTGAGCTTAACGGTCTTCATACGGAAGAATCAGGACTGAGGAGGAATCAGCTTTGTCAACCGGTCATAAAGGGAATAGAGTGCCTCGCGATCCGCAAAGGAACAGGATAGCATTCGTTTGATTCGACCATCCCGGAAGCGGATCTTGAGCTCAATGTATCTGGAATACTCAACTTTCAACCAGACGAATACGCATCCTGCGACAAGGATAATCAACTCGGGAGCCCAATAAAGACAAGCAAGACTTCCCACCACAAACACAAGCAGTGCCGCCGTGCAGGTAAACGCGCGATGATCAACCGTAATTTCCTGAATGGTATCCACAGGAATCCTTTCTTCCGGGAAAACCAGAAAACCGTTTTCAACTGTAACATGAAATTTATCTGAATTCATTTGTTCTGTGCCGCCGTTCTTATTTCGTTCAATTTAATTCCAGGAATTTTCAGCGACGGCTGATAGACCGGTAATTCAAAAGAGTTTTTATTCCCGCAAAGGATCTCAGCAAGGGCCGCGCCCTGATCCTTTGAAGCAATCCAAAGCCCACTGGAAACCCCGCCGATCTGCGCACAATCGCCAATCGCATATACATCATTCAGTGTAGTTTCGAATCTGGAATTGACAACTATCCCACGTTCAACCGTTGCCCCTGCCGCTTTCGCCAAATCCGTAACCGGAGAAATTCCGGCAGAAATAATCACCATATCGCTCCGGAGAACCGTTCCATCATCCAGCGTCACAACGGCCAATCCGGATTCCGTATGAATGGAAAGCGTTTTTCTGCCGAGACAAAGCTGATATCCAGCCTCCGTGAACTTCTCCTGAAGCAGCTTGGATTCCGCTTCCGTCAACTGTTTCGGCAGAAGACGCGGCATACACTCCACGATGGCAACACGGATTCCACGAACCAGCAGGGCATGAGCATTTTCCAGCCCCAGCAAACCTCCGCCGATGACGGTCGCAGTTTTTGCCTTCTCCGCCGCGGCAACAAGCCGTTCGAGATCCTCCAGAGAACGGAGCAGCATGGAAGGCTGAGCTCCTTCGATCGGCGGCAGCGAGGCTGTCGCACCAAGAGCCAGAATCAATTTGTCATACGGGAGAACAGTCCCATTGGAAAGGGTGACCGTTTTCTTTTCAGAATCGAAGGAAAGAGCCGATATCCCGCTGAAGATTGCAATTCCCAATGATTTCATTGCCGCTGCGGAAGAGAGAATCAGTTTTGTTTCCGGAAGAGTTCCTGCAAGGGTTTCCGGGAGACGCATTCTGGAATACAATCCGTGGCCTTCTCGATCAATTACAGAAATCTCCGCCCGGGGGTCCAATTCTCTCAGTCTCTTCGCCGCGGTAAACCCGGCAATACCGCATCCGACAATTACAATCTTCATAAATACACCTGATGTTAAAATACCAATTAAAAGAAATATAGAATTCATTTCCGAAAAAATCCAATGATTTTTTCAAAATAAAAGGAAAAAAGTTTTTCTTTCGGAAATGGAAAAAAGGATAACATTAAAACAAAAAAAAAACCGGCTCCTGTGAGGGAACCGGTTTTTCTCCGTACTGAAAGAACGATCAGACCGTCTTTCCGCTGATAACGCCGTGACCTTTGAATGTACGGGTCGGGGCGAATTCGCCGAGTCGGTGTCCAACCATATTTTCGGTAATGAAAACCGAGACAAACGTCTTTCCATTGTGGATATTGAACGTGTGACCGACGAAATCGGGAATGACCATGGAACGGCGGGACCAGGTTTTGATCGGAGCCTTTTTTCCGGACTTGGCCATTTTCTCGATCTTTTCGACCAGGAAATAATCCACAAACGGACCTTTTTTGATTGATCTTGCCATTATTTCTTCCTCCGTTCAACAATGAACCGTTTGCTGTTCTTTCTCGGGCAACGGGTCTTCTTGCCTTTGGCGAGCTGACCCCACGGGGAGACGGGATGACCGCCGCCGCTGCTGCGTCCTTCACCACCGCCCATCGGATGGTCGATCGGGTTCATCACAACACCGCGGACATGCGGTCTGAATCCGAGATAACGCTTTTTACCGGCTTTGCCGAGGGAGATGTTCATGTGATCAACGTTGCCGACAGTACCAATCGTCGCCTTGCAGGCGAGATTGATCAAGCGGACTTCACCGCTGGGCAGTTTAACCTGGGCATAATCGCCGTCCTTGGAACGGAGAAGAGCGACCTGTCCCGCAGCACGGACCAGTTTGGCTCCTTTTCCAGGGACCATTTCCACATTGTGGATTTCAAGGCCGACAGGAATGCTGCGGAGCGGAAGCGCATTGCCCGGCTTGATTTCGCATTTTTCACCGGACATCACGGTCTGCCCGACTTCAAGTCCTTTGGGAGCGAGAATGTAGCTCTTCTCTCCATCAGCATAAGCGATCAAAGCGATGAAAGCGGAACGGTTCGGATCGTATTCAATCTGCTTCACAACTGCGGCGACGCCGTCCTTGTTGCGTTTGAAATCGATCATTCTGTAACGGCGCTTGTTACCGCCCCCGCGGAAGCGGGTCGTGATGCGTCCGACGTTGTTTCTTCCGCCGCGGGAATTTTTTCCTTTGGTCAGAGTCTTTTCCGGCGCAGTGCGGGTAAGGTCGGAATAATCGAGAACCGAGATGAATCTGCGGCTTCTCGTAAACGGTCTATAAGATTTTGTAGGCATGTTGCATTACTCCCAATTAAGCGAGGTCGATTGAGCCTTCGGCAAGGGAGATCACGGCTTTTTTCCAGTCGGGGCGTTTGCCCGGAATGGGAGACCTGCCGGAACGTTTCGGCTTGCCTTTGCAGTTCAGGATATTAACAGACTTCACCTTCACGCCATAGATGGTCTCTATCGCGTCGGCGACCTCAAGTTTGGATGCCTTCGGAGCAACCTTGAACGCATACTGGTTGGCTTCTTTCAGTACCGCACTTTTCTCTGTCACGAGAATATTTCTGATGATGTCATACGGATTTTTTGTCATTTTCCGATTCTCCCGCTCAAGCAAGACGCTTGACAAATTCGTCGAGCGCGTCTTTAGTGAACAACAACTTATCGGAGTAAAGAATCTGATAAGTATTCACTGATGCAGCCTTGATCAGAATGGCGCCAGGCAGATTGCCGGTAGCCATCAGCAGATTGTCATCATATTCCTTAACAGATATCAAAACTTTTGCATCGGCAACCTTCACAGCCTTCAAGACAGCGACGGCGCTTTTCGTCTTGTGATCTTCGAGAACGAACTGGTCGAGAACGATTACGGAACCATCCTTGACACGTTCTGAGAAGGAACGCTTCAGCGCAAGCTGTTTGACTTTCGCGTTGAGTTTGACCGCGAAGCTGCGGGGTTTGGGACCGAAAGCGACACCGCCGTGTCTCCAGACCGGATTGCGGGTACTGCCGGCACGGGCGCGTCCGAGGCCTTTCTGTTTGAAGGGCTTCTTACCGCTGCCGGAAACCTCGGCTCTGGTTTTGGTCGAAGCAGTTCCGGAACGGAGTTCGGCAAGATAACCGACAACCGTGTCGTGGACCGCCTGTGTGCCTTTGTCGAATTCAAGGTAGGAATCATCGAGCGTGTAATCGCCGACTTTTTCACCCTTGATATTGAATATGTCAATATTCATGGACATGATTATCACCTGTTCTTTAGAATGTTGGAGGTTTTCCGTCACGGATTATTTCTTCTTGGCCTGTCTGACGAAAACTGTTCCGCCATTGGGTCCCGGGACGGCGCCTCTTACAAACAGCAGGTTTTCCTCCGGCGAGACGCTGAC
>CASEYW010000205.1 GCA_949292215.1 uncultured bacterium
CTTCACTCGTTGTTCCGTGATGTAAACGGACTGCCGAACCCGGTTTCCATGCTTTTCAATGCGTTGGAAGGAAAAACAGACCTCCCAGTCGACCAGTCCTTTTTTATTGTGAGAAAGACGGCTCACTATGACAATGCCGCCTCCGCAATTCATAAGAGGAAAGGATTCCGGCTGTATGGATAATTCAATTTCATCCTGCTTGTAATTGCGGAATAAAGTCATGAAAAAATCGGAATTTTCAACTGATTCTGCCAGAATCTTTCCGTCGACAGTAATACGCATTGCCATGGAAAGCAGCTCCTTTCCCGGCTTGTCTGGAGTAAGAATTGGAACCATTTCAAAACGCAGATCACACTCAGGCTTTTCGAGCAGAACGATGTCGATAGCACTTCTCGGATTGGACGGATCTGAGGTTCCGAGGCATCCCCCGGTCAGAGCGGCTCCTGCGATTGCCACCAAGAGAATGAGACGAAAAATCCGGTGAGAACGCTTCATTGTCAACTCCTTGATTCGTTGTTTCAGTTTTTGTGCGGAAGAACTTAGCCTGCTTCCTATGGGAAATATTTCTCTGCAAACAGCGGAGAATGCAATCAGCTGCTGAGCATATTCCTTTCGGTCTTCGGAAGAGAATCCCGGAAGATGTGACACACGTTCATCACAGTCACACTCCCAGCACTCGATCAGACGGCGGCGACTGAGACGAATGCCCGGATCAAACCAGTAGAATGATTCCAGCAAATAGAAAAACAGATGTTTGCATGGATCGAAACGCCGGATATGGCAGAGTTCGTGTGAGAGCAGCATAATGATTGCGCGATCAGAAAGTTCCGGCGCCCGTTCCGCCGGAAAAAAGACGCACGGACGGACAATCCCCGTGCTGAACGGCATCTGGCAAAATCCGGAATTGTCGCGAAAGATGACTGTTCGCCGGAACCGGAAGTGCTGCCGCGCTTCTGTCCAGAGACGGAGCAGACGCGGATCCCGCACCTCTTCTCCGGGAAAGCTCTTTTGTCCTCGGATGATCCGGAACAGACGCGTCGCAAACAGGATGAATCCGATGAACAAAAGAAGGAAAACACCTGTTGCCGGCAAATGATTTTCCGGTACAATCCCGCGAAATTCCACCTGCAGCCGTTGCATATCTCCGGGGAGGAGGAGACTGGACGTCTCCGGTGATGAAGAAATGAGTGCCGGTATAGAGGATATTTTCGGAAGTTTTTTGGAAAGTACCGCTGCAGGAGAGATGGAAATCTCCGGTAAAACTTCCGGTAACAGCGGCCGAAACATTTCCAGTGGAAGGATGAGAATCAGAAAGATCAGATACCATCCGACGGCCGCTTTGCGCCCCGCAAGGCTCAACTGAAATCCCCGTTCCAGAAGCAAAATGACGATAAATACCACCAGCCCGCGCAGGAAGAGATTCGTGCAGGTGTTCCAGATTTCACTCATCAACGTCGAACTCCTCAAGCATTTTCCGTAATTCGGCAAGATCTGAAGCGGAAAGGTTCCTCTGTCGCACGAAGAACGTGACCAGCTCGGCGGCACTGTTGTCAAATGCCTGTGCAGCCAGATGGGCGGCAGCTTCCCGCTGATAGGCATCTTTGGTGAGTAGAGGCGAATACTGGTAAGATCTCCGTTTTCCTTTGCGGGAAATTACTCCTTTTGTTACGAGCCTTGTTAACAGAGTCTTTGCAGTGCTTTCATCCCAGGCAGTACGTGCTAACGTTCTGGCAATGAGTTCTGGTCCACTTAAAGGCGACTCCTTCCAGAGCTCCTTCAGAAGTTCAAGTTCACTGTCGGTTACAAGGGGATTCGGCATGACGAAATTCCTTTTCTCCCATCTTTCTTTTTTTCATTATAATCCAAAAGAGGCTTTTTGTCAAGAGTTATAATTGACAAATGTAGATTAATTTGTTCTATTCTCTCTCCAACATTCCCCCTTCTACCCGAAGTAAGAGCGATTAATCTCTGAAATTCTAAAGGTCCTAAGACGGGGATAGAGCCTTTACTCCGCATTCTTCCGCGAGATCAAGGAGAAGGAGACGCCGCGCGTCCGCAGGAGTGCCGCCCGCCGGGGCGCATTCGAGTTAACTCACTGATCCGGAACACCATACAAAAATACGGGAAAATGCGTCAGCATTTTTCTCGGGTCAAGGACAAGGTGTCCTTGTCGCGGTCCAGCGGCGAGACGCTGGTCGTGCGGAGCACGAAATCTCTTTTTACAAACATCAAAGAAAGAAGATTTCGCCCTTTGGGCGACCAGCTTGTTCAGCTGGACC
>CASEYW010000206.1 GCA_949292215.1 uncultured bacterium
CTCTCCCGTCAGCTGCAGGATCTGGAGGAGGAACTCGGTCAGAAACTCTTTCTCCGGGGAAGCCATTCCGTGACACTGACCCGGGAGGGGATGCTGCTTCGGAAGCGGGCGGAAGAGATTCTGGAGATGGTGCAGAAGACGAAATCGGAATTTGATTCGATGGGCGAGACGGTCGCCGGAGATGTCCATGTCGGGGGCGGGGAGACGGAAGCCATGCGCCGGATCGCCCGCGTGATCCGTGAAATTCAGAGCGAATACCCGGGAATCCGTTTTCATCTTTACAGCGGCAATGCGGAGGATGTCATGGAGCGTCTGGACAAGGGAATGCTGGATTTCGGTGTTCTGATTCAGCCGGTGAAGATTGAGAAATATGATTTTGTCAATCTTCCGGACAAGGACGTCTGGGGAATTGTGATGCGGAAGGATTTTCCGCTGTCCCGGAAGAAGGCGATCCGGAAAGAGGATCTTTTCGGCGTTCCGCTGATCTGTTCCAGACAGGTTGTACAGCGCTTTTCCCAGAAGAACGCCTGGTCCGACTGGTTTGGCGGGGAGGGTGCTCACTGGAATCTCGTTGCCACCTACAATCTGATTTACAATGCGGCTCTGATGGTGGAGGAAGGGGTCGGCTGCGCCGTGACGCTGGACAAACTGCTGCATTTTACCGGATCTTCCGAACTTTGTTTTCGTCCACTTGCGCCGCGTCTGGAGTCTGGACTGAATCTGGTCTGGAAGAAGAATCAGCTTTTTTCCCCGGCGGCGGAACTGTTTCTGGAGCGCATCCGGGAAAGAGTCCAGTCGGAAAATCCTCCGCTCTGCTGAAGGATCTCTTTCGAATTCTGCGGGGGGTGTTCCGAACAGTCGCTCCAGTTCGGTCAGCAGTTCTGGCGAATCGGCGTTTCTCTTTCGTTCCGGCGGGGAGAGCCGAACCAGAAGTAGAGGAGAAGTCCCATCAGCAGAAGACGGGATACCGGCATCGCAAGCCAGACCCCGTTCATCCCCAGCCACAGCGGCAGACTGAAAATGCAGATCGGCAGCGCAAGAAACGAATCCCCGTAAATCAGCCAGGAGGACTTCACAATGTTCCCCGTAGACTGATAATAAAAGGCCGCCACCCGGATCACTCCCAGAAGCAGAAACGCCGGCGCCGAAAGCAGAATCCCGTGTTTCGCCAGTTCCTGCGCATTGCCCGCGGAAAGTCCCATCCAGCCCGGAATGACATTGTACATCGCAAAGGAAAACAGCATCAGAACCACACCGGAAGCAAAGGCGAAATAGTAGCCGTAATTTCCGAACCGGTTCTGCCGCAGTCGCTTGCCTGCGCCGTACATCGAGGCGGACAACGGCTGAACTCCTCCCGCAATCCCTGTCATGAACATCGACCCGAGCGCCTCCAGCGACGAGATCACCGTATAGGCCGCCAGTCCGTCAATTTCTCCATAGCGCAGCGCCTGCATGTTGTGCATATAGAGCATGGCGATGATCGAGAGCATGTTCCCGAAGATCGGAAGTCCGGTCATCGTGATTTTGCCGATCTCCTTCCAGTTCGGCTGGAAGATTCCGGAGGAGAAACGCAGACGGGTCAGAGGCGAACAGAAGTAGATTGTGCCGAGCACACAGGCCGCCGCCTGACTGACCACCGTCGCAATCGCCGCTCCGACCGCGCCGAAACCCAGATAAAAGACAAACACCCAGTCCAGCACAATGTTCGAAAGAAGTCCGGTGACCATCAGAAGCATGGAGAGCGTCGGATGTCCGTCGTTCCGGATCACCTCCAGACACATCGACATGTAGATCGAAAAAAAGACTCCTCCCGTCAGAATCTGCGAATACCGCAAAGAGACCGGCATCAGCTCCTCCGTCGCTCCCAGCACCGTTAAAATTTCCGGAAGAAACGGAAAGGTCCCCGCCGTCAGAATCGCACTCCATGCGATGGAGAGAAGGACCGTTTGCGAAAAGAAGCTCTTCTCTTTCTCCTCTTCCTTCGCTCCGCGGCTCTGCGCAATCAGCACCGCTCCGCCCGATCCGGCCAGAAATCCGAACGCCTGCAGCAGCATCACCAGCGGCCAGGTCAGCGCCGTTGCCGCCAGAGCATTCTTCCCGCCCGAAAGACCGATGAAGATCGCGTCCACGATCGCAAACGACCCTCCGATCACCGCTCCGAATACGGACGGCGCAACATATTTCCAGAACAGAAGAGAATCATTCTTCATCGGTCTCTTCTCCCAGATTCAATGCCGAGTGAAATTTCTTCGCATAGAAGTCCAGCGCATCCACAAACTCCGGAGAGAAGCGGGCAACGGTTTCCCGCATCGCCTTCTCCTCCGCCGCATGGATTTCTGCCAGAATCAGATCCGCAAATTCCTTCCCGCGCTTCGTCAGATGCAGAAAGCATTCCCGTCGTTTCCCCGGAATCGGTTCCAGTGTGAGATATCCGCTGTTTCTGCATTCCGTGACAATCGTGTTGATCGTGGAAAGCGGGAGAAGCCACTCATTGCGCAATTTGCTCTGGGAAAGATTCTCATCGTTGACCAGCGCATACATCAGAAGCACAATATTCGGCTTGACCGCCATCGAACGCCCTTTCACAAGATAGGCATGGTCGATCACATTGGTGGCGTGAATCATTTTCCGAATCGCTGTCCGCATACAAAAAACTCCTTATACTACGAATTCGGATTTTAAATATACTACGAATTCGTATTTTTTCAAGTCTGCGGACAGAAAACGGCAGAGAAAGTCCGTTCGGATGAGGGGGAGGGAGAGGGGGAGGGAGAGGGGGCAGCAGCTGACGATGAATTCTTTTTCAGGTTGGGAACGGGGAGGGGAAAAGGAATTCCCGCGGAAGGGACGGAGCCCTTTCAGAGGGAATTCCTTCGGATATCACGATGTTGTCTTCCGATCCGATTCTTTTTGATCTTCCGCGTTCCGGGTTTGCCGTGCCGTGGAGGGATCATTGGAAGGAGGCTGGTTTGATCCATGCTTCAAAATTGTTTTTATGGATTCGGCCGACAAGAAGGAGTTCGGCGGAGGACTGGATATCCAGAAGATCAAAGCAGCCGCGATCGGCTTCGAGTCTGCCGTCCAGAATCTGTTCATAGATATCGGAACAGGGAATGACCTGTCCGTTTCGGTAAATGAAGTTTGGTTTTTTGCTGTCCTGAAAAGCCTTGTAAATTCGAGAATCCGAAGGATAGGTCCGAGCGATTTCCGATGCACGTTTCCCATGGAGTTTTTCTTCATGGCTCCAGTCGCAGCGTCCGTCCTGAAGCAGGGCCTCGACTGCGCAGGAATTGCCGTCGGATACGGCACGGATCAGCATATCGCTTCCATTTTCGTCCTGCTGATTGAGGGTTTCGATGGGAACAAAGGCCAACGCGGCAAATGCTCCTGCGGTATCGTCTCTCTGGACACAGTCGAAAAATTTTTTAAGAGCATCTTTTTTATTCATGATAGAACTCCTGTATCAAGTGGTTTCATTTCGAACATTCTTTTTTCTATAATATAGCGGATCATGTCTGACATTTTTTGTCATAGTGACAAAAAAAAGGAATTTTTGTAATAATTTGCTGTATAACATCAGGAATTCTCTTTTATTAAAGAAGACATTTCCTTATTTTATTGCTTAAATGAGTTTTTTTGATATATTTTTTTATTCTTGCAATTCTTGAAAATTATTCATCATAATTTCAGATTTCATGCAATTATGAAAAGAAGAAATAATTGAAAATATGAAAATCAATAGTTGATTCACCCGCTTTTTCCCTTGCAAATCTTTTTTATAAGACACGCAGCGTCAAGTAATTCTGTCGAATGCTCCGTCGGAGAACTTCTTCCGTTCGTTTTCCATGGAGACTTCCGGAAAAACTGCGTGCAGAAAAATATCTATGCTTTTCAAGCATGATGTTCTATTAAAAATAAGTATTTGCTATTTTTATAAAAATCCGTTATACTATCCGGCAGAGCAAAGGAGATTTTTCTCCGGCAATAAGTCCGGGAAACGGATCGGCGGGGTATCGAGGTTTGAGCTGTGAAAACGGCTTTGTCTCAGGAGGAGAGGAAAATGAGGGAGCAATCAGAAATCAGTCGACGGGATTTTCTCAAAACGGCCGGATTGATCGGAGGAGCGGCGCTCTTTCCCGGGGTGATCCGGGGGATGGAGGAGCTGAAGATGACATCTGAAACGAACACTGCATTTGACCGGCTGCTGGAGGGGGTCTGTGACATCCACATTCATTGTCTTCCGGACACCCGGGCGCGCTGCATCGACGAGCTGACCCTTGCC
>CASEYW010000207.1 GCA_949292215.1 uncultured bacterium
CCCGGAGAAATAAACAAGCCTTCCTTGCGCAATTCGTTGGAAACTCTTTGCTGTCCCAAGGCTGGATTATCCAGCGCAATCTTTACGACTTGGGATTCGATTTCCGGATCGACTCGATTCTTCGGATTCGGTCTGTTCAAGCGGACAATATCACGAAGTGCAAGCTCACCACCTTTCTCATAAAGCTTTTTGAAACGGTAAAAACTGTCTCTGGAATAGCCAATAGACTTTGCACGCTTGTGTTACGCTGCCAAGTTGACGGCTCAACTCCAAAAGTCCCAGTTTCGGTTTAATGATTTTTGCTTCGAGATTCATCTGATCTTCCTTTCTCTTTTTGTGCTATCCTAAATATAGCATCTTTTTCTTGCTTTGTCAGATGAAGTCTTATCTTTTACATCCTGACAAGCCCTGAATTCCTGATTAATAGACTGATCAATTCCCGTGATGTCGCAGATGTTGTTGACGGCATAGTTCAGGTAGAAAAGAAAATAGGGCGATTCATCTTTCCTGAGTTTATGGGTGGGATTGATATGGAGGTCCACAAGCGCGTCCATCCGTTTTTCCGGGAGAGTTTTTTGCTGTGTCATCATTGGAAACCTTCTTTTTTTAAGATTGTCTCTTTTTTATTAGAACAAGAACATCTTTTGTAAAAATCTCCAAAATGGAGAGCAAAAAAATGGAAAACAATTAAAACAGAACAGGATGTTTTTCATTGTTTTTTTACAGTAATGCGTTTTAGAAAAATAGCAAGGAATCCTTTTCTGGCGGGCAGAGCACATTCCTGCTTTTCAAAGAGGAAAATCACGTTCCGGAGGACTGCCCTTTCCGCTTTTTCCAGACGGAAATCCCCCGGCAGAGACCTTTGATCCCCAAGGGAAACAGGAGGATTGTCAGCAGCAGATAGAGTCCATAGCGAACCGGAGCCAGAGAGGAACGGATGATATTCTCCGCAACGGCAGGATTTTTTACGGCCTCCCGAAGTCCATCGGAAACCTGATAGGCGGAAATAATCGCGGCAGCGGAAACTCCTCCGGCCATAATGTGTTTCCAGTTCAGAGCATCCAGAAATTTGGATGGATTTTTTGACTTTGTCCCCGTTTCCAAAAGAAGTTTTCCCGTAGCGGGCGAATCCGCCTTTGCCGCATATCCGAGGAATCTGGAAATATCTTCGGGGGAGTGTCTTGCCAGCATGGGAATTCCATCATCGCCGAATAACCGGACAGCGCGCAACGCCGAACCGGGCACCTTTGATTCCAGAAGAAGAACGTCATTTCCGATCCTGCGGGTCAGCGGCAGCAACTCATCCGCATGCAGAGCCAGACTTCTGGACGCCCCCGGAACCGCTTTACAGCATTTCCAGAACTCATCTCCGTGGCGGATTCCCTGTTCCAGAATTTCCAAACCACCCTCGCGAACCAGTTTGCAGACATCATCCCCGTATTCGCTGGAGAGTTTCAACATACTCCGCTTCAACTGGATCTTTGTCCCTTCACTTAAAACACGTCCACTTCGTCTGGCCGCGATTTCCAGATTCTCGTCCAGACTGGAAGCCAGCAATCTCACACCGGCAGCTTGTGCGGACAAACAGACAACAGAAAAAAGAATGATCCTGAGCACACCAAAACACTGTTTCATACAAAACTCCTCTTTTTATTTTTATACTTGGAAGAACCGTTTCCCGAGACTGTTTTCCTCTCGGGTTCCCATTGGAAAAAACGATTCTTCGGATGTTTCAGCACGGAAATTTCAATTCGTTCCCCTCCTTACAACTTCTGTTTCAATTGTGCATGAAGAGAATTCCCGGACTGATGGTACGCGTCCACGATTTTCCTTGC
>CASEYW010000208.1 GCA_949292215.1 uncultured bacterium
CGCCCAGGCAGCAAAAATTCGATTTTAGCCCAAGATTCATCCGATATATCATGTCGTTCGTATGCATTCGCCATTTTCCCTACATCCTTTTTTGACGTTTGCATAATATAGCACAAATCTATTGACGACACAACCTAGAAAATATATTGAAAAGCTCCTGTAGTTACAACAAAAATGAACTGTCCCGAGAGGAAGGAGATGCGCTCGTATCGGGGATTTTGCCGGAGGCGACCTGCTTACTCTGCAGGATATACCGGCAAGCATCCCCGGAAGGGAGTTCCGGCAAGAACACCTGCAAGAGAAGAAAACCTTGTGAAAAAGAAACGACTGGCCGCATCAGGCTCTATGTTTCAATTTGGAGACTAAACCTGGAGGAACACAATGCCGAGGTGTGCAAAGGACAGGATTTCTTCAATGGGATTCAAAGGGATGCGCGTATTGCAGAATTCCGAACGGAAGAAGTTCATAGGGAATCTCAACTTGCGGGTTCATAAGGTATTCCATCCAGAAATCCGGAATGGCCTTCCGGACGGCTTCCGCCGGAACCGGACTGAAAAGAGCCGCAAGAGCAGCCGGGATGCGCATGACGCCGTCCGCCTCCAGCGTTACTTCACGCAGACCGCACCTTTTCAGAAGCAGCAGTGTACAGAGAATATCCCTGACCTGGCCTTCCAGGAGACTTTCTCCTGACATCAGCGCACAGGCCGGATATAGCTGTCTGTACACGGGTAAAAGGTCGCATTCCGGACGGCACGGCAGGGATTCTCCAATGCCGCGTATCTCCAGAATGAAAAAATCTTCATGATCCGTAAGAATATTATTTTCTGCCATTTCGCGAATTCCGTCGATTCGGGGAATCAGCAGACGCGCTTTGTTCTGACAGTGCAGGCAATGTTCCACACGGGAGGAGATTTTTTTCAATGTAATTTCAATTCCCGGTTCAGTCCTGAGCAGAAATCGGCAGGCATGAAGTTTCAACGGCGCGATATATTGCTGAAACCCTCGGGAAAAACAGGGAATGCACGGTTTTTTCAAATGCAGTGAGTTCCTCCAGAAATCCCGTGGATCGGTTTTGCTCATGACGGGTCTTTTCCGCATTAAATCAGAGAGAATCCTTCCCGTCGACTTCGAACCGGAAAGCTGCCAGACACTTCCCTCAGGGGTGCAGTAAAGCTCGGATTCTTCAAAAATCTGAATGTCGCCATCGTCTCCGGCCGGATGACTCTCCGCCAGCGATGAAAAAAAATTCCCGACCGCATGCTGCTGACATTCCGCGTAGGAGTGGTCACCGTGTCCGATGGAAAAGATCAGTTGGTTCTCTGCATTGAACAGACGGTAAATCCGGCGAACCTCCTGATAGAGTTCTTCCGTTCCAGCCGGATCGAAGAAATCATTGTCCTGGACTCCGAGAAGCACCGGGCGGGGCGCGGAAGCAATCAGAAAGTCTCCCTCGTCGAGCCCGTATTTGCGGAAGCCGGGGGGATTCTGTTCACAGTCGGCTGAAATTTCATTTTCAAGATTGGATGAGAGAAGCGTCATGGAACAGACCGGAGCCGCCATCATCAGATCTTTTGAAAAAGCATTGAGGTAAGATGTCAATGTCCCTCCGCCGGAACAGCCTGTTGCCCCCAGACGCGATGCGTCTATTTCCGGACGGGACTTTAAATATTCCAGCGAAACAAGAGCATCATGCAGACGCCATGCACCGAAAAATTCTCCGAGAAGTCCGAGACGATATCCGAAACGATTATGCTCCGTCACCGGACCTCCGCCGAATTCCAAGCGTTCTCCCTGTCCATAAGGATCGACAGCAAGAACGCCGAATCCGCGCAGTGCCAG
>CASEYW010000209.1 GCA_949292215.1 uncultured bacterium
CTCGCGGAGAAGAAAAGAAGGCAATTGAACTGCATGGATTTCGTCCTAAACGATGGATTGTCGAGGTTGCACATTCGTGGTTCAACCGATTCAGAAAAATTCATGACAGATACGAAAAAACCGCCTGCGCATACAATGCCTTGCTGTACTTGGCAGCTATGATGATAACGATGAATAAAATTATGGCAATTTATCCTCCGTTATGATATTATTAGTTGATAAGTTCTTAGATTTGCATTTCTCATTTCTTCAATCAAAGATGAATTCAAATTCACACCAAAAGTCTTATTAAATTTCTTTGTTACATTAATCATCTTTCGGTAAGGAAAACGAATTCGGAAGCGGAGTTCACACAATCAAATGACAGGAGAAAGCCCGGCGTCCGTACAGCGCAAATTCTCCAGGATTTTCCGCTGATCCGCCGGGTCGAACTCTCCCGCCGGGGCGGAAAGGCAGTTCGCGGACGCCGCTGAAAGAGCGACCCGGAACGCTTCCGCCTCCGCCATCCCGTCAAGCAGGCATGATGCGAAAACCGCCGTTGCCGCATCCCCCGCGCCGAGCGGGCTGACCGCATGCTCCAGACGCGGAACCGCGTAACGGAAGAAACGGCCGTCTCCGGAATACGTCGCCTCGCCCGGACCGTTTGTAACGGCGAAGGAAACATTCCCCCAGCGTTTCTCCGCCGTCCGGTGCGCCGATTCTATCTCTGAACAGCCCGTGATTTTAAAGAACTCTTCGCGATTGACTTTCAGCACGATGCGTCCGGGAAGTTCGAGAACGGGAGCGATTCCCTTCACAGCATCCGCGATCACGGGGACTCCTGCCGCGACCGCGATTTCCGCCGCGCGTTTGTAGAGAGAGGGATCGGTCCCGTCCGGCAGACTTCCCGAAACGACGAAAACCGACGCTTTGCGGATACGCGCTTTCAATATCTGCAAAAATCTTTCCGCCTCCGCCTCCGAAACTGTCCCTGAGGGTTCGATGAGTTCGGTCATGCTCTCCGCCGCGCGGTCCAGACACGTCACGCAAGTGCGGGTCTCGTGCCGGGTTTCGATTGTCTCATGACGGATTCCGAGCTCATCGAGTGCAGCGCAAAGCCGTTGTCCTGTTGCTCCTCCGGCGAATTGAAACAGACGCGCTTCCGCCGTTCCGAAACACGCGGTGGCGCGACAGACGTTCACGCCCTTTCCCGCTGGATAAACCTCCATTGAGACAGCGCGGTTCACCTCCCCGGTTTTCAGTGCGGAAAACACCAGTGTCTTCTGCCATGCGGGATTCGCACCCATGACGAATATTGTTTTCATTCTGAATTCTCCGTTTTTAGAAACATACCATGTCCGCTTGTTTTTTCCAGCGTCTGCGGAGAAGTTCTTCCGTTTTTTCCGTACAGAACCCGTGAGCGTCAAGCGCACCGGAGATGATTCTGACCGGGAATCCGCATCCGCGCAAGTCCGGAAGCGCAAGGGAATTGAATTCAGCTTCTGCACATCTGCTGAATTCAGAGAAAACACTCCGCGAGCGGAAGCCGGCGGCGTTTCGCATCTTCCGCAATCATCCCGGCGATCAGACGCGCGCCTTTTTCACGGAAATGCGTGTCGTCCGCCGCACCGTCCTTCCAGTCGGGATAGACTCCCGGAGGGACATGCATGAAATACTCGCCTGAAGCCTCCGCGCCGATCCGCGTCAGCCAGTCCGTCGTCATGGCGTTCAGATCAATCAGCGGGACGTCCGTCTCCTCTGCGGTTCCGCGCATCAGCTCCGGATACACGCCGAGGGTCTGAAGCGGAACACCGTGTTCATCGAACTTGCGACGTGCAACCGAGGTCAGCAGAACGGGAAGCGCCCCCTTCGCGCGGACTTCGGAAATGAAACGTTTCAGATTCGCGCAATAGGCGTTTTCATCCGCGTAATCATACGGAATATCCGATTTCTGATCATTGTGTCCAAACTGAAACAGAACAAAATCATCCTTACGCAGAGCTTCAAGCAGAGCGTCCCAGCGTCCCTGCGTGCGGAAACTCTTCGTGCTCCGTCCGGGCGAAGCGAAGTTGACGACACGGATTTCCGGACGCGTCAACTCCCCGAGGACCTGTCCCCATCCGGTCATGGGAACATGTTCCGCGGGGTACGTTGCGGCGATGGAATCTCCGGCGATCAGAACGGCGGGCGTCATCGCGATCCTCACTTTCCGGAATACCATGGAATCAGCACCCCGTCGACCGTCACACCTTCCGGCGACTCCTTGACGGATGCGGCTGTTTTGCCGAGCACGGCAAAAAATGCGGCGGAAACGCATTTTCCCGCGGGACCGTACGAAAGAACGAAGGTGTTGCCCCTGTCGGCTTCCGCCTGCTGAAGTTTTTCATTCCAGATGCTTCCGATGTCTGAAACCGTGTAGCCGGAGGAAACCGTGCACGGAGCATTCGTCTGAATTCGGAGTTCCGCTTTCGGGTGAACGTAATGAAAACTCTTCTCCGTCAGTTTTTTCAGTGAAGCATCATGACGCATGTTGTTGAGGTGAAGATGAGCGCGGAACTCAAACGTTCCCTTTTCGGAGCTCATCTGGTCCATCACAACCAGCCGGTTCTGTTTTTTGAGCCAGGCGAATGTGCGGATCATCGTTTTCATCGGCTGGGAATAAGCGGAGCGCATATCCTTGCGGAGCAGAAGCATCTCCGGTTCATCGCGGAATTCCAGCGTCGCGCAGTTCTGCTGTTTCACCGGGAGCTGATCCGCGCCGTCGACGGTCACGGTGTTCGCGGCGGAGGTCCGGATGGAGAGCTGATGAATCGGGCGGCGGTACAGGTTGGTGTTGCCGGAATGAACCACTATCGGGAAGCCGTTGTATCCGAACACGAAATTGCCGCTCTCGCGGCGTTTGTGCGCACTCACTTTGGTCGGGACGTTGAAGTAACAGCCGAACACGGTGTCGCCCGCCTTCCAGCCGGAACGCGCGATCAGCTCGCCGGAAGCGAACTGCGCGGTCAGCGGCAGATTCAGAGCGTCCGGACTCTTCACTTCTGGATCCTTTCCGCCGCCGAGCAGATAGCTCGCCGCATTCCAGTTCCACCACGGCGCGCGCCATTTGGTGCGCGAGCCGAGATATGCCGCCGCGGAGTCGCCGGATTCCAGCGCGAGCACGTACATCACCGCGACCGGAGGCAGAGCAAAACTGTTGTCGTCGCAGAAAGCGATCCGCGCGTATTTTTCCGGATTGCAGAAATCATGATACACCATCCAGCGCGTCACCAGATGCAGCGGAGAGGTCCGGAAAAGCGTTTCGCGCTCCGCCGCGGTCAGATACGGAAGGACATCCGGAAGAACGCTCATTGCGTATCCGGCATATCCGACACCTTCACCGTAGCTGCCGTCAGGCTCAAAACTGGACTGGAAGTAATCGGTCAGAGTCTCCACGGCGAAGGCGGCTTTTTCCGTATCATTGAAATACTTTGCGGAAAGCAGCAAAGCTCCGCTCAGAATGGCGGTCCAGTTGTTCGGCTGCCACTTCCGGCGTCTCTGCAGATCTTCGTATGCGGATTCCAGAACGAACTCGCGGTACTTCGCCTCCATCCGCGCGATTTCCTCCGCGGAGAAGAGGTCGCGGCAGCGGACGAGCAGGAGGTTCAGAATCCGGGCGAACGGAAGCGTGTTGAGGTCGGCATAACGCTTCTTGACGTCGTCTTTCAGCCAGTTCCGATAGGTCTGTCCCATCCAGAACCAGCGGTCAAGCGTCATGCCGTGAACGGCGTAATCGTGCACGAATTTCCCGATCTGCGGGTTCCCCGTGAAGAGCCAGGTCTCCGCGATGCGCTCCAGCCCCAGCCAGCGGAGCTGATACGCTGGGAGATTCGCGGGAGGCAGGCTCCAGGAGTTCACATACTTCAGAACATGCGCGGCGTTCTGTCTGCGCCAGGTATCGCGTCCGGCGGGATCGTCGCGGAAAAAATTTGCCGCCTGAACAAGCTGATCCGTTGTATACGGGACGGTGCGCAATTCGCCGAGGGCGCGGATGCGGTCGGGATTGACCTTCAGGTCGCTCATCTTCAGAGGCTGGAAGCCGACGGGGCGCTCCAGCTTGAAAGTCCGCATGTCGGGATAGATTCCGAGCAGGAGTTTTTCTCCGGCGCACAGACCGGAAGTCAGGAGAGTCAGCAGCAGAAATGCTGCGGATCGGTGAACGGAATGTTTCATGGTCAGTTCCTTCTTTGGGTTGACGTTGCCGGGAATAATCTTGCATGGATTCCGGAAATTGTCAAGAAATCTTTCTTCCCGCGCCCTTCGTTTTCCGCTTATTGTGGAGAATCTTCATGCTTCCGATTGAAATTCCGCAGACAGCGTTTATTGTAACACCGGAAGGAGGGACATCATGAACGACAGAATACAGGTGATTGAACGCGCATTCAAAATCCTTGAAGAAATCGCACTGGATACAAGCCGTCCCCGCACCGTCGGGGAACTTGCGAAAGAGACGGGACTCAAAATACAGACACTTTCCAAAATCGTCCGCACAATGACTGTGCTGGGCTATCTTGAAAACGTCGGCAGAAAAAGCGGCTATGTTCTCGGAGAAAAATTTCTTCAGCTCTCCGGCGGCTACCGGGAATTCGACGATCTCCGGCCGCTCGTCCAGCCGTATCTGAAAAAATACGCGGAAACCGTCGGCGAATACATCAGCTTCTCCGTCCTCCGCGGATACTACAAGCACATCGTCTGCCGCATCCGGGCAAAAGAGGCGGATCCGGGGCTGCGCTGGCACTTCCCGACCGAAGAGAACCCGTTCGACTCCCTTTCCGGCATCTGTCTCGTCGCACGGGTCGGCCGCGCGAAACAGCTGAAGTTCTGCCGCAAATATCCTCTTCCCTCATTCTGGGGAGAAATCAGCGAAACGGAGTTTCTCGCGAAGATGAAGCAGATCGCACAGGAAGAATGCACCGTTCTGGAAAACCGGAGAATCAACAAGACGGTCATCTGCTGTCCGGTCTCCTTTGAGGGTGAAACCATCGGCTGCCTCGCCTCATTCATGCCGCACGCCTCCTACACGCCCGAAATCTCCCGGCAGCTCCGCGCGCTCGCCGCACAGATTTCCCGCCACTACTGATCTCCCCGAAGCGTTCTGCACTATAAAGAGAGAAGCAAAAGGCGAAAATTTGCAAAATCTTTTTTCCCTGCATATCTTATTTCCGGAAACCAAAACACAAGGGAACAGACATGCGGAAAAAAGCAGTTTTCATCATACCGTTCGCACACCTGGACCTCTTCTGGGCCGGCTCCCGGGAAGAGTGTCTCTCGCGAGGCGCGGAAATCATCCAGAACGCACTGAGGCTTCTGGAAAAACACAGCGACTTCCATTTCATAATCGAAGCCGTGAACTTTCTCGAATATTTCGCCGACGCCTATCCGGAAGAGGCCGGCGAACTCCGGAAATTCGAAGCGGAGGGACGCCTCGAAGTCATTCCCATGCGCGCCATTCTCTACACTCAGCTGCCTTCCGGCGAGACCCTCGTCCGGAACTTTCTCAGCGGACGCGCTTTCTGCGAAAAGTTTTTCGGAAATTCGGGGAAAACGGCTACTCTTTCCGACATTCCCGGCGTCACTCCGCAGATGCCGCAGATCGCCGCAAAATCCGGATTCACCGGACTGTTCCTCTCCCACGGGCTCCCGCCGCATACCGACCGCATTCTCTACGTCGCCCCGGACGGAACCGGCATCAAGGCTTATGCGCCCTTTCACTACGGACGCTGCCGCCGTCTCTTCCATGACGCAACAGACTATGCGCGGATGTGCGAAAACGAAAAAGAAATCGAAGAAATTTTCGGCGGCGTCGACTATTCCCAGCTCTGCCAGTTCGGAACCGATCTCTATCTTCTCAATGAAAACGCCGTCGAAAACTTCCGCCGCTGGAACCGGGAGGGACACCGCCCGTTCCAGTTCCTGACGCCGGCAAAGTATTTTTCGCGGGAGTTCCCCGCAAACGCACGGCAGGTCAGCGGTGAAATCCCGTCGCTCTGGCCCAACGTCGAAAGCAGCTGGCCGGACCTCTGGCCGCTCGACCTCCCCGTCGAAAACGCCATGCTGCAGGCGGAATACTTCGGAGCGCTCGCCCCGTCGTTCTTCCCGCGCGAACGGATGAAAACCGCGTGGAACGCCCTGCTCGACGCCATGGATCACAACCAGAACGGAACCGGAGGAGAAATCGCCGACCGAGAAAAACTCGATCTCAAACATTTCGCCCGCCTCGTCGCAGAACGCACGGCAAGGGAAGAGGCGATGCGGATCGCCGCACGGACGGCCGCTCCACGCAAGAACTGCTTCCCGCTCGTCGTCTTCAACCGTCTCTCCTGGAAACGTTCGGAACTGGTGCGGGCAAGAACGTCGGTCTACGGCCCCGGCATCATCCGCCATCCGGAGCTCAATGCGCAGAATTACCGCGTCGTCGACGACGCCGGAAACGAAATTCCGTTCCGTCTCGTGCGCTGGCTCCACGGCTCCGCCGACTCCTTTGAAGTCGAATTCAAAGCGGAAGTTCCCGCGTTCGCCCCGCGCGCCTATTATCTTGAACTGGCAAAGCCGGCGCGGCAGCCCGACCCGTTTGTCATTGCCGACAGCAAGGACACGGAACGGAACTGGGCGAATCAGCCGCTCGGAAAGCTTTCCGCGGAAAACGAATTCCTGCGTCTGGAAATCGACCGCGCAACCGGGCGGCTCTCCCTCTTCAGCAAGCAGGAGGAACGCTGTCTCTTCCGCGACGCCGAAATTTCCGGAATCGAAGAGATGCGGGGCGACTACATCTGCAACATGCCGCGCACCGGACGCGTCGTCCCCGCAGTTGCGAACAGCATTGAAATCACGGAACACACACCCGTCGTCTGCCGTTTCGTCATCAGCGGAACCGTGTACGGATTGCCGTTTGAACAGAAAATCTCTCTCCCCGCGGGACTTCCAGAGCTCGAAATTGAAAACACGCTTCACTGGAAGTGCGGAAATTACGTCCGTCTCGTCCAGAGTTTTCCCTCTCCCGACGCGGAACCGCAGGATATCGAATACGGAGTTCCCTTCGGCAAGGTCCGTTATCCCGACACGGTTTACAAGGCTGGACTCAACTTCAGCGACATTGTCACTCCGGAGCGCGGGAACCGCCCGGATCACGAAATCGAACATCTCCGTCTCGCCGCGCAATGGATCGCCTTCGGACGCGAAGGGAAATACACCACAATCGGATGCGACCACCGTCTCTGGGAATTCCGCAACGACGCCGTCCGCGCCTGCATGGTCCGCGGAATCGGCTACTGCAGCGGCGGCGTGGAAATTCTCTCCGACGGCTCGCAAAAAGCGCTCCGGCGTCCGCCCGACGGCGTCTACTCCTGCCGCTTCCGGATTCGCCCCGGACTTGTTCCGCAGTGCGGATTCGAGCTCAACGCCCCGCTCTATCCGGTCGGAGTCGGACGCTGCGTCGTCGGAGAAAACAACCCTGTGTTTCCCTCTCTCCCCGACACCACGGGGACCGGAATCATCGGCTGTTCCGTCAAGCCGGCGGAAGAGACGGACGACATTGCGATCCGTCTTTTCGAAAACGGCGGCTTTCCGGAACAGCTTCCCCTTCCCGAAGGCGAATGGTTCGAAACCGATCTAATGGAACACGACCCCGTTCCCGCGCGGAACCCGCTTGTTTTCAAGCCATTTGAAATAAAAACAATCATACGGAGGAGAACGCATTGAAAATATGAATCATGAAATATGGAATATGAAATAAAATTCCTTATTTCAAAACCGTCAATTCAAACAACAGAACAGACATCGGACAAAAACAAGAACTGAAAGGCTGGCAACGCTATGAAACCTCATCGGAACAGAAGAAGCATTTCCCATTTCTCTTTTCATATTTCATGCTTTAAGCGGAACTCCCGCGGGTTTACGCTTATAGAGCTCCTCGTAACGATCGCGATCATCGCGATCCTCGCCGGGATGCTCCTGCCCGCGCTGAACTCGGCAAGAGAAAAAGGACGGGCCATCTCCTGTCTCAGCAACCTCAAGCAGTTCGGAACCGCATCGGCGGCTTACACAAACGACTACGACGGCTACGTCGTCAATCTTTCCTCCGCAGCAAAAGTCGGAGACGAATGTGTCTGGCAGAATTCCATGCCGCCATACCTGAACGTCAAGAAGAAAACTCCGACCGTGTTCAACTGGGCCGCGCTCTGCTGTCCGAGCAAGAAAGAAACCTCTCGGCAGATCATTCACAGCTACGGCATCAACTCCGGCGCGAATGTGGTGGATTTCAACACAAACGGTTCGCTCTTCTCCTTCCGTCTGGCGAAAATGCGGAATGCTTCCAAACACTTTCAGTTCATGGACGGCATGGCGGCGCTGCTGAATTACGACAACAGCGACTACGCCCGCTGGCTGCAATACGGCGAAACCGGCGCGTCCGGACACTACAACAGCGCCACGTACCGTCATCAGCAGCGGCTGAACATGCTCTATTACGACGGTCACACGGCCGCCCTCTCCAACACCGGAGTTCACGGAAGCGACACGGTGAAAGCGCAATGGTACTACACCTCCGAACTGCGCTGAAATCCCGAAACCCGGCACTGACGCCGGGCATTTTCATTTTTTTCCGAAACTATACGTTGAAAAAACTGTGAATATATGTAAGCGCCCAGCGTTTCGGTAGCGCACGCTTCCGCAAAAGCGTGGAAACTTGGGTTTAATCTGCATGCAAAGTCCAGTGGCCTTGCAAAGGTGGAATTTTCTGCAATATTACAACAGGAGGATCCGAGGAACATC